>CAYTIH010000094.1:0-2026 GCA_964437825.1 uncultured Clostridium sp. | reverse complement strand
TTTCGCGGATTTCCCGCC
Organism: uncultured Clostridium sp.; assembly: GCA_964437825.1. Lineage (GTDB taxonomy): Bacteria > Bacillota > Clostridia > Lachnospirales > Lachnospiraceae > JBJFCE01. The sequence goes on along the minus strand of CAYTIH010000094.1, from coordinate 2,008 downwards.
GCCCCGTTGCTGACGCTCCGGAATGGGGATTAAGATGAAGGATAATTTACAAATAGTATCAGTGGAAGAACTTTGTAAAGTAATAGACTTATTAAATCCATGTATGGATGACTGCCTTTATGTATATGATTTCGAGCATGATTATTATTACATATCTCCTCATGCGCTGGAGCGATTCCCGCTTCCCCAAAATTCATTTCATGATGTTGTAAAGAATCACGCTCTCGTCGTATATCCTCCCGACCTTGAAAAATTGCAGGAGGATCTGAACTCCATTCTGGCAAACGAAAAAGATTATCACAATATGGAATATCGCTGGAAGGGAATGGACGGCGAACCCATTTGGATCAACTGCCGCGGCAACGTCGTCAGACGCGGGGAAACAGCGGTCTATATGATCGGCTGTATCAACGAAATCGGTGCAAAGCAGAAAGCCGATAATGTCAGCGGTCTTCGGGGCGAGTCCAGTCTACAGACTTATTTAAAGGAAGTCTGTCCCCTGCTGCCACAGGGCTATCTTCTCCGCCTTGGCTTAGACAATTTCAAAGAGATCAATGAAAAACTCGGTATCGAATATGGCGATATGATTCTGAAACGGACTGCAGAGTGCCTGTCGGAATGTATCCTGCCCGGGCAAAAGCTCTACCGTATTATCGCGGACGAATTCATCATTTTGGACTTTATGGGCGGCACAGCGGAAACTGCAGCCGCACAATACCGCAAAATACGCCAGACGATTGACCGTTTTGTGGAAGATAACCTTTATGAGGCGGTCTTTACCGTTTCCGGCGGATTTTTATCCTGCAGCGATATAGAAGATTTCACCTATTCCAATGTCATGAAGCTCTCCGAATTCGCCCTGCATGAAGCCAAGCGTCAGGGTAAAAACCGGTGCTATTATTTTCAGGCAGAGGATTATACGCGTTTCCTGAAAAAGAAAAAACTGACACAGCTGCTGCGGCAGGCTGTCAATCATAACTTTGAAGGATTTGAAGCATATTTTCAGCCTCTTTTCCATGCGGACACCAATACGCTGTACGGTGCGGAGGCCTTGATGCGCTTTCATACGGAGAAATATGGTATGGTTTCTCCGGCAGAGTTCATTCCCATCCTGGAAGAAACCGGCCTGATCATTCCTGCCGGAAAATGGATGGTACATCAGGCGCTTGATGTTTGCCGCAAAATTCAGACCCGGGTACCGGATTTCCGGATCAGTATTAATATTTCGTTTATCCAAATCATCAAAAGTGATATTATCAACGAGCTTGTATCCGCAGTATCCGAGCATAATATATTGCCATCCAGAGTCATTGTGGAATTAACCGAAAGCGGCTTTTTGGAATCGGACGAGCGTATCTCCAAATTGTGGGAACGGCTGAAGGGTAACGGCATTTCGCTTGCGTTAGATGATTTCGGAACAGGATATTCCAATTTCCATTACCTGTATGATCTGCGCCCGAATATCATAAAGATTGACCGTTCCTTTACCGCAAAGGCACTGGAAAATGAGTACGAATACAATCTCCTCTCTCTGATGAGTGAGCTGGTTCACAATCTGGATCTGAAATTATGTATTGAAGGAATTGAAACAGAGGAAGAACGTGTAAGGCTTCAAAAGCTCTCACCGGATTACAGCCAGGGCTTCTATTTCGGAAGGCCTTGTCCGTATCAGAAATTTTTGGAACAGTTTGTATAATCCGCAGCCTTTCTGCTTTCCGGATTCATAACCGTGCTTTGCGCACTCAACAGGGTCTAGCCGACCCACATAAACCGGGGATGCCCCGCCTGATACTTTTTACATGCTTCTCTGATCTTATCAAATCCGCGTCCCCGCGCTTCTATCATCCAGCTTTTGAAAAATACATCCGCCAGCTTCGGATTATAAGGTCTGGATGCATGCTTTTGAAAAAGCTTTTCCGTCAAATTTAAGTCCTCCGGCAGTCTGCCCCGTTGGAGGGCTTCACTTAGGGATTTAACGAAAAGGCTTTGAGTGACAGTCTTCAAGCGG
>CAYTIH010000093.1:0-2069 GCA_964437825.1 uncultured Clostridium sp. | reverse complement strand
GAAAACAAGCGACGCGGAGCGGCATTTGTTTTTCTTGCGCTATTAACGAGCAAGCGACGAATAACAACAGAGGAAAAACATTATGGCAATTACAATAAAAGATATCGCAAGCCGTCTTGGAATATCCATCAGTACCGTTTCCAAGGGGCTGAACGGTGCCAGCGATATCAGCGAGGAACTGAGACAGCTTGTGCTTGATACGGCAATAGAAATGGGTTATAAGGCCAAAAAGATGAAAAAGAGCGAAAATAAAAAGCTCTGTATCTTCGTCGAAAACATGAAGTACTCTAATATAGAAGATTTCGGATATGAAATAGTGCTTGGCTTTCGTCAGGCCGCCCTGCGTGACGAATGGCAGGTGACGGTTCTTCCTGTCAATCCTTCCTTCCAGTCAATGCATAAATATGACAGTTTTCTGCTCAAGGAAGGCTTTAACGGTGCCTTTCTCATAGGTTTCGCGCTTCAGGATCCATGGATGGACCAGCTCGCCAAATGTACCATACCGACTGTACTGCTTGATAATTTTATTGAGCGGAATCAGCATGTCGGTTCCGTAGAAACCGACAGCTATGAAGGCATTGATCTGGCCGTGGAATATCTGATATCACTCGGGCATCGGAAAATCGGATTTTTCAACGGTTCTCCAAATTCCATGATCACCGACAAACGATATGATGCCTTTATCACCAGCATGAACGCCAGACATCTGCCAATCGATCCTAACCTGGTTACCTTCGGTCATTATGTCAGAGACTCGGCAAAATACCATGTTCCTAAGCTCCTCAGCAGCGGTGCTACAGCGATCATATGCAGCTCCGATACGATTGCGGAAGGCGTACTGGAAGAATGTGCCGTACGCGGATATCGAGTACCCGCGGATATCAGTGTGATAGGCTTTGATGACCTGCCTCTTTCCGCTTCCATGAATCCGCCCCTGACCACAATACGCCAGGACCGTATGGATCTCGGAAAAGGCGCTTATCATGTTTTAGACAGTCTGATCAAAGAGGTCTCTATCAGTCGGACTGTACTGCGCGCCCAGCTGATCAAACGCGATTCTACCGGTCCTGTCCGCCGGAGCTGAGTCCGTATCCGCGGACAGCATCCGCAATTTTGTCATACATCGGTGTCGGAACACCGTATTCCTTACCGAGACGCACCACTTCATAAATCAGTCCGTCAATTTCAGAAGGCTTTCCTGCCTCGATATCCCGCTGCATGGATGTGGATGCGTTTCCGGAAAGAGAATCCAGAATGGCCAGATTATTTCTGATAATGTCCACCTGAAAAGGAATCCCCATGGCAACCGCCAGTGCATCAATTTCCTTCATCAGGGCTACAAACATATCCCGCTCGTCCCCCGTCTGCTGAAACCGCTCAGCCTTCGCATGATAATATAATCCTGCCGCAGCCATGGGCGACACATAGGAAAATTTCTGCAGGGCATCCCTTCTGATATTATCGGATAATACCGCATCAATCCCGGATTCCTCCAGATCCTTTTTGATCACAAACAATTCCCTTCGTAATTGCTCCGGCTCTCTGACTCCGTATACAATTCTGAAAATATCCCCATTCATCCAAATGGTTCCGGGTTCCTTAATCTGTGCCGCCACATAAATACATCCGTCCGTTACCAGCTGTTTCGGCAGCTCCTTTTGCAATTTTCCGCCCGTACCGTATATATTCAGAACAGGAATCACAATGGTCTGCGGCAATGCGATTCTCCTGATAAAAGGTATCGTATCTTTCAGCGAATAACCTTTGACACACAGAAAAATCACATCCGGAACCTCTTCATAATGCTCCATCTCTGCAGCCGGCACTTTTACAAGTAACTTCTCCGAGGAGGGACGTACCAAACGGATCCCATTCTCCTGTATCTGTCTCAGATGCTCCCCTCTCGCAATAACCGTTACGTCCTTTCCGGCCTTTCCCATATATGCGGCAATACAGCCCCCTGTACCTCCCGCTCCAATAACACAATATTTCATGATAATCCGCTTCCTCGCTTTTTTCATTTTAATCCCCATTCCGGAGCGTCAGCAACGGGGCGGCGGGAAATCCGC
>CAYTIH010000092.1:0-2488 GCA_964437825.1 uncultured Clostridium sp. | reverse complement strand
ACTCAAATTACGGATTGAAAAATCAGCGCATCAGCGTGATTTTTCAATCTAATCCTCCATGTCAGCGCAGTTTACAGATATATCTGCAGTGCCCGCTTCAAACAGCTCAGTTCCAGCCATGATGTTTTTCCCGGAACCTCGCCGTCGAAATGCACATACATCGGCGTATCCGTCCGGATCAAAAGCTTTTGACCACGGTACATATGTACTTCCTTATATTTGACGTGTTTTCCCCTATAAGCAGTCGGTAAAACACGAAGAATTTTTAATTTGGTAATATGATCCACCACGCACAGATCCAGAAAACCGTCCTGCGCATCCGCATTCGGCGCAAACATGAAGCCTCCGCCTTCAAAGCGATGGTTCATACAGGCAGCCAGCAAGAACCGTTTCATCAGAATGGGGTCCCCTCCCTCAACGGTCAGCCGGCAGGGAATATTCGGTGTGCAAATCAGCTGACGCAGCGCTACCGCCAGATAAACCAGCTTCCCGAGACCGATTTTATTAAGAACCGGCTTTAATTTGGAGCGGTTTACCTCTGCACAGACTGCCGCATCATAACCGATCCCCGCGCTGACTACGAAATAATGTGTGTGCCAGCTTCCGTCCTCAAGCAGAACCCGGGCGCAGCCAAGATCAGTCTCATACTTTACCGGCTCTGTTAACAGATGCACCAGTCTCTGACCCGGAGATCCCTTTTCTTCATGATCCCTTGCAAAATCATTGCTTGAACCGAGCGGAATATAAGAAAGCCTTACCTTGGAAAAATCGCGGATTCCCTGCAGTACTTCGTTTATGGTGCCGTCTCCGCCCATAACCAGAACATCCCCGCTTAGCTTTTGCGCAAAGTTCTTGGCATCCCCCTGCTTTTTCGTAAAATGCGCGGTATAGGATACCTGACGGTCTTGAAGGATCTGCTCCAGTTCCTTCCATATATTCTTCCCTTTTCCGGATCTGCTCTCCGGATTCACAATGACGTGATACATAGTTTCCCCCTGAAAAAAGGCGGTACCTAACGCACCGCCCCTGTATTTTCTGTATTTGTTAAGCTCTGCCATTCTCTGCTGTCAGATTAACGGATACTTATCTGTCAGTTGTTTCACAATTTCTCTTGCCTGGGGTACTTTTTCTTCTCCGCCCTTAATCACAAGCGCAATTGCTTCTGCAATCTGATCCATATCCTCTGTCTTCATGCCTCTGGAGGTAACTGCAGGTGTTCCAAGACGGATACCGCTGGTAACAAACGGCTTCTGAGGATCGTTCGGAATCGTATTCTTATTGGCAGTGATATGCGCTTCATCAAGCAGCTTTTCGATTGCTTTTCCGGTCAAACCAAGCGGGCTTAAATCCACAAGCATCAGATGATTGTCCGTACCGCCGGATACAATGCTGATTCCTCTGTCCAAAAGTCCCTTGCACAGTGCCTGCGCATTGTCAATGATCTGCTTCTGATATACTTTAAACTCAGGAGAAAGTGCTTCCTTGAAGCAAACTGCCTTTGCTGCAATCACATGCATTAAAGGTCCGCCCTGAATTCCCGGAAAAATTGCTTTATTAAAGTTATACCGATCGGCAGTCTCCTGATTACACATAATCATACCGCCTCTGGGTCCGCGCAGTGTTTTATGTGTTGTCGTAGTAACCACATGCGCATAAGGAATCGGGCTTGGATGAAGTCCGGCTGCCACAAGTCCTGCAATATGAGCAATATCTACCATAAGTACGGCACCGACTTCGTCCGCGATCTCACGGAACTTCTTGAAATCAATGGTTCTGGCGTATGCGGATGCGCCCGCCACAATCATTTTCGGTTTACATTCCAGCGCAATCTCACGAACCTGATCATAATCAATAAATCCCTGGTCATTCACTCCATAAGGAACACATTTGAAATATTTACCGGACATATTAACCGGTGAACCATGGGAAAGATGTCCGCCGTGATCCAAATTCATTCCCATAAACGTATCGCCCGGCTCCATTACGGCAAAAAAGACTGCCATATTGGCCTGTGCCCCCGAATGAGGCTGTACGTTTACGTAATCACAGCCAAATAGCTCCCTTGCCCGGTCTCTTGCAAGATTCTCTACCACATCCACACATTCACATCCGCCATAGTATCTCTTGCCCGGATAGCCCTCTGCGTATTTGTTGGTTAACGGACTTCCCATGGCTGCCATAACAGCCTTGCTTACCCAGTTTTCAGATGCAATTAATTCGATGTGATCATTCTGTCTGTTCTGCTCATCCACGATTGCCTGCGCAATCTCAGGATCTACTTTCTGTACTTCTTCAAGTGAATACATCCTCGTTCCTCCTGCTTTTGACCGGAATTCCCGGTACGATTTCAATGTCTGGCAACATTATGCCTTAATTGCTTCGCAATCATAGTAGCTACATGGTCATTCGGCGATATCATGTCTGGAGACATTATATCATGTCGCCTGACGGCTCCATGTGGACATTCGCCCAATGCCGCTTCGAGCAA
>CAYTIH010000091.1:0-2565 GCA_964437825.1 uncultured Clostridium sp. | reverse complement strand
GTTCGGGCGTGATTGAGACCATACAGATTGCGGCTCTTGTCAAATACCGGCGTTTCCGGCGAATTCAGATACTTGGGCTTTCCATCCCCCATGACGCGCCCGCCAAAGCCGATCACACGGTGATTCACATCCTGAATCGGAAACATAACCCGGTTCCAGAATTTATCGTACATGCCGTTCTTTTCATCAAAATTCACAAGCCCGGCTTCTCTGATCAAATCCTCCGTATATCCTTTTTCCTTAAGGAAATTCAGCATATCATTGCTGTATTTGCTGGAATACCCCAGTCCGAACCGGTTCATGGTCTCCGGCGTCAGTTTTCTTCCGGTCAGATAATCCATTCCCACCTTCCCCTGCGGGGAACGCAGCATATAATAATAAAACTTCGCAACGTCTTTATTGAGTTCCAAAATCCTTGTGCGTTTATTGTCTCTCTTTTTGGCCGCCTCGTCGTATTCGATTTCGGGCAGGGATACCCCCGCCTTTTCAGCCAGATATTTAATCGCCTCCGGAAATGTATAATTCTCATATTCCATAATAAAGGTAAACACATTCCCGCCTGCGCCGCAGCCGAAGCAATGATACATCTGCTTGTTCTGCGATACGGAAAAAGAAGGGGATTTTTCATTGTGAAACGGACACAGACCGAAATAATTGCTGCCCTGCTTTTTCAGCCTGACATAGCCGGATATGATATCAACGATGTCATTTTTGGTCCGAATCTCTTCCACTAACTCATCCGGATAATACATAACTTCCTACCTCTCTAGTAATGCCATGACTTCGGAATGAACAATTCCTCATATTGGGCCATGGCAAACCGGTCCGTCATGGATGAAATGTAATCACATACTACTCTCTCCCTGTATTCACCCTGATTGACCAGTCCGATCAGTTCCTCCGGCAGGCTGTCAATATGGCGCATATAGTATTCATACAGCGTTTCCACCAGTCCTTCCGCCTTGCCTTCTTCTCCCTTAGCCACGGGATTCTGATATACATGCACAAACATGAAATGCCGGAGCTTTTTCATCGCATCCGCAACGGGGGGCGACATCTGAATATCATTTTTCCCCATACTGTTTGTCACAATGTCATGAATAAAGTGATCCAATCTTTCGCCGCAGGTAAAGCCGAGAACCTCCCCGATTTCCGCAGGAATATCCTCTTCTGTCAGAATATGTCCGCGAATCGCGTCATCCATATCATGGTGTATGTAGGCAATCTTGTCCGACAGCCTGACAATCTTTCCCTCCAGCGTCGCGGGATTTCCTTCCGTCTGATGATTCAATATTCCGTCCCGCACTTCAAAGGTCAGATTCATTCCCATGCCGTCTTTCTCCAGCACGTCCACCGTCCGCAGACTCTGTTCATTATGTTTAAAGCCCAAAGGGCAGATACTGTTAAGCGCCCTCTCTCCGGCATGTCCAAACGGAGTATGTCCCAGATCATGTCCCAGCGCAATGGCCTCCACCAAATCCTCATTTAAATGCAGCGCCTTTGCAATCGTCCTTGCATTCTGGGAAACCTCCAGCGTATGTGTCATGCGCGTCCTGTAATGATCTCCGTCCGGAGTTAAAAAAACCTGTGTCTTGTCCTTTAGCCGTCTGAAAGACTTGCAATGCAGAATCCTGTCCCTATCCCTTTGAAATACAGGCCGGATATCGCACTGTTCCTCCTCACGCAGGCGTCCTCTTGTGTTAACGCTCAGCGTCGCATACGGACTTAAAATCTCTTTCTCGTTTTCTTCCAATCTTTCTCTGATCGTCAAAGCGGATACCTCATCATGATTCCCTACATCTCAAACGGTACTATGCACAGCGGCTTAGCACCTTCTTTTTTATATTATTCTGCATGAATTTCCGATTTCCTTTTTTTTCGTGCCAAAAAAACATAAATAATGAAGTAAGCAGCAATTGCAAGCGCAAAAGCGGACGCCACGTCCACCACGGAATGCTGCTTGATAAACATGGTGGATAAAATAATAAGCGTACACAAAATACCGGATGCAGCCTGAATGATTCTATGCTTTTTCAGCTTTTCGCTTTTCATAACTGCAATCTGAATTCCCAGTGAATTATATACATGAATGCTGGGCAGGAGGTTGGTCGGCGTATCCGTCCGGTACAATCCCTCAATCATACCGGTAAAGAGATTGTCCCTCGGAAACACCTCCGGCCGCAGCTGTTGTCCGTTTGGATAAACCGCCGATACTATTAGAAAAATCGTCATCCCGGATACCAGAAACCAAAACAGCGGCCAGTAGCCGTCTTTATCAAAAAATATGAAATACAATACAAAGCCGGCCACATATGCAAACCAGCAAAAATAAGGAATCACAAAGATTTCCAGAAACGGAATTTTGTCATCCAGCCCCACATGAATCAGGTGATAATCGTCCTTTGTATACTGTTCCACCAGAAAAAAGCCGATCAAATATATGACCATATAAATCAGTATCGGAATTGCATGCTTATACTTGTAAATCAATTGTTTCATTCTAATCCCCATTCCGGAGCGTCAGCAACGGGGCGGCGGAAAATCCGCGAAAGCGGTTTCCCGTCT
>CAYTIH010000090.1:0-2602 GCA_964437825.1 uncultured Clostridium sp. | reverse complement strand
GTGCGATCCTCGTTGCTTCTACCACTTTATCTACCAGCGGATGCTTTGCACTCCCTTTGGTGGAATGGCTGAGCATTGCAATGATCGGTTTTGCACCGATTAAGCTCTTAAAGCTCTTGGATGAGGTATCCGCAATCGCTGCAAGCTCCTCCGCTGTCGGATCCTGATTCAAACCGCAGTCCGCAAACAGGAAGGTTCCGTTTTCCCCAAATTCACTATTGGGTACATCTATGATAAAAAAGCCGGACACCAGTTTCACTCCGGGCGCTGTTTTTAAAATCTGAAGTGCCGGACGAAGCGTATCCGCCGTCGCATGACATGCGCCTGCAACCATACCGTCCGCATCATTGCACTTTACCATCATAACGCCAAACGTTAAAGGGTCCTGCAAAAGTACTTCTCTCGCTTTTTCCGGCGTCATTCCTTTGGCTTTTCTCAGTTCATATAGGGTATTGGCATACTCGTCAAATTGATCGAATTCCTCAGGATCAACGATTGTCGCCCTGTCCAGATCCAGTTCCAGCCATCCGGCGCCGTCTAAAATCTTCTCCCTCTTTCCTACCAGAATCAGATCTGCAATTCCTTCCTCTAAAATATGTGCGGCCGCAATCAGCGTTCTCTTATCAGTCGTCTCAGGCAGAACAATTTTTTTGATATCCATTCTGGCTTTTTCTTTCATCTGATCTATAAATGCCATCCCTTATTCCTCCTGTTTTTCAAAAGCTATGTATTCTGGCAAAAAATAAATAAAATATCTATATTTATTATAACGAATTTTGCATTGTATACAAGTTTTTTCCTAAGGAAATTTGGTATTTTTCAACTGACCGAAATTATGTATTTTACCGAATCATTCCGTATTTTATAATACAATGCCGTCAGACATAGGAGCGGCCGAATGGCCATGCAGTTATCATATTTGATTTTTCACTGACTTTCATATCAATTTTTTTCTCTGGCTTTCATATCAAATCGCTGGCTTTCACACCATCCGTTTGATATAATGAAATAATCAAAAAAGCTTATGCAAAAGGAGGAAAATCCGTATGAAAATTGCCGCAGTCATTGCCGAATACAATCCGCTGCACAATGGACATCAATATCAGCTTAAGCAGATAAAAGCCCATTATGGCTATGATTATATTATCGTAATCATGAGCGGAGACTTTACGCAGCGCGGAACGCCCGCGATTCTGGATAAATATGAGCGCACCCGCATGGCATTATCCTGCGGCGCCGATCTCGTACTGGAGCTTCCTGCCTGTTATGCTGCCGCAAGTGCGGAGTTTTTTGCCACAGGCGCCGTTTCGATCCTGCATAACCTTGGATGCATAGACGCTTTATTTTTCGGTTCGGAAAGCGGCAATCTGGAACTATTAAAAAAAGCAGCGTTTCTTCTGTCCGAAGAGCCCCCTGCGTTTAAAAATGCCTTAAATCAGGCCTTAAGGCTCGGAAAAAGCTATGCTACCGCACGTCTGTGCGGTCTTGAAGCGACAGGCAGCTTTACAAAGGATGAGCTTTCGCTTCTGTCCATGCCAAATGATATTCTTGGTCTGGAATACTGCAAAGCTCTGTTTCGTTTAAACAGCTCTATAGAACCCGTCATCATCCGCCGGATCGGCACCGGCTACCATGATCCTGATATAAGCGGAGACATTGCAAGCGCTGAAGCAATCCGAAATCTGATTTTTATCGGTACACAAGGTACTTCCTCCGCCCCGTATCCTTCGCAGATTTTAAAGCTGCTTCCTTCGGAAGTTCATACTTATTTTAACAATCCTGAATACGCACGGAATTATCTTTGCATGGATGATTTTTCTGCCCAGCTCCATTATCAGCTATTGACGCAGGAAGATCACCTGAGTGATTATCAGGACTGCACAGAGGATATTGCCAACCGGATCAAGACCATACTTCCTTCCTATACATCCGCTTCTGCATTTCTGCAGTTACTGAAAGCAAAAGAATTAGCATATACACGTTTAAATCGTGTACTGACCCATATTCTGCTCGGTATAACCAAACATGATATGTATGCCTACACTCATAATGAATATCTCGGATATGCCAGAATTCTGGGCTTTACCGAAAGGTGCAAGGGTACCCTTTTAACCATCCTCAAAAATAATGCTGTCAACGTACTCATTACCAAACCCGCCGATTTTAAACCGGAGGATTCCCTTGCCTCCATGTTCCGCACTGACATTCTGGCATCCCATATTTATCAGAGCGCTTTAACGAAAAAAACAGGAGCCCCAATTGTGCCGGAGCTGAAACATTCACCGATCATACTAAGCCAATCATAATTATGCATGGTAAATTTCTTTTCGGTCAGCACACTATTTATAATCTGCCTCATATGCCCGGTCTGTCAGTTTTGTAAGCTTTGCTTTGTTTGCGGCATATCATCTCCATCTGCATCCGGTACATTTCTTCTGCTGTATAGAATCTTGCTCCCGGCAGATTTGTATATTTTGCCCATTGCACTTTGTCTTTATCTATATACATAGAATCGTCTACAGTTTACTGCCGCCGCTTCATGCCGTTTCTATGTTCCTGCAATATTTGATACAATGCCTATCTGTAGTTTTTGCCCGGAAAG
>CAYTIH010000089.1:0-2611 GCA_964437825.1 uncultured Clostridium sp. | reverse complement strand
TGAAAGCAGAGATCACGGCAGTGGCGTCTTTGAAGTAATACACCACCGTGTTGCCATCGTTTTCATCGTACATATTCCGCAGGCTGGGATAAGCGTCCAGCATGGACTTCTTTGCCTCGTACCGGTCATCCTCGACCAGCGTTCCGGATACCCGGATCCACTCGCCGCCCACCATGGCGCAGATTTCCACCTTGGGATTTGCCGCGATCTGCTTTGCGGCGGGCTTTACCTTGCCGGTCTGGATGTAGAGCTTGCCCTCAAAGATGTTCACCGTGCCGAAAGGCCGCACCCTCGGCTGGTCGCCGTCCACTGTCGCCAGATAATAAGTTCCCGCTTTCTTCAAAAAATCACACACTCTTTGCATCGTTCATACCTCCTGAATTTTACTTGATTTTTGCGCCGTCGCGGGAAGCTTTTCCCACAACCTCGCCCAGCTTGATATAGGTGTTGTTCACGCCGCATGATGCAGTATCAGCATCATGCGGCGTTCATGGCATCCGGCTGACCGTTTTCGTCATAGCTCATGCCGGAAATGGCAAAATATTTGTTCATCTCATCATAGGCGGCAGTAATTCCGCCCCGGCGGGCGACTGCAACCGCTGCGCCGACCTTCATGGTTATATCGAAGCCGGTAATGTAGAACAGGCGGTCAAGAAATGCAATGATTGTAGCATTTGCCGAAGCATAATACACCGGGCTGCCATTGAGTATCAATACCTTCATTTCTATGTTCCTTCCATTTTTAATCAAATTTTTAGCCATCGTGCTGCTGATCATATTCTCGCACAGCACCGGCAGGAGTGCGGTTCATAAATATGATCCGCAGTTACCACCGGCCTGACACGCTATCCTCTCACAGGCCTGCCGAAGAATTCCGCATTAATTTCCGATATTTCCTTTTCACCGTCAATGTATGGCCGATAGATTTCATCTACTCTGCCGCCGCCCAGGTTGTCGCAGCCGTTGCAGAACTCACATTCACCGCCGCAATAACTCAGTGCGCGGCTGACAATTTTTTCGCGTTCCTCACGGGTCGTATCTTTGATCAGTATTGATTTCATAATCACAGTCATCCTCCAATTTATTTCAATTTCATAAAATGCATCTATATCAATTCTGCTATCTGTGTCATCAGGTAATGGTTCTTCATTGCATTGATATCCCAGCTCCATGCATGGGTAATGCCTCCCTGCCAGTTTTTCTGCATTTCTTTTCGTGATTCCGTTGTAGTCAAAGGCTTTGTACCCCTCTGCGAAAAAGTTTTTTCTATTTTACTACTTTTTTTTGCAAAGAGGCTTGTTCTCTGCATGATTTGTGCGAATTATTTTTTCCTTTCAAGGCTGGTTTGATGCACATTGGCTGCATACCCCCTATTTATTCTGCTGTCGGATAATAAAACGTAATAGCGGCAACGGTATCATTTTCCATAAGCAGCCCTGATGTCCGGCAACCCGTTTTTCGTAGTAATTCCGTCAAATTCAATAATCGCCATGTCATGATATTCTGAAAGCACTTCGTCTTTTGTCATTCCAACGGAAAGTCCGTTTGCCAGGGAATATTGGCCGCTTATGATGGAATCTCCCCACAATTTAATTTCTTCGGAAGTATCCTGTTTTCCATAATAATACTCGATGCCATTGGCTTCAATGATATATCATGTTCCTTCTGCCGTACCCGGTAATATTCCCTGTACCTTTTTCACGGTTCCCGCCTCCTGTGCAGCAGCAAAACGACACTCTTTGATCTCAGGCGCAACAATCATATCCTCCTGTGTAAACACATGGATTGTTGCTGAAGTTTCCGCAATGCCGCCTTCTGGTGTCTGATTATAAATCGCCTTGTCTATCTAACAACAAAGAAACCAACAACCAATATCAATATGACGAGAGCTAAATCCTTTTAATATTTTTAAGCAGTTTTGGTTTCTCTTCATTTCATCTCTCCGTATACTTCTAATTTCCGGTTCCTCTTAAATTATATACAGTTTTATTCAACAACACAATTCCAAAAGGGACTTATAACGGAAAAAAGCGCAAAAAAAGAGTCTGCAAAACGTATACCGATAAAACCGGCGGCTAATATATCTCTCCGTTTTGTAGGCTCCTGATAGTTCTCTGCTAAATTGTTCTTTACAAACTCTTGGTAATCAGTTCCGACCTTGATGGTTCCACCCAAATCCGACGAGCTCCATGAGAAACTTCTGCAAATTGGAAAGAATGCTCTTTTCAAGATCACTCTCAGTAAAATCAGTATCTGAGAGAAGCCTAAGAATTCCGCGACAACCGGGGTTTTAATGAACTCAAATTTATGCTTCTTTATCCTTTACCTGTAACAAAGTGCGGTAATGAGTCCTCGACAAAAGCAATTTTTCATTCCCTCGGATCAGGATTCCACCTTTGACCTCCTCTCCTCCCTGTTTATGTCCTTTGTCTTCATGAAGTCAGGGCTTGTATTACGTCCGACAGTTGCAAAGTTTATGCCGAAAAAACATGAAGTATAAAATGCTGACGAAAGCACCCCAAAAGGCTCTATTTAGTTTTTCTTTACCCCTTTTGACAGGCAGTATTTTTCAAAACCTATATAATGTTTTTGATACTATGATTGTTGGTCA
>CAYTIH010000088.1:0-2996 GCA_964437825.1 uncultured Clostridium sp. | reverse complement strand
TATGATATAATGAGCCCAGCGACACTCGAGCTTGCTCGAAGCGGCATTGGGCGAATGTCCACATGGAGCCGTCAGGCGACATGATACAATGAGCGCAAAAGAAAAACAAGCGACGCGAAGCGGCATTTGTTTTTCATGCGCTATTAACGAGCAAGCAGTCTGCGAAGCAGACGATAAAGCAGCGAAGGTGCGGGCTTGCGAGTGAACATGATATAATGAGCGCAGCGAGAAGAATGTGCTTGCACATTCGGCGAGTGAACATGCCGGCCCGAAGCAACGCGTAACGGTCATGCAGCTATCGTAATTGCAGAGATATCGGCCGAAGCGGTATGCAACGAGGATAACTTTTGGAAATATAACATAATCAATAAAACACAGAAAAACATAACTTATAAGATTTATAAGATTTATAAGATTTATAAGATTCGATATCATGCGATATAACATGTTTTTTTGTTATGAACAAAACAAAGGTGTATACATATGAATAGTAAAATATTTGATTCAATCGGTTTGACAAATCTGGACCCTGCATATATTGTAATTGTCATGCTTGTATTGGTTTTGTTGGCCGTGATATTTGCATTTGTATCCATAGTGAAGGTTTCCAAACTGAAGAAAAGAATTGATAAGTTTATGAAGGGCTCCAATGCTTCGAGTCTGGAATCCGATATTGCGGCAATTAAAGAGGATAACGATTTTCTCAAAATTGCAGCTGATCAGAATAAGAAGGATATCCGGAAAATCTATCGAAATCTGGAAGTGACCTATCAAAAAATCGGCCTTGTGAAATATGATGCTTTTAAGGAGATGGGAGGACAGCTGAGTTTCAGCCTTGCACTCCTTAATGACAAAAATAATGGTTTTATATTGAATTCTGTTCATAGCAGTGACGGATGTTATTCTTATACAAAAGAGATTAAAAATGGAGAGTGCTCAATTGCTCTCGGACAGGAAGAAGAGAAAGCGCTGAAAATGGCTATTCATTGTAATGAAAAATAGGAATCAATAATCACATAAAGAAGGATAGAATACAGATTTGAAAACAAGTAAGATAGAAGATTTACATGCAGGAGAAATTCTGGGGCAGGATGTCATTACCAAGGATTATCAAGTTCTTCTAGGTCTTGGAACCGTGTTAAAACAGGAGTATATAGACAAGCTAAAGGAACTGGGAGTCCGTGAGGTCCGTATACAGAATGAAGAAGCAGAGGAAGTTCCAATCGGTATATTAAAGGAAGAAATAGAACAAACCTTCCGATATAAAGTAAAGGAAGTATTGGAAAATCATACCTACCAGCATAGTGAAGAATTATCGGAACTAAGCAGAACGGCCGATGTCATTATTACGGAAATTCTGGAAGAGGACCATGTTGCCCAGAAGGTGTACGATATCAAAGAGAGAAATGCAGATATGTATGAGCATTCCATCAGCTTGTGTACCCTTGCAACTATCATGGCATTAAAATATAAATTTGATAGGGGAGTTATTCACGATATCGGGGTTGCCTGTCTGCTGCATGATCTGGGACTTAGATATCTGACAATCGAATATGAAAATCAAAATGTGACAGAACTGTCAGAATTTGAATATGCCGAATATAAAAAGCACCCTGTGTATGCATATACTGCACTTAAAAAGGAAAATTGGATATCGGAACGCTGCAAGAATATGATTCTGATGCATCATGAACGTATGGACGGTTCCGGTTATCCGCTTCATGCGACAAACATTTCCAAGGAGATACAGATTATCGGTGTCTGCGATATATTTGATGAGATGATCTGCGGAATCGGTTGTGTCAGGACAACAGTTTATGAGGCTGTTGAATATCTGAAGAATTATTCGGGTATTTACTTTGGGAAAGATGTGGTTGCCGCATTTCTGCATTTTGTAGCTGCATATCCTGTCGGAACAAAAATTGTAACGAATCAGGGAGAGGTCGGAATCGTCCTGCGCCAGAATCATGAATATTCGGACAGACCTGTTGTACGCATTATACAGGATAAAAATGGTAACACTGTCAGTAAAGATATGATTAAGAATCTGGTAAAAGAACAAGACGTATTTGTGGAAAAGGTATTGGAAAATTAAAGTATTTTTTTTAAATAAAAGAATATGACCGGGAGGAGAGATAACAATGATTGACATTAAATTTTTAAGGGAGAATCCTGACGCAGTAAAGGAAAATATCAAAAAGAAATTTCAGGATGAAAAGCTCCCGCTTGTGGATGAAGTAATTGAACTGGATGCCGAAGCCAGAAAAACACAGCAGGAAGCGGATAATTTGAGAGCTAATCGAAATAAGCTGTCCAAGCAGATCGGTGCTCTTATGGGACAGGGCAAGAAAGAAGAAGCAGAGGAAGTTAAGAAAGAAGTTGCAAAGCAGGCGGAGGAGCTTGAAAAGCTTTCCCAAAAGGAAACCGAGTTGAATGAAAAAGTCACCCGAATTATGATGACTATTCCTAATATTATTGATCCTTCCGTACCGATCGGAAAAAACGATACGGAAAATGTGGAGGTTACCAAATATGGAGATCCGGTTGTGCCGGATTTTGAGATTCCTTATCATACGGAAATCATGGAGCGTTTTAATGGAATTGACTTGGATAGCGCCAGAAAAGTAGCAGGAAATGGCTTTTATTACCTGATGGGCGATATTGCGAGACTTCATTCCGCAGTGATCGCATATGCAAGGGATTTTATGATAAACAGAGGATTTACTTATTGTGTTCCGCCTTTCATGATCAGAAGCAATGTGGTAACCGGCGTCATGAGCTTTGCAGAGATGGATGCCATGATGTATAAGATCGAAGGGGAAGATCTGTATTTGATCGGAACCAGCGAACATTCCATGATCGGTAAATTTATCGATACGATTATTCCGGAGGCAGAACTTCCCAAGACCCTGACCAGCTATTCTCCATGCTTTAGAAAGGAAAAAGGTGCGCATGGAATTGAGGAACGCGGCGTATATCGTATTCATCAGTTTGAA
>CAYTIH010000087.1:0-3530 GCA_964437825.1 uncultured Clostridium sp. | reverse complement strand
AGGAGAATTCCAATAAAAATCCGACGGTGAACAGCGTTCAGCGTGATTATATGGCAGGGGAAGTAAGCAAGGATATTACCAAGAGATTCCTTTTGCCCGCGGACATCGTGGAAGCCCATGAAAAGGGAATTATTCATTTCCATGATGCGGATTATTTTGCACAGCATATGCATAACTGCTGTCTGGTGAATCTGGAGGACATGCTCCAGAACGGAACCGTGATCAGTGAAACCATGATTGATAAGCCCAAAAGCTTTTCTACGGCTTGTAATATTGCGACCCAGAGTATTGCACAGATTGCCTCCTCACAGTATGGCGGACAGAGTATTTCCCTGGCGCATTTGGCGCCTTTTGTGCAGATCAGCCGTGAGAAATTCCGTAAAGAGGTTCAGAAGGAACTGATACTGGCGGGCATTACGGCGGATGAAGAGACAGTAAATAAAATTGCAGAATGCCGGGTAAAAGAAGAAATTAACCGCGGTGTGCAGATGATTCAGTATCAGGTGATCACCCTGATGACCACCAACGGACAGGCTCCGTTTGTTACCGTATTTATGTATCTGGACGAGGTACCCGAGGGACAGACCAGGGACGACCTTGCGGCAGTGATTGAGGAAGTACTTCATCAGAGAATCAAGGGAGTGAAAAACGAAAAGGGCGTTTATATTACGCCGGCGTTTCCGAAGCTGATTTATGTGCTGGAAGAAGACAATATCAGAGAGGGAAGTAAATATTGGGAGCTTACGAAGCTTGCCGCGAAGTGTACGGCCAAGAGGTTGGTACCTGATTATATTTCCGAGAAAATGATGAAAAAGCTCAAGCAGGGAAATTGTTATCCCTGTATGGGATGCCGTTCCTTCCTTACGGTGTATAAGGATGAAAATGATAAGCCTAAATTCTATGGCAGGTTCAATCAGGGCGTGGTTACGTTAAATCTGGTGGATGTGGCGTGCTCATCCGGAAAGGATATGGATCGATTCTGGGAAATTATGGATGAGAGACTGGAGCTGTGCTATCGCGCACTTATGTGTCGTCATAACAGGCTCAAAGGAACACCTTCCGATGTTGCACCGATTCTCTGGCAGGACGGGGCGCTTGCAAGGCTGAAGAAGGGAGAAAAGATTGACAAGCTTCTTTATGGGGGCTATTCCACCATTTCCCTTGGTTATGCGGGGCTTTGCGAATGTACCAGATATATGACCGGTAAATCCCATACGGACCCGGAGGCAACGCCGTTTGCGCTTCAGGTTATGCAGCATTTGAATGATGCCTGCCATAAATGGGCGGCGCAGACGAATATCGATTTCAGCTTATATGGAACGCCGTTGGAATCCACCACCTATAAGTTTTCAAAATGCCTGCAAAAGCGCTTCGGTGTGATCGAAGGAGTCACGGACAAGAATTATATTACAAACAGCTATCATGTTCATGTCACCGAGAATATTGATGCTTTTGAAAAACTGAAATTTGAATCCCAGTTCCAGGAATTATCTCCGGGCGGCGCCATCAGCTATGTGGAGGTACCAAATATGCAGCATAATCTGGACGCCGTGCTGTCCGTTATGCAGTTTATTTATGAAAATATCATGTATGCGGAGCTGAATACCAAGAGCGATTATTGCCAGGTATGCGGATATGACGGAGAAATCCAGATTATTACCGATCAGGACGGAAAACTGATATGGGAATGCCCAAACTGCAAAAACCGAGATCAGGACAAAATGAATGTGGCAAGGCGTACCTGCGGATATATCGGAACCCAGTTCTGGAATCAGGGCAGAACGCAGGAAATCAAGGAACGCGTGCTGCATTTGTAAAAGAAAAT
This sequence comes from uncultured Clostridium sp., assembly GCA_964437825.1. Taxonomy (GTDB): domain Bacteria; phylum Bacillota; class Clostridia; order Lachnospirales; family Lachnospiraceae; genus JBJFCE01. The sequence continues at coordinate 1,705 of CAYTIH010000087.1, read as the reverse complement.
GAGAGAGCAAGAGTTGTTTCACACAAAAAGCGTTTACAATCCGGTAAACGCTTTTTGCAGTTGACGCACCATGGGCGCACTCTAACGGGTGAAAGTCCCGAACACGCCCGGATAGAGGGAAGTGTATAGCCGAACAGCAAGGGTGTTCATCGTGAGGTGGAATCTGAAGGAAACTGTAAGCGAACCTCTGGTCCGACGAACAGAAATCACATATAAGGCTAGGTTACGAGAGATAAGTTGGCTGTAAATATGGACTAATCTCAATGTTAGATTACTACACCGAAAGGTGTGTTACTTGTTAAATTGATTGAACCGCCGTGTACGGAACCGTACGCACGGTGGTGTGAGAGGTCGGGAAAATTTATTTAATTTTCCCTCCTACTCGATTCTATGCAGGAAGCCAATTGTGCAGACAGGAAAGTCGAGGCGTTGCTATTATGAATTATGCAGAAATTAAAACCTGTGATATCGCAAACGGTCCCGGAGTCAGGGTATCTTTGTTTGTCAGCGGTTGTACCCATCATTGCCCCAACTGCTTTAATGAAATTGCATGGGATTTTGAATACGGAGAAGCATTTACGGAGAAAACTATGGACGATCTGATTGCGGCACTGCGCCCGGATTATATCAGAGGATTGACCCTGCTTGGAGGCGAACCGATGGAGTATGAAAATCAGCTTGGTCTGCTTCCTTTTATCCGCCGCCTGAAGGAGGAACTTCCGAAGAAGGATATCTGGTGTTTTACAGGGTATCTGTTTGATACGCAGATTTTGGGGGAAATGTGTAAAAAGTGGGAGGTCACAAGGCAGCTGTTGTCTTATTTTGATGTGATGGTGGACGGCAGGTTTGTAGAGGAATTAAAGGACATTACCCTGCGCTTTCGCGGCTCCTCCAATCAGAGAATCATAGAGGTACCGGAATCGCTTGCCACAGGAAAGATCGCTTTGTGGCAGGACGAAGCATAGTCATTACATTCAAATCCTGAATGTTGTGTATAAATTTCTGCTTTTCGCAAACGCTATGAGAAAGGAAGGTATGTGCGAAGAACAGGAGGCAATATGGGTATGCGAAATCCACAAAAAGGGAAACAAAGTATAGAATTGGTAAATCCGGTCTATATCAGAGAAAGCGCGTCGGTCGTCGGTACAAAGGAAGGGGAAGGACCGCTCGGAGAACTGTTTGATCTGGTCGGTTCCGATGACATGATGGGGTGTGACAACTGGGAAGAAGCCGAAAGCACACTTCAAAAGGAGGTCCTGAGTCTGGCACTGGGAAAAGCGGGTATGGCGCCGAAGGACATTCGTTATCTGCTGGCCGGGGATCTGCTTGCACAGACAGTGGCTTCCTCTTACGGACTGATGGACTTTGAGACTCCCATCCTCGGAGTGTACGGGGCATGCTCCACCTGCGGAGAGGCGCTGGGGCTTGGGAGTATGGTGGTAGCTGGAGGATTTGCGGACACGCTTGCCTGTGTTACCTCCAGTCATTTTGCGAGCGCCGAAAAAGAATTTCGCTTCCCGTTAAGCTATGGAAGCCAGAGACCGAAATGCTCGACATGGACAGTAACCGGGAGCGGCGCTTATATTCTGACCAATCAGAATCAGGGGCATGTGAGGGCGCGTATTACAGGCGTCACCTCCGGTAAAATTGTGGATTACGGGATTAAGGATTCCTTTAATATGGGTTGCTGTATGGCCCCGGCGGC
>CAYTIH010000086.1:0-3556 GCA_964437825.1 uncultured Clostridium sp. | reverse complement strand
AAAGTTTGATATTTTTGAATTTACCTCTTGACAAAAGTCACTTCATAACGGAGGTCCGCATGGTACAGAAAGAGTGTTCCGCTTGACAAGCAGCTTGAGTACAGAGGCGAGGATCCTGCTGACAGGATGTTGATTGAGGAAGAAGCAAAGACTGTAATGCAGCGGGTATTTGAATTGCCAGTGAAATATCGCGAGATTATTCATTTGTTTTATTTTGAGGATTTTTCCATTCAGGAGGTTTCAAAGATTACCGGAAGGAATGTATCCACAATACAGACACAGCTGGCGCGCGGCAGAAATTTATTAAAGAAGAATATGAAGGAGTAATTGATGGAGGACAGTTTTAAAGAAATCTATAAATCCGCGGTGAGTCAAGTAAAGCCGGCGCAGATCAGCCGGGAAAGGATTCTGAATCATTACAGGCATAAAAAATATCGAAACAAGATCAGGGCAATGAAATTGCTGTCCGCGCTTCTGATTATCGGTGCGCTCAGCGTAATCGCAACAGGATCGGTATGAAAGCGATGAATGAACGATCCGTGCGATAAGTGAAAATTTACTTTCAAAGTTCGACATGCTATGATTTATTTATCGTGGGAAATGGTTCAATTATCCCGGTGAAATATTTGTGCAAAACAGGGGGCAAAATCATGAAAATGCTTATGTGGGAGGAACCGCTGGAAGAAAAACAGAGAATTCAGCTGGAACGCAGAATAACGGATGTTATGCTGGATATGGGTGTTCCGGCGCATCTTAATGGGTTTCGTTATCTGAGAACTGCAATTATGATGTGCATGGAGGATATGGAACTTGTCGGCAGTGTAACGAAGCTCTTATATCCGGAGGTGGCTAAGAGCTTTAAAACAACGGATCAGAAAGTGGAACGGGCCATTCGCAATGCCATTGAAGTATCCTGGGAAAGAGGAAACGAAGAAACCTTTCAGGAATTATTCGGATACAGCTGTCAGGATGGCAGACATCGTCCTACCAATAGTGAATACATAGCCGGAATTGCCGATATGGTCTTGCTGGATTATAGGGAGGAGCAGTCAAATAAGATGCCATGACGGACATTTCGTTAAGTATGGAGATGCGGGGCAGATTCTGAAAAAGATCTGCCCTTTCGTTTGCAGTCATGTCGGAGGCATCTTCTTGCCTAAAAAGTGCAGTTGACATATCGGATCAGCTGGATATTTTGTCAATACAAATAAACTACAAATTACAATAATGGACAATTGCGAAGTTCATCAATACATTGAACTGATTGTGCAGTAGAAACATAAGCAGTCCCATTGAAGAGGATATGAAGCTGCTGGGCAGTGTTACAAAGTTGTTGTATCCGGATGTGGGAAAGGAATTTCGTACAACCGGACAGAAGGTGGAATGCGCCATTCGCAATGCAATCGAAGCGTCATGGCAGCATGGAAATGAACGGATTTGCTGTGAATTATTTGGATATAGCAGCCATGACGGAAAAAAGCGTCCGACTAGCAGCGAATATATTGCAGGAATTGCGGCTGAAATTCTGCTTGAGTATAGGGAAGAACGGAGGAAAAAATGAACGGGGAAAATCGGATGGATTTTTCTGTTTCAAAGTATCTTTTTTAGTGATAGAATGTTGGTAAATACAGATATTGGATTGGGGACAGAAAAAGTGATTCCGTGTATCGCTGCGTTTTTATATCTGCTGTCAGTTACTTTTGTAACCGGCAGGCTGGTTCAATATGGAAGACATCGAATGGAATCGGGTTATTGCGAGGCAATGATATCCGGTTCCATTGTGATATTCATAATTCAAATGCTGCTGCAGGCGGCGACGGTTTTTCTGAAGCTTGAATTCTCTGTTATGAGATGGGGCGGCCTTGGAATTTTAACGGTTATGACGTTTGCGGGGATAGGGATTCTTCGAAGAAAGCTGTTTCCGGGTCTGTGGATTCCTATGCTGAAAGACGGCAGCCGCACTCTAAAAGAGGCAGGATACAGGGAGCGGATAATCGTTTTTGGTCTGGGAATGTTTTTATTTCTGATGAATGTAGTATCGATTGAATTGTATGAACCGTTTTTCGGCGTTGATATGACGGTGGAAGAAACGGTGACTGTCCTTTGGACCGATCGTTTATATGGATATCATCCGGCTACCGGGGCGGAGCTTGTTTATGGAATGGAAGCATATGGGAAGTTCAATGTGATTCCGGGTTTCTACGCAATGCTGTGCGCACTGACCGGAGCGGATCCTTCTCTGTTTATATGCAGGTGGATTCCCGTATGGGGGCTGCTTTTGAATTATGCAGCGGTTTATCTGTTGATTACAACAGTGCTTGACGGCAAGAATAGATTTAGAACCCCGGCAGGACGGAGAAGATTATCTTTATATGGCGGTTATGCCATGATCTTTTACGGGATCTTGGTATGGATGGGGGATTATTCCGACGCGGCGCCGGGTTTTTATTTGCTGCATCAGGGGTGGAATCCGAGGATTTTGTTCTGTATGACGGGAATGCCGATACTGCTCTCCTTACTGATTTCGGTCATCCGCAGGGGAATGCAAAAGAAGGAAAGGAGGATTTCCGGTCATGAGTGAGATATGGGAGCATCTGACAGCCTTTCTGCATGCTGCAAGGCAGGGAGGAGATTATTACGGACTGATTCTTCCTGCTTTTTTCTATTGTATGATTGAGGACTATAATATCGTTGTTTCCCGACAGGAGAACGGATATAAAGCGGTAAAAAGAAAGCTTAGAAAAAGATGGATTCCGGTCTCGTTTCTGATATATTTTGTGTTGTTTATGAATCCCCTTACGGCATTGCTCTTTAGGAGGATCACGGGGCAGGAGTATTCATTTTCCGCAGCTTCTCTTTTGATACCGACGATTCCGTTTCTTGCGTACGCCTGCGTGCGGATTGTTTCTGCGAATATAACCTGGAAATTTTCAAAACGTATGGCAGTCACTGTGGGATTATCGCTGGCGATTATGGCGGCAGGAACGATGATACCCTGGCTGAAGAGGGAGGATCTTTCGAAAACTTCAAGTATGAATTATGGCAGGCAGGATGCAATGGTACAGTCCCTGCTGCAAGCGTCAGAGGAGCTTGGCCAAAGCGGAGACATTCCTTATTTGGCTGCGCCCAAGGGGATTATGGAAGTGATCAGGCGTTATGACGGCAGCATCCTGTTGGCGTATGGGCGGAATTTGTGGCAGACACAGGCACTGACCTACCTTCATGAACAGTATACAGCCGAACAGATTGTTCTGTGCCAGAGGATGGAGGATGAAAATGCGGATGCCGCTGAGGTTGCGGAGCTTGCCTTGGAGCTTGGCTGCAATATGATTGTCTGCAAAAAACAGCTGACGGATACGTTTACGGAATATTACGGGCTGAGTCTATATGCGCAGCATCAGGGGCTGTACCTGTATGTACGGGGATAGTTCCTATAGAATAACGGGGAAAGCGGGAATCACTGCCGTGCGTGACAGTTTACGGAAAAGAGCGGTTATGATATAATAAGCGCAAAAGAAAAACAAGCGACGCGAAGCGGCATTTGTTTTTCTTGCGC
>CAYTIH010000085.1:0-4884 GCA_964437825.1 uncultured Clostridium sp. | reverse complement strand
TCAAGCAGCGCGCAGACACAAATCTCGCGATTGAAAATTTTAATTTTCAATCTTTCTCCTCTTTTTCATGCTTTGGTTTAGGCATTGCCTATCCTTTGGTTATGTAGTGAATCAGATTTTTTATTACTAAACATTGAACTAATTATACACGAAACTTTCGATAAATCAATAGCATTATCGTTTATTTCTTTTCTTTTTTAGTGCCTGAAGGATCACATACAGAAGGATGAATACCCATGCTCCGGCTAGTGCCAAAAGCAGGGTACGCGCTGTCCCCGAAAGCTCCCCAAGATCCGCTTTCCCGGAAACTACCTGTCCGCTGCCGATCTGATCGAGGCGATATAGCGAAGTAATATCGCTGTAAAGTTCCTCGATATATTCGTCGTTAATCTCCTCTCCCCTTCTGACGGATTTGACGGTATTTTCAATGAGCTGGCCTGCCGCGTCGCGAAGGGATGCCGAACCGTTAAACACCGGCGTAACAAATGTATGTCCGATATTCTCAAGCAATAACTGCGCAGCTTTGATCTTGATGTCGTAATACGTGGTATTATCTTCCCCGCATCTGGATAAATAATCCTGATATTCGGCGGATTCCTGAGCCTTTGACGTTACAGGCACATATCCCTCCGTTTCCGAATAGGCAATCTGCACATCATTGGTCAGCAGATATTGGGTAAACAGCCAGGAAGCCAGAACCTCCTGCGGATCGTCTTTATTAAAGAGGCAGACAGAGGGCCCCTGGGAGATCATCTGAGGCTCATCCGTATCAAACTGCGGAATTGCCATAACCACGGTTTCAAATTCCACAACCTTGTCCTCGCTGATATCCAGAAGCGGCGCATTCGTTCCCATCCAGGTCGCACCGGCAGTGGAATCAATCGCAAAGATGCACTGTCCGGCGTTCAGAAAATTTGCCGGATAGCTTGAAATCTTAAACGTAGAGAATGCTCCGCTTTCGGCATGCCCGGCAATCTCAAAAAGCAAATCCTTCGTTGTGTCCTGAAAGAGCAATATATCGCCGTCCTGCGTGGAATATCCCGCATCCAGCTGCTTTAGCATCTGGATCATCATATTGTCGGTGGACTTATAAATAAAAGGAATCATCACCTTCTGACCGTTTACCAGAAAGTTGCCTTCCTCATCCTGCGCCATAGCCGCCTCGGAAACCTCCCAGATAAAATCCCAGGTAAGGGTATCGGGCAGGGTATATCCCAGAGCTTCAACATAGGTTTTGTTGATATAGCAAGCCTCCGTTGAACGCATATAGGGGAGTGCATAGTAATGCCCGCCAAAGGAGCATTCCTCCAGAAACTGCGGAATGATTTCATCAGCCGCAGGCGAATCAAATTCGACCTCGCTTCCTCCAAGACCGTATTTTTCATCAAAAAACAATTCTTCCAGCGGGACCACAAGGTTGGTTCCCGTCAAATACGTTGCAATATGATCCGGATAGGTAATGCAGACATTCGGCGTCGTACCGGTTGCTATATTCGTAATAACATCATTATAGATTTTGCCGTAATCCGTATACAAACGCAGATTTACGGTGATATTGGGATACAGTGCTTCAAAATCCGCAATTGCCTGCTCATAAATGGCAGTCTGCGTCTTATTGGTATCATTTTTGGCCCAGAAAGTAATTTCATACTCCCTTGAGAGATCAAATTCCTCCGGGACCTCAAAGGCATGAAGCCCCTTTGACCCATGACATCCGGTAAGCGTGAGCAGGCTGCCTGCAGTCCACGCAAGCAAAAGGAAGAACGATATGATTTTTTTTCGTGTTCCTCTCATCCCTTTGTCCCTCCTCTCGATACTCCTGCCATAACTTTCCTTCGAAATATCAGAAACAGCACAATCAAAGGCACAGAGATAACCACTACCGCCGCCATCATCGCCGGAATATTCTCACGCCCGAATCCGTTCTCCCGGATCTCCTGAATCCCGTTTGAAACAAGATAATAATTCTCATCATCCGTAATCAGCCGGGGCCATACGTAAGAATTCCAGCATTCAATGATCTTTAATATCGTTATGGTTATGAGAGTGGGCTTTGAAATCGGTATCATCACCCTAAACAAATATTTCAGATCGGACGTGCCGTCAACCTTCGCGGCATAGTACAGGCTGTCCGGTATCTGCTCGAAATTCTCTTTCAGCAAATAAATATAAAAAACAGACGTAACAGAGGGCAGGATCAGTCCCGGAAACGTATTGCGCATATCTAAGTTCGTGACAGTTACAAAGTTGGTAATGATGACAAGTTCGTTCGGAATCATCATAAGCGACAGAAAAATGACAAATACAATATTTTTCCCCCTGAATGTAAGCCTTGCAAATGCAAATGCCGCAAGTGTTGTCACAAACAGCATAAGCGCCGTGGTCAGGACGGTGAAAACAGTGGTATTCAAAAGATATCTTCCGAGCGGAACGCCTGTAAACACATCAACATAATTTTGCAGCGTCGGAGACAAAGTAAAGAGCTTCGGAATGTATTCCGAATTGTATGAGCTATAGCTCTTTACGGATGTCAGAATCATCCAATAAAAAGGAAATAATACTATGATCGCCCAAAAAGCCAAAAGCACATAAGTAACCGCGCTCACTGCCGTTTTACGGGCTTTGGCATTTTTTTCGATTTTACCGTAATCAATCCTATTTTCCATGCGGGTCCTCATTTCTGAGCGGCTTGTCGCGAAGAGGCGATGCCGTACTTATTTTTGAATCTTCTTTTAATAATGAACATTCTTTTTGCTGATTAATAAATTAATGCACGTAATCGTAAGTACAATGGTAAACAGTATAATCGCCGCTGCGGATGCATATGATGGATAACCGCCGCTGTCACCGTACAGCATATCGTAAACGTAGCCGACAATCGTATTCATCCCGGCCGCATTCAAATCGGTCCCGAATAAAGCAACCGCGTCGCTGTATGACTTAAACGCACCGATAAATCCTGTGATGACCAGATAAAAAATCATCGGTGAAATCATCGGAAGCGTAATCCTCATGAAAGTCCTGAATTTTGAGGTGCCGTCGACCTTTGCAGCGTTATAATACTCCTGCCCCACGGATGCCAGCGCACTGGTCAGGATCAGTATTTTAAACGGCATAACGACCCAGATTGTATAAAAGCATAAGACAAACATTTTCGCCCAGTACGGTCCGTCAATAAAATCAACGCTTTTTCCGCCAAACCATGTAATGATCAAATTGATAAAGCCGTCCGTATATGCGGTCTTTTTAAACAGAATCATAAACACCAGACCGACAGCCAGTGTATTGGTTACATACGGCAGGAAATAAACCGTCTGAAACAAATTCCTGAGGGGCTTAATCGAATGCAGTCCAACAGAAATAAGCAGGGCAATTCCCGTAGATAACGGCACGGTAATAATGACCAATAGAAATGTATTTTTTACGGCCTGCAAAAAATAAGGATCATGCAAAACATACGAATAGTTATAGACACCGGTACCAAAATAGGTCTGGGATGCAGAATTATATCCCTCCTCAAAGGAGTATACGAAAACATCGATCAGCGGGTATACCATGAAAAATCCCAGGAATAGAATCGCCGGTAACAGATACAGCCAGCCCTTCAGACCGCCCTGACTCCATTTTTTTCTTATCATGTCAGCGCTCCCATCTGCCCGCTTTCACGGGCGTTTGCATCAAAACGATTGAACATGAAGCATGTTCAGTTCTCTGCCTCAAAATAAATTCTTTCTTCCGTTTCCTTGTTAAAAAGGAACACCTTGCGAGGCATGAGGGAAAACCTGACAACGGTGTCTCCCACGGAATGCTCCGCTTCTATTTTTTCTTTATTTTCTGCGCCGATAATCGAACGGATTGTAGGGCTGAGAGAAGCTTTGTTTTCGGAAACCACGCTGATGTCGCGTCCCATGACCTCCACAGCATTCAGCTTACTGCAAAACGGACCGTCCTCTTTTAACAGGAAGCCCTCTGGCCTGACGCCGACATAAACCTCCTGAGGATCCGCAGCCCCGACGTCCAAAACGGCGTCCCCGCCTATATATAATTTACGGTCCCTGATCTGCCCCTCCAAGACATTGATGGGAGGCGTACCGAGAAATTTCGCAACAAACAGATTTTTCGGATTATCATAGACCTCCTGCGGCTTACCGATCTGCTGAACGATACCGTCCTTCATCACAACAATCATATCGGAAATACTCATGGCTTCTTCCTGATCATGCGTTACAAAAATTGTGGTGATCTCGGTTTCTCTTTGAATTCTCCTGATTTCTTCCCTCGTCTGCAGCCTCAGACGGGCATCCAGATTGGAAAGCGGTTCGTCAAGCAAAAGGACCTTGGGCATTTTGACCAGCGCCCGGGCAATCGCCACACGCTGCTGCTGACCTCCGGAAAGCTCGCTTGGCTTTCTGTCCATCAGCTCATCAATTTGAACAAGCTTCGCCGCAGCCGCTGCTTTCTCTAACATCTCGGATTTGGACAACTTATCCTTTCCCTTCAAATTCTGGAGGGGAAACAAAATATTTTTTTTAACGGTTAAATGGGGATAAAGCGCATAATTTTGGAATACCAGACCGATACCTCTGTTCTCCGGCGGCAAATCAGTAACATCGTCGTCCCCAAAGAATATTCTGCCTTCGGTCGGCTTCAGAAGGCCGCTGATCAGATTGAGCGTCGTACTCTTGCCGCATCCGGAAGGGCCGAGCAGCCCAATCAGCTTACCGTCAGGAATTTCAAAATTAAAATCCCTGACGGCAATCACGTCTTCATGATTCTTCCTGTCACGACTTGGAAATTTTTTCGTCAGATTCCGTAATACAACTTTCATGTTAATCCCCATTCCGGAGCGTCAGCAACGGGGCGGCGGGAAATCCGCGAAAGCGG
>CAYTIH010000084.1:0-5269 GCA_964437825.1 uncultured Clostridium sp. | reverse complement strand
GATTAGTGGCTCACGCCACACCGGACAGGCGGCTCCGCCGCATCGGAATATTCAGGGGAGCATATTTTTGCTGTAAATAGTAAGTGGGAATATCAGTTGTTACCTTTAAATCATTTGTTTGCAGATAAGTTGACCACAATGGGATATGAGACGATTGGCGTGCAGAATAGTAGAATGGACGAGCAGGTAAAGCAGTTCTATGATATTTTAATGCTGACTCAAAACTGTATTTCAGAAATTGACTGTGCTGTTGTAGGAGAAAAATATAGAACTTTGGCACATGTGGAATGGGAGACGAGAAAAGAGGAAGAATATGATTTGGAGTTGGTGATTGCGGATGTAAGGAAACAGCTCCTTCGATATGAGATGGCGGACAGCGGGGAGGATCTGGAATTGAAGAAATATATTAATGATTTTCAGTCCTTGTATCTTAACAGTAAAGTGGAGTATTCACCTCAATCAGTAGCTTGTGGTGCAGCATTAGTAAGACTAATGTATGAGCTGATGCTAAATGGTAGTGGCTGGGAAAAGTTACAGCAGGCATTAGAGATTGAAAAATGGTTGGAATTATCTCATTTGTCCGGAAAAGAGAAAGGACTAAAAGTGCGGAAAATCCGAGAGACATTAATCAAGGAATTTGGTAGTTATTCTGTTATTCCTGCACAGATATTGATAGGCAAGAATATTAAAAGAATTTTTTGGGCTGTTGCAGATATAGATAATCTAGATGAAATTGAGAAAATGATAGTGATGGAAAAATAGGAAGTGATTATTTGAGATATTATATAGCAGATTTACATTTTTTCGCGAGAACATGAATACTAATCTGGATAAGCGTGGTCATTTAATACCGCAACCGCTATGAATAAACACACAAAACTTATGTAAACCAACATGCAGTTCTAAAACAAAATGCAAAAAAAAAGAATACTCTGTTATAATGTAAAGGTCTTACTTAGTATCAAAGAAGGAGGCCGGGGTATGGAACGCTTTAAGCAGATATTGAATAAAATCCTGTTTCCACATATGGCGCTGGTATTCATCAGTGTACCGGTAGCTGGGGCTTTGCTGATTTACACATTTTTGTATGAGGAGGAGACCAGCCTTATCGCCTATATCTCTTATCTGATATCCGCTTACGCTCTCATCATTGTTTGTGCATGGCTCATCAAAATGCCGAAACAAGGCTTTCGGGATGCATTGCACCGGAACCAGTATGTTCATAGGTATTTAACGGATATTCCATTTAAAATGCATGCCTCCCTGTATTTTTCACTGGGACTGAATTTGCTTTATGCGGCAATGAACCTTTTCTTCGGAGCCTACTATGGTTCAGTATGGTATGGGACATTGGCGGTGTACTATATTTCAATGGCTGTGATGCGATTTCTGCTGTTACAGCATGTCAATCGGAATGCGATTGGAAAAGAACTTATTTTGGAATTGCACAAGTACCGTCTGTGTGGTGTGTTTCTGATGCTGATGAACATTGCCCTGCTTGGTGTTGTCATTCTCGTTGTACTGGACAACGAAGGCTTTCATTATGCGGGATATCTGATTTATGTGGTAGCCATGTACGCCTTTTATAACGTTGCCTCAGCGGTACGGAATCTTATCAAGTATCATAGATATAAAAGCCCTGTCATGTCTGCAGCAAAAGCGATTCAACTGGCAGCGGCGTTGGTATCTATGCTGTCACTGGAGACTGCCATGCTTGCGCAGTTTGGCGAAGAAAGCAGTCCGCAATTCCGGCAGCTTATGACAGGATTGACCGGCGGCGGTGTTTGTTTGATTGTGCTTGTTACTGCCGGAGTTATGATTATAAGGTCTACCGTGAGACTGAAGCATTTGAAAAATAACATGCTTGATTGATATTGTTTACTTGATCTTTTTTGATAAGTATAAAACCAAATCATCATCATTGCAGCAGTCAGCATATGGTTCGCAAATGTTATCTTTATACCAAACCCCGCTGCCATCAGGAATATATCCTCGCTTTACATACATTCTTTGAGCACTTCCATACCCGCTATGCAGTCCGACTCCAAGATAGATTATATCAGAATATGAAAATGCGATCTGTTCTGCGATATCCATGAGTTTGCTGCCAATGCCGTTCTTGCGGTATTTGGCCAGCACTCCAAAGTCAATGATTTCGGGATATCCCTGATTTGCAAAAGAGCCCCATTCGGAATCAGGATATATATTGATATATCCTGCAATATTGCCCTTATATTCTGCAACTAAAGATATGGATTTGCCTTCTGCCTGATGTTTAAGTCTCATTTCATATTTTTCTATATCAGCATCCCAACCTTGAGCAATTTCTTCATCCGTAATAATCCGAGCGTCGCTTTGCTGCAAATCACGTATCATGATTTCATTCTCATTATAATAGACCATATTCTCCTCCACATAAATCCCGATTGCCCCTGCTTATTTGTAACAATTTTATCCCTTATTCTTTCATAGCACAACACATCTTTTTCTGAAATCTTCGGAAAATTTACCATGTAGTTATCATGAATCGCAGATTGATTCATGGTATAATAAGCGCAAAAGAAAAACAAGCGACGCGAAGCGGCATTTGTTTTTCATGCGCTATTAACGAGCAAGCAGTCTGCGAAGCAGACGATAAAGCACCAAAGGCGCGGGCTTGCGAGTATGATATAATGAGCGGTGAGTGTTGATCACGATTGCTGTGAAGCAGACATTATGATATTACAGAGAGAGGATTGATCAATGAAAAATAATACAATTACGTTTGAAGAAGCGAAAAAAATGATAGATACGTTAAAGGATTGTCTGATCATAGACGTGCGGGAGGAGGAAGAATATATTACCGGGCATGCGGACGGAGCGATTCTGTTTCCGTTAGCTTCCATAAACGCAGTGACTGCAGGCGAAATTATTCCTTCGAAAGATACTACCGTTTTGGTATACTGCAGAAGCGGCAGACGCAGCAGACAGGCATGCGGGATATTGGAAAAACTGGGATATACCAAAGTTTTTGATATTGGCAGTCTGATCGGATGGCCTTATGGAATTGTATCATAAGCGGTAAATGTTGTTTTGGATGGAGGTTTGACATGATAACAAATCGCCGGGGTAAGTAGAATAAATATTAATTATAATGATATGTTCTTGCAGACTTTGATACAAAGCCGGGGAATAATTAAAAAGTATGCCTTTGCGGTGTAATTTTTCCGCTTGCGGTGTAAAGGGGAGTGGGATAGATAAACAGGAAGTGGCGGAGGTATTGGTATGATAAGAGAAATCAGTCAAGAAGATATATCACAGTGCGTCAATGTAATTCGAGAAAGCTTCAGCACTGTTGCAAACGAATTTGGATTTACAGAAGAAAACGCATCAAGATTTACAGCTTTTGCGACAACAAAAGAACGTTTGGATTGGCAGTTGAATAGTGAACATCGTCCGATGTATGGATATTTTGAGGATAATAAAATTGTTGGATATTATTCTTTGCTTTTATTAGATAATCATGAATGTGAGCTAAACAATCTATGTGTTCTTCCCGAATACAGACATAAGAAATTGGGACAAAAATTATTGGAGAATGCATTTGATAATGCTCGTAAAATGAACTGTAAGAGAATGAACATTGGAATTGTTGAAGAAAACCAAGTATTACGAAAGTGGTATGAAGGTTACGGCTTTATACATATCGGAACAAAAAAATTTGATTTCTTTCCATTTACTTGCGGATATATGATTAAAGAATTGTAACTGAATAATTACTATTTTTTATGTTGTGTGAAAGAGGGCTTAGAACAGCAAAATTTGGACAAGTATGAAGCGGACGAAAGCTTTACGCTTGAATTTTTGGAACCGCAGTTTGCAATAGATGTAAACAGAGAAACTATGCTGGATGATTTCAGTCAGGTAATGCTGGAACGAGAGGCGCTTGTATTAGAATTACTGATACAGGAGGGATATTTTGCATATGGAGGGAAATCACATGAAAACACCTAAAATGATTTTGTTTGATTATGGGCAGACATTGATCGCAGAGAAATTTGACGGGTTAAAGGGAACAGAAGCTGTCTTACGGTATGCCACAAGAAATAAGTATCATTTGTCACCGGATCAGGTACAAGCCAAAGCAGACGAAATCAATCGGGAAATTGGGAGATTTGATCCTGAAAAAAGACACCTGTTTCCAATAGAAATACCCAATACCATGTTTACGCCTTATCTCTATGAATCGCAGGGAATAGAGATTGCATTAAGCAACTCTGAAATTGATACAGTATTCTGGAATGCCGCTGCTCCGGGAACTCCGACAGAGGGTATAGAAGAATTTTTAGAATATTTGAAAAACAAAGGTATACGTACAGGCATAATCAGCAATATTTGCTATGCGCCCTCTGTGGTTGAAGAACGTATCAACAGACTGCTTCCGGAAAATGCTTTTGAATTTATTATTACCTCAAGCAATTATATGTTCCGCAAACCAAATAAAAGGATATTCGATCTGGCTTTGGAAAAAGCGGAATTACAGCCGGAAGATGTCTGGTATATCGGTGACCAGTACGAATGTGATGTGAAAGGTTCCTTAAATGCCGGACTGCTGCCGATATGGTACATAGGGGCAATTGATTTGCCATATACAGAAGATAAAAATATTCTGACAGTGACAGACTGGAACGAATTAAGAAAGCGGATGGAGGAATACCTGAAATGACAGAGGTTAAATTTTATGAGAGCATAGAGGATGAATTGCTTAGGTTTGCTGTGATTATATCCAAAACACAAAATAAATACGTCTTTTGCAAACATAAAGATAGAGATACATGGGAAATTCCCGGAGGTCATAGGGAACAGTTTCCAGATGGAAACTGGGAAAATATTGTGGATACGGCAAAGCGGGAACTATATGAGGAAACCGGTGCCCTAGAATTTGAAATAAAACCTGTTTGCGTATATTCTGTTACAAAACCAGATAATTTTGATGGCGAGGAATCATTTGGTATGTTGTTTGTTGCTGATATCCAATGTTTTGAAACAGAATTACATAATGAAATTGAGAAAATTGCAATAATGGATCAATTTCCAAAAAAGTGGACGTATCCTGATATCCAGCCGCATTTGATAAACGAGGCAACAAGGCTGGGCTATTTATAAACTGAGAGGAATTTTCTTATGGGAAAACTAAATGTTGACGGAACGGAGATACAGGTCTTACAAATTGAAGAAGATGATTACATCTCTTTGACAGATATGGTAAGAAAAATTGACAATGGACCTG
>CAYTIH010000083.1:0-5365 GCA_964437825.1 uncultured Clostridium sp. | reverse complement strand
TATCAATATTCAAGAATGCATTATGCATCCAGTATTTTGCAAAGGGCTTTCCGTTTGCTGCCTCACTCTGGGCAATTTCATTCTCATGATGCGGGAAAATCAGATCCTCTCCGCCGGCATGAATGTCGATTTCATCACCAAGATATTTTTTACTCATAACGGAGCACTCAATATGCCAGCCGGGACGGCCGTCGCACCACGGGGATACCCAATATGGCTCATTCTCCTTTTTCGGCTTCCAGAGGACGAAATCAAGCGGATCTTCCTTCTGATCCTCGCCGGATACCAAAAGCGAACGCATTCCTCCCTGCAAATCATCAAGATTCTTGTGGGAAAGCTTTCCGTAATCCTTGAACTTTCTGGTTCTATAATATACGGTTCCGTCCTCCGCAGCATAAGCATATCCTTTTTGGATCAATACCTGAATCATATCGATCATGCCCTGAATCTCGTTGGTTGCCTTGGGATGCGTTGTCGCAGGCTTTACATTCATCCCGGCCATATCCTTTTTACATTCCGCAATATAGCGTTCCGAAATGATTCCGGCCTCAACGCCCTCCTCGTTTGCCTTTTTTATGATCTTGTCATCCACATCCGTAAAATTGGATACATAATTGACTTCATAGCCCTTATGCTCCATATAACGCCTTACCGTATCAAAAACGATCATCGGGCGCGCATTCCCAATATGAATCAGATTGTAGACCGTAGGACCGCAGACATACATGCTGACCTTTCCCGGCACCAAGGGTTCAAATTCTTCTTTTCTCTTTGACAATGTGTTGTAGACTTTCATATGTTTTCCTACCTGCTTCCTATCGAATTTCGCTTCCTATGCATTTTCGTTTTCCAGATACCCTTTGCATAATTCAATTAACGTGCTTTTGAAGCTGTTTCAGTTCCCTTTCCAGTTCCAAAACATGACTGGTCAGCACGGAATTTTCTTTTTTCAGACTGGCAATATCATCAAATACAGGGTCAGGCAGATTTACCTGATCCAAATCCTCCCTGGGCAATAATTTGTTATTGCGCTTCACGACACGGCCCGGTACTCCTACAACCGTAGAATTTGGAGGGACCTCCTCCAGCACCACGCTTCCTGCGCCGATCTTACTGTTTTCACCAATCTTAAAGGAACCCAGCACCTTAGCTCCTGCACTGATCATTACATTATCGCCGACGGTCGGATGACGTTTTCCCTGCTCCTTACCGGTACCGCCAAGCGTCACGCCCTGATACAGAGTCACATTATTGCCGATTTCTGCTGTTTCCCCTATAATAACACCATTTCCGTGATCTATAAAGAATCCTTTTCCTATTTTTGCCCCCGGATGGATTTCTATGCCTGTTTTTCGAGCTCCCCTCTGACTGATATACCTTGCCCAAAAATAATGTTCCTTCAGATATAGCTTATGAGCAAGCCTGTAATGGATCATCACCTTGAAGCTCGGATACAGGAACACCTCCATATTGGAATGAATCGCCGGGTCCCGCTCACGGATTACCCTGATCTCTTCCTTTACTTTTTTGATAAATCCCATTTCTGCCTCCCAAAAATAATCATAAGAAAGATAAAAAGATAAGAAAAAATCTCACATGGCGAGATTCTCCGCCTGCGGCGGGCCGCGTCAGCGACTAAAAAAAACTTCATCTCTATCATTAGAGACGAAGTTACTCCGCGGTTCCACTCTAAGTAAGGGCCAATATGCCCTTCTCTCATTACGCGTAACGTGCGCTGTCCGTATGAAGCTATCGGGTCTCTCTTAAGGAAGCGGACCGCTTGCTCCATCAACTCCCGAATGCACTTCCATCCTATCCGTATAAGGAACGCTCTCAGCCGACGGCACTCCCTCTCTGATATCGTGATAACATGTACTCTCTTCGTTCTCTGTTTTTCTCATATTAGGATTCTACTAATTAGAATAGCAAAAAAGAATAAATTGTCAAGTTTCAATTTATTGCATCGCGCCGTGTTCTACACAAGTTACTGCATCGTATTCTACGCAAGTTACTGCACCGCGTTCTCATTCCAACGTCTATACAAGTTCGGGAAAATAACGCCCTTCCTCCGTCTCCCATCCGTGCAGGTCAAGAAACATGATGGCATTTTTTTCCTCACCCGGCAGGAACAGCTTTTGTGCCTCCTGCGTCAGTATAACCTCCTGATAAAAAGGTTCTTCCTCATCGCTGTAGCAGAAATACCCTGTCAGTCTCCTTCGCGTCTCTTCCTGCCTATATATCAGAAACAAATCCCCGTTTTCACTGCGAAGCTCCTTTTGAAGGCGGTCAAAATAGGCACGATCATGAACACAGAAAACGTGAAAGCGCCAACGCAGCTCATGATCGGCAAATACTGTCAGATCATCCGCATTTACCGAAAGGCCGTTCTCAGACTGATTTCTGTAGACTTCCAAAACCAGAGCCTGATCCCCCGCCATAATCCGGCCGGAGCGTCCCCGCTCCATAGCCTCCATAATTCTTTTCTTCGGCAGCAGTGCGGACGGCTGATAAGTCAAATGCCTGTAGCCGTACCTAAAACCAAACGGTTCATAGATCGCAGGATTTGTCGGCATCAGAAACAAAAACGGACAGTCTTCCTGTTTCGAATCGGCTATCGCACTGCACAACAGGCGGCGCATATATCCCCTGTGACGATATTCTTTTTTGGTAGCAACCCCTACTATATAATATGATTTTTTTTCTTCACCGTGACAGGAAACCCGATAAGGATTCAGATGCAGCATGGAGATGATGTTCTGTCCCTCAAGAATCACATACACCCTTGCCTCAGGAGCCTTATATTGATAATAGTAATCCAAAAACTGTTTGGAATCCTGAGAAAAAACTTCTTCCCAAAGCGCCCTGGTACGTCCCTGCGGATCCCCCTGCCATACAGCCGGTTCGTCATGATCCATGCGCCGTTCCACCTGCCGTTTCTGTTTCCTCCGTCTGAAATCTGCCGCATCCTCTGCATCCTCGGCATCCGGCGGAAGATACATCCTCGCTGCTCAGATTGATCGGAGAGGTCAGCATACATATCGCCTGTGAGGAAATCCCCTCTCCTGTCCCCGTAAACCCCAGTCCTTCTTCCGTCGTTGCCTTCACGTTGACCTGACAGAGTTCTATTCCAAGCGCCTGCGCAATGTTCTGTCTCATAGAATCAATATATGGACGCATCTTCGGTGCCTGAGCAATAATCGTAGCATCTATATTTTCGATAAAAAACAAATTTTCTTCCAATAATTCACCGACCTTCTGTAATAGCAGTATGCTGGAAATTCCTTCATAGGCCGGATCGGAATCCGGGAAATGCTTCCCGATATCTCCCAATGCCGCAGCGCCAAGCAGAGCATCCATAATGGCATGCAGCAGCACATCCGCATCCGAATGCCCAAGCAGACCCTTTTCATAAGGTATTTCCACACCGCCGATCATCAGCTTTCGCCCCTCTGTCAAGCGGTGCACATCGTATCCCATTCCTATCCTCATTCTAATCTCCATTCCGGAGCGCAAACAACAATTTCTTCTGCCGCCAAAGCTATTTGTGACGCTCCGGCACAAATAGCCGATCCTCTAAAAGAGCTTCCGACCATGTATGAATCAATTGTTCCAAACTGCATGCAGCGTTTGCAGGGCTTGTAGAGGGCAGCCTGCAAACCGGAATTCCCGGTACGTGCTCCATCATATATCTTACAAATAAACGATACGCTTTATCCCCGTTACAGCAAATAAGGCGGATATCCGCACAGTCCGTGATCACTCTTACGTCATTGACCGTTATATTTTTAATGGAGCTGTCGCTGGAACCTATAATATCACAAGCTCCTATCACATCCCAGAGTGCAACATGATTTTCTAACAGAAATGCCCGCTTCTTTGGTATTGTATCCGGAATCCGCCTGCCGTAAACCGCTGCAAGCATTTTCCAGAACCGGTTTTGAGGATGCCCGTAATAGAATTGCTGCTCCCTGGATTTGACAGACGGAAAAGAGCCAAGTATCAGCACTCTGGAATTCCTGTCAAATACAGGTCCGAATTCATGTTCTGCATGCTGATACCGGCTCTCTTTCTCTTTCACACTAATCCCCATTCCGGAGCGTCAGCAACGGGGCGGCGGGAAATCCGCGAAAGCGGTTTCCCGTCTGCCATCAGGGCTATTTGTGACGCTCCTGCACAAATAGCTGTGTGAAAAATCAGCATATCAATGTGATTTTTCACACTAATCCCCATTCCAAAGTCACTGATAGACCTTCGGTATTTCCGACAACTCCGGTTAGTCCACTGTAAAATATGCTGTTTCTTCATCCAGCTGATCTGCCAACTTAAGCGGCTCCTGTGAGGACTGCGCAAGCAGATTCCTTGTTGCATTCAGTTCCTGCATGGAAGCAGTCGTTTCCTGCGTGGAGGCTGCATTTTCCTCTGATACTGCGGAAAGATTCTGAATCAGATCCACGATCTGTACTCTATGCTCGTTACAGTTCTTCGTTTCAGCGGATACCTGCCCTATATCTTCACAGGAAGACCGAATTCCCCTTTGAACATCCAGAAAACGTTCCCTGGTCGTTATCACAATTTTGGTAATCTCAGTCGTAATAAATTCATTGATATCATTGGAAGGAATTCCTACAAACACCATACCTGCGATAGAACCGTCTTGATTGTAAAGCGGTTCATAGTATGCATAATAATTCAAACCGTTAATCTTGGTTTGATAGGACAACCCGCTTGTGGTCTCCTGACGCATTCCTCCAATTAGAATAATCGCTGAATAGATTGTCAGTCCCACAGCCAGAATAATCAACGGAAACTCGCTATGCGGGATTCTCCGCCTGCAGCGGGCTGCAGCAGCGGCGCTTTTCTCCTATCCGCCGCAGTGCAATCCACACGGGGCGTTTTTCTATCATAGGAAGCAGCGTGCTTTTGTGCGGCAAAGTGTTCCCTATGATATAAAAAAGAGCCGTCATCTGACAGACTCTCATAAGCAGATAGCGGGAATCGAACCCGTCTCTCCAGCTTGGGAAGCTAGCGTTCTACCGATGAACTATATCTGCAAAAACCATATGTATATGATACTCTTTTTTTGTGCAATTTACAAGAGGAAATGTATCATTTTATTGAAATTTCTGGCTAATTTGTTGGTATTTTTTCAAATTCGGCACTCAACAAGCAGCCGTGAGCTTGATTACCCAAATGGCATTTTCCCTTTGCTTCATCCCACAATTCCTGTTTATCTGCCACTAGCTGGCAGGGTACTAGCGCTTATAAAAAGCAAAAACACTGATAAAATCAGTGTTCTCGCAAGTAGCGAGAGGGGGATTCGAACCCTCGACACCGCGGGTATGAACCGCGTGCTCTAGCCAACTGA
>CAYTIH010000082.1:0-5476 GCA_964437825.1 uncultured Clostridium sp. | reverse complement strand
ATAATAAATTTCGGAACAGGGACCGCAGGGTCCTGAGCCATGCTCCCAGAAGTTGTCCTCTTTCCCAAACCGGAAAATCCGCTCCGGCGCGATTCCGATTTCTTTATTCCAGATCTCAAAAGCTTCCTCATCGTTTTCATAAACGGAGGGATACAGGCGGCTGGGATCAAGTCCTACCCGCTCTGTCAAAAATTCCCAGCTCCATGCAATTGCCTCATGCTTGAAATAATCGCCAAAGGAAAAGTTTCCGAGCATCTCAAAGAAAGTACCATGACGTGCGGTTTTACCGACATTCTCAATATCTCCGGTACGGATACATTTCTGACAGGTCGTCACTCTCCTTCTGGGCGGGATTTCCTGTCCTGTAAAATAAGGCTTTAAGGGGGCCATACCTGAATTGATCAATAATAAGGAATTATCATTGTGCGGAACAAGGGAAAAACTCTTCATCTTCAGATGTCCCTTTTCCTCGAAAAAGTCGAGAAACATTTTTCTCAGTTCATTTACTCCATATGTGTTCACGTCATCTTTCCTCCAGATCGTAACAAATTCTAAAGCCATATTATAAGGGTTATCCATTCTGTTGTCAAATATTGTCACGCTCTTTTCGGCTTGAAATCAACTGATTTTCTCCTAATTTGCCGCATTCTAAAGAAGCGCTGCCGCTCCGAGGATTCCGGCTGAATTGCCAAGCGCTGCAATGCCGATTTCAGGAATAACGCCTTTCTGTGCAGCAAAGCTGTTTTCACTGATAAATTTCTGAAGCGGAATTGTCAGATTCTCTCCCTGATTACAGACGCCGCCGCTAAGCAAGACCTTATCCGGACGGAAGATATTGACCATATTCACAATTCCTTCTCCCAGATATTTCACGTACTCCTTTACAACCTGTCTTGCCGTTTCATCCCCGGTCTGCATAGCGTCAAACACGGTTTTTCCGTTTACCTGCGCCAGATCGTCATGACATAATCTCCAGATCATTGACTTTTCGTCTGCCTGCGCCGCTCTCCTTGTGTCGCGAATCAACGCCGTTGCCGATGCGTAAGCCTCAAAACAGCCCTTTCTGCCGCAAGTACATGGCTCCCCTCCTGCAATCAATGTCGTATGACCAAGCTCGGCGCCGCCCGCATGACCGCCCTCAAAGATTTTGCCATCCATAACGACGCCGCCGCCAACACCGGTTCCGAGCGTAATCAAAACACAGTTTTTACACTCCTTTGCCGCTCCCGCTTTCACTTCTCCAAGCGCAGCGCAGTTTGCGTCATTGGATACCCGTACCGGCATTTTCAATTTCTCTGACAGATATGCGCCAAGCGGAACATTTTCCCAGTCAAAATTATTGGAATAAACCACTTCCCCCGTATCCGCATCAATCATTCCCGGACTTCCGATTCCAACACCAAGCACATCCGTATCTGACAGACCTTCCTCTGCCATCAGACTTTGCACAAGCGCTGCCATGTCATCCATAATGGGAACTGCTCCCCGCTCCACCAGTGTGGGAACGCTGCTTTCTCTGACAATCTCCTGATTCTCATTCACAATTCCCGCCTTGATATTGGTTCCACCCAGATCAATTCCGATTCTATACTTCATCCAAAATCTCCTTTTCTTTTTTTGTCAAAGCCGTATGATTTTTTACTGATCTATTTCTACTTTATACTATCTTTCACAAAGCTACAATAGGAATTGATGTTAGAAGTTTTTTCTTAGAAGTTTTTTCTTAGAAGTTTTTTTTGATCTCTGCTCCCTTTCCCTGCGAATATACTTTTCCTTCCATGGGTGCATGTTTTTAATAATTTGTTCCATGCTATTATCAGATGCGAAACGGAAGCATTGTCTCTGATATGCTCTCAGATATGCTCACATCGAATTACACTACTCTCGGACAGGAGGATTGCCATGAACTATAGTGATTTAGAGGATTTGCTCTTTCACAGCAGCAGTACCAGACAGTATTTCCTTTCTCTGCCGGTTTCCACGCAGCTGGCCATCCATGAATATAATCCTTCTATTCACACTGCGGCAGATTTGCATTTTCATGTGAATTATATTGAACATAACGTTCTGAATCGTTTGAAGCAGCATTCGCCATAGCCGCTTTTCTGCGTGATCGCTCGCTTCTTTGCTGCATTTACAAAGGCGCCGAATATTTTCCGGCTGTTTTTATCCGTTTGATAAGAAAATTCCGGATGCCACTGCACAGTCCAAACAAACTTCTTTCCCGGCATATATACGCCCTCGATTAAACCATCGTCTGAAACCGCCGTCACTCTCAGCTGCGAAGACAGCTCTTTTATAAAGAAAAAAGGACAATGTTGCCCGTTGGGCTCCATTGTCCTGCATTCATAATAGTATATCCGTCTTTCCTGCGCAATCCTTCAATCCGCGTTTGGAATTACATGTATCTTTGGAATTACATATGTTCCATAATATAGCTCAGCAGCCGATCTGCTACCTCCTCCTTGCTCATAATCGGAAGCTGTATTGTATCTTCTTTGGACAGTAAAGTCACGATATTCGTATCAGTGCCAAATCCGGCACCTGTCTGCTTCAGATTATTTGCAACGATAAGGTCCAAATTCTTTTTTTTCAATTTTCTGCATGAATTTTCTATCATGTTTTCCGTTTCCATCGAAAATCCGCACAGAAATTGTCCTTCTTTTTTATGTTCTCCCAGGAATCCCAGAATATCCTCGGTGCGCTCCAGTTCAATACTCATGTCTCCGTCTTTTTTCTTCATTTTCTCTCCGGAGATATATTTCGGACGATAGTCCGCTACCGCAGCAGCCTTGATGATGATGTCCTGCTCTTTAGCGCATGCCTTCACAGCCTCCGCCATATCCGCGGCAGAAACAATTTCTACCGTGTGCACTCCCATAGGCGGAGCAAGACTTGTTTTTCCGGTAACCAACGTGACTTCAGCCCCACGCATCATAGCTGCCGAGGCAATGGCATAACCCATTTTTCCGGTAGAATGGTTGCTGATATAACGCACCGGATCAATTCTCTCCCTGGTCGGACCTGCCGTCACCAAAACCTTGATTCCCTTCATATCCTTGGAATGCAGCGCCTTGACAATATAGCTTAATAGCAACTCCGGCTCCGGCATTTTGCCTTCTCCCGTGTCACCGCACGCCAGATATCCGGTTGCCGGAGTAATGACCTCCATACCGTATTTCTGCAGGATTTTTATGTTGTCCTGCACAATGGGATTATGATACATCCGCGTATTCATGGCAGGTGCGACGATCTTCGAGCACTCGCAGGCAAGCATCGTTGTGGTCAGCATATCGTCCGCAATACCGTGTGCGGCTTTGGCAATCACATCTGCAGACGCCGGCGCAATCATCAGTACATCCGTCTGCTTCGCCAGCGATACGTGCTCCACACTGTACTGAAAATTCCGGTCAAAGGTATCCACCAGACATTTATTTCCCGTCAGAGTTTCAAATGTAATAGGATTGATGAAGTTCGTTGCATTCTGCGTCATAATGACGGTAACATCCGCTTTTTGCTTAACTAACATACTGGCCAGTGAAGCGATCTTATATGCCGCGATACTGCCTGTCACGCCCAGTACAATATGCTTTCCCTTTAACATCCTGCTGTCCTTTCCGCCCGCACCGTCAGGCTGTCGGCTCCGTATTTTTGCGATAAATAATATCCAGCCCCTTTAGGGTCAGTTCGTTATCACAAATAATTTTTTTCTTACAATAGGGTATAATACAGCCTGCAAGCCCGCCGGTTGCCACTATCTGCGCCTGATATCCCAGTTCATCAAAGATCCGTTCAATCATACCGTCCATGCATGCCGCCTGCCCCATAACGATGCCGCTTTTCATACAGTCTATGGTATTTTTTCCGATGATCTTTTTGGGCGCTTCCACACTGATTTTGGGCAGTTGGGAAGTACGGTTTACCAGAGATTCCAGAGATACCCTCACGCCGGGCATAATCATACCGCCGACATAATTTTTCTTATCATCCACTACACTGATGGTCGTAGCCGTTCCCATATCGATGATGATGATGGGGGCGCCGTAATATTTCAGTGCGGCAACAGCATTCACAATCAAATCCGAGCCCACTTGCCCCGGATTATCCATCAAAATATTAAGTCCTGTTTTGACTCCGGGTCCCACCAGCAGCGGAGAACTATGCAAAAGCTTCTCCAGCGCGGATTTTACGATATTATTAAGGGGAGGCACAACAGAAGCTATGATGCATCCCGTAATATCCTTGATCTGAATCCGGTATAAATCCAGAAGCGTCTTAAATTCTACAACATATTCCAGCTCTGTTTTTGAAATATTAGTGGACACTCTCTCTACAAAATAGATCTTCTCCTGCTCAACACAGCCGATGACTATATTTGTATTTCCGATATCTACTGCTAAAATCATTGCTCTCTCCCTTTACCTTTACCCTTATCTTAACCTCTGATTACTTTTTTGATGCCTTTGATTGGCTTGATCTGTAACAGCGCAAGACCGACGCCTGCCACCAGTATGGCCGCAACCGCGGCTTCGACAATACCGTTAAAGCTGACCACGCTCATGATCACATCAATAACCGCATCTCCCGCGATGCCAAGCGCCTCGGCATAAGCATCCTTATATAAAATATAAATGCCGCTCATTACAAACAGCGTATTGGTAAAAGCTCCTGTCAGACCCGCATAAGCAAGGGCAACGCTCGCAGAAGCTTTCTTTTGTAAAACCGCTGTCAGCAGAACAAACAGCAAGACTCCCACAACAAGACCGACCACGGTACCAATGACTCCGGCCATGCTGCTCTTTATTAAATTACTGATAAACGCTCTTATGGATATAAATAGAATAACCGATATCACGGCATTAATCACAACACGCCATACTTTCTGTTCTTTTTTCAGTAAATTACGAATCAGAATGTATACAAAATAAGGAATAATTCCGACTAAAATTCTTGGTACGAAGCAGATGTAAATGCTTTTAAATACACCCGAAATACCAATCACATCCGCCGCCAAAACAGGCGAAAATACAAAAGCCGATGCAGTAGCTGCCTTAAATGTGTTGTTCAAAAAGCTTGTCAGACCAAATACGAATCCTAAAAATGCACCTTTTTTCGGTCCTAAAAATAGTGCTCCAAGGATAACAGGGATATGAATGACCGTTGCATTGATTACAACTAGCGGAATATACCCCAGCGGTGTAAATGCCATTATGACAATAATGGCTGTGAACAGTGCCGTCAGCACCAGTTCATAAGTTTTTTCATTTTTCATGGTACGTTTTCCTCCTGTTATTATTCTCATATGAGATACAATACATGTTAATAATACCACACTATTATTTTTGTATGCAACCAAATATTTCAATGAAGGTCAATGAAGCCTTTGCTCAAATACTGTTGGGAAATTCCCGGAAAATGTGGTACAATCCTGTCTTTGACAGTGTTTTGACGTAAAAAGTCCCGGAGACCGCACTGG
>CAYTIH010000081.1:0-5834 GCA_964437825.1 uncultured Clostridium sp. | reverse complement strand
CACCGGACGTTATCCGGCATCCTGCCCTGTGAAGCCCGGACTTTCCTCACCTGCACGAATGCAGCCGCGATCATTTGTCCTGCTTACCACATCGTAACCATATCATACCCTCTCCAAATACGTCAAATAAATTTTCTAAAAACTCAGAGGATTTCAGAAGATATCTCATGCGGTTAAGGCTGCTCTATACCGGAAAGCAGCTGCCGCCCACAAATTCTCTGACAATGGAATTGTTAGGAAGCTTTTCGCTTGTAATTCCCAGAAAATATTCCAGAAATTTCAAGAGGCGCTTTGCCTCATAATATTCCGGTTCATCCGGCTGAATGCTGAATAACAGCGGCTCCGCAAACTGCTTTAATACAGCCAGCTCATAGATCAGCGCCGAGTTAAACATGGTATCCGCACTTTCCTGATACGGAAAGATGTTCTCTTCCTCACCCTTTCTGACAGAGGGCCACATCTGAATGGTACGCTTTGCAGAGGCTCCCCTCGTCCTTGCATCCCTGACCATACGACGCAGCAGTCTTCCGTCCGTAGTCGGAATCCGGTTATGCTCATCTATATTCAGCGCCGTCAGCGCGCTGATATAGATTTTGTATTTACTCTCCTGCGGTAAGGAATGGGACAATTTGTCATTGAGACAATGAATCCCTTCAATGACCAAGATATCATCTTTCCCCAGTGTCTTATAATCCCCCTTATATTCCCTGACCCCTGTTATAAAATTGTATCTGGGCATTTCCACGGTCTTTCCTGCCAGCAGATCCACCATATCCTCATTAAATTTCTTTACATCAATTGCTTCCAGACATTCAAAATTGTAATCGCCGTTTTCATCCCTCGGCGTCAGAGTTCTGTTTAAAAAATAATCATCCACTGCAATCGGATGAGGATTCAGCCCGAGCGTGCGCAGCTGAATGGACAAGCGATGGGAAAATGTCGTTTTACCGGAAGATGAGGGGCCTGCAATCATGACAAATTTTACATTGCCGCGATTCGCAATCTCCCGCGCAATCTCTCCGATTTTTCTTTCCTGCTGTGCCTCCTGCACCAAAATCAGGTCGCTGATATTTCCATGACAGATCTGATCGTTCAGGTCTCCCACCGTATCAATTCCAAACAGATGATTCCATTCATTCGCCTGTATTAAGGTTTCAAATAATTTCTGCTTCGGTTCAAACGGCGAAATGGTCGTAGGCTGCGAGGTGTCCGGCAAATTCAAAATAAATCCTTTCTCAAACTGTAACAGCTGAAAATATTTGATATATCCGGTACTCGGCAGCATATATCCATAATAGTAATCCTTGTATCCGTCCAAATGATAAACGTTGACATAGGAGCTTCTGCGATACCAGAACAGCTTTTCCTTATCCATCATTCCGTTATCGTGAAACAGCTTCCTTGCCTTACCTGTTGTATACGCCTTTTTTTCAATCGGAATATTCCGGGCCACCAATTCTTCCATCCGCTTCTGAATCCTTGAAATCAATTCCTCATCCACGGTAAAATCCCCCTGCCCGCTGCAATAGTATCCCTTTCCAATAGCAAATTCCACTTTAATATTTTCCAAATGCTCCGTTCCGATGACGTCCGTTGCCGCCTTGATAAACAAAAAAATCGCCGATCTGACATAGGCTTTATGACCGATCGAATCGCTCAGTGTGACAAATTCAATTCTGCAATCTCCGGACAGCTTTTTCATCAGCTCCTGAATCTTGCCGTTTACCTTCACCAGTACGATCAGGTCTTCATATTCCGTCTGAAACTCTGAAACAACCGTCTCGTATGTAGTTCCCTCCGGAAAGCTTCTCGTTATTCCCGCTATTTCCACATTTACCATCCGTTCCATTTTATGATTCTCCTCCTATATCAGCTTTTATTAAATCACGGTAAACGGAGGCCCCTGCTTTGCAATCCGTACCTCCAGCGAAGGAAATTCTCTTTGAAAAAAATCCCTCATATAGGGCATAAAAATCTGTTCCAGCCCAAAATGCCCCGCATCAATCACACAAAGTCCCTGCTCCATGGCGTCAATGCCCGCATGATGAGTGATATCGCCTGTCAGATATACATCCGCAGACGCTTTTAATGCACAGGAAATCTCATCCTTTCCTGATCCGGGAAGCACAGCCATGTACTCCACATTCTGTGTTACATCCCCATATACGGCTACCTGCTGCAAATGAAAAATCTGCTTTACATACTGTGCGCATTCCTCTAGGGACATGATATGGGGCAGTCTGCCATATCGTCCGATTCCTTCCCTTGAAATTTCATCCTCACAGGTAACTTCAAGCACCTCTCTGTTTTTCAGGGCAAGCTCATCCGCAGCCGCATCCGCCATTCCCATGACGTCAAAGTTCGTATGCATGGCATAATAATTAATGTCGCTCTGAATCAAACGAATCAGCCTTTTGCCGATAAAATCGTCCTGACAGATTCTTTTCTGCGGCGCAAATAACAACGGATGATGTGTTAACAGCAAATCGGTCTTTGCTAACACTGCCTGCTCCACGACATCGGAGGTAGCATCCAGGCTGATCATTACCCTTTGAATATCCTTATCCCTTCTGCCTGCCAACAGTCCGACATTGTCCCATGCCTCCGCATACGAAGCCGGGGACAGTTCCTCCAGCTTCTCTATGATTTCACTGCATCTCATCCGGACCCTCCTTCTATGCTCCGCTTTACAGCGTTTCCGATACCTCGTATTTCTGACACTACGCCCGGCCAGACATCTCCCGGACGGAATAATAATGAGCCTGCGCCCACCGGACATCCTCAAGAAGCTCCGCAATCTGCTTTTCCCTGTCCAAAGAAGCCTGTGTCCGTTCTTTGCTCATACTAAGTGTATGAAGGATTTCCTCATAGGTATCCTTTTCTTTTTGTAAAAACTGCAAAAGGACAGGATCTGCCTGTCCCAAAAGCTTCGGACCGTAACGGTCCTCCACCCGCTCTTTGATCTTTTCACCGGCTGCTTTCTTGGCATCTGCGCATAAGCCGTCCTGCGTATTATGCACCGGAATCACGCGCATCATCGGATAGTATTTTCCATCCTCAAATACCATAGCTTCCGCGTCAATCGCAAAGCCATGTTCCCGCAGCCATACTCTCACATAGGATAAATCGGACTGTGGCTGCAGGATCAGTTCCTTCATTTGACTGACCGTTTCATAGCCGCGCTCCAATATCCCGGCAACAAGCTTTCCGCCCATACCGGCCAGTATCATGGCATCGGCTTCACCCGGATTTAACGCTTCCACGCCGTCGGACAATCTGAGTTCAATCAAATTGTCCACGCCATACTGCCTGATATGTTCCGCCGCTCCGGCAAGAGGCCCCTTATTTATGTCCATGGCGATTACCCTGCCGGCCTTTTGCTGCCGCACCAGACTGATCGCTACATAGCCGTGGTCGCAGCCCACATCGGCAACCGTATCCACAGGGGATACCAGTTCCATGACCTGTTTCAGACGCTTTGAAAGCTGACCTGTTAACCCGCTTTTTTCCATTGTCATTTGCTCTAGTCCAGATAATCCTTTAATTTTCTGCTTCTGCTCGGATGACGCAGCTTACGCAGTGCCTTGGCCTCAATCTGTCTGATACGCTCTCTGGTAACGTTGAATTCCTTACCGACTTCCTCCAGTGTTCTGGCTCTGCCATCCTCCAATCCAAAGCGAAGCCTTAATACCTTCTGTTCCCTCTCTGTCAGGGTTCCAAGTACCTCGGTCAGTTGCTCCTTTAACAGAGAAAAGGCCGCGGCATCCGCAGGTACGGGCACGTTATCGTCCTGAATAAAGTCTCCGAGATGGGAGTCCTCTTCCTCTCCGATCGGAGTTTCAAGCGAAACCGGTTCCTGGGAAATCTTCAAAATCTCGCGCACGCGTTCCTCAGGCATCTTCATCTCCGCCGCAATTTCCTCAGGGGTTGGTTCACGCCCGAGTTCCTGCAGCAGCTGCCTGCTGACACGAATCAGTTTATTGATGGTTTCCACCATATGGACAGGAATACGAATCGTTCTCGCCTGATCCGCAATGGCTCTGGTAATCGCCTGACGAATCCACCATGTTGCATAGGTCGAAAACTTATATCCCTTGCTGTAATCAAATTTTTCCACAGCTTTGATCAGCCCCAGATTGCCCTCCTGAATCAAATCCAGAAACAGCATACCACGCCCTACATAACGTTTTGCAATGCTTACCACCAGACGAAGATTTGCTTCTGCCAGCTTCTTTTTGGCTTCCTCGCCTGCTTCCACAAGCTCCTGCTGCTCATCTATCTGCTTCTGAATCTCAGCCTTTCCCTCCCCGTCTTCCGTCTCGGAAAGCATTGCCGTTAACTTCGCCAGAGTATCCGCTGCCTTTATGCCTTCTTCCATTTTCTGCGCCAGCTCAATTTCCTCCTCTGCGCTTAGAAGCGGCACCTTGCCGATCTCCTTTAGGTACATTCTGACCGGGTCTTCAATGCTGACGCCGTCGGGAACGGATAAATCGATATTTTCCAGATCTTCTTCTTCATCTTCTTCGATCAAATTGATTTCTTCTTCGTCAATATCATCTTCTTCCTCTGTAATACGCAGAACATCGATCCCGCTCTGCTCGAGAGTCTCTATGATCTTATCGTACTGTTCCTCTTCCAATGCCATGTCCGTAAAGAAATCAACGATTTCCTGATAATCCAAGACATTTTTCTTTTTCTTCGCAAGGCTTAAGAGATTCTTCATTTTCTCTTCAAGCTTTGCCTGTAAAGCTTTATCCATGTAAACTGACCAACCTTTCAATATACTTTCGTTGTTATTTTGATCCCTAATCAAGGGAAATATGCACTTTTCGCAGTTCTTCAAGCGACCGCTTGCCCTCGAGTGCCTTCGTAATGGCACTAATATCGCTGCCGAGCCGCTCATTGTAATAATTGTAGCTGTTTTGCTTCACCTTATATAGAATATCCTGTATCGCCCGTTCTTTTTCCTGCTTCGTATTGACCTCGGAGAGCTTGGTATTAAAGATGGAAGCAACCTCCCGCTGCTGTTCTTCGTCCTCAAACATGCTGATAATCGCCGCCGGATTCCACTGCCCTTTTTTCAAATCTTCAAACAGCCTCTGCGCCGTTTTCTGATATAATTCATCCGTAAAATCGGAAATATTTATGTATTTTTCTATTTTCCGATAGATGGAGGGCTCGTCCACAATCCATGTGAGCAGCAACCTTTGATCCGTTTTCCCGGCATCCTCCGGATTCTTTTTCTGATTCACCGTAGGCTTGGGCTTGACGTTCTCCGGAACACCGCCCAGCTTTGCCGCATAGCTCAGCACAAGTTTCCTAAGCTGGTCGGGATTAATCATAAACTGCCTTGCTACGGCTGTCAAATAATTTTCTCTTTCCAGCTCCTGGGGAAATTCACAGAGCTTTTTGGCAATTTCGCGGTGGAACTGCGTCTGCGATGCAGGATCATTCATATCAAACCGTTGTTGTAATACCCGAATTTCGAAAAAAAAGCAGTTTTCCGCTTCATCAATCCGTTTCTGAAATTCCTCCGCTCCCAGATTCTTGATAAATTCATCAGGATCCTTGTACGGTTCCAGATGTATCACCCTTCCGGTAAGCCCGGCCTCTTTTAAAATCGGGATGGCGCGCAGCGCGGCCTTCGTTCCCGCTTCATCACTGTCGTAGGTAAGCAGGATTTCCGAGGTATAACGTTTCAGCAGACTGGCCTGTCCTGAGGTAAATGCCGTCCCAAGAGAGGCAACCGCTTCCGGAAAGCCGGCCTGATGCATGGCAATCACATCCATATATCCCTCGCATAAGATCAGATGATTTTTTCTGGAGGTTCGGGC
>CAYTIH010000080.1:0-6025 GCA_964437825.1 uncultured Clostridium sp. | reverse complement strand
TCTTATCAATTTCATCCTTAGGCACTTTTCTTAATTTCAGACCGAAAGCCATGTTATCGTATACGGACATATGAGGATACAGAGCGTAGTTCTGGAATACCATCGCGATATCTCTATCCTTGGGTTCTACGTCATTAACAACTCTGTCTCCGATTCTTAATTCTCCGGAAGAAATATCCTCCAGGCCTGCGATCATACGAAGTGTAGTAGACTTACCGCATCCGGAAGGACCTACGAAGATAATGAACTCCTGATCAGCAATCTCAAGGTTGAAGTTCTTTACTGCTTCAAAACCGTTAGGATATACCTTACAGATGTTCTTCAATGATAAACTTGCCATATTCCTGCCTCCATTTGATTTTTATAATATTAGGTGATTGAACGATCAACCAAAAAAGTTAATTTTAGTATAACGAAAGGAACCTGTTTTGGCTATGCCACTATTTCACAAAGATTTTTCGTCAGTTTGTAAAATGTGCTCATAAAACCCATGTTTTTTTCTTTGCTTAGTCAATTTGTCCAAGAAAAATATATTTCATTGTGCATTTTGTCCATCTTCTATCGGTTTTTCATACTTACCGAAGATCCCGCGATAAGCATAGGAGCACAAATAGGCGATCCCTGCCGTGCCCCAGCCCATCGCAAACATTAGTCCCTGATTGGAAACATAGATGATTACAATCCACGGCATAATCTGAAGCAGTAAAAAAACAACCGTATACGGCAGATGTGCCAAAGCAAGCTTAAGGGCATTCGCTAAAGTTCCTTTTACGCTATTGCTAAAATACGCCTGTAACGGAAATATGTATAGATATAACGCAATCAATACGATCGACATGAAGCACATGGGAATCAGCAGATAATTCATAAACTGCGGCGCATAGTTTCCGATAATGAAAACATCCAGCCCAAGAATGATTACGCCCGCCAGAATGATCAGCCACATTGCAGTTGCCTGCAGGAAATTATTTTTAAACGCTTTGAAAAAGCTCCTGGTTATGTAGCCCTCCTCATCCCTTACCATGGCCAGTGTTATGCTATACATTGCCGTTAAGGAGGCTCCCGCAGTAATCACGGGAACGCAGCAGACCACTGTCAGAATATTCAGCCACAGTAAGTTTGCAAGCTTTGTCAGGCCGTTGACAATTTTCCCTTCCATTTTAAAATAATTTTTCATAATAGCTCCCGTCTATAAAAAGAACTGCATCGGCGTAAAGCGAATCCCGTCTGCGATCTGCTCGGGCCCAAGATCCGTAAAGCCTATTTTATGATAAAAGCCGACCGCCATAGGGGACGCATTCACTGTAACCCTATTGCCGCCCACTTCAGTCAAAATATAATTTCGGACCTGATCCACCAGCTTTGTTCCAACGCCTTTTCTCTGATGATGCTCATCCACAAACAATAAGGATATATGCTCCGTATTCCTGAGCGTGATCATCCCGATCATCTTACTCTTTTCATATGCGCCGAACATTTGATAGCTGCCCAGTGTAAACATTCGGTATAGTGTGCTGTCCGTAATAAAATTGTTAAAGCTTTTGACTCCTAACGCGGAATAATCCGCCGCGTTAAACTTTAAAAAAACCCTCCAGGCAAGCCCCATAGCCTCCTGCCATTCGTCATGATAGGCTGTCCTGTATATATATTCATCCTTTGTTCCCATTGTTATCCCTCAGTTTTTCTTTCGTTATACAGTATATACATCCCGGCAGTGTATCGCAAGAAGTTTTCCGTCTGATCCAAATTCTTCCGGCCGGTTAAATCCGGTTTACTAACGGCAGTCCGTTTTCCAATGCATATGCATTTTCCAGGGTCACCTGCGCAATCGATTGCATCGCTTCTCTGGTAAAAAATCCCATATGGGATGTTATCAGCACGTTCGGAAAGGTCGTAAGTCTTGCCAGATTTTCGTCCGTCATAATTTCATTGGAACGGTCCTCATAGAAAACGCCCTCCTCTTCTTCATACACATCCAGTCCAAGTCCGCCGATCTTACGGGAAATCAGTCCGTCAATCACCGCCTCTGTATCAATTAAGGCGCCTCTGGAGGTATTGACCAGATAAACGCCGTCTTTCATCATCGCGATACTGTCCGCATTGATGATATGATGTGTTTCATGAGTAAGCGGGCAATGCAGCGATATGAAATCCGCATTTTTTAATACCTCTTCCAAAGATGCATACTCCACATCCAGCTTCGGATTCGGGTAAGGGTCATACGCCATAACATGCATGGAAAAGCCGTTAAAAATACGAATCATTGCCTGACCGATCTTTCCGGTTCCTATGACTCCGGCAATTTTGTGATATAAGTCATGCCCCATAAACCCATTGATATTCATATTAAAATCACGTGTTCTTCCGTATGCTTTATGAGTAAAACGATTGACAGTCAAAATCATTGCCATGGCAAACTCGGCAACGGCTTCCGGAGAATAACTCGGCACGCGCAGCAGTATAAGCTTGTCCGCGGCGGCTGCGACATCCACATGATTATATCCCGCGCTACGCAGCAGAATTGCTTTTACCTTCATTTCATACAGCTCATCAATCATTTTTGCATTGACATGATCATTTACAAAAATACAGATAGCATCATAACCCTTTGCCAGTATAACTGTGTCTTCATTACAGGGCAATTCTATAAAATGGATATCAAAACCGTAATCCTTTCCCATCGGTTCAAACCAGATTCTGTCATACGGCTTCGTACTGTAAAATGCAATCTTCATAGGGGATCTCCTTTTCATTTATGAACTTTTCGTTACGCCTGAAGCAGCGCACAAGCGCGACTGTGTTGTTTCTACATTTGTGCAATAATGCCTGTTACCTAGTATACGCAGATTCGGGGCTTTCATTCATCCCTGATTCCGTTATTCAAATAACCCCGCAAAAAAGTCCGCAAGAAAATTCCATATCGCTTTGAAAAACTTTTTGACAGCCGAAAATATTATCTGCAAAAACGATTGATCCGTAAGCTGTTCTATCTCATCGCCGAACTCCTGATATAGTTCCTGCACCTGTCCCGGCAAATATTCCGGATCCAGCCCCAGATTCTGCATTTTCGCCATAAGGTCTACCAGCGTATTCTTCATTCCTTCGGGAATCGTAATTCCGAATTTTTCCTCCCCAAGCGCAATCGCCGCCCTTATATCCTCCTCGCACGTTAATGCTCCCTGCGACATCTGCTCCTCCAGCCAGTCAAGGAGCTGCGATACGCCCTCTCTTTTCTCATTGTCCGAATTTTCCTCATCCGCAGACAGCTCCCCTGCGCCGGCCTGCACAGGACAACTCATAAAAACAGAAAAAAACAATAAAAACAAGAAAGCCAGCATGAATACAACCCGATTTCGGCTGCAGTCGTCGCTGCCTTTCCTTTTAAACCCGGTCCTCATGCTTTCAAAATCCCGTCCATCCACTCATAGATATCCTGTGCAATTTCCATCCGGTCATCCTCATTCAAAAGTTCATGCCTGTCCTTTTCATACAACTTGATGGTTAAATTCCCCATACCTGCCTTTTGGTATAACGAAAATGCTTTCTTCACACCCTCGCCATAGTTTCCAACCGGATCCTGTTCGCCTGCCGCAAAGAACATCGGCAGACTTTTCGGAATCTGAT
Organism: uncultured Clostridium sp.; assembly: GCA_964437825.1. Taxonomy (GTDB): domain Bacteria; phylum Bacillota; class Clostridia; order Lachnospirales; family Lachnospiraceae; genus JBJFCE01. The sequence goes on along the minus strand of CAYTIH010000080.1, from coordinate 2,401 downwards.
TCCTCCATGATGCGGATTGTGCTCTTCCTATGAATTCAAAAAGAGTATGAAAACCGTTAATTGTAAATCCGAATCCGCACAGGGGATCTTCATTGTAACGCTTTACATTTTCGGCGTTTAGCGACAACCAGTCCGTAGTGGTTTGCGGGTGTTCAATCCGTTTCTGATAAGAACCGAATGCCAGATTCTGCACGAATTTACTCTTATACTTCCAACCATGAAACAGCGCAATCACATTTGTCACAAGCTTTCCGCATCCCAAAAGCGCCGGAGGCTGATATCCGGTTCCCATAATGACCGCTCCCGCAATCCCGCTCCCGTAACGGCAGATATAATTTCTCGTAATAAAGGAACCCATACTGTGTCCCATAATGATAAACGGAACATCGGGGATTTCGGCCTGCACCATTTTTTTCAGGCGGTGCACATCCCGGACAACCACAGTCGCAATATCATCCTTTCCGAAATAACCGAGGGGAACCTCCTCGGACACGGACTGTCCGTGTCCGAGATGATCATTCCCGATGACACATATGTCATATTGATTCAAAAATCCGGCAAACTCGTCATAACGCGCTGCATATTCCTCCATGCCGTGCACGATTTGCAGCACACACCTGGGTTTCCCGGGCTGCTTTGCAAGCATGCAGTCCGGTTTCCAGATTACCCCGTGAATCTTTGTCTTCCCGTCTCTGGAATCATAAAAAATATCCTGTTTTTCCGCCATACCCAAACCATACCTTTCCCAATAAGATCAGACTCAGCAAATTTCAGCTCCGGCCGGCATAGGTTTCTCCGGTGACACAAGCGCCAGATTTCCGTCCGCATCCTCTGCGCATAACAGCATACCTTCGGACACCACACCGGCAAGTGTCGCCGGCTTTAAGTTTACCAGTACCATAACCTTTTTGCCCACCATCTCCTGCGCGGTGTAATGCTGTTTGATTCCGGATACAATCTGCTTTACCTGACTTCCGATTTTCACCTGTGAACAAAGAAGCTTTTTGCTCTTTGGCACTTCCTTACAATCAATAATTTCGCCGACCCGGAACTGCAGCTTTGCAAAATCATCATAGGTAATTTCCGGTTTTGCTTCGATATCAATTACCGCATCGTCCTCGTTTCCTTCAGCGCTGCCGGACTGATCAGGATTTTCCGCTCCTGCCGCGGACTGTGCCTTTCTTGCTTCAAACATAGCATCCACTTTTTCCATTACTTCCTTCAAATCCCGACGCGCAAAGAGAATTTCGGGCGTTTGCGTTACCTTATTTCCGGACGGATACAGTCCAAACTGCGTAAGCGTATCAAAGCCGCGCACCTGCGTATTTAACTGCTGCGCAATTTTGACCGCAGTTTCCGGCATAAACGGCTCCAGCAAAGAAGCGCCGATACAGATTCCCTCCACCAGATTGTAAAGAACCGTCTCTAAGCGTTCTTTTTTGCTCTCATCCTTAGCAAGCATCCACGGCATTGTCTCATCGATATATTTGTTGCAGCGTTTGAATAAAACAAAGATTTCGGAAATCGCATCTGCCACACGCAGATCATCCATCCGCTTACAGACCCTGTTATACGTATCCGTTGCAACAGCCTTAAGCTCCGCATCCACATCCTGTTCGCCGTCCGCCACCGGGATACCCGCATTTGTTACAACGCCTCCAAAATACTTATTACTCATGGAAATCGTACGGTTTACCAGATTTCCAAGCGTATTGGCAAGATCCGAATTCAATCTTTCTACCATCAAATCCCATGTAATCATTCCGTCGTTTTCAAACGGCATCTCATGCAGCACGAAATAACGAACCGCATCCACCCCGAAAAACCGAATCAGATCTTCCGCATAAATCACATTTCCTTTGGATTTACTCATCTTGCCGTCACCCTGCAGCAGCCACGGATGCCCGAATACCTGCTTGGGCAGCGGCTCGCCGAGTGCCATCAGAAAGATCGGCCAATATATCGTATGGAAACGAATAATATCCTTTCCGATTAAATGCAGGTCCGCCGGCCAGAACTTTTGATACTGCTCCGTGCTGTTTCCGTCCGCATCATACCCGATACCGGTAATATAGTTGGTCAAAGCATCCAGCCACACATAAACGACATGTTTGTCATCAAAATCAACCGGAATTCCCCATGTAAAAGAGGTTCTGGAAACACACAGATCCTGAAGTCCGGGCTTTAAGAAATTATTCATCATCTCATTTTTGCGGGACACCGGCTGTATAAATTCCGGATGACTCTCAATATGCTCAATCAGACGATCCGCATCTTTGCTCATTTTAAAGAAATATGCTTCTTCTTTTGCAGGCTTTACCTCACGTCCGCAGTCCGGACATTTGCCGTCCACAAGCTGAGATTCGGTCCAGAAGGATTCACACGGGGTACAATACAGACC
>CAYTIH010000079.1:0-6448 GCA_964437825.1 uncultured Clostridium sp. | reverse complement strand
AGCCTTTGACCGTTCTCGCTGTCCGTATAATAAAAAGTTTGCGCTCCTTTCACACTTGATTCATGATAACTGTTCTGATGCACGCTGATAACCAGATCCGGAACCGCCTTATCTATAATCTCTATTCGGCGCTTCAAATCCGCTGCCTTTTTATTATTATCATTTTCCGTATATAATCCGTCATCTCCCTCTCTGGTCATGATTACCGTAATATTTTCCGCCTCAAGATATGCTTTCAGCTTATAGGCAATCTGCAGATTAATGTCCTTCTCATAAGTGACGCCGTCCACGGACAGCTTACCGCCGTCCCTTCCGCCGTGTCCTGCATCAATCACAACGACAGGATTGTCATTTTGACTTCCTTTCGAAGCAGTCAGCACAGTCTCATTTCCTTGATCTGCCGTTTCGTTTCCGATATTTTCCTCGTCTAACTCCGCTTCTTTGCCGTTTCCTTGTGAATCTTCTTTCAACCCTTTCCATGGGCTTTGGTACAGCAGTGCACACAATAACAGAAGTCCGAAGCCGATTAAAATAACCTCCGCTTCCTTATTTTGCAGCTTTTTGTTTTTTTTCATGCTTATTTTCATATACAAAAGCTCTTTTTCCGATTCTTATTAAAGAATATGACTTTACTCCCCGGCATTTTCCTATCAATTTTCAACCGGACGCCGCAGTGCGATCCGCGCGGAGCGTTTTGATATCATAGGAAATCAGCGTACTTTAACGCAGCAAGGTGTTTCCTATAATATAAAAAAGAAAGCATCTGCAAGCTGCAAATGCCTTCCCCTTGATCTGCGCGATTTCTGTTGTTTCATTCCTTCTGCTTCCCTGTTTCTTTCCCGCGGCATAGGAATGATTCAGGAATTTACATAAGCTGCAACAAGGCCCCAGATATCCGGAGTCTCATATCCCAGCTTCCAAATAGAAGTTCCCGCAATTTCATAATTATTCATAATGTTAAATTTAACCTGAAGGGACTGTGAATCCTCAAGCCATACCTGATAAAGGGCCGTTCCGCTCAAAAGCTCGCCGTAATTCTGGCAGGTATCCTCATCCCACTCCGTAGAGATTCCGTACTGGCTCAGCCAATCCTGCGCCGCCTGCATGCCCACCGCACTGCTGGTTACTTGTGTACCGTCCGTTTTCCATATTCTGGTATAAAACGGAACCGCGTTGATAATCTTCGTCGCCGGCACTCCGCAGTTAATGGTATCTCTGATTCCGCGCTCCACATAACCGATGGAGGCGACGGAGCCGGCCGTCTGGCAGCCCGACCAGTGTTCATCATATCCCATAATCACCACATAATCCACAACCAGTCCCTGCTCAGCACGGTTATACTGGAGCGATCCGCCTTCCGGAACGTAATTGTCCACGGACAATACAATGTTATATTTATGGGTCAGAATCGAAAGCTCTCTAAGAAACTGTGCAAAATGAGGTCCGCACTCCGATGAGACATGCTCAAAGTCAATATTAATACCATCCGCGCCCACGTTAAGAACCTCACTGACCAGATTGTTTTCCAGCTTCAGTCTCGTCTGTGTATCGGACAGCACCGCATACAAATCAACATCATAGGTAATATCCTCTACAAGTACCCAGACCTCCATTCCCAGATTATGCGCCCGCGCCACATAGTCCGCACTTGCGATATTGACAAAATCTCCTTCATCGCCCTGTAAATAAAACCAGGTCGGGGATATGGTATTGAGACAATCCGCATTTGCCGTCATTGCTTCCAACGTACTGTTCGCATCCGGACTCATTACCTGATGCCATGCCATTGCAATTTTATAATCCTTTGTAATCTGGGGATAAACCGGATCGGCATACTGCGTGGTTCCGACTCTGAGCTGCTCCTGAATACCATCCAGATATTTGGTCTCCACATAACCGATCACACAATCCTCGGTTTTTACCTCGGTCCAGGTTTCCATTTGATTCAAAATGACAACACTGTCACCTTTTTCCAAATCCTCCAAAATCGGGCTCTTGATTCCTCCAAGCTTACGAACCGCCATATTCTTTTTGACGACAGCCGTGGTCACCTGGTCATCCTCCGTAAAGACCTGCACCCGGTACGGCTCCGCATAAAGAACATAGCTCATACGGCAGTAATCATCCACAAAGTCCGCTGCCAGATACAGCGTTTCGCCCTCATAAAGTGCAATCGGATACCCAAACTCAACCACATTTTCCTGCGCTGTGCCATCGGGTGTGCTGACCGTATAGGCATCGGCATTCCCACTCAGATAAACCGTATGAACGGCATCCGGCAGCGTATATTTTATAACCATTTCATTCTGATTAAAATAAAAACGGTCCTCCATATACTGCTCCACCGTATCCTGTGTAAAATAAACAATGCCGTCCCTGACAAGCGCCGTATCCGAAAGCTTTTCATCCTGCAGATAAATGGCCGCAGTCTCCCCCGATACGCCGAAATATTCCGTTAAATCCATACGTTCCTTAGAATAGGAATATCTATTCAAAATTTTAGGTACGATTGCAATGATTACCACCAAACAAATAAGGACGATTGCAATGCATACCGGAATTAATTTCTTTTTCATCCGAACTACCTCCAAGCGTCCTTATTATATCAGACTATAGCCAAACCGTCATTACCATTTTTGACATTTATAGACTTTTTATTTTTTGACCATTTTATATTTTGAACGTTCTGTCGTTAATATATGTACGGTTAATCATATGTTTCTCCTTTCCGTTTTTACTCGGCTCACATTCAAAATACCGTTTCATCAGGAGGCTTTTACGCCGGCTTACGGGCGTTTTGCTACCTTATCATATCTGAGTTCCTGCAGCACTCCCTGCTCATCGAAAACGTAATCGGGCATATACACATGATCCTCATGAAGCTCATAGCACTTCATCGCTTCCTCCGGTGTCGCTTCCCGGTCATCCACATATAGCATAATTCCTTTCTGGGCAAAATAAGATAATTTGGAATAGATTTCCATTTTTTCATCTGGCATATTGCAATCAATACCTCCTCTTTTGAGGATATTTCCTGTTTTCCAAAAGGTTCCGTGATATATTTTCGGAAATATCCCGGCAAAAATAATAAGGCGGCATATGGCTATAACCTGAGAGATGCGCTGACAGTATCCTTGTAACAAAAATTGACAAATTTGAATTATAAGGTGAAATTGAACTTTTTTCATTTGGAAAAAATTATTTCATGAACAGGCACATAAGCCTATAAGACAATTCCATACTACTATTAGGAAGTATGGACAGAAGACAGATTCTATCATTATAGAATTAAAAGATTCTTCTGAATTATGCTTTGAACTGTATTTTCAGGGTGCCTCCTTCCCGATACGGAATATCAGGCACATCTCCTGTAGTTTATTATATTGGTTTCAAGCAGAATTTGCAAGAAAAATATTATTTTTTATCATTATTTTTTTTCATCCCAAATAAAAAAATTATAAACTGTCACGCCATACTATTGACTTAATAAATTAATAAGTATAAGATACTTTTACTTGGTAAAAGCCCTTCATATACAGGTTTTTCCAAAGTAAGCAGCATGGTTTTTCGATGGATAGATAGGATGTGATATTATGAAAATCGAAAAAGTGAATGATTACCAGATACGCTGTACTTTGACAAGCGACGACCTTGCCGACAGGCAGATCAAAATCAGCGAGCTTGTCTACGGTTCAGACAAAACCAAAAAACTGTTTCGGGATATGATGCAGCAGGCCAACATTCAGTTCGGTTTCGAGGCTGAAGACATCCCGCTGATGATAGAAGCGATCCCGTTGAATTCCGGATGTCTTGTGCTAGTGATCACAAAGGTGGAGGACCCCGAGGAATTAGATACCCGTTTTTCCAATTTTGCGCCTTCCATTCATGATGACGAATATGACGAGGAGGATTCGGATCCGGAAAACGAACGCACCTCCCTTCTGCCGGACAGTGCGGGGGATGTTATGAATCTGTTCAGACGTATGAAGAAGGCCGGTATGCCCGAGAAAGCCGACAACGGCACACAGATCAGTGCGCAGACGGATATTTCCGGCAGCAGTGTTTCGATCTTATACACCTTCAAAACACTGACAAACCTAATCCGGGTATCTGCAATTCTTTCCTCCGGCATTCAGGCTGCAACCTCTTTGTATAAAGATCCGGATAACGGACAGTATGTCCTGATCGTCGGAAAGGGCGATGTGGAGCCTACCGAATTCAACAGAATCTGCAATACCATTTCCGAATATGGAAAGGGTCAGCGGCTGAGCCAGCCGGTACTTTCATTTCTGGAGGAGCATTATGAACTGATCATACAGGATCACGCCGTAGAATCGCTTGCGCAAATGGCGTAAACGGCCGTAAATATCATAAATTTATAAAGACAAAACGGTATCGCCGGACACGCGATACCGTTTTTTGACTTCCCTTTATGTCTTTACAGTTCTGCTAATTTAGCCATCAGCTCATCAATATCGATACCGTGTACCATAGCAGCTTCCTCTAAGGATTCCGCCTGTGCGGACGGACATCCGAGGCAATGCATTCCGGCTTCCATTAATACCGGCGCTACAGCAGGATTCGTCCTCAGCATTTCACCGATTGTCATGTCCTTCGTAAATTCTGCCATATGATAAAACCTCCTTATAATGTTCTTTCCATTCCGGAAAAAAGCTTTCCTGCAATTCCGAAAAGCGCTTTATTCCGGAAGACGTTTTTATGATAACATAGAAATGCCGTTTTTAACATTTTTTTCTGATAAAATTTAAAAATGTACTCGAAAAAGTACACCGCTTCTATTGACGTATATGCAAAAATTAACCTATAATTAGGATGTGTTTGAAGCATAGTTTTTATGCGTTACTAACGGTTTTTTACCGTATAAAATTTATTTTACAGGAGGCTATTTCAAAATGAGACCAGAATGGAAAGATTTTGTAGGCGGCAAATGGGAAAATGAAGTCAATGTCCGTGATTTCATCCAGAAGAACTATACTCCGTATGACGGAGACGAGTCCTTCCTTGCAGGACCTACACAGAACACAAAAGACTTATGGGCAATGGTTCGTGACTTACAGGATAAGGAGCGTGAAGCCGGCGGCGTCCTTGATATGGATACGAAGGTAGTTTCCACCATTACATCCCACGGTCCCGGATATCTTGATAAGAGCAAAGAAACCATCGTTGGTTTCCAGACAGACAAACCTTTCAAGAGATCTTTGCAGCCTTACGGCGGTATTCGTATGGCAGAGAAAGCCTGCGCAGATAACGGATATGAAGTAGATCCCGAAATCTCCGAGTTTTTCTCCGTTCATAGAAAAACACATAATGCAGGCTGCTTTGACGCATACAATCCTGAAATGAGAGCCTGCCGTTCTTCCCATATTATCACAGGTCTTCCTGACGCTTACGGACGCGGACGTATCATCGGTGACTACAGACGTGTTGCTCTGTACGGTATCGACAGACTGATTGAGGACAAACAGGATCAGAAGGATTCCACAGGACGCGTTATGACAGACGACGTGATCCGTCTTCGTGAAGAGATCTCCGAGCAGATCGTTGCATTAAAGATGATGAAGGAAATGGCTGCTTCTTATGGCTGCGATATTTCCAAACCGGCTACTAACGTACAGGAAGCAATTCAGGCTACCTACTTCGGATACCTTTGCTCCGTAAAGGAACAGAACGGTGCCGCAATGAGCCTTGGACGTACCTCCACCTTCCTTGACTGCTACGCTCAGAGAGATCTTGCAAACGGAACCTTTACCGAAGAGCAGATTCAGGAATTCGTTGATCACTTTATCATGAAGCTGCGCTGCGTAAAATTCGCACGTACACCGGAATACAATCAGATCTTCGCCGGCGACCCTGTATGGGTAACCGAGTCCCTCGGCGGTGTTGGTATTGACGGACGTCATATGGTAACCAAGATGAGCTTCCGTTATCTTCATACTCTCGAGAACCTTGGTGCAGCTCCCGAACCGAACTTAACGGTTCTGTGGTCCACCAGACTTCCTGAGAATTGGAAGAAATACTGTGCAAAGATTTCCATCAAGACCTCTTCCATCCAGTATGAGAACGATGATCTGATGAGAGTCGTACACGGTGATGATTACGGTATCGCTTGCTGTGTATCCTCCATGGTTATCGGTAAGGAAATGCAGTTCTTCGGCGCCCGTGCAAACCTTGCAAAATGTTTACTGTACGCTTTAAACGGCGGTATTGATGAAGTTACCAAGAAACAGGTTGGACCTAAATACCGTCCTGTCAGCGGCGACGTTCTTGACTATGATGATGTTATGAGCAAATTCATCGACATGATTGAGTGGCAGGCAGATGTATATGTAAATACTCTGAACATTATCCACTATATGCATGATAAATACTGCTATGAAAGAGCTGAAATGGCACTTCATGACAGAGATGTAAAACGTTACTTCGCAAC
>CAYTIH010000078.1:0-6746 GCA_964437825.1 uncultured Clostridium sp. | reverse complement strand
GCGGATTTCCCGCCGCCCCGTTGCTGACGCTCCGGAATGGGGATTAAAATGCAAATTTCAGAAGCTAACGCCGCTGTCATCGCGGATGAAGTAATAGATGAAGTTGAACAGGTCGTAAAAGGAAAGAGCGAATGTGTCAGAAAAGCATTCGGTGCCATACTTGCGGGTGGACATATCTTAATCGAAGATGTCCCGGGGGTTGGAAAAACAACACTGGCACTTGCCTTTTCCAAAGCAATGAAGCTGGACAATCATAGAGTCCAATTTACACCGGACGTCATGCCTGCGGATATTTTAGGCTTTTCCGCATATCACAAGGAAAGCGGTACTTTTTCCTATCATCCCGGAACGATTATGTGCAATCTCTTTCTGGCAGATGAGATCAACCGGACATCTCCGAAGACACAATCTGCATTGCTTGAGGTCATGGAGGAAGGAATGGTTACCGTAGACGGTGTAAGTCATCCCGTACCGACACCGTTCATAGTAATTGCAACACAAAACCCCAAAGGAAGTGCCGGAACGCAGATGCTTCCGGAATCCCAGCTTGATCGTTTCATGATCTGTATGAGTATGGGCTATCCCGATCCTCAAAGCGAGATTGAAATTGCAAAAGGCAAAAACCTCGGTAATGATTACAGCCTGATCAAGCAGGTAATCAATGCACAGGAGCTGGAAGAACTCAAAACAATCGTAGACGGAATCTTTATACATGATAACATCTATAAGTATATGGTCAAGCTTGTTGACGCTACCAGAACCAACAATTATATTGAGCTCGGAATCAGCCCCCGGGGTATGATTGCACTTGCAAGAATGTCAAAAGCAACTGCATTTTTGGAAAAGCGCAAATATGTGATTCCGGAAGATGTGGAACACATTTTTCAGGACGTTTCCAAGCACAGAATTCTTCTGAATACCAAGGCACGAATCGCGCATGTAACAGAGGAAGCAATACTGGACAATATCCTGAAAAGTGTTACGAAACCTATCTCTTATAAGAAAAAGGCGGAATATCATGATTAATCTGATCCTTTCTCTGGCATTGATTGCAGCAGTGTTCTATACATCGATTATATATGCCAGTACGGCGTTGGTATTTTTTGCGTTCACCGGCATTATCATAATGTGTATTTCTTATATCTATCAGCTGGTTTTACTCCTTTCCATACAGCCTTCCGTTTCGATACCGATTTCCGTATCGGAGCAGGGAAAACCGGTGGATATGGAAATCAAAATAAAAAACAAATCTTTTTTTCCGGCGCCAAAGCTCATGATATTTCTTCGATATGAGAATATTCTGACCGGAGAGCGCGGAAAAATCAAACTAAGCGGAATTGCCGATTTCAGGCGGACCTCTGACATATCTACTGCAATTCGGGCAAATTCTTGCGGAAAATATAAAATCCGGCTGCACAAAATACGGTTTTATGATCTGACGGGTTTTTTTTATCTGTCCAAGCGGTATCGGAAACAGCGGACGGAGCTTTATATTATGCCGGAATTGTATGATACTGCGGTTACTGTAGCAGAGGCTTCACGACATTTTTTAGGGGAGGCCGATGTATATGATAATATTGCCGGAGGCACAAACGCCTCCGAAATTCTACAGATCAGACCGTTTCGGGATGGGGATAAAATACAGAACATCCATTGGAAAATGACGGCAAAATCAGATGAGCTTATGGTTCGTGAAAACCGCCGGCCGCTCGGCTGCTCGGTGGTATTGTTTCTTGATCTTTCCGGAAAAAGAAAAGCAAACAACGCTTTTTTGTCACTTGTATCTACAATATCGTTTGCACTGATCGACCAGAAATGTGCGCATTACGTGACATGGTACAGCGGATGTGAAGGGGACGTGATTCGGGTACGTGTGGATGATGAGGAAAGCTTCTATTTATTCCTGATGATGCTCTATGAGGAAAAACCGGAAAAGGAAATACCCGATATTCAAGAAGGATATAAAAAGAAGTTCAAGGGAGAGCCGTTTGTGACGGGAATTGCCATTCAAACGGATCTTACGGTTTCCGTAGGAGATATATATCGGAATACATTTACCTCCGCAAAATTGAAACAGGAACTTAGTGAGGTAGAATTCATTGTTTAAGAAAAAAGCGATTCAGTGCGCAGGAAAATCAAAAATATTTTGGAAAGAGACAGGAAAAAAAAGACCTTCAAAGCTTATCGCGTTTTTGGATGTCTTGGTTTCTTATGTCCTGCTGTTTATTTTGACCTATGGATGCATATTGGTATATAACAGTGTTTTTACAGTGGACGGCTTAAGACGCACACTTCTCTTTTGCATTGGTATCGTGGAAGCAATTTTATTTTTCCTGTATTTGCTTCCGGCTACCAAAAAAACCGCGCCTCTCTGGGCAATCGGAGGATATCTGTTAGGCTTTCTGATCTTCAGGAAATCTATTATTTCAGGATTGAAGCTCTGCGGGAACGAATTGTTTTTATGGATCAACGATTATTATGGCACCGATTTTCCCGGATTCACAGATATTGATAAGTCCCAAAGCAATCTGACCGCCGTGTGCTTTTTGTCACTGCTGTTTTTATGGTGGTTTGTAACGGCGCTGCTATATTTTAAGAACAACCTTCTGCTTTCTCTTCCTGCGCTGCTTCTGTTCTGCGGAGAACTTCTGCTCGGCATGGCACCGGGCGAAATACCGGTTGCAGTGACTGCCGTCGGCTTGTTTTCATTGATGCCCTATGGAAAAGGTAAACATATCGAAAATCCGGATAGGGCATCGGGCGTTTACGCAAAAGCGGCAGTTCTTTTATCGTCTGTCATAGCGCTTAGCTTTTTTTTCACAATGACAAATACAAAATTCAGGAATAATGCCGAAACTCTTACGGCATTGCAGGATACATGTCTTACCTATCAATATGCACTGGAGCAGCAGTTTTTTGATTATATCACAATCGGCTTTTCCAATGAAGGCTGGAGCCGTATTTCCAATACCGCTCCGCAATATGAGGAAAAAGATGTCATTTCTATATCTACCGATCGACTTCCTCAGGATAGTCTATATCTGCGCGGATACGTGGGAGATACTTATCGCAACGGAAATTGGAGTAATCGAAGTCAAATCAAATTTGATAATGCTATTTCTGATTTAACAAACAGAAATCAGAAAAATGCCGGAACATATATCCTGAATCTTTTTTATGAAACGCAGTCAACCTCTCCGTTTTACAGACAAACTCAATATTCGATCAGCTATTTGGATCTGAATGACAATTATGCATATCTGCCATACCTGACAGACTTAAATAGTGTGTATACTACGGAGCAAATAGAACTTTCTTTGCCAGTCAAAGCGGATGCAATGCTTTATCGAAACGAGCAGGACAGCCTTCTTGTAAACGGTATTGCACCGACATATCAATTATATCATATACAGGAAAGCACCTCCTATGCAAAAACAACGGCGATTGAAAATTTTTACGAATCCTATCTCCCTCTTTATTTGAATGTACCGGACGGCCTGTCACGAATCAAACAACTGGGAGAAGAACTGTCCGAGAAGTTAGAAACAGAATATGAAAATACCTGGTCTAACTACGGAATTGCCGGATCGAAAGAGCTGTATGCTGTTTATCTTGTTTCTAAGACGCTTTCAGAGCGTACTACCTACAGTCTTGCATTGAACAGGGTACCGTTCGGAACAGATGTTGTGGAATACTTTCTGTTCGACTCCGGAGAAGGCTTTTGCCAGCATTATGCCAGCGCAGGCGTACTCCTTTTACGGGAAATGGGAATCCCTGCGCGCTATGTTACAGGATACATCGTAAATCCAAATGACTTTGTTCTGTCATCGGACGGTGGATATACCGCTGCCGTAAAGGACAGCGCGGCGCATTCCTGGGCCGAAATCTTTATAGAACATATTGGCTGGGTTCCGATCGAAATGACAGAAAGCAGCTCCTATCCGTTTTTCAGTGACAGTACTCAAGATTTTGATTTATTTGAAAATATACCGCAAACGGAAAGCAATACAGACCCAGGCTATGATCATGAAACCCTGATTGAAAATGAAACGGAAGACATCCAGGCGGATTCCGGAACCGAATCCGAAAACGATCTTCCTAACCAGGAGACAGAGGTTGACGATCAGGAAGTGCAGCAGGACGAGGAGAATCCGCAGAAACACGAAGAAAACACTCAAAATAGTGAAAAAGACACGCTCAATCATAATCAAGAAACACAAAATAATGATGAGAATACGCCAAATTATGGCAGCAGCACGGAAAATGAAGACGGCGAATATCAGCTCCCTTCCGTGCAGGAAAATAACGCAAACAACGGGCTGCTAACGCTGCTATCGATTATCTGCAGCGTCATGATTATAGCAATCCTGTTCCGATTCTGTTTTGTTAAATTGGATAAAAGGCGCACAAAGGCATTTCAGCAAAAAAATTACCGCAGGGCAATACAGGAAATTGCTTCCTATACGAACCGCCTGCTGCGCCGAAAAGGTATCCTGATCAAACGTAATCTTGATGACAGATCATACCGCGAAACCCTGATCAATGGGCTTCCTTTGATACCTGAGGAAGAACTGGAATTATACTTTACCGCTCTGCAGCGGGCTGCATACAGTAACGAAACTTTAACAAAGACAGATGTCATATCCTGCTATACAATTTATAAAAAAATCAAATACTTAAACAAAAAGAAGCACCGCAAAAAATGAAGGTAGAAAAATTTACAACTTGTCGGTAAAATTGATATAAAAATTGAAGTAGCCTTGCTTCGTCAAAATTATGTTTCAGCAACAAAATATGTTTGTGTAGCGGGTATTATGAAAATAGGTGAATCAGCTGAAGAAACAGTGATTCGTGAGGTTAAAGAGGAAATCGGTCAAGATGTAGAAAAGCTGGAGTTTATAAGTAGTTATCCTTATGAAAAGAAGGAAATGCTAATGTTAGGGTATCAAGCGACAGTACATAAACAAGATTTTAAGTTGTCGTGTGAGGTTGATTCTGTAGAATGGGTAAACTATGAAAATGCATTATCCTTATTGCGGGAAGGAAGTATAGGTTGGCAACTTGTAAAAACAGTAATAGGACGATAACTTCCGGTTTGTAAGGACTTGAGATCGTCCTAAACGCTTATTTTATTTTTTTCCGCTTTTCCACTTCTTAATTTCGGTAAGCCGTTCCCTTACCTCTTTTTCACGACCTTCCTGCGTCGGCACATAGTATTCCCGGTCTGCCAGCGCATCAGGCAGGCACTTCATTTTTGTTATTTTTTCCTCAGTATCATGTGCATACTGATAACCCTTGCCATAATCCAGATTTTTCATCAGCTGTGTCGGTGCATTTCGAATCTGCAGCGGAACCGGCTGTGCCGGCAGCTCCCGGATATCTTTTTTGGCCTGCTCGCATGCCACATACAGTGCATTGGATTTCGGCGCCAAGGACAGATAAACCACTGCATGAGTCAGATTTACATCACACTCCGGCATACCGTTAAAATGACATGCCTGATATGCGGCTACCGCTACCGGCAGCGCTTGAGAATCCGCCATACCCACATCCTCACTGGCAAAACGTACCAGACGCCTTGCGATATAGAGCGGGTCTTCTCCTCCCTCCAGCATCCGGCAAAGCCAATAAACCGCCGCATCCGGATCACTGTTTCGCATGGATTTATGAAGTGCGGAAATCAGGTTATAATGTTCCTCTCCGTTTTTGTCATATAATAACGATTTCTTTGTAATACACTGAGAAAGCCCTTCATTTGTAACCGTGATTTTTTCGGCGCTCATTTCTCCGTTCAGAACTGCCATCTCAAGAGTATTTAATGCAGTTCTGGCATCACCGTTTGCAAAACGCGCAATTGCTGAAAGCTGCTCTTTTGTAATATCCACTTTTTCATTTCCATAACCGAGCGGATTTTGAAGTGCACGACAAAGCAGCTCCACAAGTTCTTCTTCCTGTAGTTCTTTTAGTACAAACACGCGGCACCTGGACAAGAGCGCGGCATTGATCTCAAACGAGGGGTTCTCCGTAGTTGCACCGATCAAAATGATGCTGCCTTTTTCCACAAACGGCAAAAAGGCATCCTGCTGCGCCTTATTAAAACGATGAATTTCATCCACAAATAATACGGTACGAATTCCCATCTGTCTGCTTTGTTCTGCTCTCGCCATCACCTCTTTGATTTCCTTAATACCGCTTGTTACGGCACTGAAATCCACAAAATCCGCCTTCGTTTTTCCTGCCAGAATCCGGGCAAGCGTTGTTTTACCCACACCGGGCGGTCCCCAAAAGATCATGGAGGAAATCTGATCCCTTTCTATAATTTGGCGGAGCATTTTGCCCGGGCCCAGCAAATGGGTCTGCCCCATATACTCTTCCAGCGTCGTCGGCCGAAGCCTGGAGGCAAGGGGCGTATATTTTATTTGATTATCAAAAAGTGATAACTGTTCCATTGTATGCCCTCCATGACGACATTGTATCATGTTGTATAATCCACCACAAGAATTTGCAAGGGAGTTATTTATAGATATAAAATAAAATTTTAGGGTTCATAAACTTCCGTTCATGAACCTGGCTGAACCTGATACGCTTTTATCTTTACAATTCAAAAAAATATATGATATGATGAGTGCAGGCGAGAAGAATGTGCTTGCACATTCGGCGAGCGACGAATTGGATCATGAATCGCAGATTCATGATATGATGACAATGTTTCAAATAAATACATTTAAGCCGGCTGATAAATAGCG
>CAYTIH010000077.1:0-7394 GCA_964437825.1 uncultured Clostridium sp. | reverse complement strand
AGTGCGGTCTCCGGGACTTTTTACGTCAAAACACTGTCAAAGACAGGATTATAGATTTTCAAGTCCTAAATGATGATATGCGTATTCTGTTACAACTCTGCCTCTGGGCGTTCTGTTCAGGAAACCGTTTTGGATTAAATACGGCTCATAAACATCTTCAATCGTACCGGAATCCTCACCGATTGCTGCAGCCAGCGTATCAAGCCCTACCGGTCCTCCGTCAAACTTCTCGATCATCGTATATAAGATATTCCGGTCAACATGATCCAATCCCATCTTATCAACATCCAGCAGATCCAGTGCCGTATTTGCAACCTCTCCCGTGATGACACCGTTAAAACGCACCTGTGCAAAATCTCTGACCCTTTTCAGAATGCGGTTTGCAAGACGGGGCGTACCGCGGCTCCTTCTTGCCAGCTCCAAGGCGCCTTCTTCATCGATTTCTACATTCAGGATTTTAGCCGAATGCTCAATAATCACCTTCAGTTCTTCAACATTGTAAAATTCCAGTCTGTGTATTACTCCAAAACGGTCCCTAAGCGGCGCAGAAAGCAGCCCTGCTCTGGTTGTCGCTCCTACCAGTGTAAATTTCGGAAGCTCCAGACGTATGGATCTGGCGCTTGCCCCCTTGCCGATCATGATATCGATCACAAAATCCTCCATGGCAGGATAGAGTACCTCTTCCACCTGTCTGTTCAGCCGATGAATCTCATCCACAAACAGCAGATCCCCTTCCTCCAGATTATTGAGGATCGCCGCCATTTCGCCGGGTTTTTCTATGGCAGGCCCGCTGGTTACCTTCATATGAACTCCCATTTCATTTGCAATGATTCCGGCAAGCGTTGTCTTGCCCAGTCCGGGAGGTCCGTAAAACAGGACATGGTCCAGTGCGTCATTTCTTTTTTTGGCGGCTTCTATATAAATTTTCAGATTTTCCTTTGCCTTGGACTGACCGATATAATCATTCAGCGTCTGCGGCCGCAGGCTTCCCTCAAGCTTGATATCCTCTTCCTGAAGGCTTGTCTCTATGATTCTATTTGCCATCTGCAAATATCCGTTCCTTTCCCATTATACCGACTGATATGGATCCCCTTAAGACAGCTCCCATCATACGGCTGCACCTGCCTTCGGGCTCACAATCGCTTATCATATGCATCTATTATATAAAGGCCAACTGCTTAAGCGCAAGCTTTAATATCTGCTCCACATCCATGTCCTCTTTGACAGAAATCGCGGATATCACCCTAACGGCCTCCGATCTGGAATATCCAAGCGCAGTCAGCGCTTCTATTGCCTCCTTCCGGTTATCATAAAAAGCTTCACAGGAGGCTTGCTCCTCGCCCGATCTCTCAGTTTGGAAAAGCGAATCCTCAATGGATATTTTTTCTTTTAAGTCCAAGACGATTCTCTGTGCGGTTTTGGCTCCGATCCCGGGCGCTTTGGCGATTTTCTTGATATCACCCGAATAAATGGCAAAACGCAGTTCATCCGCAGGCATCGCAGACAAAACCGACTGCGCCCCCTTAGGACCGATTCCGTTTACCGTAATCAGCTGTTTAAAAAGCTTCAGCTCATCCTTTGTCAAAAAACCATACAGCCAGATTGCATCTTCTCTGACACTGGTATAGGTATATACCTTAAGTTCACTTCCCCGCGGCGGCAAAAGCCCGGCGTTTATGGAAGGCATTTTGACATTATAGCCGATTCCGTTTACCTCGATGACCAGATTATCGTCTGCCATTTCTACCATGGTTCCCTTTAAATACGCATACATATATTCACCTGTCTATTCCTTGATGATATGATTGATATATGGAGTTATTTCTTTTACCAGCACTCCATTGACTGTTCCGGTCAAAAAACCTGCCAGCAATAATACCGGAAGATAATAGGTTAAATCAGTTCCCGATAATAAAATTCCCGCAAGAAAAAATTGTCCCAGATTGTGGGCAATCCCGCCCATGATACTGATGTTGACCGTGCTCATCCATTTGATCTTAAACAGACCAAGCATAATAAAAAAGCTGAATACCGCGCCCGAAAGACTGTAAATAACAGAAAACAAATTTCCGAATAACAAGCCTGTCAGCAATATCCGGCATCCGTTGATCAGCACAGCCTCCCCATACCGGCGCCTGCTAAGCAGATAAACAACGAAAAAATTCGCAAATCCGGGCTTAATTCCCGGTGCTCCCAAATAAACCGGAATCAAAGTTTCCGCATAGGATACTATCATCGCAAAGGCAATCATAAAGCCGTCATATGCAATTTTTTCGGTCTTACTGTGAAACTGCATCATATTCCGGCTCCTGTTCTCCCTTGATTTGAATGACCAGACGATGCGGCAGACAGATAATGGATTCGCCGCTCCTCAAAATCCATCCCTGACGCACACAGTCGCGGCCCGGACAGTTTGCCTCATCCACGCAAACCTTCCCGCTTTGGATTTTTACAATATTATAGCCGCCCCCAGGTAATTCCACCCGGATGTCCTGATCCTGATTCAGGCTGTAAATTCCGAAAACCTCATCGTTTACGGAAACCTCCACATAATCCGCTTCTCCTTGAAACAGGAAGCTGCGAATCAGGAAGGTAAGCAAAATCAGGATTGCAATTCCTGCAAATACAGCTATGTTTTTCCGGTTTTGTTCAACCTTCTTTTTCATCTGGTCACTCTAAGCGTAAGTAAGAAGCTCACTTGGCTGCTATCTCTTTTTCATGTTCGTTTGGCTCGTTGCCCGCGTAAAAAAAGAATGCATAAGTTCATCCCGAAACCTGCCTTATGCATTCTGATCCGTTCATTTCAACCACTTGACACGGCGTAAACCTGTCGCATGGTTACAGGCTTATTTTTGGTTGATATAATTGACAAGCCCCTGCGCATCAATGATTTTCTGCATAAATTCCGGGAAAGCCTGGCCCTGATAGATCTTACCGGTCGTCAGATCCGTAATAACTCCGGTATCAAAATTCACTTCCACCTCGTCACCCTGTGCGATTTCCATGGAAGCCTCTTTGCACTCTACAATCGGCAGACCGATATTAATCGCATTACGATAAAAAATACGTGCAAAGGTTTCTGCAATCACGCAGCTGACACCGGCTGCTTTAATGGCGATCGGCGCATGTTCTCTGGAGGAACCGCATCCGAAATTCTTTGTTGCAACAATGATATCACCTGTCTTTACCTTGTTTACAAATTCCGCATCAATATCCTCCATGCAGTGCTGCGCAAGCTCTGCAGGATCGGAGGAATTCAGATATCTTGCAGGAATAATGACATCGGTATCCACATTGTCGCCAAATTTATGTACCATACCTTTTGCTGATTTCATGATAATCTCCATTCCGGAGCGTCAGCAACGAGGCGGCGGAAAATCCGCGAAAGCGGTTTTCCGCCTGCCATCAGGGCTATTTGTGACGCTCCTGCACAAATAGCCGATTGAAAAACAAGCTGTTTGGGGACTGCCTTACACAGCCGGCCGTATAACGGTATTTCACGCATCCAGCTCACAGGGGCATGAAATTTTCCCTGTAACTGCACTTGCTGCTGCGACAGCCGGAGAAGCAAGATAAATCTCAGAGTTTACGTGTCCCATTCTGCCGACGAAATTTCGGTTAGTCGTGGATACGCAGCGCTCACCCTCCGCAAGGATTCCCATATATCCGCCAAGACACGGGCCGCAGGTCGGCGTACTGACTATTGCGCCTGCTTCAATAAAGATTTTGAGCAGTCCTTCCTCCATAGCATCCAGATAGATCTTCTGCGTAGCCGGAATTACGATACATCTCATTCCATCCGCCACTTTTCTCCCTTTTAAGATTGATGCGGCAATTCTCAGATCATCAAGTCTTCCGTTCGTACAGGACCCGATCACAACCTGGTCGATCCTGATATCTTCCTTTATTTCATCAATTTTTTTCGTATTCTCAGGAAGATGCGGAAACGCAACCGTTGGCTTTAACGTACTTAGATCAATGGTAATCGTCTCATCATATTCCGCATCTTCATCCGGTTCATAAACCGTATATTCCTTTACGGAATGCTCCTTCATATAGGCAATCGTCAAAGCATCCACAGGGAAGATTCCGTTCTTGCCGCCTGCTTCAATTGCCATATTGGCAATGGTAAAGCGGTCATCCATCGTAAGGTAAGAAATACCGTCCCCGGTAAACTCCAGGGACTTATATAATGCGCCGTCCACACCGATCATACCGATAATATGCAGGATAATATCCTTACCGCTGATCCATTTTGCGGGTTTCCCCGTCAAAACGAAACGAATTGCGCTGGGTACTTTAAACCATGCCTTTCCGGTTGCCATTCCCGCCGCCATATCCGTGCTTCCCACACCGGTGGAAAACGCACCGAGCGCACCGTAGGTACAGGTATGAGAATCCGCTCCGATAATAACATCCCCCGCAACAGTCAAGCCTTTCTCGGGCAAAAGCGCATGCTCAATTCCCATCTGTCCGACTTCAAAATAATTGGTAATTTTATTACGATGTGCAAATTCTCTTACACATTTACAGTGTTCGGCAGATTTAATATCCTTATTCGGAACAAAATGATCCGGTACCAGTGCAATTTTATCCTTATCAAATACACCGTCCACGTTCATTTTTTCCATTTCATGGATCGCTACCGGGCTTGTAATATCATTTCCAAGCACCAGATCAAGATCCGCCTCAATTAACTGACCTGCCTGCACGGATGTAAGTCCTGCATGGACCGCCAGTATTTTTTGAGTCATTGTCATTCCCATAATATGCCTCCAAAATTATGATAGCCGTATGGCCGCTTCGGGTCTGTTCACTCGCCGAATGTGCAAGCACATTCTTCTCGCTTGCACTCATTATATCTTGAATTTCCTTGTACTCCGGTTCAGATCATTCACTGCAGAGTTTAATTTCTCCGCATTGATATCCGTCTGAGCAGCATATTCTTTCGTCTGTCCAAAGGACTGGGTCAGTACCGAAACGGAATCCGCAATCGTGGACGCGGTTGCAGACTGTTCTTCACTGGTCGCAGCCAGATTCTGCACAATATCATTGATATCCTTAATCTGGTTAAGCAGTTTCGAAATCACCTGATCCGTTTCGTCTACAGACTGATAGATACTCTGGAATCCCTCCATCGTATTATTTACGAAGCCGACACTGGTCTCAATCATATTCACGTTATGACTTGTCTGTTTTGCTGTTTCCTGCATAATAGACTGAATCTTGATAATTAACTGTCCGATGCTGTCCGCACTATTGGACGAATTCTCAGCCAGATTCTTAATTTCATCTGCCACAACCGCAAATCCGCGGCCGGCTTCTCCTGCTCTTGCCGCTTCTATGGATGCGTTTAATGCCAGTAAATTGGTCTGACTTGATATACTCTGAATCATGGACACAATTTCCGTAATCTGTCCCGCCAAAGCTGTCGCTTCATCCACGGTATTGGAAAGCTCTCCGATTGAATGTTTCACCAGATCCATCTCATTGGAAACCCTTCCGATATCCTCCATACCTTTTCCGGCATTGGACTGTGTTTCGGCAACGATTTCGTGAATTTGATCGCTTTCCGTAGCCATATCGTTCACCAGAACACTCAATTCCGTAGTCTTTGACGCTGTGTATTCAATGGTTTCCGCAATCTGATTTACACTTTCGGAAATCTGGTTTACCGAATGATCATTTTCCTCCGCATTTTTCTTCAAAGCCTCTGCCGCATTTTTATTCTCATTTGCAGAGTTTTCTAAAGTGTTCGAAATATCGATAATCTGACCTACCATATCCCGAATATTGCTGACAGAATTATTAACACTCTTGGTCATCTGCCCCAGTTCGGTTTTATCCTTACTCTCAATCTGTTCGGACAAAACACCGTCCGCCACATTCGCCATAAAGCTGTTTACCTTCAAAACAGGCTTTAACGACTTTTTCATATATAAAATAATCACAATCAGGATCAGTAAAATGCTCACTACAACCAGAATTACATAATATACAGCCAGTTCATAAATCGAACTCATAAGCTCCTTATTGGGAACCATAACCACAATGGTCCATCCGGTCGTATCCACAGTCATAGTGTAAACGTTACATCTGAGTCCGTCTACGGTATAGATCCCATTGATATTCCCATTTGAAAGATCATTATAAGCCTCCTTGGAACAATTCTCAAAAGAAGTATTCAGCATTGCACTGTCCTTAGCGGCAATAATAAACCCTGTCCGGTTTAAGACATAAGCATAGCTTCCTTCCGTGATATCCAGATCATAAACCATCTCGGAAAGCTCCGTCAAAAACAGATCTCCTCCCACAACGGCTGTTCCATACTGATAGGACTCGGAAAGTGTAATACACATTTCTCCGGTTACCGTATCGACATAGGTATCGGTAAACTGAACTCCGTCATTTGCTATTGCCGACTTATACCAGGCTCTGGTGGTCGGATCAAAATCCTCCGGAAGACTTTCCTGACAAGCCGGATAAACCAAAACTTTGCTCGGATATGCCAGATAAATTCCATTCGGTATGTTATCATATGCATTCTGCATACTAACCGCAAAATCCTTTTGCTCCAAATTGGAAAGCATATCCAACGTCTTGGCATTATTATCAATTAACTGAAGATTCATATCAATCCAGTTACTTACTTTTATAGTCAATGCATCCGACTTGGACTCAATAAGCAAATTCGAATTTTCTTCTGTTGCACGATAGGATGTGATAAACGAAAATAACAGGGACGCAATCAGCACAATGCTGGCAATCGCTCCCACAGTAAAACCGATTTTAAGACTTAAGCTCCTCGTTTTGACTTTTCTTTGTTCCATAGTAATGATCCTCCCGAAAATTCTTTGCTATCTCCCCTATACCCCCTATGTATTCGTTTGGCTCGCTGCCCGCGTAAAAAGAACGCTCCCGATTCCATTTGAAAGGGGAGCGTCTCTTTCATACGTTAATTATTGATCAGTTTATCCTCGCCATTCCAGCTATACAGTTTTCTTACTTCTTCACCAATCAATTCCGAAGGATGTTCGGAAGCCAGCTTTCTCATTGCCTTAAAGTGCGCCTGTCCGCCCGCAGAAGACATATCCAGCAAGAAATCCTTTGCAAAAGTACCATCCTGAATATCCTTTAAGATCTTCTTCATGGTCTTTTTGGTTTCCTCGGTAATAATCTTAGGGCCGGTAATATAGTCGCCGTATTCTGCCGTGTTTGAAATCGAATATCTCATTCCCTTAAAGCCTGACTGATAGATCAGATCAACAATCAGCTTCATCTCATGGATACACTCAAAATAAGCGTTTCTGGGATCGTATCCGGCTTCAACCAGCGTCTCAAAGCCTGCCTGCATCAGAGCAACAACACCGCCGCAGAGCACTGCCTGCTCTCCG
>CAYTIH010000076.1:0-7790 GCA_964437825.1 uncultured Clostridium sp. | reverse complement strand
AAAACAAATGCCGCTTCGCGTCGCTTGTTTTTCTTTTGCGCTTATTATATCATAATTGCTTCGCAATATAAACGTTTTATGAACAGATATGATGCATTTTCACCAAATATAATGGATGCTATCACATGACGGCGTTTCGCCCCGGCCGCACCGGGTTGTTCATAGGAACTCCGGCTGCCATACATCCAGCACCATCATGCCGACATACAATACGATGACAATCAAAAGCGAGATCCGGAATATCCTTCCCCTGCCCTCATGCCGTTTTCTATAGATATCCCCGACCTGTTCTCTTCGCCCCTCATTCCCTGCAATCCATGCGAGAACGCAGCCTGCAAGCGCCGTAGTAACCGCGGCCAGCACCATAAAAATGCTGATTGACTGCAGGAGGTACTCCCGATATCCTGCCGGAGTAAGCAACGAACTTACGTCCAGTAACAATTCTTCCTGACCGCTCCATTTCTGCGCATACATTAAAACGACACTATAGCCGTTAAACACAATATGAAACAGCATCGTCGCATACAGGCTTCCGGTTGCTTCTCTGAGCAATACCAGGATCACGCCCAGCAAGACAGCATATGCCGCCTGATTAAAATTCATATGGGCCAATCCAAACAATACCGCGCTCAGACACATCGCCTGAAATACATTCAAATCCTTTTTCAAAGATTCATAGGTAATTCCCCGGAAAATGACTTCCTCACACACAGGTGCATATACCGCAATCAAAAAAAACATTGCAGAAAACGGCAGCTGTAAAAAAACGCCGCTGCTTTCGGCTACCGTATTATCCACAAAAAACATGGTAAAGATATTTACAACCGTTGTTAACGGCAGACATAAAAAGGTAAACAGCACCGTCATCAGCAGGGTTGATATCTTAACCCTACGGAAAACCAGCATATCCTTTGTTCGGCTGCGGCTGCAGCACACAAACAGAAATGCCGGAACCAGATATACCAGTTCATTCAGAATATACAGCGGATATATGCTTAAACTCCCGTGCCTCTGCACATAGCTTAATGCGACGGACACTGCCACATAAACAAGAAAGATCATAATAAACATCCAATTGACCTTTCCGGCCGTCATGCCCCTTTTCTTTCCGCTGCCTTCGTTTCTTTCTTCCATTTCCACTCTATAGCTGTCCTCTCTGATCTTACTTACGAATGTTTCCTGTGTATTCCGTGTTCGGTGATTTCTATTTTCCCGTCCTTTAACAGCTTTCCCACGGACCGCTTAAATTCATTTTTGCTCATTTGCAATTCCCTGCGAATAACATCCGGATTTGCTTTATCATTAAACGGAAGCGCCCCGCCGAAGCTGTCAATGACTGAAAGTATTTTTTCGGCGTCCTTTTCGATTAACCGGTACGCCTTGTCGCGAACGGAAAGATCCAGCTTTCCATCCTCCTTTACAGCCGTAACCCTTGCCGAAATCAAATCGCCTACCCGGATTTCGCCGTAACACTCTTTTTTCGGAATCAAAGCGCTGTATCTGTCATCCACTGCCACAAAAGCTCCGAAATTATCGCTGATCTGATAGACAGTTCCCTGCACCTGATCGTCCTTTTGATATGGACTATGCTGCTCCAGATATTCATAAATCTTCATTGTCGCACAAAGGCGGTTACTCTTATCAATATATAGAGAGACAAGGCATTCATCCCCCGCCCTAAGCTTTTTTGTCTGTTCTCTGAACGGCAAAAGCAAGTCCTTCTCCAGTCCCCAGTCCAGAAATGCTCCTATTTTTCCAACCTCCAGTACCTGAAGCTTCGCAACCTTTCCCCTCACCAGCTTCGGAACCGTAGTGGCAGCAATCATCCGGTCTTTGGAATCCCTATACAAAAACACCTGAAGGCTGTCTCCTGTCTTCGTCCCTGCAGGCACCTGTTTTCCGGGAAGCAGTACCTTTTCGTCCTTTTCCTCCTGATGATCTGCAAGATATACCCCAAAATCAACCTGTTTGACTACCGTTAACGTCTGTACGACTCCTAATTCCATTTCGTTCTCCATTCCGCACAAATTCGTGTTTGAAAAATCAAAGATTTTTCAATCTGTTTTCTTCCATATAGATCAAATTCATACGCAAGTACTTTCCGGTCTTGACACCGGGTCTGCATAAGTCAGCTCCACAAGCGCATAAGGCTTTGCATCCGCGCTGCACAGAGAAACCAGATATTTCTTTCCGTCCTCATCCCAATAGGTATGCGGATACAGAGCATCTCCCAGCATCGCAGATTTCTTATATTCCGCCCTAAGCTGTCTGACGGTTCTTCCTTCTTCCAACGTATCCATCGCCATGCGGACATACTGCCCGTTATTCACATGCATATTGGTGTCCAAATGATGCCTTTTGATCTCGATTTTCTCGCAAACAGTCATCCGATCCGGCAGTGTGATTTTTCGCTGTGCATATTCCATAGGATACCGTTCGGACAATCCATACCCTTCTATCATCGGCTCCGGCGCTTTCTGAGGCATTCCCTTATCCGTATCAAGCAGAGTCCAGATCGAATTTGCACATGCAAGTTCTTCATCGGACTGCGTTTTCATAAAGAAATTACGATATCCCAGAAAGCCCTTGATATCGTAAGGTATCGTGCCAATGATGATTTTCTCTCCAAGTCCCGGATAACGATTTACCACGATCTGCCAATAAGACAGCACCCAAACCAAATGATTCTGTTTCAAATAGGATATCCCCAAATCCAGATCTTCGGACTGAAATGTGGAGCAATCCTGAAAATAATCAAGAATCCCCTCCAGAGTCAGTTTCCCATGACTGTCCGTTTCCGAATAACGTACTCTGCTTTCAAACTGATACATTCTCTCATCCTCATTTTCCGTGGACTTTACTTCACATAAGCAAAAGGCTCCCGACAATTCGAGAGCCTTTGAGCTGGGCTACAAGGATTCGAACCTTGAAATGACGGAGTCAGAGTCCGTTGCCTTACCGTTTGGCGATAGCCCAATATGAAGTTACAAGCTGTTTCCTTCACGCTTGACACTTGACAAGTATACAAGATTCCCTCTCAAAATGCAAGTCTTATTTTTCAAAATTTTTGCACAGATTTCAACTTCATATCAAAGGATTATTATCTCTTTTGTACAATTTTCTTATGGTGCCGTAAACAATGTCTGGTAAATATAATTTGCAATTTTTCGATGTCCGGCAGCCGTAGGATGTAAACCGTCCACCAAATCATTCCTGCTGCCGACGAAATTCAGACCGTTTGCATGGTACAAATCTATGACAGGAATATCATAAAATTCTCCCATAACCATCATGGCATTGACATAATCCTCCACATTATGCCCATCTGCATTTTGGGCTGTGCCGCGGTAACGCCTGAGCGGCGTCAGAAACACGATTTGCGCATCCGGATACTTCTGCTGCAGACTGCACATGAGCAGATTGACAACTCCGTAAAAGGTCTTGGTACTGGTATCGCCAAACTGACCGAGCGGAGTACTGAATTCATAATCGTTCGTACCGCCCATAACAAAAACCAGATTCGCATCATCCGACATTTCCGAATATCTGTCCCAGAAACGATCCGGATGCTCTCCGCCCATACAGGAGCCCTTTAAACCGTAATTACGATATACGGACGCATTCATCATAACCGCCAGAAGCGCCGCATAAGACTGATTTAGGTTCGTCAGCTTATCTCCGTAGGTAATGCTGTCTCCGAGAAAATTAACCATATATCCGCCGGTCCGGCTTAAGGCAGGCATAACTGTCTCTTTCTCCCCTCCTGCATATATGATGAGATTTGCGGGAGTGATATAACACTTCTTTCCCAAATAGCGAACCTGATACCATCCGTTATCCGTAATGCCAAGGACAAGGAATACAACCTCCTCCTGTGCGGTTCCCACCGCCTCGGCATCAAAAAAAGGCTCGGCATATACGGGAACCGGCGCCGTCGTTTCCACATAGCATGGAAGTATTTCCGTTACCGTATAGGAAGGGATCGTCCCAGCCGCCTGTACCGGTATTTCCATGATTGCCAAAAAGAAACACAGGGCAGCAAGAACTGCTGCCCCAATGATTCTGATTCTCTGTTTCATTCTCATAAACAAATCCTCATTATTTTACCATTCCGCTCTCGGGAACCAATGCTGCCGGCCCCAAAAACAACATCAGCGTTTCCTGTTATCTCACAATTAATTTGCTGTCCCAGGATGAGAATCCGCCGATCGTCTGTCTTGCAGCCTGCATATACGGTGCTGCATAAGGGGTATCGATATATTTGAAGTAGTCGTAAATCAATTTATGGGAACCATCTACATTTTCAAGTCCCAGACTCAGACCCTGTGCAATTTCTGCCGGGTGGTCACTCTGACTGTTTAAAATAAAGCAGTCAATATGCTGGTTTGCTGCAGCCTGCAGATAGCCATAGGTATAAGCGGCTGCCTGATTTGCCTCTCCCTGTGAAGAAGTATAACCGATCTCATCAATGATAATCGGACGTACCTGTCCCGCCGGTGTCAGCATGGATGCTTCGCACATAAAGTCGGTTAATACTTCCAGATTCTCCATGGATACATATGCCGAATTAGCGCTATGCTTAATCAGGTTTCTGTAATAAGCGCTGCCGGTCCACCAAGGCGCATAGGTAAGCGGTACCGGATAAGGATGACATGCAAGTCCCCAGCTGAAATTACCCTGCGCACAGATATTGTTGTTCAGCGCAACAAGGAAATCCTTGGAGTCATAACGGAAGGAATAATATACATTTCTGTCCCAAAGATTATCAACGGAAGTATAAACTCTTGCCTGTGCATTTTCACTCTTAATAGCGGTAAATGCAATTCGAAGCGTCTTCGCGTATTCCTCTACATAGGATTCAAGGGAACACTGCTTAATATAGTTCCATTCCAGACGTGCAGGAACCTCATTACCGAATACCCAGTTATCCACCTGTCCGTAAACGGCATTGGAATAACGGCTTGCCAGGAAGGAGCAAATTGCGGAAAGATATTCCACGCCGACCTGCTCGGAACCGTTGTTCATATAATAGGTTTTGGCGCCAAGATCTCTGGAAAGAGGATTCAGCATGAATTCATAACCCGCTCTGTAGCTGGTAACAAGAACTGCGGTAACGCTGATATTATTTCTCGTTGCATATCCGAAGATCGCGTCGAATTCAGATATCTTTGCCCCGTTAAACTGATAGGCTTTTCCGTTATAAACATAAGTAATGGTAGGATATGCAGCGTTCGTCGTAGGACCGATAATCGAGGACATATCAATATTATAGCTGATATGCTGAACTCCCAGATCAATCAGTTCCTCCAATCTGGCCGGATTCGGATTCAGACCCTTTTTGGATGTTGTCACGATGCGGTTTGCCGTATGAGTTGCCAGGATCTGCGGATTGGTGATATAGCAGAAATTACTGACAGGTACAAATACGCCTCCCTGCTTTGTTGCAATCACAAACTTACTGTATAATCTGGACGTTGCCTGTCCCTGCAATAATTCCGCCGTAAAGGTTACCGTTGTATTCATCGGCGCTGCGGCAATTGCATTTGTGGTAATTCCCCCACTGTAAGTAGGCTCTGCAAAAAGATACATATATCCGTCATCACTTGCCGGAAGCGTCGAGCTGCTTCCCATTACCGTAACCGTTGTCAGGTCAGGATTGATTTGACATGCGATAATCGACGTTGTTGCACTTGCTGCCTGAACCGAATTCAAATCTCCGGCTCCGAAAAGCAGAACAAGCAATGCTGCCGCAATACCGGCTGCGGCTTTCCATAACTTCTTCCCCATATTCATGATCCCTCCTCATATAATTTGTGATATCAACTGCCCTTTCTCCTCACTGCGGTCGCATAATTTCTGAAAATGCGGAAAACCAAGCGATCCCGATCACCGTGAATAAGTCAAAAAAATACATCGTATCCTCTATAAATACGATGCTCGTCCTAACTTATCTCACTGTAACCGTCTTTCATACAGGGCTTTTGGCTTTGCATCACAGCTTTAGGCTGCATTACCAAATATTTGCATTCATTATATCAATTCGAATCGGAAGTGTCAACCACTAGATATGCGAACCGGCTTTACCAATCATCGCAAAATCTTCAAGCCGTTCAAAATCACCATACAAACGGAGCTGCCGCTTCACGAATTTTTATTCGTTAAAGCGACAGCCCCATCTTCATATCCAAATACGGATACGTTATTTTTATACTTCAAACATCAGCTCACCGTAGGTAGGGAACGGCCAAATCTCTTTGTCTACAATCATTTCCAACTGATCGGCGGGTGTTCTTAAGTCTTCCATAATGGCCTTGACGGTATCCTTATAATAGAATGCCTGTGCTTTTACATCTTTCATAGCGGAAGCTGCTTTTTCCGCCTCCTTCAGCTTTGCAAGGGCGCTCTGCATATCGGCAAGCATGGAGGAAACCTCCGACAGAACAGATGTCTGAACGCTTGCATCACAGCCTGCTTCCTTTACGGTAACGATGGAATCCGCAAGATTCTTGGCATATTTCATCACTGCAGGAATAATCTGCTTGCCGGCCATATCGATCATGGTAAGCGCTTCGATATTAATGGTCTTTGCATACGTTTCATAAATGATCTCTTCCCGCGATTCCAGTTCGGTCTTGGTAAAGATACCGAATCTCTCAAACAGCTTCACGGCCTTGTCGGTTGTCAGCGTAGCCGCAGCTTCGATCATGGACTTAATGTTCGGAAGTCCCCTGTTCTCAGCCTCGGTCACCCATTCATCGGAATAACCGTTTCCGTTGAATATAATTCTCTGGTGCTTTGTCATATATTCCTTAATCAGATCATGTACTGCAATTTCAAAGTCTTCTGCTTTTTCAAGTCTGTCCGCAGCTTCACAGAAGGCCTCTGCCACAATTGCATTCAATGTGGTATTCGGGCTTGCAATGGAATCCGCGGAACCGACCATACGGAATTCAAATTTATTACCGGTAAAGGCAAACGGCGAGGTTCTGTTACGGTCCGTAGCGTCCTTTTCCAGATCCGGCAGCGTCTTAACGCCTGTTAACAGCTTACCGCCCTCCTTCAGGCTGGTCGCAGCTCCGGTCTCCACCAACTGCTTTACGACATCGTCAAGCTGCTCTCCAAGGAACATGGAAATGATTGCAGGCGGCGCTTCGTTCGCGCCGAGTCTGTGATCGTTTCCGACATCGGAAGCGCTCTGGCGAAGCAGATCGGCGTGAGTATCAACTGCCTTCATAATGCAGGCAAGTACTAACAGGAACTGAATATTTTCGTTCGGCGTTTTCCCGGGATCAAGGAGGTTCACGCCGTTATCGGTTGTGATGGACCAGTTATTGTGCTTACCGGAACCGTTAACGCCTGCATAGGGCTTCTCATGAAGCAGACATCTCATGTCATGCTTATAAGCAACTCGCTTCATGGCTTCCATAACCAGCTGGTTATGATCTACCGCAATATTGGCGGTTTCATAAATCGGCGCCAGCTCGTGCTGCGCAGGCGCAACTTCATTGTGCTGCGTTTTTGCGGTAACGCCTAATTTCCAGAGTTCCTCATTTAAGTCTTTCATATAAGCACCGACGCGCTCTTTGATAACACCGAAATAATGATCTTCCATTTCCTGACCCTTCGGAGCCGGTGCGCCGAACAGGGTACGTCCCGCAAACATCAGGTCGGACCGCTTCATGTATAAATCCTTATCAACCAGGAAATATTCCTGCTCAGGTCCTACGGATGCGGTTACCTTAGTAGCGCCTGTATTTCCGAACAAACGTACAATACGCAGCGCCTGCTCG
>CAYTIH010000075.1:0-8210 GCA_964437825.1 uncultured Clostridium sp. | reverse complement strand
TAAAGTATATTTAAATTTATTTTATCTATACGACTTGGCTTTAGAGAATGATAATCTACTCATAATTCCTCCTTCTACTGCTGTCAGAAGGAGAGATAACCATAGCACAAATGTATGAAAGAGTAAATATCAACTGTGCGAAAGTGAATTCCACCACATAAGCGGGCGGTGGAATTTAAAATTTCATTTTAGGAAAGAGAGAAAAAAAGCAGAAGCTGTTGACATATGTGCAAAACTATATTATGATTATTTCCGGCAAATACGTGATGGCAATGCCATCGCCATATAAGGTAAATTCTTCGGGGCAGGGTGAAATTCCCTACCGGCGGTGATTACGAAAGTATCAGTCCGCGACCCGCTGCATAATTGTGATTACGGAACGCATGGTCCTTACGGTCCGGCATCTGTATATGCAGCGGCTGATTTGGTGAAACTCCAAAACCGACAGTAAAGTCTGGATGAGAGAAGAACATGCAGGATGTATTGACATCTATGTATTTTATGTGCCCCGATTTTTTCGGGGCATTTTTTTACGCGGACAACGAGCCAATGGCGACTGCCGCGATAACCGGCTGCGTGGTAATATGCAGGGGCGTTTGCCTTTCTGCATAAAGAAGAATTTCCTTTTTTGCAATACATTTATTTCATAAAAAGGAGAAAAAAAGAATGGACAACACAAACATGATGCACCAAAACGAAACAGGAAAAAGGGGCGCAAAAGCAGGAGTCAACGTCAGAACCATGACCATGACCGCAATGCTCTCCGCAATTGCATTTTTGCTGATGTTTTTTGATTTCAGCGTGCCTTTTATGCCGGGCTTTATCAAACTGGATTTATCCGAGCTTCCGGCGCTGATCGGTTCCTTTTCATTGGGTCCTGTATCCGGCGTTATGATCTGCCTGATCAAGAATCTGCTGCATTTGATGAAAACTTCAACAGGCGGCGTTGGAGAATTATCCAATTTTATTTTGGGCGCTTCCTTCGTATTTACCGCAGGTATGATTTACAAACACAAAAAGAATAAAAAGAGTGCAATTATCGGTTCTCTGATCGGCGCTGTGGTTATGGCGGTCATATCCCTGTTTTCCAACTATTATCTGGTATATCCGGTATATACGAAATTCATGCCGATAGATGCAATTATTGCCGCATATCAGGCAATTAATCCGAATGTGAACGGATTATGGTCCTGCCTTATTGTGTTTAATATGCCCTTTACCTTTATAAAAGGTCTGTTCAGCGTGATTATTACACTGCTGGTATATAAGCGTCTGTCCCCGATTATTAAAGGAACACAGGCATAAATCTTATTCTATTTTCCGTAAAAACAGTAGTCCCTTTTACTTTAAGCGTTGCCGGAATATGCCCCCGGCAATTTCACCAACTACAGATTGAACTTCAAAATTGGCCGTGATATGCTTAGAGATTTATTCAATGGATATAACATAGCGAAAGAGGCTCTTGATTGAGAAATTTAATTGATATACCGTTAAATGCAATGGTACAGACTCATTACCGGCAGACATACTCGGAGATTTTGAACACTATCAGATTACGAAAGAAATTATGGATATCGTGAAATAGTAATACCCCGAAAACCTTTTTCTTGAATTTTGTGCGGTATCAGATATAATGAACATATACTCAAGCTGTTGTAGTGATATCATTTGCACACGCAAGATGCAGAATATGGGTTATGTGAATGCAAAGGAAGGAGTTACCGCCGTGCGGCGGCTGAAAGGTATGGAAGTTGAATTTGACGTAAAGATTTCGTGCGGTAATTTATATGACTATCTGATTCATTATACGTATACCTCATTACAGGGAATCATAGGAGCGGCAGCAGGAGCGCTTTTTCTGGTAGAATTCTTTATAAGCTTTCAGATGATTTTTCTGCTTGCGGGAATATTGATTCTGGGGTATCTGCCCGTCAGTTTGTACCTGAAGGCTAAGCAGCAATCTTTGAATCCGGCGTTTAAGCAGCCGCTTCATTTTAAATTAACGCAGGAAGGTGTTACGGTATCACAGGGAGGAGAGGAGCAGACCCAGAAATGGGAGGATATGTATAAGGCAGGCTCTACATTTGGCAGTGTGCTTTTATATACGGCGAAACGGAATGCATCTATTTTCCCGAAAAAGCAGCTGCGCAATCAAGAAGTGTTGGAAAAAACGATTGAAATGATTTCCACACATATGCCGCCCAAAAAGGTGAATATCCGTTAAAGGACTTTGGATAGGTAAGGGCTATCAGGAAACAAGGGCTTTGAAAAAAGCCGCTGCAATAAATTTGCGTTTCGCAGAGATATGAGATAAGAAATTAACAGGGGATCAAAATATGGTCATTGAAACATACGGACCCGATGAGACCTTTGCTCTGGGACAGAAAATCGGGAAGCGGGCTGAGGCCGGACAGATCTATACATTGTGTGGAGATTTGGGCGTCGGAAAAACCGTTTTTACCCAGGGAGTCGCAGAGGGAATCGGAATACAGGGACCGGTAAATAGTCCGACGTTTACGATTGTGCAGATCTATGATGAGGGCAGGCTGCCCTTTTATCATTTTGATGCGTATCGAATTGGAGACGTGAGCGAAATGGATGAGATCGGCTATGAAGATTATTTTTATGGGGAAGGAATCTGCCTGATTGAATGGGCAAATCTGATTTCTGAGATTATTCCTAAGGATGCCGTTTCCGTTACGATTGAAAAGAATTTGGAAAAGGGCATGGATTACAGGAAAATTACGATTGAAGGTGTGACAATTTGAAGATAGCAGCACTTGACAGTTCCGGACTGGTTGCCTCCGTGGCTGTTTTGGAGGACGATGCTCTGGTTGCAGAATATACAGTGAATTACAAAAAAACGCATTCTCAGACCCTGCTTCCTATGTTGGAGGAGATCAGACGCATGGTTGAGCTCGATCTGGGAAGCTTAGACGCCATTGCTGTTTGCGCGGGCCCCGGTTCCTTTACCGGATTGCGCATTGGCGCGGCAACGGCTAAGGGACTTGGACTGGCACTTGGCATTCCGCTGATTCCGGTTCCGACCATGGATGGGCTGGCCTATAATCTATATGGTACGGATAAGCTGGTCTGCCCGATGATGGATGCAAGAAGAAATCAGGTATATACGGGAATCTATGAATATACTGCGCCGGGCAGTCAGGAAGAATTTTATACTCTGAAAAAGCTGGTGGAGCAATGTGCTATATCGGTGGAGGAGCTTGCGAATAGAGTAAATGCGTTTGACAGGGAGATTATTTTTTTGGGGGATGGCGTGCCGGTTTATCGAGAACAACTGGACGATTTATTACAGGTCCCTTTTTCATTCGCACCGGCACATATGAACAGGCAGAGAGCCTGCACGGTAGGAGCACTGGGAATGATTTTATTCAGGCAGGGTATTTTTGAGAGTGCCATGGAGCACAAGCCGGAATATTTGAGAGTGTCCCAGGCGGAGCGGGAGCGAAACGAGACGATTGTAATTCGAAAGATGGAAGAACAGGATCTGGAGGCAGTCAGCAAATTGGAGGAAGAAACCTTTTCCATGCCGTGGTCCATTCAGGATTTCCGTAAGATGGTAAACCATCCGGATGCGCTTTATTTAGTGGCTGTGGACAGAGGAATGCTTTGCGCAACCTGCGGGGTGCGCAACATTTCGGGCGACGGTGA
Source organism: uncultured Clostridium sp. (assembly GCA_964437825.1). Classification (GTDB taxonomy): domain Bacteria; phylum Bacillota; class Clostridia; order Lachnospirales; family Lachnospiraceae; genus JBJFCE01. The sequence goes on along the minus strand of CAYTIH010000075.1, from coordinate 4,538 downwards.
GATTACCAATGTTGCGGTTAAGGAGGAATACCGCGGCAGCGGTTTGGGTCAAAAGCTGTTAAAGGAGCTGATCAGGCAGGGAAGCGCCATGGGTATTACTGCTTTTACGCTTGAGGTACGAAAAAGTAATCAGGCCGCAATTCACGTTTATGAGAAGCTGGGATTTGTATCTGTGGGCGTACGGCCGAATTTTTATGATGAACCAAATGAAGATGCTGTTATTATGTGGCGCAGATAGCAGGATTTTCCACCTGAATATCATATTCGGACTGCTATAATATAAAAACAAGTGTTATTTAATACTTCAATGATGGGTACGGGCGATGAACCGGGCAAAAGAGTCCGGTATTTTGAAATGCTCAACAAATACCCGGAAGCAGTCATGAATGGAGGAGAAGTTATGAGGAGATATCGGGAAGGAAAAAGTGCGGAGCTTTTGCAGGTCACATGTAATCATTGCGGCAAAGAACTGCGGGTACAAAACGGAATTCTGACAGAAGGGTGCTATCATGGAAAAAATGTATTTGATTTTTTTTCTGAAAAGGATGGCATTTGTGAAGAATTTGATTTATGTGAATTATGTTATGAAAAAATGATATCGGAATTTATGATACCGGTTACCCGGACGGAGGTAACGGAACTGTTGTAAAATCCGACGGAGGAATTATGCTGGATGTGTGTTTACTTGGAACCGGAGGAATGATGCCGCTGCCGTATCGGTGGCTGACATCGTTGATGGTTCGATATAATGGCCGGAGTATTTTGATTGATTGCGGAGAGGGAACTCAGATTGCATTGAAAGAAAAAGGCTGGAGTCCAAAGCCTATTGATATCATTTGCTTTACGCATTATCATGCGGATCATATCAGCGGACTTCCCGGAATGCTTCTGACCATGGGAAATGCGGAGAGGACAGAGCCGCTGCTGCTCATCGGCCCCAAGGGATTGACCAGAACGGTAAACGCACTTCGGGTGATAGCGCCGGAACTGCCTTTTGAAATACGCTGTGAAGAAATTACCGAGCCGGAGCAGACGTTTTCTTTTGAGGGCTTCAGGATTGAATGCTTTAAAGTGAATCACAGTGTACTATGCTATGGATACAGCATTGTTGTGGAGCGAAAAGGCAGATTTCAGCTGGAAAGGGCAATGGCGCTTGGCATTGACAGGAAGTACTGGAATCGGCTTCAAAAAGGTGACACAATTGAAACTGACATGGGTGTATTCACACCTGGCATGGTGCTCGGACCGCCCAGAAAGGGTTTGAAAGTCACGTATTGTACGGATTCCAGGCCAACTGACAGCATTGTCAGAAATGCGTGTCAGGCAGATTTGTTTATCTGTGAAGGCATGTACGGTGAGGAGGATAAGCAGGATCAGGCAAGGCGCTATAAGCATATGACCTTTCGGGAAGCGGCGGAGATGGCCAGAAAGGCGCAGCCCACGGAAATGTGGCTGACCCATTACAGTCCCTCTCTGGTACTGGCAGAGGATTACATGAAGGATGTGAGGAAAATTTTTCCCGCGGCCTATGCGGGCAAGGACGGAAAAACCGTGGAACTTCGTTTTGAAGATGAAGGCGAATAACTCTGTTTGAAAGAAATCCATATGCCGATATATAAAGCAGATTCAAGATTCAGATAAAAATTTCAGATAGAAATGGAAGCGCAGGGCTTATGAAGAAATGGATGAAAGAAAATTGGCATATATTTACGGATAATGCCTTTTGCCGTAAATATTTTAAAGGATGGTACAACCTGTTCTGGCTTATGTTTCTTCCCAATCTGATTTCCCGGATCATTGCGTGGCATCGGAATAAAAAGGCAGGGTTGCTTTTGTTAGTGTTTGGTTGATAATCGGGTTTGCGACGCATATCTTAACGGCGGCGCAGGGTGTGTAACGTCCGCAGGAATGCGGTAAAAGCGAATAGCGGAGAGAAAGGAGATCACAATGAAACCAAAAAAGAAAATAAACGTGAAAAGCATAATTGTAGTGCTGATTCTGGCAGTGCTGATTGTGGTCTATTATTATTATCTTTCCAACAAAAAAGGGGATTCCAATGAAGAAGGGGATGTGGAATCCACAGCCGTGCAGAATGTTCTGATGCGGAATCTGGATCAGAACTATCCGCCGACTCCGAAGGAGGTAATCAAATATTACAGTGAAATAAGCAAGTGCTTTTATAATGAAGATTATACGGAGGAAGAATTGGAGCAGCTGGCGCTGAAGGCGCAGGAGCTTTACGATCCTGAGCTGATTGCCAATAAGACGCAGGAACAGTATATGGAAGATTTGAGGGCGGATATACTGGAATTCCAGAATGCCCAGTATACGATTGCCTCTTATTCGCTGTCCTCCAGCGTGGATATTGAAAATACCAAGTTTACACAGGATGGCTATGAATGGACCAGAGTGTATTGTACCTATCACTTGAATCAAGGCAGACAAAGCGTCGATACTTCAGAAGTATTTTTATTAAGAAAGGATGAAAACGGCCATTGGAAAATCTATGGCTGGGATCTGGCAGATTAGAATGCAGAACAACGATATTACGATACTGGCAATTGAAAGTTCCTGCGATGAGACAGCCGCTGCCGTAGTGAAAAACGGCAGGGAGGTGTTGTCAAACATCATATCATCTCAGATTGCGTTACATACACTATATGGAGGCGTTGTACCTGAAATCGCTTCCAGAAAGCATATTGAAAAAATCAATCAGGTGGTGGAGGAAGCGCTAAGGCAATCGAACAGACAGCTTTCGGATATGGATGCAATCGCCGTAACCTACGGTCCGGGACTGGTGGGAGCGCTTTTGGTAGGGGTTTCTGCGGCAAAGGCAATCAGTTTTGCTTCCGGAATTCCGCTTGTGGGCGTTCACCATATTGAGGGGCATATCAGCGCCAATTATATAGAAAATAAAGATCTCGAGCCGCCGTTCATTTGTCTGGTAGTATCCGGCGGGCATACACATTTGGTGAAAGTAAAGGATTACGGTGAATATGAGATTCTGGGGAGAACCAGAGATGATGCAGCCGGAGAAGCTTTTGATAAAGTGGCAAGGGCAATCGGCTTGGGGTATCCGGGAGGACCGAAGATTGACAGAGTCTCTAAAGAAGGAAATCCCGATGCGATTCATTTTCCCAGAGCAAAAGTCGACGAGGCTGCGTATGACTTCAGCTTTAGCGGCCTGAAATCAGCAGTACTGAATTATCTGAATTCCTGCGAAATGAAAAAGGTGGAAGTGAATAAAGCGGATGTGGCGGCCTCCTTTCAGAAAGCAGTTATTGATGTACTGGTGGAGCATTCTATGGACGCCGTAAAAAAATACGGTGTTGATCAATTTGCGATCGCCGGAGGTGTTGCCTCCAATTCCGGACTGCGTGCGGCGCTTGAAGATGCATGTGCAAAAAGAAAGATTCGCTTTTTTTGTCCGTCTCCGATTTTGTGCACTGATAATGCGGCCATGATCGGCGCCGCAGCCTATTATGATTTCAAAAAGGGAATCCGGCACGGTTATGACCTTAACGCCGTTGCAAATCTCAAATTGGGTGAAAGAATTTAAGAAACAGAACAGACAGGGAGTTCGGCATTGAAATGAAATATACTGCAATCGTACTTGCCGCCGGCAGAGGCAGCAGAATGAAAAGCTCTATACAGAAACAATATCTGAGCCTTCAGGGGAAACCGGTTTTATATTATTCTCTGAAGGCTTTTGAAGACAGCTTTGTGGACCGGGTAATTCTGGTAACCGGAGCAGAAGAAATTTCTTATTGTAAAAAAGAAATCGTTGAAAAGTTCGAATTTCAAAAAGTTAAGGCGGTTGTTGCAGGCGGAAAAGAGCGATATCATTCGGTTTATGAAGGAATCCGTGCAATTACGCAGTGCGATTATCTGCTGATTCATGACGGCGCCAGACCCTTCCTTACGCAGGAAATACTGGAAAGGGCGAGAAGGGAGCTTTTACAGAATCAGGCCGCGGTTGCGGCGGTTATGTCCAAGGACACTGTAAAGCTGACGGATCAACAAGGATATGTGGCGGCGACACCGGATCGAAGTCTGGTATGGAATGTGCAGACTCCACAGTGTTTCTCGTTTCCGATAATAAAAAAGGCCTATGAGGAGTTGATACAAAAGGAAGATCAGCTGAAAGCAGGAGGAATTCAAATCACAGACGACGCCATGGTTGTTGAAACCTTTGGAAATTGCCGCATAAAGCTTTTTGAAGGCTCATATCGAAATATCAAGATTACGACACCCGAGGATATGGAGATTGCCGAGGAATATCTGGCAAAGATACGGGAAGGCCGGGAATAAAAGTTATCGGCATATAATAATCGGTAAAATTTCAGGCTATTTGCATCAGAAATATTCGGGAAAAAGATGCGAGAAAAAAATTAAAAAAAGTGGTAAAAAAAGTGAAAATTTTTGTTGACATGGGAAATATTATTTGCTAGTATAGTTTTTGCGCTCGGTCAAGAGCAAACGATTGGAGAGGTATCGAAGTGGTCATAACGAGGCGGTCTTGAAAACCGTTTGTCCGC
>CAYTIH010000074.1:0-8543 GCA_964437825.1 uncultured Clostridium sp. | reverse complement strand
GCGATACCACCAAATTACAGACTGCCTTAAAGGGCGTCAATTCGTCCATCAAAGACACGCAGTCGCAGTTAAAGGACGTGGAGAAGCTCCTAAAACTGGACCCAAGACGGAATTTGATTCGAGGCCGGTATATGTCCGTACAAACGATCACATAGACGCACACTTTACCGCATGTTTTACAGCACTGGTTCTCATATGGCTCCTGCAGGCAAAGCCGGGCAATAAATACCCTGTAGGGAAGATCATACAGCCATACAGCAAAATCGCCGCAGCCCTTTATTTATATGGGCTGCGGCAATTTTGCTTTCAAACTTGAGATAGCACTCACAACATGATCTGTCAACGTGTGAATCCTATGATTATTTACTTTTTCATGATTCTCGGCTGCCCGGCTTCTGCCTCTTAGAACACCTTAAAATTCATCGGTTCGATAGTATATACCTCATCCGCAACGATACAGGTTTCATCGTTGAGCTCTATTCCCGTCAGAATAATGCTCTCATCCTCCGTTTTGGTTTCCAAAATTGCGCGAAGTTCTTCCACCTCAATGATATGATTATCAATCAAACCCAGAACCTCATCCAAAATCAACAAGTCACATTCTCCGGTTGTAAGCACCTTTTTCGCGAAGTTAAGCCCGTTTCGGATATTCTGAGCTTCTTCCCGTTTCTCGCTCTCCGAGAGTCCTTCAAAGTTCTTCTCAGACTTTTCAAAGCGAAATACCTTAATTTCCGGCTCCAGTCTCTTGATTAACTCCGAATCCCCCAGATTCTTCAAAAACTGAATGATCACCACGTTTTTTCCCAGGCTGGCTGCCTGAACGGCCTGGCCAAGCGCTGCCGCACTTTTTCCGTGGCCCTCTCCACAATAGACCTGAATGATACCCTGGTTCATTTCATATCCCTCGTTTCCCATTCTTACGGCGTTGAAACTGAATTTTCAAATATGCCATATCATAGCACATCCGTTCTTTTTTCGCAACATCCGCATTTTTGCGAACAAACCTACATACATATTTTTACCTGTATTCGTTCGTTTTTATTCATCCTCCAAAATTTCCAGTTTGCTGACAGATACTTCATAAGCAACTCTCTTTTCCACTTCCTCCTCGGACAGCTTTTTCATGTATTCCCTGCTCTGTATTCTGCCCCAGATAGCACATCTTGCGCCCACCTGAAAAGTAGATGCATAACGCGCATTTCTTCCCCAGCAGATGCAGGGTATATAATCCGACTTACCATACGGTCTGTTCACTGCAAGCAGCAAATCAGCAATTTCACGCCCAAGCGGCGTTTTCCTGTAAACCGGTTCCTTGCAGATATATCCATCCAGAAAAATCTGGTTTGTTCTGGAATTTTCTCCGGCATACTGTTCAAATTCTTCCTCCTCCAGAAACTCAAGCTCCCTTACGAATACGGACAATACCAGTCTGTTTTTGTGCTCCTCATGCCGGTTGTAGGAACGAAACTGGCCGGATACGCTGATATACCTCCCGATATAATCACCGCTCATGTCGAGCAGTCTTTCGGACACCATAAGCGGTATGATGTCGCAGGAATCGGACAGCCTTGTAACCTCCGCCTCAGCCATATAGAAGCCTTCTCCGAAGATTTCGTGGCTGTAGGTAAAATCACTGACGATTTTACCGATTACCATTACCTGATTGTTTTCAATTACCTTATCTGTCATTTTTGTTCTCCCTTCTTACACAATTTAAGAATTTTTTCCCTGTAATGTATTACATTTATATTCCTACCTTCCCCATGATATAACAGATTTTTACTTTCGGAACCATTTACCCATCGCGCACTCTCCCCTTCCTCCTTGGAAATTCTACCTATTTGCTCCTTGGAAATTCTACCTATTTCTATTTACAACCCTTTCCTTATGGTGCTATACTAATTGAGTTTGAGATCCGAGATAACGATGAGCGAAACCAAATAGCTTTGACAAGTCGCTCAGAAATGGAGATTTGTGCAGGAGCGTCACAAATAGCCCTGATGGCAGACGGGAAACCGCTTTCGCGGATTTCCCGCCGCCCCGTTGCTGACGCTCCGGAATGGGGATTTGTATGAAACAGAAAAGAGAAGATGTCAGAAATGTTGCAATTATCGCGCACGTCGACCACGGAAAAACCACACTGGTGGACGAGCTGCTAAAGCAAAGCGGTGTATTCCGCGAGAATCAGGAAGTCGCAGAGCGCGTCATGGACTCCAATGCAATTGAGCGTGAACGAGGCATAACGATTCTTTCCAAAAATACTGCAGTCATGTATAAAAACACCAAAATTAATATCATAGATACGCCGGGTCATGCGGATTTCGGCGGTGAAGTGGAACGTGTTCTGAAAATGGTAAACGGCGTAATCCTTGTCGTAGACGCTTTCGAGGGTCCCATGCCGCAGACCAAGTTCGTTCTGAAAAAGGCTCTTGAGCTGAATCTGTCCGTTATCGTCTGCATCAATAAATGCGATCGTCCCGAGGCGCGCCCGCTGGAGGTTGTGGATGAAGTTTTGGAGCTTTTCATGGATCTGGATGCCAATGATGAACAGCTTGATTGTCCGTTCGTCTTTGCTTCCGCCAAATCCGGAACCGCAACCTTAAATCTGACCGTCAAAAATAAGGATATGACTCCGCTGTTTGATACCATCCTTGAGCATATCCCGGCCCCCGAAGGTGATCCCGATGAAGGAACCCAGATTTTAATCAGTACCATTGATTATAACGAATATGTCGGCCGGATCGGCGTCGGTAAGGTGGATAACGGTTCCGTGAAGGTAAATCAGGAGGTTGTAATCGTCAATCATCACGAGCCGGATAAAATGAAAAAAGTAAAAATCAGCAAATTGTATGAATTCGACGGTCTTAACAAAGTAGAGGTTCCACAGGCAGACATCGGCTCCATCGTTGCCATCTCCGGTATTTCGGATATCCGTATCGGTGACACGCTCTGCTCTCCGGATAAGCCTTCTCCGATCCCATTCCAGAAAATCAGCGAGCCAACCATAGCCATGCATTTCATTGTCAATGATTCACCGCTTGCCGGTCAGGAGGGAAAATATATTACCAGCCGTCATATCAAGGACAGACTGATGCGTGAATTAAATACCGATGTGTCCCTGCGTGTTGAGGAAACCGATTCCACGGATTCATTCAAGGTTTCCGGCCGCGGCGAGCTGCATCTGTCGGTCTTAATTGAAAATATGCGCCGTGAAGGCTATGAATTTGCAGTCAGCAAAGCGGAGGTACTCTATCGCACCGATGAAAATGGAAAAAAATTAGAGCCCATGGAGCTTGCTTATATTGATGTTCCCGATGAATTTTCCGGAGCCGTTATTCAGAAATTAAGCGAACGCAAGGGCGAGCTGCTGAATATGGGAACCGGGGCCGGCGGATACACCCGTCTGGAATTTTCCATCCCTTCCCGCGGACTGATCGGCTATCGCGGCGAATTCATGACCGACACCAAGGGAAACGGTATCATCAATACCAGCTTTAACGGCTACGGCCCTTACAAAGGAGATATCCAGTATCGTAAGCTGGGTTCCCTGATTGCATTTGAAGCGGGCGAGGCAATTACCTATGGTCTTTACAATGCACAGGAACGCGGTACCCTCTTTATCGGACCGGGCGAAAAGGTATACTCCGGCATGGTCGTCGGACAGACCGGTAAAGCAGAGGATATCGAGGTGAATGTCTGCAAGACAAAGCATCTGACAAATACACGTTCCTCCAGTGCCGATGACGCCCTGCGTCTGGTTCCCAAGAGAATTTTGAGTCTGGAGCAATGTCTTGAATTCATCGACACGGATGAGCTGCTGGAAGTTACCCCAAAAAATCTGCGGATCAGAAAAAAGATTCTGGATCCTACTATGAGAAAGAGAGCTGCCTTTAAGAAAAATCAGTAGCATACACAAAAAAGAGGCATGATACTCGTACTGTTCACGAATATCATGCCCTTTTTTTCATATCAGTCCCCGATTCTCTCCTCATACATCAGCTTCTCGAGTTCCCGAACCCTTGCCTTTCCGGCCGTAGCCTCGGTAAACTCCTTGCAAACAGCCTCGCATGACTCCTGCGGCAAAACAAATATAAGCCGGACATCTGCTTCATAAATGCTGCTCTCCGGTTCGATCTGTTTTTGTCCGAGGATGTATAAAATCTTACCGATCGCATTATAATCGGTAATCAGTTCCAGCCGTACACCGGGACGCTTTCTTGCAAGGGTACAGTGTTTCAGTCCCTCCTGAACAGCCTGTGTATAGGCTCTGACTAATCCCCCGGTTCCAAGCAGTGTTCCTCCGAAATATCGCGTCACAACGACCGCAATATTTCGAATCTCCGATCCCAGAAGAACCTCTAGCATGGGTTTACCGGCTGTGCCGCCCGGTTCGCCGTCGTCACTATATCGCATGATCTGCCCGTTAAAACCTATCACATATGCCGAACAATTATGCCTTGCATCCCAATATTTTTTTTTCATTTCATCAATAAAAGCATTTGCCTCTTCTTCTGTCTGCACAGGACGTATCGTGGCAATAAATCTTGACTTTTTTTCTTCGATTTCTCCGCTTCCGCCTTTCAGCAGAACCAAATGCGCTGTTTCCGGCATATTCCTTCCTCCAACCGTCATTTGACGCAAGTATAGCATGAATTCGTATAATTGTGCAAAAAAAGTAAAAACTCCCCAATATGGTAAACGAAAAAGCCTCAGAATGAAAAATCTGTTAAGATCAAGTCATAGGTGCTATGCAGCATAAATATGTAATAATCGTGAAATCACATAAATAAAGTAGAAAAACCTTTATTTACAATTTGTATTTTGCTATAATGTAATTCGTATGGGTGGAAATTTTTTTCAAAATTCACCCTGTTTATGAAGGTATGATGATTGCAAATCATACACATAATAGGAGCTAGTCTACTATGAATTATGGCAAACGCGGCGTACGCCGCAGGCAGAAAGCGGTCAACGCCAAGGCAACAAAATTAAAGAAAATGGTCGGTGTGACCTTATTAAAGGCACTGCTGATCTGTATGATTTCAATCGTAATTCTGGGAGCTTCGCTCATGATCGGCGCTTTCCGAGGTATTCTGGACTCCACTCCGGATATTACGATTGACGATGTAATTCCGTCCGGCTATGCCAGCGTTGTCTATGACAATGAAGGACATGAAATGGTAAAGCTCGTTGCGGAAGGTTCCAACCGAAGCCCTGTTACGATGGATCTGATTCCTGAGGACCTGGCGCATGCATTTGTGGCCATTGAGGATGCTCGTTTCTACGAACACAACGGAATTGATATAAAAGGTATTATGCGTGCCGTCTTTACCGCCGTGAAAAATGGGTTTCACCCGACTTCCGGTGCAAGTACCATTACCCAGCAGCTGTTAAAAAACAATGTTTTTGATAACTGGGCTTCAGAAAAAACGTTTATTGAAAGCCTTAAGCGTAAAATACAAGAACAATATCTGGCCATTCAGCTCGAAAAGGTTATGTCTAAGGATGAAATTCTTGAATACTACATGAATACCATCAATCTCGGACATTCCACACTTGGAGTACAGGCTGCATCCATGCGCTACTTTAACAAGCCGGTTTACGATCTGAATTTGTCAGAATGCGCAGTTATTGCAGCGATCACCCAGAACCCATCCTATTATGATCCCATCATTTATCCGGAACATAATGCGGAGCGGCGTGCAAAGGTATTAGAGAATATGCTGGATCTCGGCTGGATCGAACAGGCAGAATATGACGAAGCGCTTGCTGACGATGTATACAGCAGAATTCAGGTCGTCAATGCAGCGGTTTCAAGCTCATCTACTTATACTTATTTTGAAGATGCACTGGTAGAACAGCTGACAAAGGATATGATTGAGGCCGGTTATTCCGAGACACAGACCAATTATCTGATATACAGCGGCGGCCTATCCATTTATTCGACTCAGGACAGCTCCATACAGGCGATTGTGGACGAGATATTCGCAAACGAAGAAAATTATCCTGAAAACGTAAAATACCAGCTATCCTATGAGCTGACAATCCAGACAGCGGAGGGAGATTATAAAAATTACTCCTCTTATTCCCTGCAAACCTATTTCCGTCAGACCAACAGCAGTTTTAGTCTCCTGTTTTCCAGCGAGGAGGATGCTTATGCTGCAGTAGAGGAATATAAGGATTATGTGATCGGAAGCGCGGATGAATTTATTTCCGAAAAAATTACGATCACGCCCCAGCCCCAAGCTTCCATAACGGTGGAGGATCAGCATACAGGCTATGTTGTCGCCATGGTTGGCGGACGAGGCGCCAAGGAAGGAAGCCGAACCTTGAATCGTGCTTATTCCACCTATCGTTCCCCCGGTTCCACCTTCAAAGTTGTAGCTGTTTTTGCTCCCGCGCTGGATACTGCCGGAAAAACGCTGGCTTCGGTTTATAATGATGCACCGTTCAACTACGATGACGGAACTCCGGTTACCAATTACGACAAGCAATACCGCGGGATCTGCAATATCCATACCGCAATTCAGCAGTCCATCAATGTCGTAACTGTTAAAACCTTAACCGAGATCTCTCCCCAGCTCGGATTTGATTACCTGAAAAATTTCGGTTTTTCCACTCTGGTTGAAGGCGAATACAGAGATACCAGTGACGGCCGAAAATACTTTACGGATGTTCAGCAGTCTCTCGGTCTCGGCGGTCTGACTAACGGCGCTACCAACTATGAACTGAACGCTGCTTATGCCACCATCGCCAATAACGGCTACTATATTGAACCGATTCTCTATACCAAAGTCGTCGATGCAGACGGTAATGTCATTCTTGATAATACGGCCAATCAGGAATCCAGACAGGTAATCAAGGAAACCACCGCTTTTCTGCTAACCTCTGCCATGCAGGATGTTGTAACTTCCGGTACAGGTACTTTGGCTAACTTCAGCGGTCAGGCAATTGCAGGAAAGACCGGTACTTCTTCCAAATATCGTGACGTCTGGTTTGCCGGCTTTACACCATACTATACTGCAACCGTCTGGGTTGGTATTGATAACAATACTCCTATGAATAACAGCGATGAAAGAAATCTGGCGAAAAAATTATGGCGGCTCAGTATGTCGGCCATTCATGAGAATCTGCCGTACCAGTCCTTTACGATGCCAAGCGGTATCACAACCGCTACCGTTTGCAGCAGATCGGGTAAATTACCGGTTGCAGGCTTATGTGACCATACATTGGTGACCGAATATTTTGAAGTCGGTACGGTGCCTACGGAAACCTGTGATGTCCACTATTCCGGCTGGGTATGCGCCATTGATGGGCTGCCTGCTACGGAAGAATGCCCGTTCAAGGTCAACGGCATTCTGGAACTGACACCGCTTGAATCACCGCTGCTCACAAAAGGCTCCACGATCTTGAACGCGGAGGACGGCACTGTAACAACACCTTCCACCACGAATATGTGTCAGCATACGGCAGAGTTCTTTGCCTCTCCGGATGCAACCGCTCTGATTCTACAACAATGGGAGTCCATGACGCCGGAATATAAACAATCCATTCTGGATACCGGCGGATCGGATTATTTCAGAAATCTGTTCGGAACCACGCTTCCAGGAACCACTCTTCCAGGAACCACGCTTCCAGGAACCACGCTTCCAGAAACTGTAGTTCCCGGAACCACTACTCCGGAAACCACCGTTCCCGGTACAGAGCCGTAGTGCCATCCATTGACGCTACTGCCAACAGCGGTCAGAACATTGTTCTTCCATGATCAGAATGAAGTATTCTGAATCAGTGATATTCTGAATCAATAAACAGGAAAAAAGCCGAAGGCAAAATTGCCTTCGGCTTTTCTAATCATTTCAGCCTTTCTACTCTGTAACGCCCCCATCAGGCTGCTGGGCTGTCGGATCCTCGTCCGCCCCGCCCTCTGCACCGTCAACGTTTTCTTCCTGTGTAGGCGTTACTTCCACTTCCTCCTCAAACTGTTCCAGATAGTCGCTCTTAATATAAGCTTCGCCTCCGTTGTACTGAATTTTGGTCCAACCGTTATCAAGAGCTTCTATCATAACAAACTCAGAACCCTTTTCCGCACTGCCAAGCTTGTTTCCGTTCGTGCTTGAATCATCCCTTACATTAACCGTTTCCGTAGTCCTTACCATCGGTACCATAACCGTTTCTACCTGAGGCTCCACCGGCTCCTGTGTCACTTCCGGCGTCGGTGCTTCCGTAGGCCCCTCTTCTATCGGTACATTGTTCGATACCTGATTTGTTTCATTCGTATCACTCGAATTCGGTCTGATACTCAATTTAATACTGATTACCACCACTGCAATTCCGAGACATATGATAAATCCCATCAGTATTGCCGTTAATGTATTTTTGTTCATGTGCATACACCTCTTATTCTATTTTCTGCCGACTTAGTTGCACGTAATTGCATCACACTCGCAAACCCGCGCTATCGCGCTCTTTGTCCTGTTTCACAGGACGTTTGCTCGTTAATAGCGCATGAAAAACAAATGCCGCTTCGCGTCGCTTGTTTTTCT
>CAYTIH010000073.1:0-9112 GCA_964437825.1 uncultured Clostridium sp. | reverse complement strand
ATGACCAGACAGAGGCTATGACCCTTGGTACCAGAATCGTTGTTATGAAGGACGGTGTGATCCAGCAGGTTGATACCCCTCAGAACTTATATGAGAAACCTGAGAATCTCTTTGTTGCCGGATTCATGGGATCTCCGCAGATGAACTTCCTTGATGCAGTTGTAGAAGTAAACGGTGATATTGCTTCCTTAAAGGTAGCAGGACACAGCATTGCACTTCCTCCTGCAAAATCCAAGAAGTTAATCGAGGGTGGTTATGAAGGCAAGACAGTTACCTTTGGTATCCGTCCTGAGGATGTATATGATTCAGAAATGATGATTGAGGCTGCTCCTAATGCAGTATTCGAATCCACCATCAGAGTTTACGAATTACTTGGCGCCGAAGTATTCTTATACTTCGATCTGGAGAGCTTCCCGATGACCGCTCGTGTTGATCCGAGAACGACTGCAAGACCCGGTGATGTTGTTAAATTCGCTATCGATGTTGAGAAGATTCATGTATTCGATAAAGAGACAGAAATGGTCATCACAAATTAGAATAAAAGACGAAAAAAGGGAGATGCGAATCGGCATCTCCCTTTTCTTTTTTTCTTTTTTGCAGTAAAATATCCTTAGCAATCAACGGCTTCGAAATGGAGATTATATGATTACAAATCAAATTATTCAAACAAGTATTGATGAGTTGCATGCATTGACAAAAGTAGATTTTGCAGTGTTTGAGATCAATGGTGAGACAGTCGCAGCTACGGATGCGGAAATAACCATACAGTCCGGTATTTTGGAAGCGTTTGTCCATTCACCGGCGGATTCTCAAATCATCGGAGAAAGCCATCTGCTCAAAATTGTGGATGAGAATGAGACCGCATATGTTTTGGTCGCTAAGGGAAACGGAACTGATACCTATGTGATGGGTAAAATTGCTGTCAGTCAAATTCAGAATCTGATTATAGCGTATAAAGAGCGTTTTGATAAAAATAACTTTTTTCAAAATCTTTTGCTGGACAATTTACTTCTGGTGGATATTTTTAACAGAGCGAAAAAACTGCATGTGGCTGTAGAGGTACCCAGAACGGTTTTTCTCATAGAGATTCAGTCAGATAAGAATTCAGAAGCAAGTGAAATGCTCAGAGGACTGTATTCGGTGCAATCGGGAGATTATATTACCTGCGTAGATTCTGACAGTATTGTATTAATTAAGGCATTACAAAGCGATCATCAGGCAGAGGAAATGGAAGGGATTGCCTCCACCATCGTGGATATGATGAACACGGAGGCATTGGCGAATGTCCGCGTATCCTACGGTACGCCGGTAGGAAATCTGAAAGATGTATCCAAGTCATATAAGGAAGCAAAAATGGCCTTGGATGTGGGCAAGATCTTCTATGTGGAGAAAAAAGTAGTATCCTATGCAACGCTTGGTATCGGCAGGCTGATTTATCAGCTTCCTGTCAATCTGTGTCGCATTTTTGTAAAAGAAATTTTCGGAGATGAGATACCGCTTGAGCTGGATGAGGAAACCTTGACGACGATCCATAAATTTTTCGAGAATAATTTAAATGTGTCAGAAACCTCAAGGCAGCTGTTCGTGCATCGTAATACATTGGTGTACCGAATAGAAAAGCTGCAGAAAGCAACCGGACTGGACATCCGCGTATTTGACGACGCAATGACCCTGGAAATTGCATTGATGGTAGTGAATTATATGAAATATCTGGACAGCCTGGAAAGTTGATTTTTTTCAGAGGCGTCTTATAAAGACATGCAGGAATAGTTTCCATATATCCCTCATAGAATGTTAAGAGTTCTATGGGGGTATTTTTATGTATCAACAGAAAATGTGTTATATTGATTTGTACAAAAACGGACTGAAATGCGGAAATATGGGACATGTAAGAATGGAGTGGGATAACTTACAGTATCGGTTTCAGACAAGCCTTTGCCGGCTTGACAGACAGACGCTGGTATCTGTGATGATCAAACGAAACGGCGTGGAAACTCCGGAAAAACTGCATGACATCGAAGTGATCCACGGAAAGGGACAGTATCATTCAGATTGGATTCCGATGTGGGGAGATGAAAAGGAGCTTGCGTTTGATGCTTCCGGAGGTGTATACGGAACATGCATCCTGCCGGATATGGGGATACAGGGTGCACAATCCATGAAAAAGGCAGGGAATCTCTCAGACGAAAAGCAATCACAATCTCCAATGCCGGAAGCTGCAGACCGGGTAAGCACAGGTCGACAGGAGCGGTTTAATCATGTAAAAGCTGCAGAAGCATTCGAAAATAAATCGGAAGATAGTCAAAGAGAAAAGCGCGATATGCTTGAAGAAATCAGAAAGGAACGGGAGATTCTTGCGGCGGTTCCGCTGCTTGATAACAAATGGAACCAGTTGTGCAGTATGCATGAAAAAGTCCGCCCGGTAGCGGGGAATATGGAATTTATTAAAATTAAGCCCGAGGACTTCATCATATTGCGGCAAGAATATCAGGGACTTGTCAAAAACAGCTTTTTACTGCACGGTTATTATAATTATCATTACATATTGCTTGGGAAATATCCGGATAAATATTATCTGGGAGTACCCGGAATTATGCATGAGCAGGAAAGGCTTGCAGCGGCTATGTTCGGTTTTATTGGGTTTGAGCGCGCAATTCATATGCCGGATTCGGAATTGGAGGGGACTGATTTCGGATATTATATGATGGAGGTCGCTATTTAGTCTGTGCATCCATGATCTGTAAAATTTTCGTATTGATAGAAACAGAAGAATTGTATAAAATTCTGATATAGAATCTGATATGAATGAAAGAGCCGGATCAAAGGGCAGGAGACATAAGCAGTCAGAAGGCTCAGAATCAGCAGACTTGAGGTGAAGGCATATGGATCAGGATAGAAAATACATGCGGGCTGCGATCCGCGAGGCGAAAAAGGCGTCAGCGCTCGGAGAAGTGCCCATCGGCTGCGTCATTGTGTATCAGGACAGAATCATCGGAAGGGGTTATAACAGACGCAATACGGATAAAAGTACGCTTTCCCATGCAGAGATCAGCGCCATCCGGAAGGCCGGCAAAAAGATGGGAGATTGGAGACTGGAGGATTGTACGCTGTACGTGACCCTGGAGCCGTGTCAGATGTGCGCCGGCGCTATCGTTCAGGCCAGAATCAAGCGTGTGGTGATGGCCTGTATGAATCCGAAGGCAGGATGTGCCGGCTCTGTTTTAAATATCCTGAACATGCCTCAGTTCAACCATCAGGTAGAGATCACGAAAGGAATTTTGGAGGAAGAGTGCAGCAATATGCTCAGCACATTTTTTAAAGAACTCAGGATTCGTAATAAGCTGGAGAAGGAGAAAAAGACAGACGGACCTATCGGAAGACCAAAAGACCAATGAAATTCCGGTTTCCGAGGAGCATGGCAATTCGGCTTTCCAGACGAATGGAGACCGGACTTCCCGCCATTGACAAACAGGCCGAAAAAAGCTATACTTTCAAATACAGTGCTTCTGATGAAGCCTGTATAGCTGCCCTTTATAAGTGGCGTAGACGTCTGGGTCCTGCGCAATGGGAACTGCGAATCGTGTCAGGTTGGGAACAAAGCAGCACTAAGCAGATCCTCCCATGTGCCGCAGGGGTGCCTGGGCCGAGCTAACTGTAAAGGTAACGTATGCAGGTTTCATCAGGAGCATTTTGTCTATACTTTGCCGGGTACAAAAGTTATAATGTCATCAGACATGATACGCGCCGAAGTGCGCATTATAATGGAGCTATTTGTGACGCTCCGGAATGGGGATTTATATGAATATTTACATATGCGATGATGAACCGCAAATGCTATTGCATATCTCCGAGCAGGTACATGCATGTTTGCCGGAAAGTAAGATTACCGTATTTTCTGATGAAAAAAAGCTGATTCATTCATTGAAAGAGTCGGCATGCGATCTGCTGTTGCTGGATATTGACCTGCCTAAGATAAGCGGACTTGATATTGCAAAGCTGCTGTCCCAAGTTCAGAAAAAGCCGCTGCTTGTATTTGTGACAAGTCATGATGAACTTGTGTATGACAGTCTGCAGTTTCATCCGTTTGGATTTGTCAGGAAAAGTTTTTTAGAGGCTGAGCTTGCGAAAATATTGTCCGATTGCGCGGCAGAACTGGAAAACTGCAGCGAATGCTTTCACTTTCATACGCCGAATGCTGAAATTCAGCTGCCGCTTTCGGAAATTCTGTATTTTGAGTCGGAGGGAAATTATCTGAGGGTATTTGCCGTTTCCGGAGAATATCGTTTTCGAGATACGCTTTTAGCAGTCCAAAATGCGCTTGCCGGGAACGGATTTATCAGACTTCACAGAGGATTTCTGGTCAATCAGGCCGCTGTGAGAAGCTTGGGAGCAGATGATGTTGAGCTGATAAACGGCATCAGAATACCGATCGGAAGAAACTATGCCGATTCGTCCAAAAAGCAGCTGATGAGGTATATGATGAGATGAAAAGTTATCAGGAATTAAAACGGGAATATGAGATTCTCGATGAAAAATATGATAATGCTTTGGGAGAAAAGTCAGAACTTGCATATGAGCTCGCCGAACTGAAAGCATCCGTGGATTATGTCCGGGAGCAGGATGATCAGATTCGCCGGCTCCATGAGAATATACGCCGCCTGAAGCATGATATGAAAAACCATCTGATGGTAATCGCCTCCTATCTTAACAAGGAAAACTATGATGCCGCCAGAGAGTATACCTCGGAAATTTTAGATAAGCTGAATGCCGTTCACAGCTATATTGAAACCGGAAATACTCTGCTGAATCATATTTTAAACGAAAAGCTGAGTGTGGCGAAACAGAAAGGAATTGCTGTTAAGGCGGAGATTGAAAACCTGCCCTTTGAAAAAATGGAAAGTCTTGATTTTTCTGCGATGCTGACCAACCTATTGGACAATGCGATCGAGGCCTGTGCCATGGAAGAACATCCGGGGCTTGATATCAGAATTTCCCGCAGGCGGGGATATGAAACGGTTCTTGTGAAAAACCGAATCAGTGATTCCGTACTGGAAAAGAATCCCGGTTTAAACTCAACCAAACAGGACAAGGCGTCTCACGGAATGGGCATTTTGCAGATCAAAGCCATTGCGGATAAATATGAAGGAATGTGTGATTTTTATGAAGAAGACGGATGGTTCTGCGCCTGTACGTTTATCCCTATATAGCTGCTGTTTATCCCGATCCCTTGCAATGAATGTTTGCAGGGGATATTTTTATATCATAGGAACTGCAGCGGACATTCTATTATTTTGGAGGAAACATGATTACCTTTGAGAATGTAAGTAAATTTGTTCTTTCGGGCATCAGTATTCATATACCCCGGGGCGAATGCGTCGGACTGATCGGGAGCTCCGGGGCGGGAAAAACGACGTTTCTGAAGGTGGCGGCAGGACTGCTTGTGCCTGATCACGGGTATGTGCGCATGCTCGGAAAAGACCCGGTAGTACATAGAGGAAAGTACGGCAGTGAGCTTGCGTCTTTTATGACAGGAATTCCTTCTTTGGAAAAAGCAGACACCGTGATACAGAATTTCGAAATTTTAAGAAGCGTTTACCGGATTCCGGAAAAGCTGTTTCGGAAAGATTATCATGAGCTTTCCGTGTGCATGGATTTTGAAAAGCTTGCAGGGGAAAGGGTGAAAAATCTTTCGCTGGGGCAGCGCATGAGGGTGGAGCTGGCAGCAGGATTGATCTGTCGTCCAAAGCTCCTTTTGCTCGATGAACCGGATGTCGGTCTGGATGAAAACGGAAAAGCTGCTTTTGGCGGGCTGCTGTCAAAGCGGTGTCAGGAAGGAATGACGGTTCTGATCGCATCTCATAATCTGGGAGAGGTTTCGAGGAGCTGCAGCAGAATTGCGCTGATTCATCAGGGACGGTTGATTTATTACGGAAGCGAAAACAGACTGCGAAGCAGATATGCGCCCATGGATACCATGACCCTGAAAGTAAGCGGGAGACTGCCGGATCTTGATGATTTGCCTGTAAAAAAATATTCTGTGGATCATGAATCGCAGATTCATGATATATTGAAGCTTTCATATAATTCCAATCACGTTACGGCTGCGGAAATATTGGAGGCCATTCTTGGGCAGACGAAGGTGGAGGAGATAAAGATCCGCAAATCGCAATTGGAGGATATTATCCTGCAATGCAGTCATGCGGAGGAAGAAAAACTGCCGGATGAAGCGGAAAGGATTAGATCTTTAGTCAACGCGTCTGCGTGAACTTTGATTCGGAAAGGAGAAATTGTCAGGTATGAATTTTATTGAAGTTGATCATGTCAGCAAAGCATTTAAATTAAATAAAAGACAAAGCGGTGTAACAGGCATGATTGCGAATCTGTTTGTTCCCCAATATGAAAAAAAACAGGCGGTAAAAGAGGTCAGTTTTTCTATAGAGGAGGGAGAGATGGTTGGCTTTATCGGCCCAAACGGCGCGGGTAAATCCACCACGATCAAAATGCTTGCGGGGATTCTGTTTCCGGACAGCGGAGAAATCCATGTGAACGGGTATATTCCGTATAAGCAGCGAAAGGACTATGTGGAAAATATCGGTGTGGTATTTGGTCAGAAATCACAGCTGCAGTGGGACTTGCCCGTGATCGACAGCTTTGAACTGCTAAAGGCAATTTATCGTGTTCCGGATGCTGCGTATCGGAGGAATCTGGATCGTTTGGTACAAATGCTGGATATGGGGGAGTTTCTCAATCAGCCGGTCAGACAGCTTTCTCTGGGACAGCGTATGCGTGCGGATATTGTGGCGGCGCTGATTCATTCGCCCCGGATCGTGTTTTTTGACGAGCCGACAATCGGCGTGGATGTGGTAGGAAAAGAGACCATACGTAATTTTATCCGTGAACTGAATGCGGAGGATCACATTACCATGCTGTTTACAACTCATGATATGCAGGATATCGAAAAAACTTGTAACCGGCTGATTATCATTGATGAGGGATCGAAAATTTATGACGGAACGCTTCTCGGTATCCGGGAGGAGTACGCTACGACACGTCAGCTGGATGTGGAGTTTTCCCATAATCAGGAAATCGCGCCGATTGAGCATGTGGAAATTGTGCAGCTGGATGAACTGGACGGAAGAAAAAAGAGATTTATTTTTGAAAATAAAAAGGTTCGGATTCATGATTTGATGAACTATTTACTTCAAACATATCAGGTGCGTGATATGAATATTTCAGAGCCTGAAATTGAAAGTATCATCCGGAAAATTTATCACGGCGAGGTGGTGGGAATATGAAACTGGCGCCATATCTGGCATATTCTAAAAAGTGCTTTTTGGGACGGAGCGCATATCGTCTGGATCATATTTTGAGCATCTTTTCCACGTTCCTCCAGCTTTTCATTTTCTGGGAAATATATAAAGCGCTATATGGTACAAACCAAGAAATTGACGGCATTACCATGTCAATGGTGACAACAAATTTTATGCTTTCCATGGGACTGGACAAGGTGTTTTGCGTGGATGATTATTTTCTGCCAAATAAAATATGGGACGGAAGTATTTCCACGGAATTGCTGCGGCCGATCAGCTTCAAGGGAAGGATGATTGCCGAAAATGCCGGCAATGCCCTGTTTCAATTGATCTTTCATTTCACTCCGGCGTTTTTGGCTGCGCTTTTTGTAATCGGGATGAATCCGCCTGCGGGGCCGATTATGTTTATACTATTTTTATTGAGTGCGATTTTAGGCTATGGGGTACTATGGGCCATCAGCTTTACCGTTCAGATGACAGCGTTTTGGCTGGTCAATATATGGAGCCTGATTACGATCAAAAATGTATTTGTGAATGTATTGTCCGGTTCCATGATACCGTTATGGTTTATGCCGGACTGGATGGGAAATGTTTTGCGGTTCACGCCTTTTTCCTCTATTTATTTTACGCCTGTTCAGATTTATCTGGGGCAGCTTTCCTATGGAGAAATTGCACTTCGCTGCGGGATACAGGCGGCGTGGATATTTGTAATTTATCTGGCGGGAAATGCTCTCTGGCATCAGGGACAAAGAAAGCTTGTCGTACAGGGAGGGTAAATGCGAAAAGGCGCATTGCCGGAGCAAAGCGGAAGGAATGGATATCATGATGGATGAAAGAAAACATGATACGCTGCATATGATCGGCGTGTATACCAAAACTACCATGAAAGCATGGTTCCAGTATAAAGTGAACGCCATGCTGCAGTCACTTGCGGTTTTCCTGCGTGAAGCGACAGTAATCATAGTGATTTATTTTACACTGATCAAATTCGATTCGTTAAGCGGCTGGAATATATATGAAATGTTGTTTCTGTTCAGCCTGCTGTTTTTAACCTACGGCATTATGATCGTCTTTTTTACCGGTCTTCGTGATTTCGGGCAGACGGTGCGCAGCGGTAATTTTGACAGATTTATCCTTCGCCCGAGAGGACTGCTGTTTCAGATTATCTTTGTGAATTCGGACTGGTTTGCGGCGATCGGTCATGGAGGACTTGGCGTAGTGCTGTTTCTTCTTTCCGCAAGAAAGGTCGGTATTCATTGGAATCCGGGGACGATCTGTTACTATCTCTTGGCAATCGGCGGAGGAGTTTTGATTCAGGGGGCAATTTTTCTGTTCCTTGCATCGTTAAATATTTATCTGCTCGAAACAGACAGTATTAAGAATCTTCTTTATTGGAATATGCGTAAATTTGCCGGATATCCCATCAGTATTTTTCATAAGGCAATACAGATACTGATGATATATATTGTTCCGTTTGCATTTGTGAATTATTTTCCTTCCCAGTATTTGCTGCGAAAAGAGGATATGCAGCAATATCCTGACATATTCCTGTACCTGACACCGGCGGTGGGGATAGGAATGTATCTGCTGTCATACCTGTTTTGGAGGTATAGTATCCGGTTTTATAAGAGTTCGGGAAACTGAATCACAGCTTCCCCTCGAATAGTTCTCTGCAAGAATTGTCAGAATCTGGACATCACCTCGTTTTTTTAGTATAATGTTTCAGAGTATTGAGTCGCTCAGAAATGGAGATTAGTGTGAAAAATCACATTGATATGCTGATTTTTCACACAGCTATTTGT
>CAYTIH010000072.1:3075-9775 GCA_964437825.1 uncultured Clostridium sp. | reverse complement strand
CTTTTACACTAACAGCTTTTTCGGTAAACAGGCATTCCGTTTACAAAAATTGATTTTGTTATCTTCCCTCCATTTAATACCCTGCTTCGCAATAATTCCAATGCTGTTTCGCAAATAATCGGAATATCAATATGAATTGTAGTAAGCGGCGGAGAAACATATTTTGCAATATTTACATCATTGATACTAAACACTGCTATCCGCTCCGGTATCTGTATGTTCTCCTCATTAAGGGCTTGCAATACGCCCACAGCCAACGTATCGCTTGCTACACAAACCGCCGTTGGCATCTCTTTTTTTCGTGCAAGCTCTTTCCCCAAACGATATCCCTCATTGACAGTAAACTTTTTCGCAATATAAATATTGCTTTCATCCAGACAATGATAATATAAAGCGCTTTGTCTAAAGGACCATTCTCTTATATCCATAACGCTTTCACCTGTATCTATGCTTTTATCAGAACCGCCAATAAAACCTATTGACCTGTGTCCTTTATCAATGAAATAGTCCACTATCTGCGTTACAAAGGAATCCATATTAGGGCGGACTGCATCAAAAAGCTTTTCATCAGGTGATGTGCCAATAAACACGCCTTTTTTACATATCCCATACAATTTGTTTATTTGCTGTCTGTTCATCCAGCCAATCGCAATAAATGCGTTAAGATCCTTAGGAAGCGCATCTATTCCATCCTCTGCAGTATAAGTACTTAATTGAATATTCATTTTCTTTGCCTGCTTTGCAATTTCTACCTTAATATCCTGATAAAATATATCCTCTAGTTCATCCTCCTGTTCGGTAAAATATAGCAGAGCCACATCGCTGATTTTAGGGTAAATAACCCTTTTTTTATATCCTATCTTTTCTGCTGCAGCAAATATGGCTTCTCTTGTTTCATTACTAACAGAAATGCCTTCATCATAATTTAATACTCTTGATACAACTGCATTAGATACACCGACAATCTCAGCAATTTCTTTTATTGTAGCCATAACATAAGACCTCCTATAACTGTTTCAATCAGTCTCCTCACAAACTGCTCGTCTTACAAGCTCAAGACAGCCCATAATGCCCTGATCGTCATGAAGCGAAGCGGACACAATATAATGGTCTAAATCCTTCCGCTCTTCTGTCTTTAAATAGCGTTCAATATTTCCTTTGTCAATCGTTCCATGTAGTGTTCCTGCGATTCCGGTAGTCTCTCCCGAAACAATTTCCAATCATAAAGATTCCGTTTTGTCGGACAAATAAAAGCGAAACAGAATGGCGGTGGTAGTCATTGACTATCCTGCTGAGCAGCGCCGTCTTCCTCGCCCTTAAAAATCCGCAAACAGCTTCTTTTTCCGTTCTATCATCTCATCGATTCTCTCGATATATTGGGAAACATCCTTCACATTCTCACACCGTTCAATCCGCCCGTCCGGATACACCCTTTTGGTAATTGAACCTGCGCCCAGCGCCACGATGGTCTGTTTCTCCTCCATAATCAAAATATTGTAGATTCCGTTTTTTCCTTCCTTGGCATAACCGGTATTTTCAAAATTTCCGGACATATTTTTCTGGCGGTACAGATAATAAGGTTTCATCCCCATTGCCCTGGCTCCCGCAGCCGCAATTTCCATAGTCTCATCCGTATTGCATATCATATTGGCGTTTTCTTCAATCCATTGATTCAGTCTGGAGGCGCGTTTGATTGCCAAAGAATGAACTGTCAGATTATCCGGATTCAGTTCTTTAACTGCCTCTATCGTCATTTTCACATCCTCTGCCCCTTCTCCCGGCAGGCCCAAAATCAAATCCATATTAATATTGTCAAATCCAACCTCTCTTGCCATATGGTATGCATCCACCACTTGGGCTACCGTATGCTGCCTGCCGATCAGCTTTAATGTCTCATCCTTCATAGTTTGAGGATTCACTGAAATTCTGGTAACATGGTGCTGTTTGATTACTTCCAGTTTTTCCCTTGTAATGCTGTCAGCCCTGCCCGCTTCCACTGTAAATTCCTGTAAGGACCCGATATCAAATGTTCTCTCCAGCTTGGAAAGCAGCCTTTCCAGGCGCTCGGGTGAAAGACTCGTCGGCGTACCGCCGCCAACATAAACGGTATCAAGTATCCGATCCTGAAACGCATCCGCAACATAATCGATTTCTCTGATCACACAGTCCAGATATTCATCCATTCTTTTTTCCCAAATACATAACGGATACGATGTAAAAGAGCAATACAGACACGTGGTAGGGCAAAACGGAATTCCGATATACAGACTGTAGCCGTTTTTATAGTGCATTGCATCCAGAATACTTTTTTCCCTCTTTGCAATTTCCAGACTGAGCAACGCCTTATTGGAACTCACAAAATGCTCCCCTTCCAAAAACGAGAGAATATCCCGGTCCGTCCTGCCCTTTTCAAGCAATTCCATAGCAATCTTGGTCGGACGGATTCCTGTCAGATTTCCCCAAGGCAGCTGCCTGCCCGTAAGCTCGGACAGCACCTGATATAAAAAGCGCTTGAAAGAATTTTTAAAGTTCCCGGCAGTCAGTTCCTCCTTTAATTGATAGTACACATAATGCTCCGGATCCAAATTCTCAAAGCCCGCCTCGCGCTCTCCTACATGAATCCGTATTGCGGGAAACGCCTTCAGGGTCTGCAATTTCTCAGAGCTTGCGACTTTCACCCGGCATTCGGGATAAAAAGCTTTTATCAGGGAATGAATGTCATATTCATAATTCTCTCTATCACTTTCAACGTATAATACTTCCTGCATGGCGGTCTCCATTCCAAAGCAATTGATCGCAGGCGCAACTTCTAGGAGCAAAACGGATTGTATTCTCTTTCATGTCCGATTGTCGTTGCATCTCCATGTCCGGGATAAACTCTGGTTTCGTCCGGCAGGGGCATCAGTTTTTCCCTGACGGATCTGCCGAGCTGTCCGCCGCTTCCTGTCGGTAAATCCGTACGTCCTACGGACTCCTGAAACAGAGTATCCCCGCTGATCAAAATACCGGCCTCTTCAAAATAATAACAGCAGCTTCCGACTGTATGTCCCGGCGTTGCAATCAATGTGCAGGTCATACCGGCAGCCGTTATTTTCTCGCCATCCTTACAGTAAACGTTCGGCTTGATCGTACATGGTCTGCCCGCCTGCGCCGAAACGTTCATTTCCGCACTTTCGCATAAGGGACGCTCCGCTTCGCAGGCATATACTTTCGCACCGGTTTTTCCCCTAAGTTCCTGTACTCCCCAGATATGATCAAAGTGTGCATGGGTTAAAAGAATTGCCGCTACCCGGAACCCTTTCTCTTTTAATTGTTCATAGATATATCCGCCCCGATCAGCGGGATCAAAGCATATAACATCCCTGACCTCTCCCACCTGATCGTCATCATATACAAAATAGCAGTTTGTTGAAACCGCTCCGATTACCATTCTGCCAATCCTTAAATTCATTCTCTGCCTCCAAGTCAGTAAAATCCCTTTCCCTGCATCAACCCGAAGTTCTTTCCACATCAATCACATTATCAATTGTCCGAAGCTTATCGATAATGCGGTTTAATTCTGCACGGCTGGTAATTTCAAAGGATGTTTCCATGGTTACTTTTCCCGTTTTACCGGTTCTGGTATTCAGCGACCTGATATCAATATCTTTTTCGGTTAAAGCCTTTGAAATATCCGCAAGTAATCCGTTTCGATTCGTAGCATAAATCACAATATCCGCCAGATACTTTTCCTGACTTTTCTCTCCGGGCTGCCACTCTGCATCGATCAGTCTCACCCGGTCAATTTCCAGAAGATTGATAATATTGACACAGTCGGTACGATGGATGGACACTCCTCTGCCTCTGGTTACAAATCCGACAATTTCATCCCCGGGTACCGGCGAACAGCATTTGGAAAACCGAACTGCAACATCATGAATTCCCTTTACTACTATGGCGCTTTTGCCTTTGGACTGCATTTTCTGAGCAGAGGTCTGCATATTATTGATATTGATGGACGCCAGAACTTCTTCGTTCGTCAGAGTCTTTTGATGATCCTGCTCATACATTTCCAGCATTTTATTAATAATCTGACCTTCTTTTAAGCCCCCATGTCCAATGGCCGCCAGAACAGAATCCCAGTCCAAAAAACCGTACTTTCTCATGATCCGTTCCATGTAATCCGGCTTCATAAGCGTACTGGTGCTGATGGATTTGGATTTACAGTAAGCCATCACCATTTCCTTGCCCTTGATGATGTTGTCGTCCTTTAACTCGTTTTTAAACCACTGGTTAATCTTACTTTTGGCCTGGGTGCTCTTAACGATGTTCAGCCAGTCCCGGCTGGGGCCTTTGGAATTCTGAGACGTTAAAATCTCGACTCTGTCACCGTTTTTCAGCTCATAATCGATCGTTACCAGCTGTCCGTTGACCCTGGCGCCGATCATTTTATTTCCTACCGCACTGTGAATACTGTATGCAAAATCAATCGGCGTTGAACCTGCCGGAAGATTTTTTACATCTCCGGTCGGCGTAAAGCAGTATACATTATCGGAAAAAAGATCCAGATCACTCTTTAGCAGATTCATAAATTCTTTGTTATCCGACATATCCCGCTGCCATTCCAAAATCTGTCTAAGCCAGGTCAGCTTCTCCTGCTCCGAATCATCGATTTTCTTTCCATCCGACGCCACTTTATATTTCCAATGCGCAGCAATACCATATTCCGCTGCCTTATGCATCTCAAAGGTACGAATCTGGATTTCAAAGGGCGTACCGCTTTTTCCGATCAATGTCGTATGCAGAGACTGATACATATTGTCCTTGGGCATCGCAATATAATCTTTAAAGCGTCCCGGAATGGGCTTATACATCTCATGTATTACGCCGAGCGCAGCATAGCAGTCCCTCACGGAATCCACAATGATACGTACGGCAAACAGATCATAGATCTGGTCTATGGTCTTATTCTGATTCTTCATTTTCTTATATATACTGAAAAAGTGTTTGACACGGCCATCAATCTGCGCCTTGATACCGGCCTTACGGATATGCTCACTGACTTCGTCCACAATCGTCTGTATGTACTTTTCGCGGACGCTTTTCCGAATAGAAATCTTATCCACCAGATCATAATAAACATCCGGTTCCAGATATTTTAACGATAAATCATCCAGTTCCACCTTCACCTTGGAAATACCAAGCCTCTGCGCAATCGGCGCATAAATATCCAAAGTTTCTCTCGCAATATCCTGCTGTTTGGCAGGCGACTGATAACTCAGTGTCCGCATATTATGAAGTCTGTCCGCCAGTTTAATAATAATAACGCGGATATCCTTTGCCATAGCAAGAAACATTTTTCTCAGGTTTTCTGCCTGCAGATCCTGCTTATCTCCATTTCCGCCCTTATATTTCATCTTATCGAGCTTGGTTACGCCCTCTACCAACAGTGCAACATCCTCACCAAACTCTTTTCCGATTTCCTCATCGGTATACTTGGTATCCTCCACCACATCGTGAAGCAGTCCCGCTAAAATGGTTTCCTTATCCATTTCCAGATCTGCCAGAATAATCGCTACGCAAAGCGGATGAATAATATACGGCTCGCCGGATTTTCTGGTCTGGTCTTTATGCGCTTCATATGCAAATTTATAGGCTTTTTCTATCATGGAAATATCGTCGGAAGGATGGTATTTGCGCACGCGCACCAATAAGTCCTGATATAATTCCTCAGGGCTTAAAAATTCCTTCATCGCTTCAATTCTGCCATCATCAATGACAAGTTCTGGCTTCTTCTCCGTAATATCATGTCCCTCCAAAGAGACTTTACCTACCTGAACCAAATCCTTTACATTCTCTTCTGCCATGCAATCACCATTATTCCATGTATATTATCGTTTAAGTATATTAACAGAAAAATCAGTTTTTGAACTGGATAGAACCCCCATATTGTAACCGCATATTTAAAAATGCTTTTCTAAGAGCGATTAATTTCCTTCGTATTTGATAGCAGATTCCAGACGATAGCCTCCGATCCTTTCCCTGCCCTTCAGTCCGCACAACTCCATCATTACAACAACGCCTACAACAATTCCTCCAAGTTCTTCTACCAGCTGAATCATTGCTTCCGTTGTACCACCGGTTGCAATCAAATCATCTACAATCAAAACTCTCTGACCCTTTTGAATGGAATCCTTATGCATTTCAATGATTGCAGTACCATATTCCAATTCATATTCTTTGGAAATCGTCTCACACGGCAGCTTTCCCTTCTTACGAATCAATACAAAGGGCTTATGCTGATTATATGCAATCGGCGTTCCGAAAATAAATCCACGGGATTCGGCACCAACTACAACATCATAATCCAGATCCGCTACCAGCTCCTGCATGGTATCAATCGCAAGCTGCAGACCATCCGCATCCTGTAATACACTTGTAACATCGCGGAAAATGATGCCCTCCTCCGGGAAATCAGGAATACTTCTAACATATTCTTCCAGTTTTTTCATATTGTTTCCTCCTCATGAACGGTTTATAACATTTTATCCTATGGCAGCAGTCAGACAGACACCTGCTTTTATGCCAGCATAACGCTTTATTCCTTTCTTTCACTCCGCAGTGCCGCTCGTCTCCGCTTCTCTTCGACTCGCTCACGGGCTTCGCCCTATGGCAGCAGTCAGACAGACACCTGCTTTTATGCCAGCATAACGCTTTATTC
>CAYTIH010000072.1:0-2975 GCA_964437825.1 uncultured Clostridium sp. | reverse complement strand
GCTTCGCCCTATGGCAGCAGTCAGACAGACACCTGCTTTTATGCCAGCATAACGCAGGTGTCTGTCTGACTGCTGCCGCACTGCTCATTGCCTACGTGGACATTATAGTATGAATCGTCGGTTATAATCAAGTGATAGTACACAAAAATTGTAAACGCAATATTACGTTCCGGGCATTCATTTACTGTAAATGGTATATAATTTGAGCTGTACCGTAACCTCAGATGCTATTCTTTTTTTCTGCCTGAGCGTTTCAAAAGCAGGAGCAGAAGCGCCGTAATGACCACTACTGCAATCACAATCACCACTGCCAAGATCACCGTGCTGTTATTGTGTTCCGTCTTTGGCGTAATACGCTCGGTCCCGTATTCCACAGGTTCTTCCTGTGCACTGCCTCTTTGCGGTGCCCCACCCGGATACAGTGTTTCAAAATCCGCAGTCGGCTGGTCAATGCATATCCAGACATTTTTACTACCATAATAATAATTAATATGTCCCCAGCGCCGTCCTTCTTCGTCAACGTATACCTTATCATACTGCGGCACATACTCATCCGCCGTCATGAAATCCATGTCCTGAGAACCGGGATATTTCCAAAAATATATAGTCTCTCCCTGATAATCCTCCTCTATACTGCCCAATTCCTCTGTAATTTCCGCATCGTATTCTTCTTGAAATGAAATACTGTCATATACGACCTTCATATATTCCATCGGCATCCAGCCCGACTCCGTAATATCCCCATTATTATATATGCCCCACACCGTTCCGTTTTGGTCCGTATAAATAAAAGAAATATATGCAATGTGACCGTTTTCCCATGTGGTAATCTCAACATCCGACTCCGGACTTTCATATAGGATCACCTTGCCATCCGGTCCATTTGCAGTATAGACACGATCGATGTATTCACACTCCGAGCTATGCAGATCATAAAAAGTATCCTCACTCGGTTCAAATATTAAATCCGCCCGTGCAGAAAGGCTGCAGAGCATAAAACATGTAAAAAAGGCCAGAACATAACTCCATTTTTTCATAAACCGTTTCTTCATAGTTTTCCTCCTTTTACTACTCTACTCCTTTATTGGGCAATTACCTATATTCCTTCCTCCGATTTTACCGAAACAGCAATACTCCGGTGCACCAGGAAGCTCCGTTTGCCACAATCGAAAGCCATCCCGGATGTTTGATTTTCCACTGCGGATCTTTCATAAAACTGCGATAAATACATGCTTCCGTTATCACAACGATGACTTCTATCACAATCTGCCGTCCCGCCATCGGAACAAATTCCCAATACAAACGGCACAGCCAGTTACACAATACTGCCGGCGGATTGGTCAGTACATTCACCAGAATCACCAGCAGCATACCCTTCCTGTCATGAATTCCAAGCAAAAAAGCCGCAAGTAATTCAATCCCAATTGTAAGCAGCAGCGAAATTCCAAACATTTCTAACAGATCAGCATTCACTCCTGCCACCTCACGACATCTTTCAATGTTTTCGTTTTGAAAATACCTGCCGTCAATATCAGTAAGGAAATAACACTGCCTGCAAAACCGATCATATTTCCGTCAAATACGGTTTGCATTTCGAAATATCCCGGCAAAAATCCCAAAAACAAGCCAAATGTTAATAAGCCGAACGAAAAGCCGGGAAGCTTGGGAAAGCCGCTGATCAGCAGATACAACGTAATCGGCATTGTCATATTAAATAAAAATAAGGCAGCCAGTCCAAGCGGCGCAGCATGCGAAAATAAATAGCAGAAGGATGCCAACAATAAAGAACCAACGGCTGCTTTGAAACATCCAAAGTGCGCTGCCAAAAATCCTCCTGCAATCTTACCGCAAACCACTGCCAATACACTGAGTGTTCCAAGCAGCAGCGTTGTTTTCCAGGGGAAAGCAACCGCCATACCGATATAGGACCTTACAATCACAACCAGCAGACAGCAAAATGCCAAACGAATCGTTCCCCTTCCGGCTTCTTCTTTTTTCTTTAATGATCGCCCCGTCCGCTGCTCGCTTCCCCGGCGTTTTCCATTCCGGACTCCGTCTATTATGGCAGTATTTCGAATTTTTTCCTTCCGCCATTGCACATATATCATACCCGCACAGACCAGCAGCATAAAAGCACTGACACCGGCCAACCATTCACAGCCTGCACCGCCATGGGCAAGCATCGTACCAAGATATAACCCCAATGCACCCGGCGCCACAAATACACCAAGTCCCCTGCCCTGTCGGTTCTTTGCCGCATCCTCACGGATCGTACCGACGCCTCCGCCGACATGAAACAGCGCATTCCCGATTCCCAGAATCACAGGATGCGTCACTGCCCCGATCATCGTACACAAAGCTCCGAGAACCGCAAATAAGAACGACATATCCAATTTCTGCCGCTTTATTTTTGTATTCAAAATGTCCAAAAGAGTTCCAATCGGCATCTGCAGTGCAAACGCACAAAAATTATACAGAAGCAGATAAAGAGATCGATTTCCCTTCGAAAGAAATGTCCCAACCATCGAAAGTGCGCACACACCATCCACAAACATATGTAAAACAGAATACAGTGCCGTCATAGGTGCTCCCATTCCCTTCTAAAAAGATAACGTTATTATAAAACAAAAAAAGTCGAACTGCAATCTTCCCGCATCTTCGTTTGTTCCCGCATCTTCATTTGTTCCCGCATCTTCATTCCTATCATATCCTTTAATCTACGTTCCTGTCACAACCCTTGTTCCCTCTGCGTCAAAAGAAGGATGTCCGAAACGTTTGTTTTGAACATCCTTCATCCGTTATCCCTATCTTCACGCATTCTCAGTTTCAGTCAGACGGCTTCATTCCATCCGGCGGCTCCATCACGCCCGGTATCTCCGTTCCATCCGACTGCGCCGTTCCGTCCGGCAGCTCCATTCCGTCCGGCGGCTCCATCACGCCCGGTATCTCCGTTCCATCCGACTGCGCCGTTCCGT
>CAYTIH010000071.1:0-10201 GCA_964437825.1 uncultured Clostridium sp. | reverse complement strand
GGAAAATCAAAACCGCCGAAAATGCAGTAAAATAAAGCATTTCAGCGGTTTTCTTTATCATTCGAACTCGATCGTTCCAGGCGGCTTACTTGTAATATCATAAAGCACCCTGTTCACATGACTCACTTCATTGATAATCCTGCTGGTCACCTTCTGCAGAACCGGATACGGAATCTCCGCGCTCTCCGCAGTCATGAAGTCGATTGTATTCACTGCGCGAAGCGCAATCGCATAATCATAGGTTCTCTCGTCCCCCATAACTCCGACGGATCTCATATTGGTAAGTGCCGCAAAATACTGTCCGATGCTTCTGTCAAGACCCGCATTCTTGATTTCCTCGCGATAGATGGCATCGGCGTCCTGTACGATCCTGACTTTTTCTGCGGTAACTTCACCGATGATACGAATGCCAAGACCGGGGCCCGGGAACGGCTGGCGGAATACCAGATGCTCCGGGATGCCAAGCTCAAGGCCTGCCCTGCGCACTTCATCCTTGAACAGGTTTCTGAGCGGCTCGATGATTTCCTTAAAATCTACGCAGTCCGGAAGTCCGCCGACATTATGGTGGGATTTGATGACTGCGGACTCGCCGCCAAGGCCGCTTTCTACAACGTCAGGATAAATAGTTCCCTGAACCAGAAAATCTACGGCTCCGATTTTCTTTGCTTCTTCTTCAAATACACGGATAAATTCTTCTCCGATGATCTTACGCTTCTTTTCCGGTTCCGACACGCCTGCCAGCTTTTCATAAAAGCGCTCCTGGGCATTGACGCGAATGAAATTCAACTTATAATTTCCGTTTGGTCCAAAGACCGCTTCTACTTCGTCCCCTTCATTTTTGCGCAAAAGTCCATGATCCACAAAGACACAGGTCAGCTGATCGCCAACTGCTTTAGATAAAAGAACTGCTGCCACGGAAGAATCCACACCGCCGGACAGAGCGCATAATACTTTGCCCTTTCCTACTTTTTCACGAATCTGCTTAACTGTTTCTTCCACAAAAGAATCCATTCTCCAGTCTCCACTGCAGCCACAGACATTGTAAACATAGTTATGAAGCATTTTTTTACCTTCGACGGTATGAAGCACTTCAGGATGGAACTGGATTGCATACAGCTTCTGGTCCGGTTTCTCAGCCGCCGCAACGGGGCAGTCGGCTGTGGTCGCCACGATCTGAAAGCCGGGCGCAGCCTGAGAAATATAATCAAAATGGCTCATCCAGCAGATGGTTTTGGGCGCAACATCTGTAAAGAGCTCCGATGTCGTATCCACATTCACTTCTGTTTTTCCGTATTCACGAACTGCGGCGCGTTCAACCCTGCCGCCCAGTATATGCTGCATGAGCTGCGCTCCATAGCAAAGCCCCAGAACAGGAATGCCAAGTTCAAAAAGCTCCCTGGTATAAGTCGGGGCGGCTTCTTCATAGCAGCTGTTAGGTCCGCCGGTTAAAATGATACCCTTAGGATTCATTTCTTTGATTTTCTCGATATCGGTCTTATAAGAATAAATCTCGCAGTAAACATTACACTCTCTGACACGCCGTGCAACCAGCTGATTATACTGTCCGCCAAAATCAATGACGATAACCAGTTCCTTATTCATGCATTTCCTCCTTTTGTCCAAACACCCTGCGTCCGTCCATTTATATTTTCTCGTTGGCGCTCAAATCCGTTGCCCGTGAATGGAAACAAGCCCTCTCTTGTCATACAATTCATTATAAAAAGGAAGCTCTGCATTGTCAAAGAATTTATTGGAGCAATTCACTCATATGGTCCGGATCGTCGAAACAGACGGAGAAGTTTGCATTGCTTCTTTGCGTTAGGTCATCTTATACTTTTAGTATTATCCGTACATTAAGATGTTCACGCCATTTGTATATTCAGGCCGCCCCTTCACTGCAGCTCACACATCAAATCATGCACACTCATTATTTTGTCGATTCTGCTTACATTGGCACTGCAAAAAACAAGCCCGTTTTCGACGTCTCCCTTTACCGCATCCACCAGGGCCTTTGTGATACAATACGGAACCTGCGCAGGATTACATTTTTCCAAACATTGATAGCATTTATTTACAAGCTCCCTGCCCTGTTCTGTTTTTTTGACAAAAGAATTATACAATGCTCGCCCGGGCATACCTACCGGACTTTTAATGATTCGTATATCTTCTGCTTTTGCATTGACATACGCCTGTTTATAAGCATCGGATGCATCACATTCATAGGTTGCCACAAAACGGCTTGCGATCTGAACGCCATCCGCACCCAGCTCCATGACATGCCGTATATCTTCCCGATCATAAATGCCTCCTGCGACAATAATCGGAATATCACAGTGATATTTTTCTTCAAATTGCTTTTTTGCAGCAATAATGGCACGGATTTCCTCATCCTGTGCAGAAACATGTTTCCCGCATTGAGACGCTTTATTTTTTGCTTCCCGACCGGAACCGTCTCCCTGCAGAGGTTCTTTACTCCTTCCTGTCTGATTGTCCAAAAAACCAAGCTCTCCCAGCTGCTCCATGGAAAAGCCAAGATGTCCGCCGGCCATTGGTCCTTCCACCACGATAAAATCTGCCGTACGGTGATACTTATGATCCCACATTTTCAGAATGATATTGCATGCGCGGGCCCCCGATACAATCGGTGCAATCTTTGTTTCACTGCCAACCACCAGCTCCGGCAAATCCACCGGCAGCCCGGCTCCGCAGATCACTACATCCGCACCTGCCGCCACTGCCTCTCTGACATGCTCACGGTAATGCTTTAATGCCGTCATGACATTCACTCCGACAAGTCCCTCTCCCCCGGCAATTTCCTTTGCCTTTCGAATATGTTTACGAATGGCTCTTAAATTGCAGCCTGCCTGATCCTGCTCAAATCCGTCCTCATCATAGCCAATCTGTGCTGTGGAAATAATTCCGATGCCGCCCTCAGCTGCCACCGCTCCCGCTAAGGAAGAACGGCTCACACCGACACCCATTCCGCCCTGTATGATGGGCAGTTTTGCAATTTTACTCCCGATACGCAATTGTTTCATCATTTTTTGATTCCTTTCATTTCGTCAGGATATCTACATGCTGTATCCTGATCTGGTATCACAAAGAACGGTTCTCGTTTCCTTTGTGTCTCAATTATTTTGATTTTCAAATTAATTACAGTTTATATCATTGCGGTATTATTGTCAACAATATCTTGTTTTTAATTTTATTTAATATAGTTTTTAAAACTACTTTAATTTATTTTTACCATAAAACAACCGAAGCTGTCTCCCTTTGGATGACAGCCTCGGCTGCAAGATACCATATCGACGGACATGGTACCGTCTTATAACAAAGTATAATAATAAATTATGTAACTAATGTTTCCCTTTCTCCCGAAGATATTTGTCCTTGGTTGCAAGTCCACCCCTGATGTGCCGCTCTGATTTGTTCACATCCAGTACCTTGCGTGCTTCCATAGCCAGCTGCGGATGAACCTGTGGCAGGCGCTCCGTGAGATCCTTATGCACCGTTGACTTGGAAATACCAAACTGCCTTGCCGCCTGTCTGACTGTTGCATTCGTTCCTATGATATAGCTCGCAACTTCCATTGCACGCTCTTCAATATAATCCTTCAAAAGAAATCCCCTCGAAATACTTTTTTACATTGTATGAGTACTTCTACAGGAATATGACCAAGTTAAAAAAAGCAGTCAACACCAACAGGAATCATAATATCTAATTAAAAAGCTGCAGACATATCAGTTCATTTTAATCTATATTCCGGAGCGTTAGCGGCCGGGCGAAGAGAAATTCGCGAAAGCGATTTCTCGTCTGCGATCATGGCATATTTGAGGCTCTGACTCAAATTGCCGATTGAAATATAAGCTATTGAGCTTATTTTTCAATCTATCCTATTCGATGGAAACCGGTTGATATCTGTCAAAAAACTTATCTTGGCCGCAGCAATGGCGTTCTCCGCCCTCCTCATATATTATGTAATCTCCTTCACGAATAAAAATAACTCCCCTGCGGTTTTTAATGAAAGGACACACCACTCTGCCATCTTTCCGTGTAATCTGCACAAGACCTTCCGTCACAATCCACCCATTCGTAACTACATTCGTCCAGTTTTCAAAGCCGTCCTCCATTCCCTGTCCTATCTCATATTTTTTTGCTTCCACTTCAAAGCTTGCTCTTTTATATTTTTGTTTCATACCTATACCTCCCTTTCCTATTTTTTCGCTGCCGCATAGGCATGCGCCGCCCGGATATAAATTCACCCGATTGATATACGAAGTCAAACCAAACCTCAAGTAATCATAGATTTCAATGATATATATGATTAGTGTAACACAGACTTTCTGATACTACCATAACTAAAATTTCATACTTGCCTTTTCTTCCTCTATTTTCCTCTCCAGCCTCCTATTCGTAATCTCCTTCACCAAAGTATATATCACAGCAAAAAACGGTATAAAGAAAATAATACCGACGATGCCAAAAAGCTTCCCGCCCAAAATCGCCGCAAGCAATGTGTATAGCGGCGGAAGTCCCACGGAGTTCCCCACAACGCGCGGATAGATAAGCTGTCCCTCCAAAAACTGTACCACCTGATAAACAACAAAGGACAGCAGCGCCTTCCAGGGACTGATGATCAGGATGAGCAGCACTCCGGTCGCACAGGCCATCCATGACCCTATATACGGAATGAAAGAAAGTATTCCGGCAAGCACGCCTACCAGACTTGCGTACGGAAGCCTGCAGACGGTGAAGGCAATAAACAGAAGAATAGCAATGATAAACGCCTCCACACACTGTCCGGACAGAAATTTGGCATAGGTGTCGTTAATCAGCGTCCCGATATGGCATATTTTATCTGCAGCCGGCTTTTTTAAGAACGCATACAAAAGCTTTCTTGCCTGACACGCCAGCTTTTTTTTACTAAGCAGCATATAGAGCGCCACTATAAAGCTCATGGCAACGGACATCAGCGTTCCGACGGTAGAGGTTGCCACAGTAAAGACTGCTCCCAGCACATCATAGGCCCCGTTTGACAGTCTGACCACCATTTTGCTGATATTAGTACCGGTCAGCGCATCGTTAAGACTTTTCTGGATCCATTCCACGTCAATCAGCTCCGGGTCCACATTCTTTTTCAGGAAATCAAAGATCTCAGGAACGGCATCTTCTATCACCTTATACAAACCTACCAGCGATTTGTAAAGCTCCGGCACCACCAGCGTAATCACCAATACAATAACCAGAATCAAACTGATCACAGTCAGCCACATACTGATCAAAGCAATTTTTTTCTCGGATATTTTCTTCTTCTTTTTATTTGTAAGCTTTGTGAGCAGCTTCTCATATCCCTTCATTGGTACATTCATGACAAAAGCCATAAGTCCCCCGATGACAATCGGCATAATCAATCCCCAAATTCTCATAATCATACTGCCGATACTTCCGATGTTCAGTACCACTGCCAGTAAGACGGCTGCAATGACCATGATTTCAATCGTACGCTTTTTGTTTTGTTCCATACAAACAGCTTCCTTTCTTGATTTCTGTCAAAAAGCCGCCAAAAGCACCGCTCCTATTACAAAAAATATAATTCCCATCATACCGGCACTTTTGCGTCTTCTTCACAGTACACATCCCCTGTCGCATGATTGATCAGAATTCTGTCCATTGCCAGATAAGAAGGATTATAAGCCGGATAAATATCCTGATCCATTTCTTCCTCGGTCCTGTTTTGATATTTATCAAAGCCCCGTCTTCCTGCCTCTCAAACAGGTAAATTTCCCGTCCGCAGGCGTCCTCCCGGCGGCATCCCTGTGCCTCTATAGATGTATAAGTCCCTATATAAAGATAATGATAATCAGTGCCCATTTTTTCCACCATATTGTTTGTTTTATTTTATATACTTGCTCCGCATATACTAATTCTATGGCCTCTACGCTTCGCTTCATCTTACCATATTTTCCCCCTGTATACAAATGCACAAATAGAGACGATTCGAAATTCGGTATAGTTTTTACTTATTGCGCGTCATTGTTTATTCGTATAATTCAGAGGCGTTTTTTTCGCTTTCACTAAGGTTGACTCACAAAAAATGTAAGTTTATAATGCTAAGTAACAATGGAAAGGAAAAGCGGCTTCCGCATATTCCGGAATCCGCCCGGAAACTGAAATGAAGAACTTCAGTAATTTAAACGATTTCAGTAGAAAAGAGAATTTACATTTTGAATCCAAGGCCGTTCACGGTGCTCTCGGACACGATCCTTTTTCCGGTGCTGTCAGCACCCCGATTTATCAAACCTCTACGTTCAGACACAAAGCGCTCGGAGAATCCACGGGGTTTGATTATTCCCGTTTATCCAATCCAACACGTCTGGAGCTTGAACGAACCATGGCCATTCTGGAGGAAGGGCTGGAGGGTTTTGCCTTCACAAGCGGTCAGGCAGCCAATACTGCCATATTCAGCCTGCTGAATCCCGGAGACGAAATTCTCTTATCCGACGATATTTATGGTGGAACATATCGTGTCGGTACGGATATTTTCGGGCGATATGGCGCAACCTTTACTTATATTGATATGTGTAATACGGAGCTTGTTGAAAAAAGCATTCATCCGAACACCAAAATCGTCTTTTTGGAAACCCCGACCAATCCCATGATGAAGGTCGCAGACATTGCCAAAATCGCCGAGATCGCTCATGCACACGGCTGTATTCTGGTAGTCGATAACACACTGATGTCCCCTTATCTTCAAAAGCCCCTTACTCTGGGTGCCGACATCGTAACACACAGTGCTACAAAGTTCATCGGCGGTCACAATGATGTTCTGGCAGGAATTGTTGTGGTAAAATCACAGGAGCTTGCGGATTTCATGCACTCGCAGATCAAAACACACGGAAACCAGTTATCTCCCATGGATGCCTGGCTGCTGCTGCGCGGTATCAAGACACTTCCCGTCCGCATGGAGCGGCACTGCGAAAACGCCAAAGAGGTGGCACATTGGCTCCGTACCCAGGAAAAAGTCAAGAACGTCTTCTATGTGGGCTTTGAGGACCACCCCGGCTATGAAATTATGAAAAAGCAGTGCATCGGCTTTGGCGGCATGCTTTCCTTTAATGTAGATTCCTATGAAACCGTACAGAAGATTCTGCGCAGAGTGGATTTAATCTATTTTGCGGAGAGCCTCGGCGGCACCGAAACTCTGATTACCTACCCGAGAACGCAGACGCACGAATCTCTGACCGAAGAGACGCGTCAGGCTCTTGGTATTACGGATACATTCCTGCGTATTTCCGTAGGCTTAGAGCATGCGCAGGACATTATTGCGGACCTGGATCAGGCGCTGAACGGTTCTGACGATTAACAGACCTCCTGTGCAGCTGCCGGCTGCAATGCGCCGGTATGATAAAGCAGACCTATTAAGGGGATGAAAGTAATTCTTTCATCCCCTTTTGTTCTATTTTTCCAAAAGGATTCCTTCAAACCTCTTCCACAAAAGGCTTTTTCCTGATAAAATACAGAAGTAAGAAATCTTACTTCAACCAAGCATAAGGAGCCAGATTCATGAAAATAAAATTTACCAAGATGCAGGCATACGGAAACGATTATGTCTATATCAATGCGATCAGCCAGACATTACCGGAGTTAAGCGAATTGTCTAAATTCGTCAGCGAAAGACACTTCGGCATCGGTTCGGACGGTATGGTTCTCATCTGTCCCTCCGAGATCTGCGATTTTCGCATGCGTATGTTTAATCCGGACGGTACGGAAGGTGAAATGTGCGGTAATGCACTCCGCAGCGTCGGCAAATATGTATATGATCATAAACTGACTGACAAGGAAGATCTGACGATTGAGACATTGGGCGGTATCCAAAGGCTCCACCTGTTTGTGGAAAACGGAACGGCCGTCAATATCCGCGCTGATATCGGCAGCCCCAGACTGCATACCAAAATCATTCCCGTCAATACCGAACTGCCGGAATTCATCAATCAGCCCGTCAAAGTGTTGGACCGCGAATTTCTGG
The DNA here is from genome assembly GCA_964437825.1 of uncultured Clostridium sp. Classification (GTDB taxonomy): domain Bacteria; phylum Bacillota; class Clostridia; order Lachnospirales; family Lachnospiraceae; genus JBJFCE01. The sequence goes on along the minus strand of CAYTIH010000071.1, from coordinate 2,175 downwards.
TAACTGCCGTCAGCTGGGGAAATCCTCATATGGTGACATTCATTGACGATGTAAATCATTTTGACGTGCACGGTTACGGACGTGCGTTTGAATATCATACAGAGCTGTTTCCCAACAAAACCAATGTGACTTTTGCACAGTTTGTGGATCGGGACCATTTAAAGATCCGGGAATGGGAACGCGGCGCCGGCGAAACCATCGGCTGCGGAACCGGCTGCTGTACTGCGGTCGTTGCTGCAATCCGCCTCGGCATGTGCAACAGAAAGGTTACCGTTATGCAAATCGGCGGGCCGCTAACCGTGGAATGGGACGAAGCAACGGGTCATGTTTTTATGACCGGTCCCTCCCATACCGTATTTGAATCCGAAATCGATACCGATTACAGGAGGAATTAACTTCATGACCATACGGACACTATTAGAGGGCTTATCCTATCAGGTTCAGACCGGAAACGATGAGACCGAAATTACCGAAGTCGTCTACGATTCCAGAAAAATCACCCCCGGCTGCATGTTTGTCTGCATTGCCGGAACTACGCGGGACGCCCATGAATTTATCCCTGACGTGCTGGAAAAAGGAGCCGTTTCCCTGATCATTGACGAGCAGCATATTTCATCGGTCAAAATCATGGTGGATGCCTCCGGCAAAAGTGACATTTGTGTCATTTCGACCGCAAATACCAGAAAGGCGCTGGCATTCGCCGCCGCCGCACAGTTTGATCATCCGGCCTCCAAGCTGAACATGATCGGCATTACCGGTACGAAAGGAAAGACAACCACTTCCTATATGGTGCAATCCATCTTGGAACATGCCGGGAAAAAAGTAGGCGTCATCGGCACCATCGGCGCCATCATTAACGGTCAGAAATACAAAACCGCCAATACTACGCCGGAAAGCTTCGAACTTCAGCGTTTACTGTCCCTCATGGCGGAAGCCGGCTGTGAATACTGTGTCATGGAGGTCTCCTCACAGGGACTTAAATTAGACCGTGTTGCCGGCTTTACCTTTGATATCGGTGTCTTCACCAATTTTTCCGCCGATCATATCGGCCCCGGTGAACATGCGACCATGGAAGAATATCTGTATTGCAAATCCCTGCTTTTTTCGCAATGCCGTCTGGGTCTTGTGAATATCGATGATCCGTCCTGTGAAGGCGCTATTAAGGATCATACCTGCACAATCCGGACCTTTGGTTTTGACGAGACTGCAGATCTTCGCGCCGAGCAATTCGAGTTAACCAAAAACGGCGGTGAACTCGGTATCCGTTTCCATACATCCGGCCTCTTAAACTGTGACGCAGCCGTCCCGGTTCCCGGAAAATTCAGTGTCTATAATGCCCTTTGCGCCCTGATCATTGGGACAAGCGTAGGCATTGATACGGATACGATGCTGCAAGCGCTTTCCCGTATTCATGTCAAAGGGCGGGTAGAAATCGTACCCGTTGCAGGACCATACACTATCATGATTGACTATGCTCACAATGAAGTCAGTGTGGAAAGCCTGCTCTCCACGGTGAAAGCCTATCAGCCGCGCAGCATTATCTGTGTTTACGGCGGCGGCGGCAACCGTGCCAAAATGCGGCGCTATGCCATGGGTGAGCTTTGCGGCAGAATGGCAGATCTGTCCATTCTGACTGCCGACAATCCCAGGGATGAAGAAATTTCCTCCATTAACGCGGATATTAAAGTCGGACTTGCCAAAAGCGGCGGGAAATATATTGAAATCGAAGACCGCAAAACCGCAATCTGGCATGCCATGGATATTGCGCAGGAGGGAGACCTGATTATCCTTCTTGGAAAGGGGCATGAGGATTATCAGGAAATTCACGGTGTTAAATATCACTACAGCGAACGGGAATCCATTGAATCCTATCCCGGAAAAAATAATACAAAGCGATCACATAGCACTCTGTCTTAAATAACAGCCGGGATGTTCCTTAAAATCCATCCTAGCCAAAAGGCAGAGCCGTTTTTGACCGGATCCTTGCCAATCAGACAAGGAATCCTCATTTTACGGCTCTGCCCTTTTATTTATAATTCGCAATTATTCACAGTTCTCGGGAACGGAACAACATCACGGATGTTTGCCATACCCGTCAGATACATAACGCATCTTTCAAATCCAAGTCCAAAGCCCGCATGTCTTGCAGAGCCGTATTTACGAAGATCCAGATAG
>CAYTIH010000070.1:0-10281 GCA_964437825.1 uncultured Clostridium sp. | reverse complement strand
GCTACACTTGCAGTATATTTATAAGTGTCTTTATAAATATTTTTGCCGAATTTGACGTGAAATCCCAATCTTTCAATGCCTTTTGCGTACTTTTCATAATCATTTTGATTTGCTGCCCAACCTGGTGATATAATCCCAATGGTATCGCCATGTTTTAACAAATTCATATATTTCGCAACATTCCAAGACCTTTGAAGACTGTTCTTTCAATTCAAAATACTTTTCTTGGCTTTTATTTTTGCCATCGTGTATATCCTTTTCCTTTTAACATTGTACAGCGCAGACCACCATCCGATACCCTTTGCCGCTGTATTCACAGGTAATCAGAATCAGCAGCCGGTCATCCGTATCCACCTCCACCTGTGTGTCATAGAGTGACATGGCAAACGCCGTATCCAGATAAGCCTGTCTCTGCTCCTGCGTCTCAACATCCTGATAGACCGGCAGCGTCTCATAATTCTGATAATACGCCGAAAAAATCCGGTACTCCCTCGTCTCTCCCTCCAGATACACGGTAATGGTCTGGTGATTCTCCCAGTAAGCTTCCTCCCGGTAATTCAACAGACTGTGAAACATGCTGCCGTCCTTCCTGTTGTGTCCATAAAGGATTGTCTGGAACTGCTCGAAGGGCGCTTCCGTATACTGGTCCACGAAAATACTGCCTGCCTTGTTCTCCCGGCCGTCTATGGTGTGGGTCAGGTAATAGCCATCGTCCCCGGAAAGCACCACAGGATAGTCTATGCTGCCATCGCATCCTCTAATCCACGCCACACAGTCCGGATTCATGGCGTACAGGGCTGCAAAGTCAATCTGCGCCCCGTCCGCCGGGATTTCCTCTTCTGACGGCACGCCGTTGTCCGCCCTTACGGCATCTCCGCCGCCGTACGCCTCCACACGGATGCTTTCATAAATCTGCTTCCCCTGCCAGTATTCATATCCGTGATATCCCAGCATTGCTATCATCGCCAGAAACAGAATTGCCGCAGCGGCTCTTGCAAGCTGTAAGATACCGATGCTTTTCTCCTGCGCCGTCATAGCCGTCCATCGTTTCATGCCGTTCGCCTCCCCTGTCATCATTTCATGCTGCATGGGGCTTCTGCGCTTCCATCAGTGTTTTCTAATCTTTTTCATTGTGCAACGCCTTCTTTTTCTTTTTCAGCAGAACAGTCAGCCATATAAAGAGGCCTAATGCCGCCGCCGCCAGAACCATGCCAGACACAATCGGCGTCCGATCCCCCGTCTTCACGTTACGCCCCTTCTCACTGCTTCCCGTTTCACTCTCCGCAGCCGTATCCGGAAGCTGCTGGCCAGATGTTACAGAGTCCCCTGCCTCGCTGCCATCATCATTTCCGCCGCCGGAACTCTCTTTCCCGCTGCCATTATCATTTCCGCCGCCTGAGCCCTCTTTCCCGCTGCCGCTGCTGCCGGAAGAAGACCCCGAAGCCGTATTCTCCTCGGCAGGGTTCTCTCCTCCAGTGCTCTCGTCAGTAATGTAATCAAAGCTCTGGAGTATATAATTTCCATCCTCGTTTTTCATAACAATCATCACATAGGTACTGCCGTCAGAAAATTGAACGCCGAGCGGTTCAACACTGAAACTGCTTCCATCCGAAAAGCGGCCCCCGATTTTCAGATAATATTCTGCTATGTCTCCTGCACTCCGGCTGTCAACAATAGTCACTTTTCCGTCCGCACCGGTCAAAAACGCCGTGCCCGTTGGAAATGTTACCGGTGTTGTACAGTTTTCATCCTCATAAAATTCAACGGTAACGCCATTCATCGGATTCCCGTCCGTATCTTGTATCAGCAGGGAGAATTGGTACACACTATTCGTAATCAGGCAGCCATTTGTCCCTTCCGTAAAATGGCCGTCAGTATCGGAAGAACTCTCACCAGTGTCATAAGACACCTGTACTGTGTTTGCAGACTCGCTTCCCGGTCTGACATAAAATCTGTACCGCTTCGTGCTGTCCGCCTGATATCCTGTGGGAGCCTGTATCTCCACGAAATAATAACTGCCTGCTCCCCAGGGCAGATCCGTCACTTTCACTCTGCCGGCCGTCCCGGAGGTTATCAGGTCTCCGGCTTTCTGTCGATCCGCTTCCACATCATTTGCCGTATCCGCCAGTTCTGTAAACTGATAGATGCCATCGCCGCTTTTTTGTGTCCTGGCGAGCATGGTGGTACCGTTCTCCTCGTAATACAGCAGAAACTCTGCGCCGACTAAGCCCTTACGGGTTTCGCTGCTATCTGTTTTGGTAAATTCGACAGTGCCTGTGGAACGCGTATTGTAAAAAACGACAGTTTCGTCAGTTCCGTTAATTTGTATCTCGCGTTCACCTTGTTCCGTTATTTCATAGCCTTCCGGTGCTTCCGATTCCCGAATCCAGTACGTTTGATTCTTCGCAAGTGCTTTAAACACGGCCACTCCATCACTATTTGTAACCGCCGTTTTTATCTTCCCGTTCTGTTTCCGCAAAACAAAGACTGCGCCCGCAAGCGGCTTTTCCTCTCCTGTAACCGGATCCTGATACATCTTTTTCACGGTAATACTGACAAGCATGCTGGCGGTCCCGCTTCCCGCGAAGGCAAACTGTTGGGATACGGATGAATAATCAGAGACTCCATCTGCGGAAAGCTCCACTCTGTTTGTAATCATGCCGCTTGCGTTGTCCAGCGCCAATACGGTATATTCCAGGATATATGGCTCTGTGCAGGAATAAATCGTGATATCCGCCTGTGCGCTTCCATCGGCATTATTCTGAAGGGAAAAGTTCCACTTGTCGTCCTCTGCTTCGGTACCCTTTTTGAAATTCCCCGTTTCATCATATATTCCATGATAAAGATGGAATGATTCATCATCATATTCTACGTTTTCATCCGTCAGTGTGTCCGTTAAGACAACCGTGCCCATAGCCGCCGCCCTGGGATTAATCTGAATGGTATAAGTAATGGCTCTGTTCTCAGTATCAACAGAAGAAAACGTTTTATTCACCAGCTTATTTGTGATTTGCCCCTGGTTCGGTCCGCCGCCGGACGCGGTAAATTGCCCGCTGCTACCGTTCTCTAGTTCAGTCTTTACGGAAGCTGTATTCTCAGCGAAAATCGTACCGTTTTTCTTAAAAAATTCCCCGCTGTTATCAATCATCACATACACAGTAACCGTAACCGACTCTCCCGCCTTCACAAAGTTGCTTAAATCCAACCGCAATATGCCTAAGGTATTCTCATCTCCCGTATAGGTATATGTATATGTTATATTCTCTCCTGCTGCCGGCTGATGCAAGACTATCGTTTCTGCAGCTCCGCCATTTTCCGATATTGTCACCTTCTCCAGAATCAGCTTTGCCCCACTGGTCGATTCATTATTTAACTGAGTTAAATCATCCTCCAGAACCGCGCTGCTCAGCTTCACCTTATCGTTGTTTACATACATCGTATAGCAGAAACCGCTTTTGCCGTCTTCATTATCGTAATAGGATACGGCATTCTTGGTAATCATATGATTCGTCAGGCTTCTTGAGGCATCGTCGTATGCGGAGGTCAACGTATTTTCTCCACTTGTTATCTGCATAAATGCCGTATTATAATAAGTCTGCTCTGTGGCAGATACGCCCCAGTTGTCCGCATGGGTCTGATAGGTAATATAAATCCGGTTGAGCATATCGGTAGTAAGAGCAGTTGACGATTCGCCGTTTTCTGAAGTGTTTCCCGGAAATGTTATGGTAAGGGTATTGTTGTCAGTATCAATTTCACAGCTATAGTCTGCTCCTTCCGTCAGCTGCCTTTCGGGCTCTGCACCACTGGCTTCCAGCCATACCTGCACATTCGCCGTGTCTCCACTTAAAGTCTGATGATCACCTGCTGCTTGTGCCGACCCACTGGTACTATTATATTTCTTTCCCACATAATCCGTAATCGTCACCGTATCAAACGCACTCGCGCCGGCATAGGAAGGTTTCAGCTTCCAGGTAATCATACCGTCAGTATTGTCAAAGCCGGCATATTCCTTCGTCAGCATAAGTTCCGCCAGTTCAGCCGTTTCTATCGTGCCGGTCTCCCATGCAATATAATCGTCACCTTCAGCACTATAATCAGGGAAATAACAGAGAATGTCCGCCGCATTTTGAATCTCCTGGCTTCCGTTAGTATAATCGTCGTTTTTGTCAATTGTGGTTTCAAAGGTTAATTCGATGGTCTGATTTGCCAAATATCCGTCGGTGAAAGTAACCGCCAGTGTGTTCCCGTTTCCCGCCTCACTTTCTGAAGTCTCCCCATTCTCCGTGTTCGTGCTATTGTCTGTGTAAGGATAGGTGTAATAAACTTGTTCGTTCTGTTCTGCCGTGATTTGTTGACCGCTCACCCGAACCGTGCCTTCTATCAGCGACAGCCTCGAATCCAGCGTGTCCGTTACGACTGCCTTCCAGATACGGGCCCCTCCGGGGTTGACCGTAATCTTCCAGCGGATTACATCTGCGGAAATCTGCTCATAGTCTTTCGTGACCTCAGGCTTGGCGGGAGTTGGTATGTCAACCTTTTTCTCTGAAGAAAATGTTGTTTGCTCGTTATCCCCGTCCGCTGGCGATGTCAGGGTCGCTTGATTGGAAAGTTGCGAAAAGGCGTTTCCCGTGGTCGACAGTGCTAAAGCCTGATTCAGCAATGCCATTTCCGCTTTATCATTGAGGCGCGTTGTCACCACAAATACGTTGTTGTCTGATGTCTTGACAGAATCTCCAAAGGTATAAGATATTGTCGTTTTCGCAGACTGTTCCTCAGAAGCAGGCGTATCTGTCACTGTAAGATTGGGATCCTCTGCGTTCCCTGTTTCCGCTTCGTAAAGCGTATTTCCGGCCCATTTTACGCTTACAAGCTCCTGATACGTTGTATCAAAAACATCTTCCAGGGTATATCCGCCCAGTTGTCTGTTAGCCGGAGTAATTGAAATCGTCCATGTAATGGTATGCTTATCCGGATCATACACCCCTGTTTTTTCTATTTGATTCGGGAAGGCAGATGCTTTTGGAGGCAATTTTATATTAAGCTTGCCTCCCGGAAGGCTTAACGTGACATCCGTCACCGCGTCCCCTAAAGCTTCTTTCTTTAATGTAAACTCCATGGATGCATTAAAAGTAATATTATAATAGTTTGCGATGGCATCTGTAAAAGTATATGTAATCTCCCCATTACTTTCGTTACGACTCACCTTGAGTATGGTTACCTCATCTTTGCCATCCACAGTCATCGAGACGTCAGAAAGCTCCCCGGATAACTGTAGTAACTCATTCGGAATTCCTGATATGGTAAAATAATCGCCTGCGATTAAATCTCTTTTTTCCAGCGGATAGTCATCAAGCACGTCACCATCGTTATCAGTGCGTCCATATAGGACCGTATAAGTCGTCGCAATGGTAAAGGTGACTTCGTTGTTTGAATCTACGCCGGATAAGTCGATGGCTGCCAAATTGTTATATTCTGTTTCCTGACTGCCAACTTTTACTGTCACCTTTGTATCTGCTTCAATCTGCTCATGAAACTTTGATGTTGCAAGTAAATCAACCTTTTGCGTTCTGGAGTCGTCTTCACTATCTCCCTCCGACACCATGGCAATGCCATACCCCCCCTCATGGGGGAAAAAGTCATTATACAGTTTTGCCAGAAGAAGGTCATATACCTTTCCGTATATCTTCTCGTTTTTCAGCTCCGTATATTGCTCCTTTGCAGCGTCCAGTGCGTCCGCCGCCACCTGCTCGGACAGGTAACAGGCCGCCTCGTAAAAGGCACTCATGAAGGTGTCCGCGTCATCGGTATCTTCTTCCGGTTCCGTTTCCAACTGATCCAGCCTGTCCAGAAATGCTGACTGCACATCCGGATATAAAGCGTCAAAAATCGTTCCGGCGATTTCGTCCATTTCTTCTTCGGTTTCTTCTTCCTCTTCCTCGTCTTCCTCTTCCTCGGTTTCTTCTTCCTCTTCCTCGTCTTCAGTTTCCTCGTCTCCTATTATGTCCGTTCTTTCCGCCCTGACGGTACAGACATCTCCCGTCCACATACTCATGCTTAATACAAAGATAAGCAGCAGACTCAGTATTCTCTTTCCCTGTTTTTTTTCTCTCATGTTAATCCCCTTTCCGGAGCGTCAGCAACGGGGCGGCGGAAAATCCGCGAAAGCGGTTTCCCGTCTGCCATCAGGGCTATTTGTGACGCTCCTGCACAAATAGCTGTGTGAAAAATCAGCATATCAATGTGATTTTTCACACTAATCTCCTTACTGCCCTTCGGCAAAAAATTATCATCATGGTCTGTATATTTTTCTGTTTCTTACAGTTGATGTTGTATCCTTGTGCAGACAGACTTTGGATAACGCCGTCCGTTCTTATCCTGCGCTTAAGGGAGCGGTCATCCGCTCTGACAGAGGAACACAGCACACCAGCGAAACCTACCGCAAAGCGATTTCAAAATATGGCATATCCCAGAGCATGAACAGCGCCGGAGGACGATGCCATGACAATGCCCGCTATAACAGGAGGATATGCTCTGCTAATGACGGGCTTCCCCCTATGGTCAAAAGGCAGAGATATTATGAATCTCTGGAGATTGCAGCTTAGGCATTCATATCCTTGTAAAAAAGGGTCAGCCACTATTGGCAATACCAAAATCAAATAATACTATTATGGAACTTGTTTTGTCAAGGTGATGTAATATCATTTTAGTTGATAGGTGATGTAATATCATTTTAGTTGATATTTCAGCGATATTTTAGTTAATATTTCAGCGATATTTTAGTTGATATTTTAGCGATATTTTAGTTGATCATCATTTTAGTTGACCTATCATTTGTGCAATTTCAACAACATTCAGTGAATTTCGCATTGCCTATTTTTCTCCATTACATAAAAAGGCCTATTTTGATAAAAAATAGACCTTTTTTCATTATGGTGTGATTTTTTTAGCGCTCCTGATTACGCCATCGCATTTGCCTGTTTGTATTTGTAAAGCATCTCCGCATGGTTCTGTTCTTCGATCTGAATATCTGCAAACAGCTTTCTTAAATCGGAATTATCACAATTAAAGATATCGGAGTTATACTCCCCGGAAACCATTTTTTCCGTTCCGATACAATCCGTTGCAAGGAAGTTGTCATGCTCCTTGTCCGTTTCATTTTCTCCGTTTTTATAGGTCGCGGTCGGACAGTATTCCTTTCCCTGGGTATCATTGCAATCGCAGGCCGGAATATCACCGTTTAACGCCTGTCCAAGCGACTGATAATGCTTCTGCTCCTCCTTCTGTAAGGTACGAAACAGGTTCTGAAGCTCAGTATCCCTGGCCTCACCCGCATATTTCCCGTATTTTTCAATACAGGATTTTTCCTGTGTCTGCAAGTCCTTGATTGCTGCGGTCTCTTTTTGTGTTAATACCATGATCATGCTCCTTTCAGGTTTGCTTAGTTTTATTTTCCTTTTCTAGTATGGTCAAAATCCGCATCATCATTCATTCCGTCTTACGCGTTTTTTTCTTTTCTGCATCACAGCCATCCAAAACACTGTAGCAGCCAGTAGCCAAACCCAAGCAGCCAGCTTGTAAAAATACCATATAAAATAACCGGACCCGCAATCGTAAAAATCTTTGCTCCGATTCCAAAAACCTGTCCTTCCTTCTGATACTCCACAGCCGGAGATGCAACGGAATTGGCAAAGCCCGTAATAGGAACCAGCGCTCCGGCTCCCGCAAAGGCCCCTATCTTCTGATAAATATTGAATCCCGTAAGCGTCACGCTAAACAGCACCAAAAGCATGGAGCACCACGCGGCGGAAGTCTCATCATCCAGTCCGAACTGATTCTTTGCCACATTTAAAATCACCTGTCCCAACACACAAATCAGACCTCCCACTACAAAAGCCTTCAGCATCTGCCACCAGATATTCTTCTTTGGCGTCATCTGCTCAACGTATTCCTGATATTCCTGTTTTTTTTGGACCTCATGCGCCTGCCTGTGCTTTCTGTCCTCATATTCCTGTTTCATATCGGTCTTTTTTTCCGCCATGTCCCATACTCCTTCCATACAGCCGTATTCCCGGCTGACATGCTGCTTTTTCTTATGTATAGTATTTTCTGGAAATGTTCATCTTATTCAGCTCAAATCACAATAAATCCGATATTGCAAAAAAGCGGAAGAACCTTCACGATTCTTCCGCTTATCTCAAAACTTTCGTCTACTTACCCTTCCGACGGGCAGTTCATTTCGAACATGGCGTCCAGCGCATGGTGCAGGATTTCGGCCTGCTCCGTATCCGCCAGTTTATAATAAACCTCCTTGCCATCCCGCCTGTTGGTAATCAGTCCGCTTGTTTTCAGCAGCTTCAAGTGATGGGATACTGCCGGACCACTCATCTCCATAGCCGCTGAAATATTACTGACACATTCCTCGCAATGACACAAAAGCCATAAAATCCTAAGTCTTGTAGCATCCCCGAGCTGACTGAAAGCGGTTGCCACAATCTGAAATTCTTCCTGCCGGGGCATTTTCTCCAGCACATGCTCCACATTCTGGCCATGATCATGCGGTAAATTGTAATGTGACATTTTCTTTTTCCCCGCTTTCCCGTAAATTGCTGTCCCGGTCCGAAAACCGGCCGCTCCGGTTCCTATTTTATCATTTTTCGGGATTTTTGACAATCAAAGCCCTTGTTGCGTTTAACACAGCCAGTACCATAACGCCTACATCCGCAAAGATCGCCCACCACATATTTGCAATTCCAAGCGCTCCAAGCACCAGACAAAACGCTTTTATGGTCAGTGCAAACACGATATTCTGATATACGATTCCGAGCGTCTTTCTGGAAATCCGCATGGCAAGCGCAATTTTGGCAGGATCATCATCCATCAATACAATATCCGCGGCTTCAATCGCAGCATCCGATCCAAGCGCTCCCATGGCAATACCGATATCCGCCCTCGAAAGCACGGGCGCATCGTTTATACCGTCTCCGACAAACGCCAAAACCTCTTTTCCCTTTCTTTCCGCAAGCAGCTTTTCCACCTCCGCCACTTTATCTGCAGGGAGCAGTTCACTTTTGACCACATCAACGGAAAGCTCCTTTGCAACCGCCTCCGCTGCCTTTGCGCAGTCACCGGTCAGCATAACCGTTTTTCTGACGCCTGCTGCCTTAAGTGCGCAGATAGCGGATGCAGCCGTAGGCTTAATCACATCCGAAATCAGGACCCATCCGGCATATACGCCGTCCACGGCCACATGGATCTCCGTACCGATCCCGTCAATTTCCTCTTGCGGATATGCAATCTTCAAACGCTCCATCAGCTTCCGGTTTCCGGCTGCCACCTGCCTGCCGTCCACCAGCGCCTTGACGCCATGACCGCTGATTTCCTCCACTTCGGAAACCTTCGTCTGATCAATTTCTTTTCCGTACGCCTGAAGCAGGCTCTTACTGATCGGATGTGTGGAATAACACTCCGCATAGGCGGCATAGCGCAGCAGTTCTTCCTGCGCCATTCCCTCAGCGTGAAGCTTCGTTACTTCAAAGACACCCTTTGTCATCGTACCTGTCTTGTCAAAAACGACACATTCTGTTTTTGCAAGCTCCTCCAGATAGTTGGAGCCCTTTACCAAAATTCCCCTTGCTGAGGCGCCTCCGATTCCTCCAAAAAAGCTAAGCGGAATCGAAATTACCAACGCGCACGGGCAGCTGATGACCAAAAAGGTCAGCGCCCTCGTAAACCACTGCACCCACTGCGGTTCGGCTCCAATCCCCGGAATCAGCATGCAGATCAGCGGCGGCAATACGGCAAGCAGCACTGCGCCGGCACAGACTGCCGGAGTATATACCTTGGCAAATCTGGTAATGAAATTCTCGGACCGGGACTTCTTCATACTGGAGTTCTCTACCAGATCCAGAATCTTGGAAACCGTGGATTCTCCAAACTCCTTTGTCGTACGAATTTTGAGAAGCCCGTTTAAATTCACGCAGCCGCTGATAACCTCATCCCCGGCTTTTACCTCTCTTGGAACACTTTCCCCTGTCAGCGCACTGGTATTGAGTAAGGAGGCTCCCTCCGTAATCATGCCGTCGATCGGAATCTTTTCTCCCGGCTTTACCACAATCTCCGTGTCGATTTCGACTTCGTCAGGATCCACCTGTGCAAGCTCTCCGTCACGTTCGACATTGGCATAATCCGGACGGATATCCATAAGCGCCGTGATATTCTTTCTGCTTTTACCGACTGCGTAGCTTTGAAACAATTCTCCGATCTGATAGAACAGCATAACCG
>CAYTIH010000069.1:2492-10917 GCA_964437825.1 uncultured Clostridium sp. | reverse complement strand
CAGTATCTGAATCAGCAACAGAACAGTTGAGCGAAAAAAACGAATGTGGTATACTGGAACAAATAAAATTGCGGAAGAGGGATTGTGATAAAAATGGAAACGATACATATCCGTGTGACACAGGAGGAACCCGATATAGAGGGAATCAGGCAGGCGGGCGATACGATCAAGCGCGGCGGTCTGGTGGCATTTCCGACTGAGACGGTATATGGACTCGGCGGGGATGCATGGAATCCGGCCTCTTCTAAAAAAATATATGAGGCAAAGGGGCGTCCCTCCGATAATCCGTTGATTGTTCATATCTGTAAATTTGAGGATATGCAAAAGCTGGTGAAGCAGGTAACGCCGCAGGCGGAGAAGCTGGCGCAGGCGTTTTGGCCGGGACCGCTGACCATGATTTTACAAAAGTCCGATGCGTTTCCTTATGAAACCACAGGGGGACTTGATACGGTTGCGATTCGGCTTCCGAGTCATCCGGTGGCACGGATGTTTATTGAAGCGGCGGGAGGATATGTGGCGGCGCCAAGCGCCAATCTATCGGGCAGACCCAGTCCGACACAGGCAAAGTATGTGGCAGAGGATATGGACGGAAGGATCGATATGATCATTGACGGCGGCGCAGTCGGAATCGGCCTGGAATCTACGATCGTGGATTTGACCGGCGAAAAACCCACGATTCTGCGTCCCGGATACATTACGCAGGAGATGCTGGAACACGTGCTTCATCAGGTAGAGGTGGATCGGACCATTCTGGACGGAAACTGCAAGGAAAAGCCCAAGGCGCCCGGCATGAAGTACAGGCATTATGCACCTAAGGGGGAGCTGACGATAGTCGAGGGAAAACAGGACAGGGTAGTTGACAAAATTAACGAACTGACGCGGCAGGCGATGGCGGCGGGCGAACGGGTCGGCGTGATCGGAACGCAGGAAACGATTTTCCGCTATCATGCACACAGTATCAAGAATGCAGGTGCCCGTGATGACGAAGAGACCATTGCGAGAAATCTATATACGATTCTCCGGGAATTTGACGATGAAGGGATAACGGTGATGTATTCCGAATCCTTTGAAAGAGCGGGAATCGGACAGGCTATTATGAACAGACTGTTAAAAGCGGCAGGACATAAAATCATCGAAGCGTAGTTTATTTTTTTGGAAGGAGGTTATTTATGATAGCAATCGGATGTGATCATGGCGGTTATGATCTGAAGCAGATACTGATCCGGCACCTGGAGGAAACAGGCATTGCCTATCGGGATATGGGATGCTATGAAAAGACATCCTGTGATTATCCTATATACGGGAGGGCGGTAGCAGAGACGGTTGCCAAAGGAGAGTGCGAAAAGGGAATTGTAATCTGCACCACGGGAATCGGGATCTCGATTACGGCCAATAAGGTGAAGGGTATCCGGGCGGCGCTGTGTGCCGATACCCTTAGCGCAAAGATGACCAGACTTCACAACAATGCAAATGTACTGGCGATGGGAGCCGGTATTGTAGGCGCGAATCTTGCAATTGAAATTATGGAGACCTTTCTGAATACGGAATTTTCCGGGGAGGAGCGCCACCAAAGAAGAATCGATTTGATCGAAAAATAATCATGGATAAGGGGTGTCAAATTATGGCAAAATGTATCGTTATGGATCATCCGCTGATTCAGCATAAAATCGGGTATATCAGAAGAAAGGAAACCGGAACCAAGGATTTCCGGGATACCATCAGTGAAATTGCAATGCTGATCTGCTACGAAGCAACGAGGGATCTGCAGCTGACGGATGTGGAGATCGAAACACCGATCTGCAAGGCGACGGCAAAAGAATTAAAAGGAAAGAAAATGGCAATTGTGCCAATCCTGCGGGCGGGACTTGGTATGGTGGACGGTGTTCTGCGACTGATTCCGGCAGCTAAGGTAGGGCATATCGGATTATATCGGAACGAAGAAACACATGAACCGGTGGAGTATTATTGTAAGCTTCCTGCGGACTGTGCGGAGCGTGAAGTCTTTGTTGTAGATCCGATGCTGGCGACGGGAGGATCTTCGGCTGCAGCGATTCGGATGCTGAAGGATAAAGGCTGCAAAAAGATCCATTTCATGTGCATTATTGCGGCGCCCGAGGGAGTTAAGCGGATGCAGGAAGAACATCCGGATGTGGATATGTATATCGGCGCTTTAGATGAGAAATTAAATGAAAATGCATATATTGTACCGGGGCTGGGAGATGCGGGAGACCGCATTTTCGGAACAAAATAACCGGAAGCGATTGACTGGGACAGGCAGTGGGAGAAACTATGGGAAAAAGAGAAGATTATATTTCATGGGACGAATATTTTATGGGAGTTGCAAAGCTGGCGGGCATGCGTTCCAAGGATCCGAATACACAGGTCGGAGCATGTATCGTAAGTGAGGATAATAAGATATTGTCCATCGGGTATAACGGATTTCCTTCCGGCTGCTCCGATGACATCTTTCCGTGGTCACGCACGGGAAGCGGACTCAAGACCAAGTATCCTTTTGTAACCCATGGGGAATTAAATGCAATATTAAATTACCGGGGAGGCAGTCTGCTTGGAGCCAAGCTGTATGTATCTTTATTTCCGTGCAATGAATGCGCCAAGGCAATCATTCAGTCCGGCATCAAGACGGTTATATTTGCGGATGATAAATATGATGGTACGGACTCCAATACTGCAAGCAAGATGCTGTTTGATGCGGCGGGAATTGTATACAGGCGGTATGAGCATACCGGCAGAAAAATTATGTTGGAAGTATAAATATGAGAAAAAAATGGAGAGGATGCTCGCTTTTCATGACGGTGGTGATCTTTATGAGCACCATGCCGATGATGTCTGCGCTTGCCAAATCGACGCAGGAAAGATTGGAAGAGGCGCAGCAGCAGCAGCAGGAGACGCAGGAACAGCTGGATGATACCAGGGACAATCTGTCAAATCTGGAAGGACAGCGCAACGATCTGCAGGAAGAGCTGAGCAGTTTAAATGACCAACTGAATGAGGTGCGCGGTAATCTGGAAGATCTGGAAGCCGATATTACGGCCAAAGAAGCCGAGATCGAGCAGACGCAGACGGATCTGGAAACGGCAAGGCAGACAGAACTGGAGCAGTATGAAAGCATGAAGGAGCGGATTCGTTTCATGTATGAAAACGGAGAAACTACTTATCTGGAGCTTTTGTTTACTGCGAAAAGCTTTGGGGATTTTCTGAATAAAAGTGAGTACATAGAGCAGCTGGAACAATATGACAGACAAAAGCTCTTAGAATATCAGGAAACCTGCCAGTTCATTGAAGAGGAAGAAGCAAGACTGGAACTGGAGCTGGCAGAGCTTCAGGAGCTTCGGCTGCAGGCGCAGGAGGAACAGGCAAAAGTAGGGGATCTCGTTGCCCTGACTGCCGGAAACATTGCCGCATATTCGGATCAGATTTCGGTAACGGAAGCACAGATGCTGGAATATGAGGCACAGCTTGCACAGGGAGAAACGAATATTGCGGTTCTGAAGGCGCAGTTGGAAGAAGAGAAAAGACTGGCCGCTCTGGCAGCGGCATCGGCCAAGCGTGACATCTCCCAGATTACCTTCGATGAGAATGACAGGTATCTGCTGGCAAATCTGATTTACTGCGAAGCGGGCGGTGAGCCGTATGCAGGGCAGCTGGCAGTGGGAGCGGTTGTCATGAACCGTATGCTTAGCTCCGTATTTCCGGATACGATGGTCGGCGTTATTTATGCAAACAGACAATTTTCACCTGTCGCCAGCGGACGTCTTGCGCTTGCGCTTGCGGAAAACCGGGCAACGCCGAGCTGCTATCAGGCAGCGGACGAAGCTATGAGCGGTGTGACCAATGTGGACGACTGTGTATTTTTCAGAACGCCGATTGACGGGATTACGCCCCGTTATGTAATCGGCGGACACATCTTCTACTAATGCGCCGACACGACAAGACGGCGTTCTCTGAAACTTATGTCAGTGATTCATGCTCAATAAATTCCTGATATTTGGGAAAATGGCCTTCATAAATCGCGGTAAGAAGGCCATTTGCTCTAAGCAGCACATCTTGTAACTTCTCGTTCGTTATGAACATGTGTCTGGCAGCTTCTACCAGTTCATCCAGATCGACAAGCTTTACAAAACCGTCCGGATAGACGATCACATCGGCAAGCAGGTCTATGACGGTCAGCGCGGGCTGACCGGTGTCTGTATCCGTGCCGGGACGGTAGTCTACGATATCGCAGTACCAGTAAAGAAGGCTGCCGTCGGCTTTTAAGAACTTGCTGACCTTAATGCCTTCTTTCAGAATATAAGCGGAATAGCCGTGATGCAGGTCGGGCTTGGGGTGTAACGCTTGCCAGGAAGTTACAATCACATCCTCGTCATATCGCAGAATGCGATCGTCTTTTAATTTCACACATTCGTTCGGGATTAATCTTTGGCGGTATAAAACAGGTTTGTTCATAGGCACATTCCTCTGTGAAAGTCGGATTTTTATGTTTATTTTATCATAGGTCGTCATTTTGAAAAAGCCTGTACCCCAAAACTTACAAAAAATCTTGCATTTATCTGGACATTATTGGTAAAAATGGGTATAATCTCAATGGAAACCCAAGTTGGAAAAGAAACATAATAATAGCAAAAGAGAGGAAACGACCGGCATCTTGCATGAGTGGGGAAAATGATATGGAGAGGGCACCGAAGAAGCGAAAACGTCGTGGTTATGATCACAGTGTATTTCAGGCACTTGCCATGATCACACAGTTTGGTATCCATATGATCGTTCCCATTTTTTTGTGTTCATTTCTGGGGATTTGGATTGACAGGAAGACCGGTACTTCTTACTGGGTCATTATTTTCTTTTTCATAGGAGCATTGGCCGGATTTACGAACGTCTATAAACTGGCAAAGAAAATTTATGGGACAAGTCATAAAGATAAAGAATAAAACGGGTGTTACCCGTACATTATTGGAATTAATGTGTGGAATCCTGATATTTGAACTTATATGTCTGCTTGCGGGAATCTGGTTTGTACCGCAGAAGGAAGAATGTGCGCTCGGACTGCTCCTTGGGACGGTCACCGCGCTGGGAATGGCATATCATTTATCATGGACTTATGACAGATATCTGGGATTGCCCGAGAAAATCGCAGCGAGAAAGATTGTGGTATGGGCGCTCGTCAGATATTTTGCGGTGGCGGCAGTTTTGTTCGGAATTCTGTTTTCGGGAATTGCCAATCCGCTTACCGCCTTTGTCGGAATTATGGGACTGAAGATAGGCGCTTATCTGCAGCCTCTTATTCATAAAGTTACAGTAAAAAAATACCCGGACCCGGAGCCGGCGCCGCCGGTGGAGGATTGGGATAAGGAGGTGAAAGAATGACACAGGGTATCCTGTTATCCTCGGATGTGACAGAGAGCTTCATGATCAAAGGCGTATTCAAATATACGATCTTGGGTCAGGAGGTGTGGATTACAACGACACATATCTGTCTGCTGATTGTCATGCTGGTCATGATTATATTTTCATTATGTGCAAATCGTGCCATGAAGCATGCGTCGGAGGTACCCACAGGTCTTCAGAACGTCGTGGAGCTGATTGTGGAGAAGCTGGACGGAATGATCCGCACAACCATGGGAAAGCATGCGAAGACCTTCCGAAATTATATTGGAACAGTTTTTATTTTTATCCTGCTTTCCAATATCTCGGGAATCCTGGGACTTAGACCTCCCACAGCGGATTACGGCGTTACGCTTCCGCTCGGTATTTTGACGTTTCTGTTAATTCATGTTACGCAGTTCAAGAACAATAAGCCGAAGCAGATCTGGAAAGATATGTGTTCCCCGCTTCCGCCCTGGCTGCCGATTTGGCTGCCGATCAATATTATCAGTGAAGTCGCAGTACCGATTTCGTTGTCCCTGCGTTTATTTGCAAACGTATTATCGGGGACCATCATGATGGCACTGGTATACGGACTTCTTCGGTGGTTTTCGCTGATCTGGCCTGCAGCGCTTCATGTATATTTTGATTTGTTCTCCGGAGCAATTCAGACGTATGTATTCTGTATGCTGACTATGACCTATATTACGAATGCATATGGAGACAGTGAATGATGAATGTATCATGACAGACATGATACCGGCCAAGTGGCCATGCAGTTACCATGATTGCAAAGCAATTGTGAAAAGAACGGCAGTGCGCGGTCTGCCGGAATATTACACATAACCGCGGAAAACCTAACATAATCACGATTAAGGAGGAAATTCAATTATGTCAGATTTGGGATTAATCAGAGCATGTTCCGCAATTGGTGCCGGCCTTGCAGTTATCGCAGGTATCGGACCCGGTGTAGGACAGGGTATCGCAGCAGGTCACGGTGCAGCAGCCGTCGGACGTAACCCGGGAGCAAAAGGAGATATCATGTCAACCATGTTACTTGGACAGGCCGTTGCCGAGACAACAGGTTTGTATGGTTTGCTGGTAGCGCTGCTGCTTCTGTTCGTTCATCCTCTTGATATCTAAAAAAAGAAACAAATGAGAGAGAGGAGGCAGTCGGTTGCAGAGTATATTGAATGCAGGAATCATGCTGGCGGATGCGGGCAGCGGAACCATGAGAAGATTATTTGATCTGGATTTCCAGCTGCTTACGGATTCCGTCCTCACGATTATTGCAGTTTTTGTATTATTTTTATTCTTGTCTCATTTCCTGTTCAATCCGGCGAGGAAAATGCTGTCCAAGCGTTCCGAAAAAATAGCGGAGGATATTGACAGCGCTCAGAAGGATAAAACAGATGCTGCAGCCATGAAGGCACAGTACGAAGAAAAATTAAAAAACGTGGAAAAGGAAGCGGAGAGTATCCTTGCGGATGCCAGAAAGCGCGGAATTGAAAACGAGAATCGTATCATAGCCCGGGCAAAGGAAGAAGCAGCCGCTATTCTGGAAAGGGCGAGAACCGAGGCTGAGCTGGAAAAGCAGAAGGCAGCGGATGAAGTCAAAAAGGAAATGATTGCCGTTGCATCCGTGATGGCGTCAAAGTTCGTATCCGAGACTATGGATACGGCAGTTCAAAACAGATTAATTGATGAAACACTGAAAGAAATGGGTGAAAGCACATGGCTAAGCTGATTTCAAGAACTTATGGGGAAGCGCTGTTTGAACTTGCCATTGAGAAGCATCATGAGGATCAGCTGTTAGAGGAGGCAGAGAGTCTGAAGCAGATTCTTCTGGATCATCCCGAGCTTATGCAGATCATGAAGCATCCCAAGATCGTCAAGGAAGAAAAAATCCGTACGCTGAAAAGTATTTTTCAGGGAAGGGTTAGTGAGGAAATGCTGGGATTTATGGTTCTGACCGTAGAGAAGGACCGTTATAGTGCCATGGATGATATCCTTACTTACTTCATTGATGAAATGAAAGAGCATAAAGGCATTGGAATTGCCTATGTACAGACAGCTGTTTCATTAACAGATGAACAGAAAAAACAAGTAGAAAGAAGACTGCTCGAAACAACGCGCTATCATCAGATGGAAATGCATTATGAGGTGCAGGAGAATCTGATCGGAGGAATGATCATCCGTATCGGCGATCGCGTGGTGGACAGTAGTATTCGTTCCAAATTAAATGACCTGGAGCGGAGTCTGATGAAAATCAGACTAGCTTAAATTTTATGAGAAAGGTGCGAACGATCCATGAATTTAAGACCAGAAGAAATAAGTTCAGTCATTAAGGATCAAATAGGGAGATACGCATCCGAGATGGAGGTATCCAATGTGGGTACTGTTATTCAGGTGGCGGACGGTATCGCTCGTGTGCACGGACTGGAAAATGCAATGCAGGGTGAGCTCCTTGAGTTCCCCGGTGAAGTATACGGCATGGTCATGAACCTGGAAGAGGATAATGTCGGTGCGGTACTTCTCGGGAGCTCCCGCAACATCAACGAAGGTGATCAGGTTAAGACCACAGGCAGAGTTGTAGAGGTTCCTGTAGGAGATGCATTACTGGGACGTGTCGTCAATGCGCTGGGACAGCCCATTGACGGAAAGGGTCCGATTCAGACTGATAAATATCGTCAGATTGAAAGAGTTGCAGCCGGCGTTATCACCCGTAAATCCGTTGATACGCCTTTGCAGACCGGGATCAAGGCAATCGACTCCATGGTGCCGATCGGACGTGGACAGCGTGAGCTTATCATCGGAGACAGGCAGACCGGAAAGACTGCAATTGCAATTGATACCATTATTAACCAGAAGGGGCAGAATGTGAAGTGCGTGTATGTTGCCATCGGACAGAAGGCGTCTACGGTAGCATCCATTGTAAAGACCCTTGAGGAATTCGGTGCGATGAATTACACGACGGTTGTTGCTTCAACTGCCAG
The DNA here is from genome assembly GCA_964437825.1 of uncultured Clostridium sp. GTDB lineage: Bacteria > Bacillota > Clostridia > Lachnospirales > Lachnospiraceae > JBJFCE01. Next base: position 2,542 of record CAYTIH010000069.1, on the reverse strand, counting down.
TGACCTTGCGCCTCTGCAGTATATTTCACCGTATGCCGGCTGTGCCATCG
>CAYTIH010000069.1:0-2482 GCA_964437825.1 uncultured Clostridium sp. | reverse complement strand
TGTTCTGGTTGTCTATGATGACCTGAGCAAGCATGCGACTGCATACCGTACACTCTCCCTGCTTTTGAGAAGACCGCCCGGACGTGAGGCATATCCCGGAGACGTATTCTATCTGCATTCCAGACTGCTTGAAAGAGCGGTTCGTATGAGTGACGAATACGGCGGAGGTTCTCTGACAGCGCTTCCGATTATCGAGACGCAGGCAGGTGATGTATCTGCATACATCCCTACAAATGTTATTTCTATTACGGACGGACAGATATATCTGGAAACGGAAATGTTCAATGCGGGTTTCCGCCCTGCGGTAAATGCAGGTTTGTCCGTATCCCGTGTCGGCGGTGCGGCGCAGATTAAGGCGATGAAGAAGATTGCGGCCCCGATTCGTGTGGAGCTTGCACAGTATCGTGAGCTTGCAGCGTTTGCACAGTTCGGTTCCGAGCTGGATGCCGATACCAAGGAAAAGCTGGCGCAGGGTGAAAGAATTAAGGAAGTATTAAAGCAGCCTCAATATAAGCCCATGCCGGTAGAATATCAGGTTATTATTATCTATGTTGCAACCAATAAATATCTGCTGGATGTCCCGACGGAGGAGATTACCCGTTTTGAGGCAGAGCTCTTTGAATTTCTGGATACCAAATATCCCGAAGTGCCTGCCGCAATTAAGGATGAAAAAGTAATCTCTGAAGCAACGGAGGAAACGTTAAAGAAAGCGATTGCAGAATTCAAGACCCAGTTTTAGAAAGTACAGGTGAAATGCTATGGCCTCGATGAGAGACATTAAAAGACGTAAAAGCAGTATCCAAAGTACGCAGCAGATTACCAAAGCCATGAAGCTGGTTTCTACAGTCAAGCTGCAGCGGTCCAAGACTCATGCAGAGCAATCCAGATCCTATTTTAACTGTATGTATGATACGGTAACCTCCATGCTTGCAAGAACAAGCAATCTGGATCATCCGTATTTAAAGCCCGGGAACTCTGATAAGAAGGCCGTTATTATGATTACCTCCAACAGGGGACTCGCCGGAGGCTATAACTCCAATGTGGTAAAGCTGATTACAAAGGGAGAGCTCAAAAAAGAGGATCTGATTGTATATGCAATCGGCAAAAAAGGCCGTGATACGCTTGCGAGGTACGGATATGACGTGGACGGTGAGGATCTGTCCGATATCATTGAGGCGCCGACCTATGTAGAAGCCATGAGGCTTGCAGAACAGCTTTTAAAAGAGTTTGCGGACGGAAAGATAGGGGAAATCTATCTTGCATATACCGCATTTAAGAATACTGTTGTGCATGAACCAAAGCTTCTGAAACTTCTTCCGGTGGAACTGCCGCAGGAGGAAGCTGCAGCCGAAAGGAATACCGGTCAGGCGCTAATGAATTTCGAGCCGGAACCGGATGAAGCATTAAAGCTGATTATCCCGAAATATATTACCAGTCTGATTTACGGTGCATTGGTAGAGGCGGTTGCAAGTGAGAACGGTGCGAGAATGCAGGCGATGGATTCTGCGACAAGCAATGCGGAAGAAATGATTAGTAATTTGTCACTGCTGTATAACAGAGCCCGTCAGGGATCTATTACACAGGAGCTGACAGAGATTATAGCGGGTGCGGAAGCAATTTCATGACCAGTAAGTGTATAATCCTGATTAAGAATTGCTTTTATAGTAAAATAAAAACGAAAGGAATAAAGATATGGCAGCAGAAAGTAAAAGTACCAATGCCGGGAAGATTACCCAGATTATTGGTGCCGTACTGGATATAAAGTTTGCTGATGGCAGCCTTCCGGAGATCAATGAAGCGATCAACATTACCAGAACAAACGGGGAAACGCTTGTGGTAGAGGTTGCACAGCATCTTGGTGACGATACGGTCAGATGTATTGCCATGGGACCTACCGACGGGCTTGTCAGAGGAATGGATGCAACGGCTACCGGAGCTCCGATCAGCGTACCTGTAGGGGAAAATACATTAGGACGTATCTTCAATGTTCTAGGCCAGCCGATTGATAATCAGCCGGCACCGGAGGCTGTTTCCTATGAGCCGATTCATAGACCGGCGCCTGCCTTTTCCGAGCAGTCCACAACACAGGAGCTGTTGGAAACAGGTATCAAGGTTGTCGATTTGCTTTGCCCCTATCAGAAGGGCGGCAAGATCGGTCTGTTCGGCGGCGCGGGTGTCGGAAAAACCGTGCTGATTCAGGAACTGATCCGTAACATTGCAACCGAGCATGGCGGATATTCCGTATTTACGGGTGTTGGAGAGCGTACCAGAGAAGGAAACGATCTCTACCATGAAATGAAGGAATCAGGCGTTATTGATAAGACCACCATGGTGTTCGGACAGATGAACGAGCCGCCCGGAGCCAGAATGAGAGTCGGTTTGACAGGACTTACCATGGCAGAGTATTTCCGTGATAAAGGAGGAAAGGACGTACTTCTGTTCATTGATAATATTTTCCGTTTTACGCAGGCAGGTTCCGAGG
>CAYTIH010000068.1:0-11109 GCA_964437825.1 uncultured Clostridium sp. | reverse complement strand
TTAAAATTTTCAATCGCGAGATTTGTGTCTGCGCGCTGCTTGACACAAACTCGTTATGCGCAGAAAGCAGCGCAGAAATGAGGCAAAAAATGAAAAAACTTACAGCGTTACTGTTAACGGTTTCACTCGCAATTGCTTGTGTGGGATGCGGTTCCAAGGGCGAAAGTGCAAATGATGCTGCAGATGTAAAATCCGAAGGCGTCATGACGTATGAGGAATACATGGCGGCAGAGCTTGACACAGAAGTCGTAATCGAGACTTATGTTCAGGCAAAGCAGTCCTGGTGGGACAATAAGGCGACTGTTTATACACAGGACAAGGACGGCGCTTATTTCCTGTATAACATGACCTGCTCTGAGGAAGACTATGAGAAGTTGACGGTCGGAACCAAAATCAAGGTTACCGGATACAAATCCGAGTGGGCCGGTGAAGTTGAGATTATGGATGCAACATTCGAATTTGAAGAAGGAAGCTATGTTGCAACGGCGTTAGATGTTACCGAGCTGCTTGGAACGGATGACCTGATCAGCCACCAGAATGAGCTTGTAACCTTTAAGGGCATGACAGTGGAGCCCGCAGGTCAGGATGAAAACGGAAATGACGTAGCATTCCTGTATGCAGAGGACGGCTCCGGTCAGGATGGCGACGACTTGTATTTCAATGTTTCTTATAACGGAGTAACCTATACGTTCACTGTGGAATCCTATTTGTGTGATAACACCACTGACGTTTACAATGCAGTTGAAGCCTTAAGCATCGGTGATACCATTGACATGGAAGGTTTCCTGTATTGGTATGAAGGAGTAAATCCTCACATTACTTCCGTAACTGTAAAATAAAATATAACATAACATAAAACAGACATAAAACAGACATAAAACAGCACCTGAATGCCGGAAGCATTTGACATTCAGGTGCTGTTTTTCACACGAGGTTGATCCGGTTTGCGGTTATGATCGCATGAAGTATTTGCCGTCCGCAGACGGAATCAGGTCGTCGGCATTCTTAACGGACAATGCGACATGCTGATCCGGTCTTTCAGGACATTGAGTCCGCAGTCCGCCAGATAATCCTGTAAAATGGGGAGGGATTGGGAAGAGGTCGGACCGATGATGATTTCCCCGACCAAATCGGACAGATGCATATTCAGCTTGCCGCACATTCTGTTCAGATCGAGCGGATAATATTTTTTTATTCTTTCCATGGCCACATGATATTTCGGCTCCACGGCAAATTCGTTTGAAATAAAGGGCGAAACGACTAACCGGAACTCTCTTTCGCTTGTAAAGGAAGGATGCTTAAATGCCGCTGACTGCACCCAGGCTTCATTCATGAGCTCCTGTAGTTTGGGCATGTTTTCGGAAAATTTCTTTGAATTCTTTATCACCTGATAGAATTCATCTACAAGGCGGTGTTCATGCATGTCCTCCTGATAATATACTTCTTGCAGGGATACGGCACCGCCGATCATTTTCTGCATGAGGTCTTCATGAAATGCAATGCATACCCCCTGGCCTAAGTGTCCGTATCTTTCCCACTGAGCCGCATCGTCCCGGTATTTGGAAAAACATGCTGCATAGGCCGAATAATGGAATTCCTCGGCCATTTCTTTTTGGAAGAATGTTTCTGTCTTGCGAAGCTTTTCATGTTCGCCATCCAGGCTTAATTTTTCAATCACTGCCTTGCAGATGCCATTCATAAACAATCTCATTTCGGCCGCATCATTCATGTTCAGGATATTGTTAAGTCTCAGCTCCGCACATCGGATAATTCCGTCAAAAGCAGCAAAGTCGGTATAATGATATAGCATATAGTAACCTCCGGATTTGCACAATTGGTGCAATGTTTTGATGAGTTTCGCAATTGTCTGTCTGATATTGAAAAAGCCCTCAAACGGTTTTTCGTTTGAGGACGGAGTTTCTGGCGGAGATGGTGGGAGTCGAACCCACGCGCCCTTGCGGACCTATCGCATTTCGAGTGCGACCTCTTACGACCACTTGAGTACATCTCCGGAAATGGAAAGCTTCCAGTGGTTCTTATTATACCCATTGTGAAAAATATCGTCAACTAAAATGAGCGCCTGATCCGAAATTTCTTTCTTTGATTAAATTTAATTAAGGAATCGGGAAGGCGGTTTGATCATCTGCACGGGAAGGCGGTTCTTATCATTTAAAAAAGATTGAGATGGAGCCTAAAATAGGATATAATGAGTGCAAGCGAGAAGAATGTGCTTGCACATTCTTCTCGCTTGCGAGTAAACATGATATAATAAGCGCAAAAGAAAAACAAGCGGCATTTGTTTTTCTTGCGCTATTAACGAGCAGGCAGTCTGCGAAGCAGACGATAAAGCACCGAAGGTGCGGGCTTGCGAGTATGATATAATATACATGTATGCATTGTGCCGAAGCAGTGTGAAATCAGTGTGTTGTATAGTGTCGGCTGAAACGCATGGGCTGCATGCATGGGCTGCATGCATATAAATAAAAGAATGGAGGATGCGCAATGAAGAGAATCGGTATGTTAACAAGCGGCGGCGATTGTCAGGCTCTCAATGCAGCTATGAGAGGTGTGGTCAAGACCTTGTCCAATGCAGCTGAAGAGGTGGAGATTTATGGCTTTTTAGAGGGTTATAAGGGTCTTATCTATGGAAATTACAGAATGTTGAACGGTTCTGACTTTTCCGGGATTCTGACTAAGGGCGGCACAATTCTTGGAAGCAGCCGTGTTCCTTTTAAGTCGATTCGCGAGCCGGATGAGAATGGACTTGATAAAGTGGAGGCTATGAAGCACAACTATTATAAGCTGAATCTGGACTGCCTTGTCATTCTGGGAGGAAACGGGACTCACAAGACGGCAAATCTGCTTCGTGAAGAAGGGCTGAACATTGTTACGCTGCCCAAGACGATTGATAACGATTTGTGGGGAACGGATATGACCTTTGGATTCCAGAGCGCCGTGGATATTGCTACTAATGCGATTGACTGCATTCATACGACAGCATCTTCCCATGGACGTGTGTTTATCGTGGAGGTAATGGGACATAAGGTCGGATGGCTGACCCTGAATGCCGGTATGGCAGGCGGTGCGGATATTATTCTGATTCCGGAAATTCCGTATGATATTGATAAAGTTGTAGAAGCGATCCGCAGGAGAACGGAAAGAGGAAGTAAATTTACGATTCTGGCGGTTGCGGAGGGCGCAATTTCCAAAGAAGACGCCAAGCTTTCCAAAAAAGACTATAAGGAAAAAATGAAAAATTATAAATTTCCCAGCGTATCCTATGAATTGGCGCAGCAGATTCAGGAAAGATCCGGTCAGGAGGTACGGGTTACCGTTCCGGGACATACGCAGAGGGGAGGAAGTCCGTGCCCTTATGACAGAGTATTTGCCTCAAGACTGGGTTCCGAAGCCGGAAATCTGATCTTAAAGGGCGAATACGGTTTCATGGTTGGTATCAAGAATCGTGAGATTATTAAGGTGCCGCTTGAGGAAGTGGCAGGTAAGCTGAAAATGGTTGCACCGGATGCCACAATCGTAAAAGAAGCGAAGCTGCTCGGAATCAGCTTTGGCGATTAAAAGTTTGATAAAGGCATAGGTATTTACATGTCGTATGTTGCATTATACCGGAAGTTTAGACCGGATAATTTTGAAGATGTCAAGGGTCAGGATCATATTGTTACGACCCTCAAAAATCAGATACAGGCGGATAGAATCGGCCATGCATATCTGTTTTGTGGAACCAGGGGAACCGGTAAAACCACAATTGCAAAGGTTTTTGCAAAAGCAGTGAATTGTGAGAATCCTGTGGATGGCAGCCCTTGTGGAGAATGTCCCGCCTGTAAGGCGATTGCCGCAGGCGTCAGCATGAATGTGATAGAGATAGATGCTGCGTCCAATAACGGTGTGGACAATATCAGGGAAATCGTGGATGGAGTGTCGTATTCCCCGGCGGAAGGAAAATACAAGGTTTATATTATCGATGAGGTGCATATGCTTTCTATCGGCGCATTTAACGCGCTGCTGAAAACGCTTGAGGAACCTCCCTCCTATGTTATTTTTATTTTGGCGACGACCGAAGTGCACAAGATTCCGATTACAATTTTGTCCAGATGCCAGCGCTATGATTTTAAGAGAATCAGTATTGATACCATTGTGGGAAGGCTCCGGGAACTGATGGATAAAGAGCAGGTTCCGGTTGAAGAAAAAGCACTGCGCTATATTGCGAAGGCGGCGGACGGTTCCATGCGTGATGCACTTAGCCTGCTTGACCAGTGTATCGCATTCCATTTCGGAAACGAATTAACGTATGATAAGGTACTGGATGTGCTCGGAGCGGTGGATACCGGCATATTTTCGCAGCTGCTGCGGCATATTCTGGATAAAAATGTACTGGGCTGTATTGATCTTCTTGACGCCATGATTGTTCAGGGGCGGGAACTGACTCAGTTTATTACGGATTTCACATGGTATTTGAGAAATCTTCTGCTGGTAAAAACCTCGGAGGACCCTTCCGAGGTCATAGATATATCATCGGAAAATATGAAGCTGCTTCAGGAAGAAGCGCAAATGCTGGAAACCGACGCAATCATTCGATATATCAGAATCTTTTCCGAACTGTCGGGACAGATCAAGTATGCGCCGCAGAAAAGAGTCCTGACGGAAGTAGCGCTAATCAAGCTGTGCCGTCCCCAAATGGAAGCCAAAAAAGACAGTATTTTGGACCGGATACGCGTGCTTGAGGATAAGGTGGAAAAAGGTGTGGTTGTAACCGGTGCGCCGCAGGGACAAGGCGGATTACAGGGAGCGGCAGTGCCTGTATCTGCACCGCCTAAGGTAAAACAGGAGCTTCCCAAGGCAATCCCTGAGGAAGTGGAGCAGGTAGTCGGCAATTGGCAGGCAATTGTGGGGAAAGCCGGACAGCCCATGAAGCTGTATTTACAGAACGCAAAGCTCAGCCTGGCGGGGGATAACCGCTTAATGCTTGTGCTTCCCGACGGTATTATGTCCGATTATTTTACTCAGGAAAAGGAGCATCAGGAACAGCTTCAAACCCTGATTGCTAATTTTATCGGGAAACAGGTTGAGGTGGATGTTCAGGCGCTGCATGAGGATATGCGTTTTGAGGATCATTATGTGGATCTGTCTACCTTAATTCATATGGAAATTGAGGAAGAGGACGAGGAAGAACCGGAAGACTTTTAAGGCAAAGTGTTTATGATAAATATTCATAAGCAAATAGAAGGAGGATATGAAACATGGCGAAACGCGGAGGATTTCCCGGAGGAATGGGAATGCCCGGAAACATGAACAATCTGATGAAGCAGGCGCAGAGGATGCAGCGTCAGATGGAAGAAAGCCAGAAGGAGCTGGAGACCAAAGAATTTACTTCGGCGGCAGGCGGCGGTGCGGTTAAGGTGACCGTAACCGGTAAAAAAGAAATCGTGAAAGTAGAATTGACCCCTGAGGTTGTGGACCCGGAGGATATTGAAATGCTTCAGGATTTGATTGTTGCAGCAGCAAATGAAGCGCTGCGTCAGGCAGAGGAAGAAAGCGCTGCCCTGATGGGCAAGATGACCGGAGGTCTTTCTTTCTGATGGACTTATATAGTGGGCATATTAATCGACTAATTGAAGAACTTTCTTCTTTGCCCGGAATCGGAGCTAAGTCGGCACAGCGTCTGGCCTTTCATATCATCAATATGCCAAAGGACAAAGTAGGCCGTCTTGTTCAGGCCATCACGACGGCAAAGGAAAATGTCCGGTATTGTCAGGAATGTTATACGCTGACCGATCAGGATATTTGTCCGGTTTGCGCAAATGCGAAAAGAGATCATTCCACGATCATGGTGGTGGAGAATACAAGGGATCTGGCGGCGTATGAAAAAACAGGCAAATATGAGGGCGTATATCATGTTCTGCATGGAGCGATTTCGCCGATGCTTGGGGTCGGACCAAATGATATCAAATTAAAAGAATTGATGAAACGTTTGGAAGGGGATGTGCATGAGGTAATCATTGCAACCAATTCAAGCCTGGAAGGTGAAACGACAGCCATGTATATCCGTAAGCTGATCGGAAATACGGGAATCCGGGTCACACGTATTGCCAGCGGAGTTCCCGTGGGCGGAGATCTGGAATATATCGATGAGGTTACGCTGCTGCGGGCGCTTGAGGGCAGAACGGAAATGTAAGAAAACAGGACAAAAGGCCGGAGCGTCAATCACGGAGCATAGTCGGCGGACGGAAAAATACGCTGAAAAAGAACGATAATCAATGAGGGAGAAAACCTAGCTATGACAATTACGAAAAGTATTTTCGGTAAAGCACCGGACGGAACGGAGGTCGAGCTTTACAGCATTACGAATCAGAAGGGTATGCGTGCGGATGTTATGACTTACGGTGCCAGCCTTGTAAATCTGTTTGTGCCTGATCAGGAGGGAAAACTGACAGATGTGACACTTGGCTATGACAGTATGGAACCGTATACCGTAAATACGGATAATTTCGGCGCTACCATTGGGCCAAACTGCAACCGGATCGGCGGCGCTTCTTTTGTGCTGGACGGAAAGAAAATTCAGCTGTCGGTCAATGACGGAGAGAACAATTTACATACAGATGAAAAGCTCGGAATTTCCAAAAAAGTATGGAAGGCGCAGGAAACGCAGGACGGGCTGGTATTGACGGTGGAAAGTCCGGACAAAGAAGCAGGACTTCCCGGAAACAGAACCTATCGTTTGACATATACGTTAACGGAAGAAAATGAGTTAAAACTGCATTATGAAGTGCAGACCGATCAAAATACGATTTTAAATCTGACAAATCATGCCTACTTTAATCTGGACGGGCATGACCAGGGATTGATTCATGACCATACATTATGGATTCATGCAGGGGCATATACCCCTTTGCTTGCGGGGGGGATTCCGGTTGGAACGATTGTGCCGGTCAAGGGTACGGCGCTTGATTTTACAACAGAAAAGAAGATCGGCAGAGATATTGACGGAGATGATCCGCAGACAAAACTCGTCGGCGGATATGATCATAATTTTGTACTGGATCATTATGATGGCAGTATGCAGCTTGCGGCCAGATTGCGTTCGGAGCGTTCCGGAAGAAATATGGAGATTTACACAAATCTGCCGGGCTTACAAATTTATACCGGAAACTTTATAAAAAAGCAGACTGCAAAAGGCGGGGCAGTTTATGAACGCAGAACGGGCGTTGCGATGGAGACGCAGTTTTTCCCGGATACGCCGAATCACCCGGAATTTCCAAGTACGGTTTTTGGACCGGAGAGAAAGTATGATTATACAACTGTTTATAAATTTTTCTAGGCGATCTAAAGGCAGCCAGCCCGAAAATTAAATATATCCTTACGAAAGCGCGGTACATTTTGCATGTATCGCGCTTTTTTACCTTTTTTTCCGGAGAAATGTGGTATAGTCCCCATAAAGAAGATATGCGTATCAGGTGCTGTTCGTGCGCGGGAAAGAAGGTTCGAAATGGAGGATGTGTGGATTGTACCTAAGAATATCAGACAGATTGGGGAGAGCCATAGTCATATCAGTATATTTATTGAAGATTATGCGGCTACCTTTATTTCACAATTTGCCAGGACCATGGGTACCTGTATCAGGCAGGGAATCTGCCTTGGAAGGATTTATGAAGATGCGCAGCGGATCAGCATTGTAATAGAAGGTGTTGTCGCTGACTCTGAGGAAATAGAGCCGGCAGACCGGACTTTTACCGAAAAAGCCAAATGCAGGATGGATGAGGATTTACATAATTTTTTCCCGGGGATGAGAATGATCGGGCGGCTGGTTATGGATACTCAGGTGCAGCAGATTCCGGATAGCAGGATACGACAGCTGCTGTCTGAAAAGTATGACGCCAAGGAAGATCAAAATTTGCAAAGAGAAGGCGAGAACCCGCTGCCGTCCGATTGGAGCAGGCGGCAGATACAATTTGTCATGCTGGCGGGGAAAGAGGATGGCATCAGGAGTTTCTACGTTTCCTCTTATGGAGCGGTTGAGCAGCTGGAAAATTATTATATTTATTACGATAAAAACGAAAAAATGCAAAATTATTTGATCACTTGGCATGAGAAACTGAGAGGGCTTGGTGTTTCCGAAAGTGAGCGGCAGCCCCGGGAAAAGAACGAAGATGGAGGAAACGAACGGGGAGCTTTTGAAGAAAACAAAGACGGAAAGGAAGCATTTGTCCGAAACGGATATTCCAGAGAGGAGTCTGACGGACGGAATTATCTTCGAAGGATTAAAAGGAAGTCCGGATTATTCCCGATTACGGAATGCGCCGCATGCCTGATTTTGGTTTGTGCCTGCGTTATAGGAATTACCGGTATCAATAATTATGAGAAGATGAAAGAGCTTGAGGTTACGATGAAGAATTTTACCGGGAATTTCAGCGGACCGGATATTTCTGCAAACAGTGAAGAAACCGCACAACAGAAGGAAAACGAGGTATCGGGAGAGAAAGAGGGAGAAAGCACCGGCGTCCGGGAAGCTGTAGCAGATCCGCAGAATATGAATCTGCCTATCTATGATCCCGAAAATGAAGCGTTGAATCATGAGGAAGTACAGGATTCGGAAATGTCGGATGACGGTCAAAATGCAGAAGACGCGGGTAAAGATACGGACGGAAGCGAGGTACAGGATATGGAAACGGCAGATGATGCCGGGAGTGCGAATGAGAACGGGACGCAGGGGCCGGAGAGCGCGGCTGAGGATACCGTACAGCAGGCGGAGCTTCAGACACAGACCGTAAGCTACCGGGAATATATCGTAAAACAGGGTGATACGCTGTCAAGTATTTGTTATTCTTTTTACCAGGATCGGTCGAAAGTATCCGAGATATGCAGACTGAACGGTATTACCGATCCGGACACAATTTCAATCGGACAAAAAATTTTACTGCCATAATGAGGGATTTATGTTATCCTATAGGAGAGTCACGGATAAAAGGGAACAGAGGGTTTCCGTAAATAAACGAGGGAAATACATGTCTGAGATACGCAAATTCCGAGGAAACGGTACTTATCCGAGGGTTTTGAAAAGTACAAAAACAGAGGAAAAAGAAAACTTCAAGAAAAAAATACGCCGGCATCGTCTGACGATTTTTTACAGAGCCTTGCTGGCTGTAATACTGGTTGCGGCATTTGTAGCGGTCTATATTATTTATGCAAACAATAAGGTTTATTCCGGATATACCGTTACTTCGGAAGTGGAATGGACGGATAACAGCGGGATTGAGATTCTGCCGTATCACGGAAATCTGCTGACTTATAGTAAGGATGGCGCGGTCTGTACCAGTACGAAGGGAAAGACGCTTTGGAACCAGTCCTTTGAAATGCAGAATCCGGTTGTAGCTCTGCGGGGAGATTATACAGCGATCGGGGATTATAACGGTACGATGATCTATGTGATGGATTCGTCGGGAACACAAGGGACGATTGACACCAGAATGCCGATCCGCGCACTGGATGTGTCAGAAAAAGGAACCGTCATTGCCGTGCTTGATGACAACCCGATCACCTGGATTTATTTGTATAATAAGGATGGATCGGTATTGCTATGGGCGCAGACCAGTATGTCTTCCTTTGGATATCCTCTGAATGTTGCAATATCGGATGACAGTCTGATGATGGCCGTTTCCTATTTGTATACAGACAGCGGTGTACTTACTTCCAGAGTCGCTTTTTATAATCTGCAGGAAGTAGGAGATAATTATCAGGACAATCTTGTGAGCGGCTTCAGCTATAGTGATGCCATTGTCCCGATGGTTCGTTTTATGAATGAGGAAGACTCGTTTGCGGTGGCGGATAATCGTCTGATGCTTTACAGCGGCAAACAGATTCCATCCAGTACGAAAGAGATTATTCTTTCGGAAGAAGTTCGGAATGTATACTATAGTGAGAATTACATAGGATTGGTTTATCTGAATACGGATGGCTCCAGCAAATATAAAATGGACACCTACGATACATCGGGCGCTATGGTGCAGCAGTATAAATTTGACAGGGAATATTCGGACATTGTTTTCGGCAATGGACTTGTATACATATATAATGAAAGCGGCTGCGATATTTATAATATGAAGGGGACATTAAAGTTTTCGGGCGATTTTGAAATGAATGTTGAGTGCCTGATTCCGGGTTCGACAAAAGAAAAGCTGACTCTGGTCAGCAGAAATAAGATACAGAATCTTACTTTAAAATAGAAAGCATAAGCGTAAAAATACATGATAGAGGTATGGAAAAGCGCAAAATGGGGAAATACAGATGAGCGTTGCATTAGGGATTGTTATAATTATTGTTTTGATATTTGCGTATAGGGGACATTGTAAAGGGATTGCGATGGAGATTGCGTCACTGATCTCGGTGATATTGTCTTTATTTGGATTGGCCTTAATCATCAGAATGATCGGAAGCTATGTGGAACACAACACCAGCGGAATTGTGCAGGCTTTTATTTTTTTCGTAGCGCTCGCTTTTCTGGCGCAGATCTTTAAGCTGATGATTGCGTCCCTGAAGGTTTTGACCAAACTGCCGGTGATTCACGGAATTAACAGCTTTGCGGGCATGGTCATCGGGATTGCGGAGGGCGTTCTGATTGTATGGGCGCTGTTTATTGCAATCGCAAAGTATGATATTGCCGGTTACAGTGCCCAGTGGCTTGAACAGATTGCAGAAGATCCGGTTCTTTCTTATTTAAGTGAAAAGAATCCTTTTACAAGATTCTTTTTATGATCATTTCCGCATGCTCAGAAACAGTGAAAATGACATACTCGAAACAGAAAAATTGCTTGCAATATTATTGAACAAAAACACATACTCGAAATAGTTAAAATCTTACAACTTGAAAATAGTTAAAATCTTACAAACCCACAACTTGAAACTACAACTAAAAAATAGTTAAAATGTATTGACAAATAAAAACAGGAATGCTATTATAAAAACCCACCGCGAAAAAAGTAGTGGAGTTTTTTCCGGCATTTGAAAGAGTTTCAAAGCGATTTGAAAAGTGCCTGAAAAAAGATAAAAAAGCTGTTGACATGTGAAAAACCGAGTGATAAGATATCATCGTTGCGGTTC
>CAYTIH010000067.1:0-11300 GCA_964437825.1 uncultured Clostridium sp. | reverse complement strand
CAGTATACAGGTAAATCCACGTTGCTACAAATGTGAGGTCACTTCATATTGTCCATTATTTATCTTCATTTTTGGGAAGAACAAAGGAACTCTTAAGCGATACAATACGGTTAAATACCAGCGCATCGTCCTTGGAATCCTTATAATCCACGCAGAAAAATCCCTGTCTTACAAACTGGAAACTTTCATAGGGCTTCGCCCCCTTGACTGAAGGCTCCACATAGCAGTTCTCAAGCACAGTCAGAGAATTGGGATTTAAGTTCAGACTGCCGTCCTCCTCATTATAAACGCCCTTTTCTTCATCTACAATATTCTCATACAAACGCACGGTAACAGGTACGGCATAGTTTACCGGTACCCAGTGAATGGTTCCCTTTACTTTCCTGCCATCGGGACTGTTTCCGCCTTTGGATGCAGGATCATAGGTTCCGTGCACCACCGTTACCCTTCCGTTTTCATCCTTTTCAAAACCGGTGCATTTCACAAAGTACGCATTCATCAGGCGGACCTCATTTCCCGGGAACATACGAAAATACTTTTTCGGCGGTTCCTCCATAAAGTCGTCCCTGTCTATATACACTTCTCTTCCAAAGGGCACCTTTCTGCTTCCAAGTTCCTCATTTTCCAGATTATTCGGAATATCAAGTTCCTCCTCTTGCCCCTCCGGATAATTATCAATCACTAGCTTGATCGGGTTCAGTGCCGCCATAACACGGGGACATTTCTTCTTTAAATCCTCTCTGATACAATATTCCAGCATCGCATAATCCACCGAGGAATTGCTCTTGGATACACCGCACAGATCCACGAACATCTTAATCGACTGCGGCGTAAAGCCCCTCCTTCTCAGCGCTGCGATGGATACCAGCCTCGGATCATCCCAGCCGTCGACGATCCCTTCTTCTACAAGCTTTTTGATATACCGTTTACCGGTGACCACATTGGTCAAATACATTTTTGCAAATTCAATCTGTCTGGGCGGATGGGGATATTCCAGTTCCCGCACAACCCAGTCATATAACGGCCTGTGATCCTCAAACTCCAGCGTACAGATGGAATGCGTAATGCCCTCGATGGCATCCTCAATCGGATGGGCAAAATCATACATAGGATAAATGCACCACTTATCCCCCGTATTCTGATGGCTCATATGGGCAACACGATAGATAATCGGATCACGCATATTGATATTCGGAGAGGACATATCAATTTTGGCACGCAGTGTTTTTTCTCCGTCCGCGTACTTTCCCGCTTTCATATCCTCAAACATCCGGAGATTTTCTTCAATACTTCGCTCTCTGTTCGGATCATTTTTGCCGGGCTCCGTTAAGGTCCCCCGATATTCCCTCATCTGCTCCGCAGTCAAATCGGACACATACGCTTTTCCTTTTTGAATTAGCTTAACAGCGCCCTCATACATCCGGTCAAAATAATCGGAGGCAAAAAACAATCTGTCCTCCCAGTCAGCGCCCAGCCATTCGATATCCTTTTTAATGGATTCTACAAATTCGGACTTCTCCTTGGTCGGATTGGTATCGTCAAAACGCATATTGAATTTTCCATGATACTTCTGTGCCAATCCGTAATTTAAAAGAATGCTCTTGGCATGTCCGATATGCAGATAACCGTTCGGCTCCGGCGGGAATCTGGTATGCACGGTATCATAAACCCCTTCGGCCAGATCCTTATCTATTTCCAGTTCAATAAAATTCTTGGATACGTTTTCTTTTTCTTCCGGTTTGTTTTCTACATTTTCTGCATTACTCATAAGTCATTTCCGGCAGCGTGGCTTCACCGGACTCCTCCTTCTGCTGCTTTTGCGTTTTCCCCTATCATAGCACAGAATCGTAAAATGGACAAGATTTCCAAGCGGATTCCTCTTTTGAATCGTAACGGACTCCTTTACGATTCCGTCTTTTGATACGCTTTGCAAAACACCCCTTTTTCCATTATAAAAATCTCATGCCGATTGTCCTTTCTGACACAGAGATAGTCCCCCGGCTTGCCGAGCTGGTAATGCTCCGCCTCCCAGGACGGAAACACCTTCACGGTCTGGGTCAGTTCTTCCGCATAAATATCAATATCCGAAATACTCTCACAGATTCCCGCATAGGGTATCAATTCTTCCACACGTCCATCCGCATTGTTCTTAATCACCGGCTGATAGCTTATGTCCTCCTGTATCCGGAACCTGCCGGGACGTATTCCGTTCATGTTTTGAAAATTTTCCCTGCTTCTCAGATATACCTCGCCGAGCACTCCGATCATAAGATATTGCGTCCCGTCAATCACCAGATTTAAGTCGCCCTTCACGGATCTGACAGTCGCAGAGGTGCCGACCGGGAAAATCTTCTCCGGCTCCACATAGCCAAGTGTCAGGACCTTACGGTGATATTCCTGCATACCGGATATCTCCTTCTCATAATGGCATGCATAAATAATTCTGTTGCTGTCAAAGAACTCCGTCATTCTGTTCCCGAAAAACGCCTGCGTATGAAGCGTTTTATTCTTTGCTTCATAAAGCCTTCTGATCACAAAGCCGCCCGCTTTATCCGTATGCCCGCCGCCGGAACCGATGCCCTCTGTCAAAAAAGCAACCAGATCATTGGCAGGGACCTCCTTACTGCAGCTTCGTACGGAAAGCTTATATCCGTCCTCCTGCTCGTTATACACTACACAAGCGTTGATTTCGGCCACCTGAATCATAAAATCACTGATCAACCCCAAAAGATTGGGGTCGCATGGCTTCGTCTTCACAACGGCATAATGATAATCTTCATTATATACAATACGCAAAAGCGCAATACCGGCAATTTCCAATTCCTGCAGGGATAAATTGGTCTGCTTCAATCTGTTAATCAAATCGCCGTCATGAATGATTTCATCCCGCATATCCATATCGTTCGGATTGAACAGCTCCGTCAACTGATTGGTATCCGTATATAAACCATAATACAGCGCCGTTCCGAGATTCCTGTCTTCAACCGGATACCCTTCCTCCGACATCATCCGCCAGACCAGTGTAGAACAGCTGTCATAATCGGGCTCGATTCTGCTAAGCGGGCAATCTTCGATTTCAATCTGATGATGGTCTATGATAGCCACATGCTCCGCCGGAAGCTTCGTCACATTTCCTGCGCCGTATTGACAGTCCACGGTAATCAGCAGCCCCTCACAAGCCTCCTCGGTTTTCTCTATGTATGTTATGGGAATCTCCAGTGCCTTTACCATCAGCAGAAGATTGGCCTTATGTATCTCATTTCTCCCGCTGTAAACGAGTCTGACTTCCTTTCCTTTTGCCCTGAAATAGGAATATAACCCGAATCCGGATGCAATTGCATCCCCGTCCGGGTTATCATGACATTGTATCGTAATCGGATTATATTGCTCCAGTTCTGACAGCCGCAGCATCTTTGCTTCCTCCTCAAATAGGATACCGAAATATCTTCACAAAACCGTATTTTTTCATATTCTAACTGCTATTCTACATGACTTCTTGTCAAAATGCAACAACAGGGCCGGAGTAGTATCTCCCCGGCCCTGTTGTTATTTTTTATAGGTATCCATTCTAAAATACCCTTAACAAAGTCATTTTAGTATAAACCTGTGATTATTTATCATCCGTACTATAGTTCGGCGCTTCCTTCGTAATATGAATGTCATGCGGATGACTTTCCCGCAGCGCTGCGGCAGAAATCTTAACAAATTTACCGTTCTGCTTTAATTCTTCAATCGTACGGGTTCCGCAATATCCCATACCGGAACGTAAACCGCCCATCAACTGGAATACGGTATCCTCTACCAATCCCTTATAAGCAACTCGTCCTTCCACGCCTTCCGGAACAAGCTTCTTGGCGTCAGTCTGGAAATAACGATCCTTACTGCCGTTTTCCATGGCAGCGATGGAACCCATACCGCGGTATACCTTGTATTTTCTGCCCTGGAATAACTCAAAGGTTCCGGGCGCTTCATCACAGCCTGCAAAAATGGAGCCCATCATGCAGACATTTCCGCCTGCTGCAATCGCTTTGGTGATATCTCCGGAATATTTGATACCACCGTCCGCAATAATCGGAATGCCATATTCCTTTGCTACGGAATACGCATCCATGATAGCGGTAATCTGCGGTACACCGATACCTGCGACAACACGTGTGGTACAGATGGAACCGGGTCCGATTCCCACCTTAACAGCATCCGCACCGGCCTCAATCAGCGCCTTCGTGCCTGCGCCGGTAGCCACATTACCTGCAATTACCTGCAGATCAGGATACTTTTCCTTAATCATACGCAGACATCTCAGTACATTTTCGGAATGACCATGCGCACTGTCCAGAACGACAACATCAACCTTGGCGTCCACTAACGCTCCGACGCGTTCCAGTACATTTGCCGTAATGCCCACGCCTGCACCGCACAGCAGACGTCCCTGTGAATCCTTCGCGGCAAACGGATATTTAATTGTTTTTTCAATATCTTTAATCGTAATAAGTCCGACGAGATTATAGTCGTCATCCACAATCGGAAGCTTTTCCTTTCTGGCTTTTGCCAGAATTCTCTTTGCCTCATCCAGTGTAATGCCGGCCTTTGCAGTAATCAGTCCCTCACTTGTCATGGACTCTTTAATTTTCTTGGAAAAATCTGTTTCGAATTTCAGGTCGCGGTTCGTAATGATTCCTACGAGTCTGCGGCCCTCAGTGATAGGAACGCCGGAAATACGAAATTTGCCCATCAGCGCATCCGCATCCGCCAGTGTATGATCAGGGGTAAGAGAAAACGGATCAGTAATAACACCATTTTCGGAACGTTTTACTTTATCCACTTCTTCTGCCTGGGCTTCAATGGACATATTCTTGTGAATAATACCGATACCGCCCTGTCTGGCCATGGCAATTGCCATTCTGTGTTCCGTTACAGTGTCCATTCCGGCGCTCATAACCGGAACATTCAGTTTAATTTTTTTCGTAAGCCATGTTGTTAAATCAACCTGATTCGGAATTACCTGAGAGTAGCTCGGCACCAGCAGCACATCATCAAATGTAATTCCATCACCAATAATCTGTCCCATTTTGGTCCCTCCTCGTATTTTGTATTTTTAATTGCTAAGTTTAGCAAAATTATGAACGGGTGTCAATCCGTAAATACCTTTCTGGGCGCAACATTTCTGATTGATTTAATCAACTCCTCATTCGGTTCAATGATCATTCTGTTTTGGCCGTCACAAATCATCATATAACGATTTGCGCCGTCTTTCCCGGAACTGTAATCGCTGATCTTTCCGGTACGATTCTTGTAATCAGCAAGATGATAGGATTCCAGCGGCGCCAGAATCTCCAGTCTGTCAATATTGACTCTGGTCACTTTCTTTCTCTTCGTCTTGGCCAGAATCTTATCAACCGACAGTTCCTTGTCCACATATAAATATTCATATTCCAGATTTGTATTCATACGCACAAAATAAACCGCAATACCGAACACAATGACACCGATCAGCATCAGAAGATTTGCAGTTAAAAAGAAGAGACATGCAAAAGCAGCTGTCAAAGCAATTGCAATCACATTCAAAATCCTCTCTTTCAGCGGAGTTTCTCTTTTCACCAGTAATTCCACATAACTTTCATTCATATGATTTCCCGTACCTTTCTTTGCATGCAGAATTCTAAATATTCCTATTATATATATCTTCCTGCACGCCCCGTATTTCCTTGTAACTGCTCAGTTACTTTTTTATTATTAATAATAGAACAACTTTCCCGATTATTCAACCGAAATCCCTTTTGTTTCTTTTCGTTTGGGGAAAGTTCATAGTTTTTTTAGACTCTTTTTCAAAACGATTCATTGACTTATCAAAAAAGCGAATGTAAGATACCAATATATACAAAGGGGATGCCGGATGAGTAATTACAACAGCGTAAATGATGAAATCAAAGCACAGGGCGCCAAGGTAAAAAACATGCCGGTGCACAAACGGCTGGGTTACTATTTTTATTATTATAAATGGATCATTCTGGTCATATTGGCTGCGGCTCTGTTTATTTATTTTATCGCAAAGTCCATCATCAGCAATCAAAAGCCCATATACCTGACCGGAGTATTCATGAACAGCAATACAAGTTCCGGGCATGAGGCGCTTATGGAACAGGCATTTGCGGATTATTACGGAATTGATCTGCAGACTTATTCCATAGATTTCGACTATTCCCTGGGCTACAACATAGAAGATCCTACGGATTCCCTGAGTACCTATACGCCTCCTAAAATGGTTGCTTATTCCGAGGGGCGCGTCGGTGATTTTGTCCTCTGTGATACAGAGACCTTCGATTTTTTTGCCGGGAGCGGTTATTTCGCCGACCTTTCGGAAATCGTAACGCCGGAGCAGCTCTCCCGGTATCAGGATTTCTTCTATTATTTTGACGCGGGAGACGGCAGGGGCAGCATTCCCGTTGCCGTTCGTTTAGAAGATACGCAGCTGTTGCATTCCATGTCCTGCTATCGAGGCATGGATGACATTTATTTTTCTGTTTTTTACAATTCGCAGCATAAAGATCACGCACTTGATTTTCTGGAATTTATATGCTCCGAATCAGACTAAGGCTATATCAATTTTTTACTACATCTCTCCTAATATAGAAAGAGGGAATCCTGATATTGAAAGGGTTCCCTCTTTCCTCGTTTCAGTCAATTTTCATAAGAGCAATTGCGAAACTCATCAAAACATTGCACCAATTGTGCAAATTGTAGAAGCTTATTTTTGAATCTATTTACAGCAGTTCCTTTAGCAGCTGATTTACCGCCGCAGGATCAGCCTTTCCCTGCATAGTCTTCATGGTCTGGCCTACCAGAAATCCGATCGCTTTCTCCTTGCCGTTATGATAATCCTCCACAGACTGCGGGTTTGCCGCGATAACCTCTTCCACGGTCTTTTTCAGCGCTCCGGTGTCATTTACGGTCTTTAAGCCGTGTTCTTCCACATACTGTTCAGGATCAATGTCCTTGTCAAACATGACCTCAAATACTTCTTTTGCTACGGAGCTGTTAATTGCCTTGCTGTCGGTCAAAGTGATCAGCTTTGCAAGGTGCTCCGGTGAAAAACGAATATCCTCAGGGTCCATTCCCCGCTCCTTTAACAGGCGCAGCGTTTCCACCATCAGCCAATTGGAAACCTTCTTGGGCTGTCCGCAAATGGCCACAGTCCGTTCAAATAAATCAGCCATATGCTTGGTTTCCGTAATGATCTGGATATCATAATCCGGTATTTCATATTCCGCCTTATAACGCGCCATCTTCTCGCCGCGAAATTCCGGCTGTTTCTGACGGATGCTCTCAAGCAGCTCATCCGATACCACGATCGGCGTCAGATCCGGGTCCGGGAAATAACGATAATCCTGCGCATCCTCCTTGCTTCTCATAGCATAGGAGCAGCCCTTGGTATCGTCCCATCTTCTGGTCTCCTGAATAACCTCTTTGCCCGCTTCCAGCAAATCGATTTGACGCTCCCTTTCTCCTTCGATTGCATGCATAATCGCCTTAAAGGAGTTTAGGTTCTTCATCTCGGTACGCGTACCGAATTTCTCGGCTCCCGCTTCCCGGACGGACAGATTCACGTCCGCTCTCATGGAGCCCTCCTGGAGCTTACAGTCGGAAGCGCCCAGATACTGAATCGTCATGCGAAGCTTTTCCAGATATGCAATGACCTCCTGCGCGCTTCTCATATCAGGCTCCGATACGATTTCAATTAACGGCACGCCGGAGCGGTTGTAATCCACCAGCGTCGTATCCGTCCATTCATCGTGGATCAGCTTTCCGGCATCCTCTTCCATATGAATTTCATGAATTCCGATCTTCTTGTTTCCGTCTTCCGTTTCGATCTCCACAAATCCATTCCGGCAGATTGGCAGATACAGTTGGGAAATCTGATAATTCTGCGGATTATCGGGATAAAAATAATTCTTTCTGTCAAATTTGGAATATCTGGTAATCTCACAGTTTGTTGCAAGACCAACGGCAATCGCATATTCCAGCACCTGCTTATTCAACACCGGAAGGGAGCCCGGCATACCGGTGCATACCGGACAGGTATGTGAATTCGGCTCTCCGCCGAACTGAGTAGAACAGCCGCAGAAGATCTTCGTCTTTGTTGCAAGCTCCACATGTACCTCCAGACCGATGACCGTTTCGTAATTTTTGCTCATAATTCCTCTCATTCCGCCGCATCCGCGGCCTATCATCATTCCTTTACCGTCCGCTATATGAAACCCAAAGTGTTTCCGCAGCGCCTTTAAGCGCCCGAAACAGTTTCACATCAGGTCAGGAGTACCAAAGCTGCCCCTTGCCTGCTCATAGGTATAAGCTGCGCGGATCAGCATATGCTCCTGAAAACAGTCTCCGATCAACTGAAGTCCGATCGGCAGTCCGTTTTCGTCCCTGCCGCACGGAAGACTGATTCCCGGAAGACCTGCCAGGTTCACGGAAATGGTATAAATATCCCCCAAATACATCTGGATGGGATCGGCAAGGCTCTTGCCAAGCTCCGGTGCGGTCTGCGGTGCAACCGGACCCAGGATGACGTCATATTTTTCAAACGCTTTATCAAATGCTTTTTTAATCAGCGCCTTCACCTTCAGCGCTTTCAGATAATAAGCATCATAGTAGCCCGAGCTTAATACAAAGCTTCCGAGCATGATTCTTCTTTTGACCTCGGGTCCGAATCCCTCGGATCTGGTCTTTTTATACATCGAATGCAATCCTTCGAATTCTTTCGTCCTGTATCCGTATTTAATTCCGTCAAAGCGCTCCAGATTGGAGCTTGCTTCCGCCGCTGCAATCGTATAATAGCAGGGGATCGCATATTCCACGAGACTTAGATCAAACTCCTCCGTCACAGCGCCTTTTTCGCGCAGTACCTCGGCTGCCCGCAAAACCGCTGCCTTTACCTGCGGATTTAGTCCTTCTCCGAAATAATCCCGTGGAATTCCGATTTTCATGCCTTTAACGTCTTCTCTCAGACTTTCCGTATATTTGGTGTTTTCAAGTGCCACACTGGTGGAATCCTTGTCGTCATGTCCGGCAATCACCTCCATAACAGCTGCGCAGTCGGATACATTTTTACAAAGAGGTCCGATCTGATCGAGGGATGATCCGTAAGCAATCAGTCCGTATCTGGAAACCGTACCGTAAGTCGGCTTCATGCCCACAACGCCGCAGAAGGAAGCCGGCTGTCTGATGGAGCCGCCGGTATCGGAGCCAAGCGCAAAAAAGCATTCCTGCGCCGCAACCGCCGCCGCGCTGCCGCCGGAAGATCCTCCCGGTACATGCGCCGTATTCCACGGATTTTTGGTCACTCCATATGCAGAGGTTTCCGTTGTAGATCCCATTGCAAATTCATCCATATTCGTTTTCCCGATGATAACCGCGCCTGCCTGCTCCAGCTTTCTGACCGCCTGCGCGGAAAAAGCCGGGATGAAATTGTTCAGGATTTTAGACGAACAGGTCGTCAAGAGATCCTTGGTGCACAGATTGTCCTTAACGGCGACAGGTACGCCTGCCAGCGGGCCGCACAGTTCACCCCCGTCAATCCGTTTTTGCACTTCCTGCGCTCTTTTTCTTGCGCCCTCCTTATCAACCGTTACATAACAGTGCAGCTTTTCTTCCACGGCATCAATTCTCGAAAGTGCCGCCTCTAACGCGTCCGAAACAGTTACCTTTCCCTCTTTGATCAAAGCGGACAATTCCAGTGCCGTATATTCCAAAATATTCTTTTCCATGCAAATCCTCACTCTCCGAAATCTATGCCGGTTCATTCAAAGGTCGGCGGCACTGCAAACGAATCCCCGCTTCTCTCCGGTGCATTGGCAAGCGTCTCTTCCCTGCCGTCCCCATTCGTAACAACATCCTCACGAAATACATTATTTACTGGAAACACATGGGACAGCGGCTCCACTCCCTCTGTATCCAGCTCTCCCAGCTGATCAATATAGTCAAGCATCCTGCCCATATCTTTTTTTGCCTGCTCCCTTTCCTCGCCGGAAAGCTCAAGCTTTGCCAGAATCCCCACATAATCAATGGTCTCGTCACTGATAATATTCATACTTTTTCCTTTCCTTCCGTCCGCTCAATCCCGAATCCTGATATGAACCTCACGCAGCTGCTGCTCCGTTACGTCGTTTGGCGCACCGCACATCAAATCCTGCGCGGAACCGCTCATCGGGAATGCAATTACCTCACGGATATTTTCTTCCTCCCGCAGCAGCATGATCATACGATCCACGCCCGGCGCCATTCCCGCATGGGGCGGCGCACCAAACTGGAACGCCTGATACAGGGCCCCAAACTTATTCTTCAGTGTTTCCTCATCATAACCTGCAATTTCAAATGCCTTGACCATGACTTCCATATCATGGTTTCTGACAGCGCCGGAAGAAAGCTCCACACCGTTGCAGACGATATCATACTGATATGCCAAAACGGATAACGGGTCCTGTTCCTGCAATGCCTTAAGTCCCCCCTGCGGCATGGAAAACGGATTATGCGTAAAACCGATCTGCTTGGTCTGCGGATCAAGCTCATACATCGGAAAATCATTGACATAACAGAAACGGTATGCTTTTTTCTCACACAGATCCAGCTTGTTGCCAAGCTCAATACGAATCTGCCCGGCATAATAATTTGCACGTTCTTCCTTATCTGCAATAAAGAAAATCGTATCTCCCGCCGCAAGTCCTGCCAGCTCAGCCAGCTCCTTTTTGTACTCCTCAGGGATAAATTTATCTATCGGACCCTTGTAGGTCATATCCTGCGCCACCTCCAGATAGCCCAGTCCGCCCATTCCAAGGGAGTTCGCAAAGGCAAGGAGCTTTTCATGAAATCCCTTGCTCATATCCGCATGCACCTTAATCGCTCTGACAGTTTTTCCGATAAAGGGCTTAAACGTACATTTTTGGAAGAAATCCGTTGCATCTATAATGCGAAGCGGGTTTCTTAAATCCGGCTTATCCGTACCAAACTGCAGCATCGCATCCCGATAGCTGATAATCGGATACGGCGCCTGTGTTACTGCATATCCTTCCGGTGCAAACTTTGTAAAGACCGCGGACAGTACTTCTTCACCCACACGGAACACATCTTCCTGCGTCGCAAAGCTCATTTCAAAATCCAGCTGATAAAACTCACCCGGAGAGCGGTCCGCCCTTGCGTCCTCATCGCGAAAACACGGTGCAATCTGGAAATATCTGTCAAACCCCGATACCATGAGCAGCTGCTTATACTGCTGCGGCGCCTGCGGCAGCGCATAGAATTTTCCT
>CAYTIH010000066.1:0-11541 GCA_964437825.1 uncultured Clostridium sp. | reverse complement strand
AACCAGTGACACGAGGATTTTCAGTCCTCTGCTCTACCGACTGAGCTATCTGGGCGCTTGTTTTCAAGCTTTTCAAGCCGTCCCGTGGACCGTAAACCCGAGAACAATCGTTATTTTACATAAGAATAGAATCATTGTCAATAACTTTTTTAATTTTTTCTGTCAAGCATTTTTTAATTTTTATCTGTCAAACATGTGATAAATCCATCATAGCACTCCTGAAGCTTTCCCAACAGTTCTTCCCTGTTCAAATCCAGATCCGTAACCGTATACGCATACACTTCATTTGCATATTCCGCAGAGCACATCCAAAGCTCCATATTATCCGCAATCAATTCAAGCTGTGAAGCAACATCGGATCTGTCCGCAGACTCCTCTCCACCCGGCTGCTCCTTAGAAGCCGCTCCCGTGTCCTGATTCTCCGTATTCTGATTCTCCGTATTTTGGTCCTCTGCCGTCTGATTTCCACAGCCGGCCAGCATCAGACATGACATCCCCAAGATCAATACACCATACTTTTTTCTCATATCACATTCCTTAATATCATTATAGATTAAAAGTTTTAACTCTCACACTGTCAATGTATGGCAGCCGAAATGCTTATGCTCCCACATGCTCCCACATAATCAGCAAAGTTCCTTTTTCTACCTTAATCTGCACCGCTTTCCCCGTAAATTCATTACTGACGCCGATCGGAAAATCATTCGTAACCGTTGCCTGGTTGAGCGGATACTTAAGTCCCGTCAATGTTACTCCCTCCGCCTTATCCCCCATGGAAAACACGGATACGGTTCCGCTTTCATAAGCCGGAAGCTTTAATACATCATTATGTATCGCCGTAATCAGTATGCCGGGACTGCACAAAATACCGCATGCTCCCTGCTTTGCCAGAAACGCCAGCGTGTGATAATTGGCCATCGTATGATCCGGTCTTCCTCCGGTCCCTCCATACAGTTCAAAGGTTTTATAACCGAGATTCATTCCCTGTCTGACGGCAAAAAGCATATCCGTATCATCCTTCTCCGGAGCCATCCGTATCAGATTCGGATGCGCCGGAATATAGCCGAGCGAATCGAAATCGCCCAGTACCAGATTCATCGGTATCCCGCACTGATCGCAGGTGGCAAAGCCGCCGTCCGCCGCAATTACATAATCTTCTTCTCCCGGCTTTATCTGGCGCTTTAACCACCCCGTATTATCAATCCGTCCCGCACCGATAATATAGCAGACACCCTTCCTGCCTGATCCATCCTCATTTTGAATTGTAACCTGCATCCCATCTTCTCCAAATATAGAATCCTCCTGTATCATGCCTGATGACATGACACAGGATCCTCAGCCTTCTCAATCATCCGTCAAATCAATCCAGGATAGTCTGTCCGCGTACCGCTCCGAACATTCCCACAAAAGAATATCGGGCTGATACGTATCAAGCATGCTCATTTTAAAGGTCCACACACCCACCTGCTGCACATTGCCAAAATAATAATCGAGTTCTCCCATCATCAGATCGCTGAAGGAGTCTCCCGCTACCAGAATATCATCCGTAACAATCTGCGCCGGGTTTACATCCTGTGCATAGAAATTATAATAATCATCATCGCAATATTTATCCGTCATGCCGATCAAGGACGCCAAATCCCCGGACATATTCTGATGCTCCAACACAATCTTGGCGCCGGAAATATCCTCGTAGGTTCCGTACAACTGTCTTAACAGACACTGGACGCCCACATACACACCTGCATAATTCCAGTGAGTATCATATTTATAGTAAACCTGATAACTGCTCTTTGCCGCCAGAAGCTCCGCTTTCGGGTAAACAATCTCTAAATCACTGTTTTGCGACAAATATTCATACAGCTTATCACAACGGGTAATCTCAGAGGTTCTGTAGACAGTGGAAGGCATATATTCAGAATAGATAATTTCCTTATTCGGTACGATCATAACAACGAAGCGAATCCCCCTCGCCGCAAATGTATCCCTCTGTCTGATCAGGCTGTTCATAATAGATTTCATGGTTGCATCCGAAAAGGACGAGGTTCCCTGATAATCCTGAATGGAAGTACCGTCATCCGCTCTCTTGTAAAATAACCATCCGCCCTTCCCGGCCAATACCTGGTCGGACTCAATATAGGCGTCATCCGCCAGCGCCGAGGTCAGATTGCTGTTAACATTGGCAGCTTCTTCCTGCAGCGCCAGATCTCCCGTGAAGCTGTCCACGGATTCCCGCAGCGATTCCATAAAGCCTTTATTATTTTCTTCTTTACTGTCTTCGGATACCGACTCACCGGCAGACTGGGAATCGTCCGTTCCCTCTGCCTGCGACAGACCCCCGCTTTGTGCGCCGTCAGCGCCCAGTGCCTCCTGCATCCGCAGCTGCTCCTCACGATTTAATTCCGCAATCGAGCCCTCCTGTGTTACCTGAGGCTCCTCCTTTGCAAATATTTTTTCTCCGATCGTAATTACCGGTATCGCCACAATCACGACAGCAAAAAATACTGCTACAATTTTCTCACGCATGAATATACCTCCAATTCCATGACGCGCCCCAAAATTACATTTAAAAATTAAAATAGATAAACGGATTATAAGACTGCCTGAAGATAAATGTAATCGTCACGACAAACATAGCCGCCATCACAGCAGCATAACCGATATTCCATGCCGCATGTTTTTTCAGCTTCCTGTCCAGATTGGCAATCAGCGGCGTTACGCATATCAATGCCGCTATATAATAGACCTGCCGCTGCTTTAAAAAGGCGAGCGCACCGTCATCCACCAGTCCGTTCGATGCCCTTCCAAACATAGCTCCCAGATAAACCGCCAGATCGGACAGAGAATCCGCACGGAAAATCACCCATCCCAGAATCACAAACAGCATAGTATAAACATGTCCGAACCATCCCATCTTTTTATCGATCCGGGTCAGCTTCTCCACAGTTAATAAGACAAAATACAGAAATCCCCATAAAAAGAAGGTCCAGTTAGCGCCATGCCAGATACCGGTTAACATCCAGACCACAAACAGGTTCCACACCAGTCTGCCCTTGGTTTTTACTCTGCTTCCGCCGAGCGGGAAATATACATAATCCCGAAACCAGGTCTGCAGGGAAATATGCCATCTTCTCCAAAATTCAGACACCGATCTCGAAATGTACGGATATTTAAAGTTTTCTTCAAAATGAAACCCAAACATTTGTCCAAGTCCGATCGCCATATCGGAATATCCGGCAAAGTCAAAAAAGATCTGAAACGTATAAGAAATTGCACCCAGCCACGCCATGAGTACCGAAGCCTGATACTGACCGTTCTGTATCAGCCCGAAGGCCTCATCCGCAACAATTCCGACATTATTGGCAATGAGCACCTTTTTTGCAAGTCCGATCATGAAACGGCAGGTTCCCTTGGAAAAGTCCTGAAAATTCTCCTTTCTCTCACGAATCTGATCTGCAATTGTCTGATAACGCACAATCGGACCTGCTATCAGCTGAGGAAAAAAGGAAATATAAAGACCTACATTCAGAGGATTTGCCTGAACCTTCCCGTTTCCCCGATATACATCAATAACATAGGACATTGCCTGAAACGTAAAAAACGAAATACCGATGGGCAATGCGATCTCGGGAAATGACCATGACCGGTGAAGCAGCTTTTCCAGGTTGCTTACCAAAAATCCGCTGTACTTAAAATATCCCAGGATTCCAATATCCGTCACTGCCATGACAGCCACAACCGCCCCGGCTTTCTTCCTGCTCTCCTTAAAGTAATCCACCAGCATACCGAACAGCCAGTTTAACAGGATCACCGCAATCATCAGATATACGGATTTCGGTTCTTCCCAGGCATAAAAAAAGAGACTTGCAAACAGCAGGAAAATATTTTTACAGTTTTTAAAATGGATAAAGACTGTATAATAAAGAACCAGTACCAACGGCAGAAATACAAATAAAAAGGCCTCACTTGGAAATAACATGTCGTTCCCCCGCATCATAATTTTTCATTACTTCAAGTCTACCCCATGAACTCTTTATTGAAAAGTTTTTTTTCTTTTTTTTATAGTGATAAATATGTTATAATAAACGCAAAAGAAAAGCAAGCGACGTGAAGCGGCATTTGTTTTTCTTGTGAGTATGATACTGGATACTAAAAAAGCTATCATAAAACAGTTTGACTCATCACAAAACGGAAAGGTTGGTATCAAAATGTTAAAAGAAGATATGAATCAGCGGGTAAGCGATAAAGCCAAGGACCTAAAGGAAAAGGAATCGCAGATTTCCGCGGCATTTGAAGAACGTCTGGCACAGGCATCTGAAACGGCCTTGGCAAACAGGGTTTCCTGCATTACTTTCACCATATTGCTTACCGTTATCTGCATTGCCTATGTAATCGAAGGATTCAAGGGAAACCGCACCCCTGTCTATATTATTATCACCATCATTCTCAGTTACATTCCGGTCGTCCTTTCATGGGTTGCCTATGGGAGAAATCATGATTCTATCAGAATCAAGCATTACATTTCCTGCGGTTTTGCCATCCTATATACATTCCTGCTGTTTACCGCCCAAAATGATTTGGTATTTACATATGTGATTCCCTTGCTTCTGGTCGTAACACTGTATAATGATTTTCGTTACACGGCTATTATCGGTTCAGGCGTTATTATAGAAAATATATTATCCGCCATCTTTCGGATTGCTACAACAGACGTGACAAAACAGGATATCGTAACAATGGAAATTCAGCTGGCCCTTATCATTATAACCATTGCATTTTTTATTACTACATCCATGACTTCACACAAATTCCAGCAAATCAAAATACTGCGGCTCAATCAGGAAAAAAACAAGGTTTCCTCTCTGCTTGAAAACATTCTGAACGTTTCAAATCATATGACGGAAAATGTTGCTTCCGTTACCGTCCAGATGGACAATTTAAAGGAATCCGTTTCCCAGACACTGAATTCCATGTCAGAAGTAAGCGCCGGAACCAATGAATCCGCACAGGCCATTCAAAATCAGTTAATTAAAACAGAAGAAATTCAGGATCATATCAGCCACGTAGAAAGCGCTTCCACACTCATTGCGGAGGATATGCAGACGACCTCCCGCGCCATAGCGGAAGGACAAAATCATATTACCAACCTGACCAATCTGACCAGGGTTTCGGAAAAAGCCGGAAACGAAGTTGCAACCGCGCTGGAATCCTTCCAGGAATATACAAATCAGATGAATTCCATTACGGATTTGATTACCAGTGTTGCTTCCCAGACAAGCCTTCTTGCTTTAAATGCCAGCATTGAAGCTGCAAGGGCAGGAGAAGCAGGACGCGGATTTGCCGTCGTCGCAACCGAAATCTCCAATCTGGCCAGCCAGACAACATCCGCCACGGAGAATATCATCTCTTTGATTAATAACATCTCCAACCAGCTGCAGGTTATGGTGAATACCATACATAACCTGATAGACAGTAATCAGGAGCAGATCAAATCCGCAGGCAAAACCGCTGACAGCTTTCAGACCATTACTGATAACATATCCCATATTGAGGTTCAGTCCCAGGATCTGAAGCGTGTGGTTTCGGAACTTGCATCTGCCAATAAAGTCATCGTAGACAGCATTCAAACCATTTCCGCAATTACGCAGGAGGTTTCCGCACACTCCAATGAAACCTATAGCAGCAGCGAGCAAAATCAGGAAATCGTAAATCAGGTCAATGCTCTGGTAAGCGCGTTAAACGAGGATGCCAGACAGCTTCAGTCCGCCGGCAAATAAAGCCCATATTTAAAAGCAGCCGCATCAGTGATGAAACTCATCCGATGCGGCTGCTTCTGTATCTTTTCACAGCATATTCATTTATTCCGATAAAACATTCAATAAATTCTGAAGCACTGTTGCCAGCTCCTGCTGCGCAGTGCTTTCCGTTGTCAGCATGGAATCCAAAGCAGAATAAGACGCTTCATTTTCCGTAGTATCAAACAGAACGGAATTCAGGGAGGACTCCGCCATTGCCATAATCGCCTGCCTGCCGCTGGTGCTTCCCATCATTTCCGACAGATCACTGAGATTTGAAGTTACCCCGAGCGCGGATGCGCCGCTCAATGCCAAAGACAACTCATTTCGTTCCTGAATCTGTTCTATTTCGTCCTGCAGTGCCGACGCAAAAGCCGCTTTTGTAGTGTTGTCAGCAGTCTTGAGCAGATTCCATTCTTCCGCATCCGTAATACGGCTCAGATCCAAACTTGTTGTTTTCTGCGATGCATTCACCTGTGAATCCAAGGTTTCATTCAGCTGCGCTTCTCTGATTTTGCTCAAATATGTAAAATTTGAAATATCCATTTTTCTTTTCTCCCATTCCATAATGATAGCTTTACGGCAGCCATGCCTCCGGTTTCAAGATTTTTTATCCGTTGATTTAGATTTCGTGCTATAATGTCGAAAGACATGATCCCGCCAACCGACTATATCTATTATCATAACATCTTACTTTACAAAAGAAAAGAGGCACTCCTTGAAAAAGAAACAATTTTCGAAACTGCTTACAATCCTGCTGCTCATCGCTTCCATATGTCTGTCCGCTTGCACAAAAGATGACATTTTACCGGTTACAGCCACCGAAAACGCCGCGGAGGATACCCCTGTCTCCTCCTGTTTTCCGGAAATATTACAGGCCTGCTCCCATGACAATGCCATTGTAATTCCGTCCGTTTCGCAGGCAGTATCGGACGAAACAGAAGAAGGGCTTTCTCCGATTCGCGGCATTTATATTTCCGGCCCGATTGCAGGCACCGACAAAATGGATGAATTTATCAGGATCGCGGACGAAACGGAGCTGAATGCTTTTGTCATCGACATTAAAAATGATTCCGGCGAAGTCACCTTCCATATGAATACTCCCATGGTCCAGGAAATTGATTCCGACATCAATTATATCACGGATCTGGAAGGGCTGATTCAAACATGCAAGGAGCATCATATTTACCTGATAGCGCGGATTGTTGCATTTAAAGATCCCTATCTTGCGCAGGCAAGGCCTGAGCTTGCTCTGCATAATGCAGACGGAAGTATCTTTTACGATAACAGCGGACTGGCTTGGGTAAATCCCTATGAAACAGGCGTTTGGGACTATCTCATGGAAATTGCCACAGAGGCTGCCCGGCTCGGTTTTGACGAAATTCAATTCGATTATCTTCGCTTTTCTACGGACAAAGGAATGAAGGATGTGGATTTCGGTCCCTCCGCCGAAAATACGGATAAAACACAGATCATCACAGAGTTCACGGAATATGCATATGATACCCTGTCCACACTCCCTGTCGCCGTCTCGGCCGATGTTTTCGGCACCATCATTGACAACAGCTATGATCAGTCCATTGTGGGGCAGGAATATACAGAGCTTGTAAAACACCTGGACTTTATCTGTCCCATGGTATATCCTTCCCATTATGGGCCGGGCGTTTACGATATCGCCGTTCCCGATGCACAGCCCTATGACACCATTTACGCGGCTCTGACTGCTTCCCGTCTCGTTCTCGGAGAATACGGAAACGATACCATTTCTTCCCTTGAGACGCGCGATCCGGCCACTCACGCATGCGTACGTCCTTGGCTTCAGGCCTTTACCGCAACCTGGGTGACGGGACATATCCCCTATGAAACCGAGCAGATTCGCGAACAGATTCAGGCCGTATATGATGCCGGCTATCAGGAATGGATCCTCTGGAATGCCGCCGTCACCTATGATGAAGGCTTTTTTCTGCCGAATGAATCAGTTATAAGCATTTCGTAAAAAGGCTTTCCCTGTCCGATGATTTTCCGGTAAACACACAAGCAGCTGCACACAGATTCATGCGTACAGCTGCTTATATTTTCCGTCGAATGACTCATTAATTATGGTAAAAGTCGAAGTATTGCTTGACAGCCTCAGGCTTTCGATGCTTTAACACAATAGCCGAAAATTTCGGTAATGTAATAACCACCTTGCCTGCCACCACGTTATATTCCATCGGTGAAATATCAAATCCGCTCTCCGTGGTCAGCATCAGTCTTTCCAGCACACTCTCCTTGGGAATTCCAAGCTCCCAGACAGACAGCTCTTTACTATATTCATGATCATTATTGTTGACCATGATCAGCATCTGTTCCTCCAAATTGAATCTTCCATAACTGATGGCGTTATATTCTCCGGTCATAAATTTAATGGAGCCTGTTTTTAACTCCCGATTCTCCTTATGAATCCGGATGATTTCTTTATGGAAATTTATCATTTCATGATCTTCCCTGCCCCAGGGATAGGTTCTCCGGTTATCGGGATCGGTAAAACCGCAGACACCCGCCTCGTCCCCATAATAAATCGTGGGCGCTCCCGGCCAGGTCATTTGAATCACAACGGCTTCCCTCATAACTGCCTTATTAATGCCCTGATTAGCGGCCTCACAGCCCATATTATTCATACGGCCCACCTTATGGTTGGTACGTGTCAGGAATCTGGAATGATCATGATTGGACAATTCATTCATGGCAATATAAAGGGACGGCATGGTAAAGCTTACCATATGATAACGCATTGCACCGAAGAAGGAATCCGCATTGCCGAGCATATCCTGCCTGAAATCATCACTATGCTTCTGCATACCGGTCAAAAACCATGTAACCGGCTCCATAAAAGCATCGTAATTCATAACAGTGTCCCATTCGCCGCCCTGCAGCCAATCCTTTGGGGATCCATAATGCTCCGCCAATACGACCGCTTCGGGATTTGCTTCTCTGACATTCCTTCTGAAATCCTTCCAAAACTGATGATTCATTTCCGGTGAATGCCCCAAATCAGCGGCTACATCCAGTCTCCAGCCATCGCAGTTATAAGGCGCGGACACCCATTTGCGTGCGATAAGCATAATGTAATCATAAAGCTCCTTTGAGCCTTCATAATTCAGCTTGGGCAGAGTATCATGCCCCCACCAGCCATCGTAGGATGGATTATAAGGCCAGCTGTCCGTGCGGTTAAACGAAAAATAATTCCTATAGGGACTGTCCTCGGAAATATAAGCGCCCTTTTCATAACCGGGCGCATTTTCATAAATACGCTCCTTATCCAGCCATTTATTGAAAGAACCGCAATGGTTAAATACGCCGTCCAGAATCACCCTCATACCGCGCTTGTGCGCTTCTGCCACAACCTTTGCAAACAACTCATTACTGGCCTTCAGATTTTCCGGATTGGAGATCCGGTTGATGTACTTGGTTGCAAAACGGTTTTCATTCTGATCCGGCCGGAGCAGCTCGCCGCTCTCATTGACGATTTTCCCGAAATGTGGATCGATATTGTCATAATCCTGAATATCATATTTATGATTGGAGGGAGAAACAAATAACGGATTAAAATAGATTACTTCTATGCCCAAATCCTGCAGATAATCCATTTTGTCCAAAACGCCCTGCAAATCTCCGCCGTAAAAACGGTGCACATCCATCTGTGCAGGATATTCGTACCAGTCCTCTACACGCTGCGTTTTGCTTCCGATATAAACATATTCATTGGTCTGAACATCATTGTCAGGATCTCCGTTACAGAACCGGTCCACATAGATCTGATACATAACGGCTCCCTTTGCCCAATCAGGAGTTGCAAAACCCGGAATTACGGCAAAATTATAATACTCATCCACCTTTTTCTGGACGCCCCTGGTATCGTAATAACAGATAATCTTTCCGACCTGAACCTCAAAATAGTAGCTGATCCGCTCATTTTCCAGCTGATATTCCGTTTCATAATAATCAAACAGCTCATCCGAGCTTTCTTTCGTCATCAGAATCCTGCTGCCGTTGCAGACAAGATAAACTCTGTCTACATTATCCACTCCCGTCCGCATACGGATTCTGATCTGATCATAGCTTCTCGGCTGCGGCGGTATCACATAGTCTCCCGTAGTATCAGAAAATAAGGCCCTTTTTTTTAATAACGGCCTCATCTTAGTAATATATTGTTGTTGTCCTTCTGCTCTTAATATGCGTTCAAAGTCCATATAAATACCTCTGTTTTTTATTTTATACTATCTCAAATTCGAATTCAACTGACTTAGGAAAATTTACGAAAATTCTGTGTTAGGAAAGATTACGAAACTTATGATAGATCAAAAGTTCCCTATACAGTAAAAAAGACAGCCGCTTTCGCCTCTGTCTTTTTTAGAGAAGGTATTTCTTACTTATGGGGTATAGCAAAAAAACTATATAATGTATTGGGGGGTTACAAGTAGTATAATACCAAAGCCCAAAATGTAAATCCATACTTGATTTTCACAAATATTACAATTTTGAACATTCTTTTTTGTCAATTTTGCACAATCACTCAAACAGCGCTTCAAACTCATCCCGATTGATTCGTTCTTTTTCAAGCAGCAGCTCGGCGCACTTATGCAGAACGTCCATATGATCCTCAATAATCGCCTTGGCCTTTTTATAGCAGCCATCCACGATCTCCTTAACCTCGAGATCAATTTCGCTCGACATTGCTTCACTGTGATTTTTGGCGTGTGCCAAATCCCGTCCGATAAATACCTCGTCATCGTCGTCATCATAGCAGATCACCCCGATCCGCTGCGACATACCATATCTGGTCACCATGCTTCTGGCTTCCTTGGTCGCTTTCTTTATATCGCTGGACGCACCCGTCGTAATATCGTCAAAAATAAGTTCTTCCGCGATTCTTCCGCCCAAAGAGACCATAATATCCTGAAGCATCCTGCCCTTTGTCATGAACATCTCGTCCTTTTCCGGAAGGGGCATGGTATATCCGGCTGCGCCCACACCGGTAGGAATGATGGAAACGGTATACACCGGTCCCACATCCGGAAGCACATGGAACAGAATTGCGTGACCCGCCTCATGATAGGCCGTAATCCTCTTTTCCTTATCGGAAATAATGCGGCTCTTCTTCTCTGCGCCGATTCCGACTTTAATAAAAGCCTTTTTAATATCGGCCTGCTTTACAAAGGCACGATCCTCCTTCGCCGCAACAATCGCCGCTTCGTTCAACAGATTTTCCAAATCCGCTCCCGTAAAGCCCGCCGTCGTTTGTGCAATCTGCTTTAAATCCACATCATCGCTCAAAGGCTTATTTCTCGCATGCACATGAAGAATTTCTTCTCTTCCTCCCACATCCGGTCTGCCCACTGCAATCTTTCTGTCAAACCTTCCCGGACGAAGGATCGCCGGATCCAGAATATCCACACGGTTGGTTGCCGCCATAACAATGATTCCCGCGTTGACGCCAAATCCGTCCATCTCTACCAGCATCTGGTTCAGGGTCTGCTCACGCTCATCATGACCGCCGCCCATACCGGTCCCGCGCCGTCTGGCTACCGCATCAATCTCATCAATAAAAATAATACACGGTGCATTTTTCTTTGCTTCCGAAAACAAGTCTCTTACTCTGGACGCACCTACACCGACAAACATTTCCACAAAATCCGAGCCGGAAATGCTGAAAAACGGTACGTTTGCTTCGCCTGCAACGGCTTTCGCAAGCAGCGTTTTACCG
>CAYTIH010000065.1:0-11591 GCA_964437825.1 uncultured Clostridium sp. | reverse complement strand
TTCGCGGATTTACCGCCGCCCCGTTGCTGACGCTCCGGAATGGAGATTAAAATGAACATACCGTTTGTAAGTTTCAAACCCATGGAAAAAGAATTGGATAAAGAATTAAGGGAGGCTTTCGAAAGAGTCTATACCAGAAGCTGGTATATTGAGGGGGAAGAAGATGAGGCGTTTGAAAAAGCATTTGCGGATTATTGCGGTGTAAAATACTGTGTGGGAACCGGTAATGGACTGGATGCCCTGATGCTCATACTAAAGGCGTTGGAAATAGGTAAAGATGATGAGGTAATAGTACCTTCGAATACCTATATCGCAACAGCCTTAGCGGTTACATATGTTGGAGCAACCCCTGTTTTCGCGGAACCGGATATCAGAACTTATAATATTGA
The DNA here is from genome assembly GCA_964437825.1 of uncultured Clostridium sp. GTDB lineage: Bacteria > Bacillota > Clostridia > Lachnospirales > Lachnospiraceae > JBJFCE01. Next base: position 11,202 of record CAYTIH010000065.1, on the reverse strand, counting down.
CCCTGCTAAGATGGAAGAAAAAATTTCAGACAGAACCAAAGCGGTGATACCGGTTCATTTATATGGTCAGCCTTGTGAAATGGATGAGATTATTTCCATTGCTGAGAAATATAATTTATATATTGTGGAAGACTGCGCACAGGCACATGGAGCCGCATATAAAGGAAGAAAAATTGGTTCTTTTGGTGATGCTGCGGGATTCAGCTTTTATCCGGGTAAAAATCTGGGAGCGTTGGGTGACGGCGGAGCAGTAGTCTGTGATAATAAAGAAATTGCGGATAAAGTCAGGGCATTAGGGAATTATGGTTCGGATTATAAATATCACCATATTTATAAAGGGCATAACAGCAGGCTTGATGAAATACAGGCTGCTTTTTTGCGGGCAAAATTACCGTATCTGGATAAGATGAATGCAGAACGCAGGAGGATAGCGAACAGATATCTTACAGAAATCCATAATGAAGATGTTATTTTGCCGTTTATCATAAATGATGCTGTTCCCGTATGGCACATCTTTGCCATTCGCTGTAAGAGAAGAGATGAACTGGAAACGTATCTGAATGAGAAAGGAATCGGAACAAATAAGCATTATCCAATTCCAATGCATTTACAAAGATGCTATAATGATTTAGGTTTTTCTGAAGGTGAATTCCCGATTGCCGAAGAAATAAGCACTACCGAGTTGAGTATTCCTATGTATTATGGAATGACGGATGAAGAGATTACTTATGTTATTGACGCTGTCAATCATTTTGAATAGTGCGCTGAAGAAAGAGGTTCATCATGGGAAAGAAAGAGAAAAATCAGAGGCAATCGAATATTGAATTGATTCGAATACTGGCTATGATCGGCGTTATCATTCTGCATTATAGCAATCCTAAAATGGGGGGGGTATTGCATATGCGGATGGGATAAATCGATATATTCTATATTTTATATGCAGCATATTTGTTTGTGCAGTTAACTTATTTGTATTAATCAGCGGATATTTTATGTGTTCCGATAATCAAAGAACGCTCATGAAACCATTAAAACTAATCGTGCAGGTCATTTTATTTAGAGAGACTCCTTACTTATTAAAAGTAATTTTGGGCATGAGCGAATTTTCTTTCAGAAGATTGGCGGGCAGGGCGATGCCGATTAATTATTTCGTTATCCTTTATATTGCGTTATATTTTGCAGCTCCGTTTATCAATCTGTTAATTGAAAAAGTAGTTGAGAAAAAGTGCTTTGAAAAATTTCTGGCATGTTTACTTATTTTATTTTCTATATGGCCTACTATAGTTGATGTATTGCAGGAAATAGCAAATCAGGAATTGAATGGGTTAAGCACTGTAGGCTTGTATGGCAGTCAGTGGGGATATAGTATTGTTAATTTTTCCCTGATGTATATAATCGGGGCATGGCTCAGGAATAGAAATGCTGCTGAAGGAGGCATAAAGCGTCATCTGTTTTTCATTCTTAGCGCAGCATGTGTATTGGTTGTCTGGGCATGTATCAATGACAGAATCGGTTACGGAGTAGAGCGTAGCGCATGGGAATATTGTAATCCTGTTGTAATTTTTATAGCTGCTGAAGTTTTTCTTTTGTTTCAACAGATAAAAATTACGAATCAGCGATTGAGCGGAATCATAAACCGGTTAGCCCATGGTTCATTTACTGTTTTTCTGCTACATGGTTCTTTTTTGCCATATATAGATATTCCGCGGTTCGTAACAGGAAACTGGCTGATTATGGTTTTACACCTTATCGTATCCGGCATGGTAATTTATTTCATCTGCTGGGCTGCGGGCGAAGTATATGAATATATTACCCGTCCGGTATACAAGGTGTTAGGCAATAAGATTCCCATGCTTGTAAAGGATATTTTTGTTGAATTATAATGTATTTCTTTTCATGTTTGGAGGTTCTGTTTGAATAAACTCAAATTATTTTTGGAGAATTTTCTTATATATGGTATTGGGGGAATTATCAGTAAGATTATCCCGTTGATCATGGTTCCTGTTGTAACGCGCCTGATGCCGAATACGGATTATTATGGCATCAGCGATTTGTCCAATACAGTAGTAAGCTTTGGCAGCGCTTTAGCGATTATGGGAATGTATGACGCGATGTATCGTATGTTTTTTGAAAAAGATGATGAGCAGTTTAAGAAAACAGTATGCTCTACGGCACTGGTATTTACAATTTTTACATCCATAATTATATTTGTTGTTATGCTGCTATGCCGTGAGCTGATAGCAAAGTATTTTTTTAGTGACAATAAATATGCATATGTTGTTTACCTGTCTGCAATGGCCACTTTGGTTGGAGCAACAAACAGTATTGTTTCAGCACCGACAAGAATGCAGAATCAACGGAAAGTGTTTTTGATAACGAATACGTTAAGTCCGGTTATTTCTTATTCGATTTCCATTCCTTTGCTTTTAGCGGGGCACTATGTGGTTGCGCTTCCGCTGGCATCAGTGATTTCCGGGGTGACGATGGAAGCCGCGTTTGGTGTGATGAACCGGGGATGGTTTGAAATGAAACGCTTTGACAAAAAGCTGCTGCGGCAATTGTTGGTAATTGCGGTTCCGCTGTTGCCTAATTTTCTGGTTTACTGGGTATTTAACTCTTGTGACAAGGTTATGATTACGAATATGATTGGCGTAGGCGCTGCCGGAATTTATTCGGTAGGCTCTAAACTGGGACAAGCCAGTCAGTTAATTTATACGGCGTTTGCCGGAGGGTGGCAGTTTTTTGCTTTCTCAACAATGAAAGAAGATAATCAGGTAGAAGGTAATTCTATCATATTTGAATATCTTGGAATTATTTCTTTTGCGGCTGCTTCATTTGTTTGTGCATGGAGCTATTTGATATTTAAAATTCTCTTCACGGAACAGTACTTAAGCGGATATATTGTAGCGCCATATCTTTTTCTTGCGCCTTTGCTTCAGATGCTTTTCCAGGTAGCGGGCAATCAGTTTCTGGTGGTGAAGAAAACATGGCCGAGTATGCTGATTCTTTCCGCCGGAACGATAATGAATATTGTAATCAATTACACATTAATACCGGTGTTGGGAATTGAAGGCGCATCTATTGCGACACTTATGGGATATGTGGTGTCAGATATTATATGTGTGATTGTCCTTTGCAGAATGAAACTGATGGTTGTTTCCAAACGGTTCCTATTCGCTGTACTTATTATGGCTGTGTATATGCTGCTTTGGCGGCTGCTGTTTTCAAAAGATATTTTGATAGGAACGGGCATGGCGGTCTTGGTAATGATAATATATTTGTTTATGTATAAATCGGATATCATGAAATTTATACATATGTGTAAAGGGATGAAAGTGTGAAAAGAAATGTTAATCACTCGCAGCAAAGGCTGCGTTCTTCTCTGATTGTTTATGCCGCCGAGGGCGGCATGTTTGGAAATTTGAAAGTAAGGGTCACTTTCAAACTATTGGTTGTTATGCATGCTAAAGCACGCAGGGGGGTATAGGAATGAAAATACGGGAGCTGCAGTTAAAAGACGCGCCGTTAATGCTGGAATGGATGCAGGATAAATCAGTAGTTAAGGATTTGAAGGTAGATTTTAGAAGTAAAACGATTGAAGACTGCAGAAATTTTATAACAGCGAGTTGGAAAGATGAAATTAATAGGCATCTTGCTATTGTGGATGAGGCAGATACTTATATGGGAACCGTAAGCCTTAAACATATAGATATGTATAGAAAGCAGGCGGAGTTTGCCATAGTAATACGCTTATGTGCAATGGGGAGAGGAATATCACAATATGCCATGAAAGAAATGATAAGAAAGGGATTTAGAGAAATGGGATTAGAAAAAATTTACTGGTGTGTGTCTGAAAACAATAAAAGGGCGATAAGGTTTTATGAAAAAAACGGATATAAAAGAGTAGATCTAAATGTTCTTCGCATATCGGGGGAGGGGTACAGCGTTACCCAGCTTCAGTCTTACATTTGGTATCAGGTGGAGAAATAAAGAAAAAAGCAGAATTAACATATAGAATACTTTTCCAACATTGTTTAAATGAAAAGGCTTTAAATTAATCTGGAGGAAAAGTATTATGGGAGAAAAGAAAGAATTTAAATATCAAATATTAACTTACACGGAAGAATACGAGGAAAAATGGGATGCTTTTGTACTGAATGGCTCAGTGAATGGAACATTTCTACAGACAAGAAGATTCTTAAATTATCATCCCGTTGACAGGTTTGTAGATTTTTCTTTGCTTGCTTTTGATCATAAAGGAAATATAGCAGCGGTTTGTCCGGGATGCATACAATACGAAAGCGGAAAGAAAGTATTTTTTTCGCATAAAGGAAGTACATTTGGAGGTATTGTTATTGGGAATAAAGCATATTCGGCGGAAAAAGTGATTGAAATAGTGGAATGTATGGAGACTTATTTGAAGGACAATGCATTCAGTAAAATAGTTTATAAAATTACACCAAGTATATTTTGCGCAGAGAGCGCGGATTTGCTGGAATATGCATTGTATTATGAAAATTATAATGAAGAAAAAGAATTGAACTTGCAAATAGAATTTGCTGATTATAAAGAGGAAATTATGTCAAATCTTTCTCAAGGGAAAAGAACTCATGTGCACAATTGTGAAAAGGCTGGATTACAGTTGAAGCCGTTGAATACAGATGAAGAAATATGTTATTTTCATGAAGTATTATGCAAATCGCTGGCAAAATATTCCTTAAAACCTATACATAGTGTAAATGAGCTTCTTCTTTTGAAAAATAAAGTTTTACAAGAGGAATGTGGTTTTTTTGGATTGTTCAAAGATGAAAATTTTGTAGCAGGCTCAATGATGTTCTATTTTTATAACATAAGAGTTGCCCATGCGCAGTATCTTTGCGCATTGCCGGAATACAATAAATTACACTTCAATACTATGTATCAGTAGGAGATAACGTTGTTTTGTGGAGTGGAAGTCAAGTAAGTCATAGAACAGTCATAGAGAACAATTGTTGGATAGCTTCACAGGTGGCTATATCTGGTTTTTGCCATATTGGTGAGAATACTTTTATTGGAGCGAATGTAACTATAGGAGATAATGTGACTGTAGCAAGGGATATCATAGTCGGAGCAGGAGCGGTTACTGTTAAGGACTTAACTGAAAGTGGAAGTATATATATAGGAAGTCCGGCTAAAAAAACAGCTAAGAGTGCGTATGAGCAGTTTTGACGGATATATTTGACTTTTGTTGACAAGCTATTTTTACAGGTATTGGAATGCTAAATATGCAATATTTGTATTCATATAAGTTTAGAGAACTGGGGATTGGAAAGTATCAGAAGAACATGAAGGATATATTTAGGATTCTAATGGAGAAGGGAAGTCCGAAGCTGGCGATACGGGATGCGAAACGAATTATAAATAATGGGGAGGGGAAGACACCGACAGAGATTGTACCGGGAACAAAAGTGTATGAGTTGGCAGAGAAATTGGCGAAGTATTTGCCGGAGGAAATACATGCAATAATTATATGAAAAATGTTTTTTATGCTTGTAGCTATTATTGGAAAAATTTCAGATGGAATTTAAAATAGTGTTAGCCAAAGAAATGACAAATGCGGTATAATCAATGTGTAGGGACGGAAAATCAAAGTAAGGTGTCACGATAGATAAAGGGAATGCATATGAAAAATTTAAACCTCGGAACAAGGGTGGAGATGTTCGCCATCTGCACGTCGATAGAGTTTGATTTAAAGCGGTTTATTCTCGGCGCATGCAGTGATATAGAATTCACGGCAGAAATGCAGGAGAAAGCTGCCGATCGGAAAAAGGGAACATTAAGCGATGAAGAAATTTTAGATCAATTAGATTTAAAGGATTTTGTATTTATTATTTCGAAATCACCATATAAGTATGGGATTAATAATGACAAGGTAAATGAGTTAAATCGCTTTTTTGATCGGATTATTCCTGTCAGAAACAGGGTAATGCATACAAAGCCGTTGGAGCTTGGTGACAGATCCCTGCTTATTGAAGTGATGCAGGATATTGCCGGTGAACTTCCGTGGATCAACTGGCAGGAATTACAAAAAACGAAGCAGCTTTTGGAACAGGGGGAGGGCCGGCTTTTAGCGCAGAGATATATCGGAGTGAAAGAATATAATCCCAAGGTTTATCATAATCTGCCTTCTCCGGAGTTTGATGATACCGGATTTATCGGACGAAAAAAAGATGTGAAGGAGATTACAGAACTTCTGTTAAACAGGAAAAATCAGATCATTTCGGTTGTGGGAAATGGCGGTATGGGAAAGACTGCTACGGTTGTCAAAACTTTGTACGACCTGCTTGATCTGCCGGAGAATCCGTTTGAGGCGATTATTTGGATTACGCTGAAAACCCGTACGCTAGCCGGCGGTGAATTTGTAGAAATAGAAGACAGTATCAAGGATATTGCATCCATATATCAATATGGGGAGCGCTTTGCCATTGCTGATGATGCAGGAGGATCACCAATGGATCATATTCTCCAGTTTATGGATGAGTTTAAGGTGTTACTCGTTCTGGATAATTTGGAAACGATTAATACGGGGGAGATCAATAACTTTATCAGAAATGTTCCTGAGAATTCAAAGGTACTTATTACATCCAGGCTGGGGCTGGGAGAGTTTGAGATTCGTCAAAAGCTGGAGGGACTGGAGAAAAAGGATGCCATTGTCTACTTTAGAGAGTTGTCTAAATATTACGGATTGACACTTCACGAACGGGACGATGCCGCGATTTACAGTATTATAAATAAGAGTCTGTATAATAATCCGTTATCCATCAAGTGGTTCATTAGCGGCGTATTTTCCGGAACGGATGAAAAAAAGATGCTGGCTCATAAGGATGAATTAATAGAGTTCTGTATCTCAAATGTTTTCGAAAAATTATCGTCATTGTCAAAAAAGGTTTTGCAGCTGTTTTTATTGGAGAGTCAGAAAATGACATATGGCGTCATTGATTTTTATACGGATGCGGCAGAGGTTGATCTTCGGAATTCCATTAATGAGCTTCTGACTACATATATGATACATGCTTCTTCGGGTGAATATATCATGAATGACATGTCCAAGGAATATATTGCAGCACATTATCCCCCGGAGAATGATTTTGTAAAGCATGTTTATGCAAGGCGCAAGGAATTAAAGCTGATTATTCAGGAAATAAAGGTATATGGGGAGCAGGCGCCTTTTAATCCGAATACGGTGTCTTCGAATCTCAGTGATCGTGATAAACAGCTTGCCGCATATTATCTGCAGAATGCGCTTGCTGCCGGTCGGGGAAAAAAATGGAATGACAGTAAAAAATGGGTGGATAAGGCAGAGAGTATTGAACCTGATTTCTTTGAGGTTTATAAGGTCAAGGCTTTTTTGGAAGCTGAAAAAGGGGAATTATACGGCGCAATCAATAACTATCATATTTCACTGGTGAAGGCGAAGGAGGATCGGGAAAAGGCAATTGTTTGTTATTTGTTTTCGGTTTTTTATACAGTGAAAATGCAGGATATGGATAGTGCGCTTGAGTATATCGACAAAGCGGACGAATTGCAGCCTGACACCAATGAAATTCTTCTTGAAAAGGTAAGAGTATATACCTTTATCGGAAAGTTTGAGGAAGCAGAGGCACTATGGCATAAGGCAAAAGAGAATGACAAAAATCCCAATCTCCGTACTTTGAATATCGTTGCTAACAGATATCTTGATCTGAAACGCAGACAGATTACTGTTTTGCAGAATCGTGATTATAAGAAAAAGTATGAGTTGATTGCGGAAGGCATCAAGGAGCTTGACAGTGTTGGACATATTGATTATAAAACAGCTATAACGCTTCTGAAAGCAATTTATGATTTATCATTTTTGTTTTTCTATCCGGATGCGATGGAGCTGATTGCCGATACTCTGGAAAAGTATGAATATGCGATTAATAGTATTGATAGGACCAAGAAGAATAAATTGATAGACAATATTGAAAAGCATAGAGGAGAGATTCGGGAAGATGTTTATTCACGCATCTATTTAGTGCTTTCAAACTACAAAATAGAATCGGAAGAAATCGAAAGTGAAAATGAGGGAATTATAACTAAACTAAGCGATACATATGGTTTTATTTCTAATTCACATTACTCAATTAAAAGGGCATTATACTTTTCAAGGGTAAATGCGCAGCCGGAAATCCGTATGGGAGATAGGGTGTCGTTTGAATTGTATGAAACGCCGAAAGGAACTGCGGCCAGAAATGTGAAAAAAATAAATTAGCATTTCTTTGCGGATGCTCCGGCACACTGCGAAAAAGGCAATCCTTTTGTCGGACTCGAATAAGGATGTATTTGATATTCTCGACAAGCATGAATTACCTGACCGCTTGAGGACGGTCAAGTAATTCATGATAAGAATGTGTGTATTCAGTTTGTCATTGCTTACCTGTTTTTTGTGCCAACTGAGCCTTGAGTGCGGCGATTTCGGCATCTTTTTGAGAGATTTCGGCATCTTTTTGAGAGATTTCGGCATCCTTTTGGGCGATTTCCATATCTTTTTGTTCCAGTGTTGCCTCCCTTTGTGCAAGCGCTTTTTCATAGGATCGCAGGTCTTGATAAAACTCTTCGCGGTCACGGCACTGCTTTTGGATTTGTTCATCCGCGCTCAGGCGGAAGAGCGTTTCGGAGGCTTCTTTCAGAGATTCGTTTTCCGATGCAATCATTTTTATTTCCTCCCATGTGGCGGATTTAAAGAGGGCAGCCCACTTATCGATAAGGTAAGCGGTATCCTCTAAGGTGGCCAGCTTGATTTGAGATAAGTCTATCACAATTAAAGTAAAGTTGTCACTGTAGATGTGATGATTTTTCACATTCATGAGCTTGTGGGTAGCATAAAATTCCGGATAGTCTTTAAAGAGGGTGTAGTCAAGGAAACCGATATGGATCACGGGTCTTGTCTCACTGTAATCCTGTCCCCTGTAAAGGTGGTCAAAGGAACGGCAAAGACAGCTGATGGAGCGGTTTGGCCAGTTCAGCTTGTTAAGCACCTGCATTTCCAGGTTGATGAAGGTATTGTCATTGAGGATGACATTGACATCCAGACGGAATTCCTTGCTTTTGATGGATTCGCCCAAAATGATGGGGTTTGTGATCCGTACAGAAGATATCTGGTCTTCGGAAAGGTGGAGCAGGGAACAGATGAGCCCTCTGAGCGCTTTGTTATTGGTCTGTAGAACAGCACGAAACATGTAGTCGTTGGTCATGTTGAAAGGGATGCTGCCTGCAGCATTTTGAAATGCTCCAGCTGAAATAAATTGGTTGATTTGATTCATAGATATTCTCCTTTTCGATAAGATAAATTGATTGATACTTTGGCGAGACGCCGGATTAGATAAATCAGAATAGTGCATGAAAGGAAATGAAATCCTTTCAATGCAATATTGAAAAGTAGGAAAAGATGCTAAAGCCGAACTTTAGCTATAGATGTGTACCTACATGTATAATGTAGCATATTTATATGTATTTGACAATAATTTTCGACTGAAAACTGATACACCTTTTACATTTCGACTGCAACAAGTCAGTGAATACCGGAAATAGAATCGGGGAGCACAATGCGCTCCCCCTTATCATATTCATGACCGGCACCATCTTCCGCTTGCACCGCAGGGCAGTACCAGACCGCTGTCGGTAACCGGTAGGCCCACTTCGTCTGCAATGACAAGGCCGCCGAATTTCTTAACGATGACCGCGTTGATCATATAGGACAGAACCGCAGGCTGCAGACCTGTTGTATAGGAGTTGATGAGGAAAAACAGCGGATCATCCGACAGAATCCGGCTGGTCAGTTGTATAAAGGGATATATGGATTCCTCCATTTTCCAGATCTCTCCCTTAGGCCCTCTGCCGTAAGACGGAGGATCCATAATGATTGCATCGTATTGATTTCCCCTGCGGATTTCACGTTCGACAAATTTGCAGCAGTCATCGACAAGCCAGCGGATGGGGGCATCGGAAAGACCGGAAGCTGCCGCATTTTCTTTTGCCCAGCTAACCATTCCTTTGGAAGCGTCCACATGAGTAACGCTGGCGCCTGCCTTTGCTGCTGCAAGGGTAGCGCCGCCGGTATAAGCAAATAAATTCAGAACCTTAACGGGTCGTCCGGCGGCCTGAATCAGATCCGAGAACCAATCCCAGTTTGCGGCCTGCTCCGGGAAAAGTCCGGTATGCTTAAAGCTGAAGGGCTTTAAACGGAAGGTTAGAGACAGGGGATGATATTGTATGCTCCATTCATTTGGCAGATCAAAGAATTCCCATTCCCCGCCGCCTTTGCTGCTGCGGTGGTAGTGTCCGTTTCTTCTGTGCCAGCCGGGATTTTCTTTGGCGGTATTCCAGATCACCTGCGGATCGGGACGCACCAACAGATAGCGCCCCCAGCGCTCCAGCTTTTCTCCGCAGGAGGTATCCAATACTTCATAATCCTTCCAGTTATTTGCAATCCACATGTTTGGCTCCTTCCTAAAGTCAAGATGAGTTTCTTCTATTATAAATAAAGTATAAATGCGGTATAATCATATTTAATATACACAACGGATCCCTGTTTTGGCAAATTTTTTCTGTAAGCGGGCGTAAAATGCGGATTGTATTTAAAAAGATACAAAAATATTTCGAAATCAGAAAAAAAGGGGTTGCAAAATCTGTTTTTTTCATGTATATTAATCATTGCTGTGGCATGATAGCTGTGAAGCGTGAGGTTGCCGCAGGGAGAAAATAATAACTCCCGGCGGGTTTTCCGTGGAGCGAATGTCAAGTTAGAAAACTGGCGACAAGTCACTGTATCACGAATATGATCTACATGATATGTAGAAACACGCGAAGATCGACGGGAGGATTTTTGCTGGTCCGAAAGTGGATGACACGCGTGGGAATGTGTACAGTCACCGCTTGTCGTACTGAATTAATTAAGTGCGAAAAGGAGGCGACTTTTTTTATGGCAAGTCAGGTTATGAGAATCACATTAAAGGCTTATGACCACGAATTAGTTGATGCATCAGCTAAGAAGATCATCGAAACTGTAAAGAAGAATGGATCACAGGTGAGCGGACCGGTGCCACTTCCGACTAAGAAGGAAGTAGTTACAATCTTGAGAGCTACTCACAAGTACAAAGATTCCAGAGAACAGTTCGAGCAGAGAACTCATAAGAGACTCAT
>CAYTIH010000064.1:0-11755 GCA_964437825.1 uncultured Clostridium sp. | reverse complement strand
CGATATTGACGATTTCAAGCAGATCAACGACAAACACGGACACGACTTCGGAGACATCGTTTTGAAGGGGATTTCCAAGATCGTGGTTGAGCAGGTAAAGGAACATGGCTATGTATGCCGTTGGGGCGGTGAAGAGATCCTCATTCTGATCAGCAGCTGCTCCCGCGAAAAAACTCTGCAGATCGCGGAAAACATCCGCCGTCTGGTAGATCACCATGTTTTTGAATTAAACAGCAAATGGATTCACTGCACACTTACACTCGGCATAGCCATCTATGAGGATGGCAAAACGATTGAAGAAACGATCACGGCGGCCGATTACAATCTGTATCGGGGAAAACGGAACGGTAAAAACAAGGTAGTGATCTGATCACAGCTTTCTTACATTTCTGTCCCCATGTCATATCCTTTCACTGTCTGACGCGCTGAGCTTCGATATCTGGCCATTCTTAGTTGAATGACCCGCCCAAAATGCTGCATCGTTCAAACTTAGACAGTGTATCGGCATATCACAGGCAACGATCGCCCAACTATCCAAATAATGAGTATGTAAGTTTGGAAGTTATTGACAAAATATGTAACAAAGCTGAAGATGTTTTACTTTTGTTGCTATTTTCCCGGAGGTAATATATAATAATGTAAAAATGACAAAAATTGACAAGGGAAAATATAGCAAGAACATCTTCTCAGAATATCAGCTCCGATCTTCATTTGCTGACGGATCGAATGGACAGTCTTGCCCGGGAAGAAGAGCTTTGCGGATGCTTCCCGGGCAAATGACGTAAAGCAACAGATTCTGGATGAAAGAAAACAGAGAATGGAATTTGTCTGGATTGAAGCCTGTGATGCATCCGGCAGTAAGCCGTACGGCGATGATCTTGCACAGCAGTCAATTGCCGATCAGGAATATTATGAATATCTGACCATAACCAATAATGTTACAATCGGTGAACCGTATTATGATCAGAATATCTGACAGCTCGCCGTGGGAATTCCGGCAGCCGCGGTCTTTTCAGGACTCCAACGGGGACGGAATCTGAGATTTTCTGGGGATTATCAGAAGATTGGATTATATTCGGGAATCGGGATGTAATGCAATCTGGATGAATCCCTGTTTTGCTTCGGAAAGGCATACGCTTCAAACGGAAGAATCATTGCACCGCCGCGTTCGGCAAGCTTTATTTTAGCGTAAAAGGGGGAAATCAAATGAAGGTATTAAAGAAGGTCGGATGGTTTATCGTATCATTATTGCCGGCAGGCTTATGTGTGGGATTGCAGTATGCGGCTGCTTATGGAGTTTTGTATTATTACTATTTTCAGGTAAAGGCTGAACGGCAGGGGATGAATGATCCGTATCTGTTTTTACTGCAGCTGGCTTCGATCAGATATATGGCAAAGCCGCTGTATGCGGTTTTATTGTATCAGGCGGCTGCGCTTTTGGTATATGGGCTCTGGTATTACTTTGCTTTCGGAAAAAAGAAAAGACCGATGGGTACGGAGAAATGCGGTCTGAAAAAACTGCCCGTAGTGATCATCCTCGGTATCTTTATACAGATTCTGATCAGTGCAGCGTTAAACATAATCTACCTTGTGAAACCTTCTCTGCTGTGGAACTATATGAAGCTGATGCAGTCGGCCGGAATCGGAGAAATGACGGTACTTGCTTTTGTGACCACGGTTATTTTAGCCCCGATCGGAGAAGAACTGCTTTGCCGGGGCATTATTTTAAAATTTGCAGAAAAGGTAAGCAAAAAATTCTGGCTTGCAAACTGCATTCAGGCATTGGCATTCGGAATTATCCATATGAACTGGGTACAGGGCATTTATGCTTTTATGATCGGAATTGTGCTGGGCTATCTGTATGGAAAATACCGTAACATTTGGGTTTGCATGCTTTTACATGCCGTGATCAACTGCTCCAGTAACTTTGTGGGATACCTGTGGACCCCGTTTTCGGAAGAGTATGAGCTCTATGCGAACATTGGATTTTTCGTACTTTCCCTGCTGATTCTGACGGCATGCTTTAAAATTCTGGGAAGAATCAGGGAGCCTGAAGTGGTTGAAATGAAAATCACGGAAAACAGAGTAACATATGACGACATTTAACAAAGGAAGCAAAGGAAATGGAAAGCCGGTTTTCAAGAACGGAATTGCTGCTTGGTGAAAACAGCATGGAATGCCTGAAAAATGCCAGAGTTGCCGTCTTTGGAATTGGCGGTGTCGGAGGTTATACCGTAGAAGCGCTGGCCAGAAGCGGCGTCGGCACTTTGGATTTGATTGACAATGATACTGTGTGCTTTAGTAATATCAACAGGCAGATCATAGCCACTGAAAAAACACTCGGCAGATATAAGGTGGATGTTGCAAAAGAGCGGATTATGGATATTAATCCGGAGGCGTCTGTTCATACATGGAAAACCTTTTACATGCCGGATACCGCGGATCAGTTTGATTTTACGCAGTATGATTATATCGTAGATGCGATCGATACTGTAACAGGCAAAATAGAACTGATTATGCAGGCGGATCGGGCGCATGTGCCCGTGATGAGTTCCATGGGAGCGGGGAATAAGATGGATCCGACCGCATTTCGCGTAGCGGATCTTTATCAGACGAAGGTTTGTCCCCTGGCAAAAGTCATGCGCAGGGAATTGAAAAAAAGAGGAATTCAGAAATTGAAGGTGGTGTATTCCGAAGAAATACCGATGACTCCTGTGCAGAGGGAATTGCCGCCGGGACGCAGACAGGTTCCGGGCAGCAATGCATTCGTTCCTTCTGTTGCGGGATTAATCATTGCAGGTGAGGTCGTAAAGGATCTTATAGGCCGGAACGGATCACAGAATCGTAACGTTTAAAAAAGAGGATAGAGGATCATTTCAGAAAAAAGACGGATAGCAAGCCGATGATGGATGATGCATCGTTTTGTTATCCGTCTTTTTTAATGGAAACTGAGGTCAATATCCAGTTCTACCGGACAGTGATCGGAGCCGAGAATGTCCGTATGGATTGCAGCGCCCGTCAGCTTTTCATTCAGACGCTTCGAGGAAAGAAAATAGTCGATACGCCACCCGGCATTCTTCTGGCGGGATTGAAACATATAGGACCACCAGGAATAGACGCCCGTTACCTCCGGATAAAAATACCGGAAGGTATCGGTAAAACCGAGTTCAAGGAAGCTTGTCATTTTACCGCGTTCCTCATCGCTGAAGCCCGCGTTATGATGATTGGTCTTTGGATTTTTCAGGTCAATTTCCTGATGCGCCACATTTAAGTCGCCGCAGATGATCACGGGCTTTTTTTCATCGAGAGCGGCGCAGTAGGCCTGAAAAGCGTTCTCCCATTCCATGCGGTAATCAAGCCTTGTAAGTTCCCTTTGGGAGTTCGGAGTATAGCAGGTAATCATATAAAACTCCGGATACTCCAGAGTGATGACACGTCCTTCCCTGTCATGCTCGGGAATATCAATTCCGAAGGTAACGGCAAGGGGCTTTCCCTTTGTAAAGATGGCTGTGCCGGAATATCCTTTTTTCTCTGCATAATTCCAATATTGATGATAACCCGGAAGCTCCAAAGTAAGCTGGCCTTGGGACAGCTTGGATTCCTGAATGCAGAAAATATCCGCACAGGCGCTTTTAAAATAGTCCTCAAAGCCTTTCTGTATACATGCACGAAGTCCGTTTACGTTCCACGAAATCAGTTTCATTATTTCCCTCGTTTCTGCGCGGGTTACGCGCTTGTTTTGCAATTGCCTGTTGTTTCAAGTATAATGTTCAGTAATCAATATTATAGCTTTTTTGAAGGAGCAGGACAAGTATGAAGATCATACATATCTATCACAGCGGTTTTTGGGTTGAGCTTGAAGAACAGATCCTGATATTTGATTATTATCAGGGGACGCTTCCGAAGCCTGCGGTGCAAAAGAAGGTTTATTTCTTTTCAAGTCATGTGCATCAGGATCACTTTCAATTCGAAATTTTCCGCACTGCAAAAGCTATGACGCAGGAGGCATGTTTTATCCTGTCGAATGATATACATAAAAAATATGGCAGACGTTATTTTGAGAAAAAAGGCGTATCTCAGGAGCAGTATCAGAATATTGTCTTTGTAAAGCCGCATGAGGATATTCGGGCGGGGGATTTGAGGATTCGGACGCTTGATTCCACGGATCAGGGCGTGGCTTTTCTGGTGGACACGCCCGGGGGTGTGATTTATCATGCCGGAGATTTGAACTGGTGGAGCTTTGAGGGAGAAACGCAGCAGGAGGCAGCTCCCATAGAGCAGAAATTTAAAAGAGAGATTGCAAGGCTGTCAGGCATTTTGATCGATGCCGCTTTTTTGACATTGGACGGCAGGCAGGGGGAGCGTTTTTATCTGGGGTTTGATTATTTTATGCGCCATACGAACACGAAGAAGGTCTATCCCATGCATTATTGGGATGATTCCTCCGTGATTGAGCGTCTTAAAGAGCTTGAGGAAAGCGCACCGTACAGGGATCGTATAGAGACAGGAAATATCAGCCTGTGATATCACCGAAACGGCGTTATGGCTGAAAACAGGAGGGATAGATGGCAGACGGGAAACCGCTTTCACGGATTTCCCGCCGCCCCGTTGCTGACGCTCCGGAATGGGGGATGAAGATGGAAGCATTATTTGCACTTGATCAGGAAATTTTACTCTTTATACAGGAATATCTCAGGATACCGATTTTGACGGCTTTTTTTACGAAATTCACGTTACTTGGAGACGGCGGGGCGGTTTGGATTGTACTTGGCATTCTGCTGCTGGTGATCAGGAAAACCAGAAAAGCAGGAGTACTGGTTCTTTTTTCACTGTTAGGCTCCTTGATTGTCAACAATTTGATTTTGAAAAATCTTGTGGCAAGGACAAGGCCCTACGAGGTAATTGAGGGACTTCGGCTGCTAATTGCGCCGCAGTGGGATTATTCTTTTCCGTCGGGACATGCGGGAAGCTCATTTGCGGCTGCGGTCGCCATGTTTTTGACACTTCCCAGAAAATATGGGATCTTGGCGCTTGTGGGAGCGTTTTTAATCGCATGGTCCAGACTGTATGTGGGAGTACATTATCCTACCGATGTCATCGTCGGAATTCTTACGGGGACTCTGATCGCGATCGGGCTGCACGCTCTGCTTGAATTGGTATGGAATAAATATCGGAAAGGAACGAACGCATGAATCGGTATCCGGCAATTGAGCGCATGATTATGCGGGTAAAAGAAGAATTCTGAGAAAAATGCGAAGCCGCCAAATCAGGCTGCTGCAGGGCTCCTGCCGGTTACCTATGTCAGACGTGATTTTTATAATGTTTGGAGTCTGGAACCTTATAATTATGTTCCCGTGATCCAGTCCTATCTGTTCCTTGCAGCCGTATCCGGAATCCTATTATTCTGCTCCTTGTTCAAGTCAAAACGCAGGCAAACATTATACTTAGTAAAGAACGCTCCTAATTCATCTAAAGAGATTGTAAAAAATCATGATATTTATCTAAAAGTTATTTTTTTTCGGATTTTTTATAGTAATATAAAGATGCCGCAGAAATTACGGCTTTTATTTTGAAAAATATGGAGTTCGGGAAGGAAATTTGCATAGATGAGAATGGAGCATGAGAAGAAAAGAACAGCCGAAATGCATGACAGTACTGATCTTGTAGTATTGCGGGAGAATAGCATCGTGTTTGGCGAAGGAAAGGAAATGCAGGCAACGGAATTGGCGGCGCGTGCGTTTAATATGCAGGAGCAGTTCAGGCAGCTGATGGCATATTACCGCTGTGCGATTATGGAAGTGGAAACCAAGATGCGGGTGCTGAATGAGACGTTGTCCCTCCGGTACGACCGAAATCCGATTGAAACAATTAAGTCCAGACTGAAGGAGCCGCGCAGTATAGTCGAAAAAATGATTCGTAAAGGAATTGCGCCTACAGTACAGAATATTGAGCAAAACCTGAATGATATAGCGGGAATCCGGGTAATCTGCTCTTTTCC
Source organism: uncultured Clostridium sp. (assembly GCA_964437825.1). Taxonomy (GTDB): domain Bacteria; phylum Bacillota; class Clostridia; order Lachnospirales; family Lachnospiraceae; genus JBJFCE01. The sequence goes on along the minus strand of CAYTIH010000064.1, from coordinate 5,757 downwards.
GGAGGACGTATATTTGATTGCAAGATATCTGCTGCAGCAGGATGATGTAAGACTGGTCAAGAAGAAGGATTATATCAGAAATCCAAAGGAAAACGGATACCGGAGTCTGCATTTAATTATTGAAACACCGATCTTTCTGGCGGATGAGAAAAGAATGATGCGAGTGGAAATCCAGCTGCGTACCATTGCCATGGATTTCTGGGCTTCTCTTGAGCATAAGCTGCGCTACAAAAAGGATTTGAGCTGTGCGGATGAGATTGCCGGAGAATTAAAGAAGTGTGCAGATACGATTGCGGAGCTTGACAGCAAAATGCAGAGAATCAGATCCCGGATCGAATGGGATGAATAGGCAGTACATAAACAAATATATAATAACCGTTTATCAATCAAAAACAACCAGATGTCGCAAATGACGTGCAATTGCGGCATCTTTTTTTATACTCAAAATATGAATTGAATATTGGATTTTTAGTATGGATTTTCGGAAAGAAATTTGTGAAAATAGTTAGTATAGGAATAGGAAAGGAACAGAAGATGAGTATGAAAATCTCACTTTACATACATGAGAAATACAAAGAGCCGGAAATCGTCATATGCGGACCGGAGCATAACAAACAGATGAAGGAGCTTTTTCAGCTGGTATCCGATTCCGTGAACGAAATGATTACGGTATATGAGGAAAACAATGCGGCTAAGATTCCCTGTGCATCGATCATTCGTTTTTATGGTGAGGATCAGAAAGTATTTGCGCAGACGGAAAAGCGCAGATATGGCGTCAGATATAGACTTTATGAACTGGAGGAGCTGCTGGAACAGCAGAAATTTGTCAGAATTTCCAATTCCGAAATCGTAAATGTCCGGAAAATCAGACGGCTGGATACCAGTATGGCAGGTACTATTCATATGTATCTGCAGGGAGGGATAGAGACCTATGTATCCAGAAGATATGTAAGCAGAATCAAACAGGTATTGGGAATAGGAAAGGAGAAAAAGTAATGAGAGAGTCCTTAGCTTTGAAGATTTTGTGGAGAATGCTTTTCAGTTTTGCTTTTACTGTGGTGGTTTCACAGGTTGTCATGCTGATTAACATAGAAATTATTATTCATGCGACAGGAAATGTGCAGGCGGCTCCGCTGGTGCCCACTTACGCGGCGCATTTTTCGAATCCCTATACGGCGCTGATTGTTCAGATCCTGCTGTGCGGGCTGGTCGGAATGAGCTTTGGCGGGTGCTCATTCATTTTTGAGGTTGCGAAATGGAGCATGGTAAAACAGGCGCTGATTCATTTTATACTGACATCCGTTGTCTGGATTCCGGTCTGCATGTTTTGCTGGGGGCTTGGAAGATATAGGAATATCATGATCAGTGTTTGTATCAGTCTGTGTTTTACCTATGCGGTCACATGGATTACGAGAATACTTTACTACAGAAAGGAGACAAGAGAAATCAACAGACGGCTTCTGGATTTGTTAAGAGAAGAGAAAATCACAGAATATCAGGAAGAAACAGGCGGCATTTAGAGGGGGATGAAAGAAATGAAGGATGCAATTGTATTACAGCAGCTGAAAAAACAGTTCGGCAATAAAACAGCCGTGGACGGAATTAGTCTGACAATCGGGGAGGGAGAGCTGTTTGCGCTGCTTGGCGTCAACGGCGCAGGAAAGACAACAACGATCAGAATGCTGTCGGGCCTCAGCAAACCTACCGGAGGAGAGGCTGTTATTTACGGAAAGACCCTGAGTCATGATTTAAAGGAGATTAAGCGGATCATCAATTTGTCTCCGCAGGAAACGGCGGTTGCCCAGAATCTGACAGTCCGGGAAAATCTGGAATTTATGGCGGGAATCTATGGGATTTCTGACGGCAGGAAACAGGATCAGAAGCAGAAAGTGAATCAGATGATACAGGAGTTTCATCTGGAGGAAATTGCGGATCAAAAAGCGAAACTATTATCCGGAGGCTGGCAGAGGAGAGTGAGTATTGCAATGGCAATGATTACACAGCCGAAGGTACTGTTTTTGGATGAACCGACGTTGGGACTGGATGTGCTTGCCAGAAGGGAGCTGCACAGCTTTGTGGAATCCCTGAAAGGTAAGATAACCGTGGTATTAACAACGCATTATCTGGAGGAAGCGCAGTCGCTGGCCGACAGAATTGCCGTGATGGTGGACGGAAGGATCAGAGAGATCGGAACACTGGAAGAGCTGCTTGAGAAAACAGGTGCGGACAATCTGGAGGAGGCATTTATCCGGATTGCAGAAAATGATCATATGGATGGGGAGGAAAAATAGTGTGAAAAATCACATTGATATGCTGATTTTTCACACAGCTATTTGTGCAGGAGCGTCACAAATAGCCCTGATGGCAGACGGGAAATCGCTTTCGCGGATTTCCCGCCGCCCCGTTGCTGACGCTCCGGAATGGAGATTAAAATGAGAATGCTGATATTTGCAGTAAGAAACAGAAAAGAACTGTTACGAGATCCGTTAAGCTATATTTTCTGTCTGGGCTTTCCGCTTGTAATGCTTGCAGTAATGACGCTTGTGAATCAGAGTATTCCCAAGGAGGCCAATATGCTGATTTTCCGGACGGATTATTTATCGAGCGGGATTGCGGTATTCGGGCTTTCCTTCGTGATGCTGTTTACCTGCCTTCAGATTTCCAAGGACAGAAGCAGTGCGTTTCTGCTCCGGCTGTATGCATCACCGATGACGGCAGCGGATTTTATCCTCGGATACCTGTGTCCGCTGTTTTTCATTGCCGTGATACAGAGTGTGATCACTTTCCTTGCCTCCATTGGCGTCGGAGCAGTCGTCGGCGTCACCTTTCATCCGGAGCGTGTGCTTCTGGCAGTCCTTGTCCTGATTCCGGCCGCGCTCCTGTTCATAGGCATTGGTCTGCTCATCGGAACCTTATGCAGCGAAAAGGCAGCGCCGGGCTTGTGTTCCATTATTGTTTCCGTTTCCGCTTTATTGGGGGGCATCTGGATGGATGTGGAGAATTTAACGGGAGGCCTGAAAAGAATCTGTGAGGCGCTTCCTTTTTATCATATGGTGATGGCTGCAAGAAATGCTGTGTTCGGACAATACGAAAAGATCGGATCCCATCTTTTGATTGTATGTGTATATATGGCTGTCATACTGCTGCTTGCGATTGTCGTATTTGATAAAAAGAGGCGCAAGGACCTGCGCTGAGTGCGCAATCATACTAAATCAGTCCCAGACTTTTTATGATGTAAAGCCATAGCGTAAGCGTAAAGGCACTGAGTACGGTAGTTAACATAACTACGGTACTCGACAAGGTTCCTTCGTGTCCCATATTTTTTGCCATAACATAACAGCTGACAGTGGTGGGAGAACCGAGCATGATCAAAATGGATACCAATTTGTCGCCGGTAAATCCCAGATTGACTGCAAGCGGTAAAAATATAGCGCAGAACAGAATGAGCTTAAAGAAGCATGCAGTCAGTGCGGGTTTTAATCTTGTAACGGCTGCCTTAGCCTGAAAGCCTGCGCCCATAGCCATAAGTCCTAAGGGGGTTGCGAGGTTAGCTGCATAGGTGATGGTTTTTTGCATGATTTCGGGCTGCGGGATGCAAAGGGCGGACCAGAGCATACCGGTAAGGATCCCCAGAATAATGGGATTTGTCAGGATGTCCTTCAGGGTATGTAACAAAAGATTTTTGCTGATGCGTTCGCGCTCGGGTTTCAAAAAGGTGAGAATGACGACTGCCATGATATTGTAAAGAGGAACGGTACCTATGATCATCATGGGTGCCATTCCTGCGTTTCCGTAAATATTCTGGATGAAGCCGATCCCGAGCAGCGCCGCTGAGGAACGATAGGAGGCCTGCGCGAATTCTCCGCGGATGGAATGATCCTTCCAGAGATACGAAACAAGAACGGTAATTGCGATGGAGCAGAGTGTTACCGCAAAGCAGAACAGGACAAAGCGCCCGTCAAAGGCGCTGACAAAATCCTGTGCAGACAGCTCTTTAAACAGCAGAACCGGTAAGGCAAAGCGGAAAACAAAGGAATTCATGGTTCGTACAAAGGAGTCCTGAAAAACTCCGGTTTTTTTGAAAATCATGCCGAGAATCATTAAAAGGAAAATGGGTATGGTTGCATTCAGACAGAAAATCAGATTATTCATGGATCGCTGCACTTCCTTATTTCATGGTTTAGGGATTACGCTAAAGGAAATTATACTCGTTTTTGCCTAAATTGCAAAATCAAATTGGATCCGCCGGCAAAAACCCAATAGGATCCGCCGGCGCTCGGGTTGACAAATCCCGCGGTTATAGTAAAATATTAGTGCTTGTCAGATAAATGCCGTAACCGGAGGGTGCGGATTGGAGGTAATGATAGATGGCAGAAGTATATAATCATAAGGTAGTGGAAAAAAAGTGGCAGAAGGTATGGGACGATGAGCAGGCGTTTGCGGTATCTGAGGATTACAGCAAACCGAAGTATTATGCGCTGGTAGAGTTTCCTTATCCCTCAGGACAGGGACTCCATGTAGGTCATCCCAGACCGTATACCGCAATGGATATCGTATCCCGTAAGAGAAGAATGCAGGGATATAACGTGCTGTTTCCGATGGGATGGGACGCATTCGGACTTCCGACCGAGAACTATGCGATCAAGAATCAGATTCATCCGAAGATCGTAACCAAAAACAACGTGAACCGGTTCAAGGAACAGCTTCATTCGATTGGCTATTCTTTTGACTGGAACAGAGAAATCAATACCACGGATCCGGAATACTATCACTGGACACAGTGGATTTTTCTGAAATTATTTAAAGCGGGACTGGCATATAAAACCGAAATGCCCATTAACTGGTGTACCTCCTGTAAGGTGGGGCTTGCCAATGAGGAGGTAGTCAACGGCGTTTGCGAGCGCTGCGGTGCTCCCGTTATCAGAAAAGCGCAAAGCCAGTGGATGTTAAAGATCACGGAATATGCGGAAAAGCTGCTTGAGGGCTTAAACGATGTTGATTATATTGAGAGAGTCAAGGTATCACAGAAAAACTGGATCGGCAAATCCACGGGCGCGGAAGTGGATTTTAGCATCAAGGATAAAGAAGATAAGCTTAGAATCTATACGACCAGATGCGATACTCTGTTTGGCGTAACCTATATGGTTGTTTCTCCCGAGCATCCGATGATTGATAAATATAAGGACGAGCTGGGTAACTGGGATGAAATTCAGGCATACCGCGAAGCGGCCGCCAGAAAATCGGATTTTGAACGTGCCGAGCTGGCAAAGGAAAAGACCGGCGTGCAGATTCAGGGCTTAACCGCAGTAAATCCGGTAAACGGCAAGGAAATTCCGATCTGGATTTCCGACTATGTCCTGATGAGCTACGGAACAGGTGCGATTATGGCGGTTCCTGCGCATGATGAGCGTGACTGGGAATTTGCAAAGAAATTTCAGCTTCCGATCATTGAGGTTGTTGCCGGCGGCAGGGACGTTCAGGAGGAAGTCTTTACCGATGTTGCAGCCGGTAAGCTTGTAAACTCCGATTTTCTGAACGGACTGGAGGTTGCCGATGCCAAAAAGAAAATGATCGAATTTCTGGAAGAAAAGGGAATCGGTAACGCAAAGGTCAATTTCAAGCTGCGCGACTGGGTATTTTCCCGCCAGCGTTATTGGGGTGAGCCTATTCCGATCGTAAAATGCGAAAAGTGCGGTTATGTTCCTTTGGATGAAAAGGATTTGCCCTTACTTCTTCCCGAGGTTGACAGCTACATGC
>CAYTIH010000063.1:0-11852 GCA_964437825.1 uncultured Clostridium sp. | reverse complement strand
CCAAAGGTGCGGGCTTGCGAGTATGATATAATGAGTGCAAGCGAGAAGAATGTGCCTGCACATTCGGCGAACGACGAATTTTATCATGAATCGCAGATTCATGATAAAATGAATTTTGCTGTATGGTGACGGAAGGTGGACAGATGAAAGGACTGGAATTATCGGAGCAATATTATCTGACATACGGAAAGCCCATGCTGGAGAAGCAGTTTCCGCAGCTTAAGGGGCGGGTGGCAGCAGGGCTTGTAGGAAGGGGATCGGAGTGTTTCGGCTTTGATGATGAGATATCAAGAGATCATGACTATGGTCCGTCCTTTTGCCTTTGGCTGACGGCGGAGGATTATCAGGAGTATGGAAGGGAATTGCAGAATGCATATGATGCTCTCCCGGGAGCGTTTCTGGGAATGCCCAAAAGGCAGATCATGGCTCAGGGCGGCGGACGGGTAGGCGTGCTTCAGACGGAGCTTTTTTATCAGGAACTGCTCGGAATGGATCATCCCCCGATGACGGATGCCCAGTGGCTTTCCGTTCCGGAGGAAGGACTTGCAACAGCCGTAAACGGAAGCGTATTTGAGGATCCGCTGATGAAGTTCACGGCCTTTCGGGAGAAGCTGTTATCCTATTATCCGGATTCGGTCAGAAAAAGAAAAATGGCACAATGCGCTGCGCTGATGGCTCAGGCAGGACAGTACAATTACGGACGCGCCATGGCAAGAGGTGAATATATAGCAGCCCAGCTTGCGCTGTCCGAATTTATAAAAAACAGTATGTCGATGGTGTATCTGATAAATGGGGTGTACGCCCCTTTTTATAAGTGGATGCACCGGGGAATGAAAAAACTGACAGTTTTGTCAGAAGTGGGCGATATGCTGATGCTGCTGACGGATGTTACGGATTCTAAACAAGTATGGAGGAACCGGCAAACCCGCATGTCAGGGAAGAACACTGAGGATGCCCGTGAGAAGAAGGAAGCTTCTGACAGCGGCCTGCAAACGGACGGAAAACTGTTGATCATCGAGGCAGTCTGTCAGGTAATCATACAGGAGCTTCAGAATATGAAACTGACAGATTCGTCAGATTCATATATGGAAGTTCACGCCCGTAATATACTGAATTCCATAAAAGAGAAAGGCTGAGGACAGTTTGATGATAGGAACATTTGTAAATACAGGAACGATACTGGCGGGAAGTCTGATCGGCAGTATCTTAAAAAAGGGAATTAAAGAAAAATATCAGGGGGCGCTTTATACTGCGATGGGGCTTGCCGCCTGCGCAATCGGAGTGAATGCGGTTGTATCAAATATGTCAAACAGTATTTATCCGGTATTGTTTATCGTCAGTCTTGCAATCGGAAGTCTGTTCGGGACCATACTGGATTTGGACGGAAAATTTCAAACTCTGGTAAATAAGCATTCCCAATCAAATCTCGGACAGGGATTATCCACCGGAATCTTGCTCTATTGTATCGGTACGTTATCCATATTGGGACCCGTTATGAGTGCGTTAAACGGAGATCATACCTATTTGTTTACCAATGCGACGCTGGACTTTGTGACTTCCATGGTTCTTTCCTCCACTTACGGCATCGGCATGGCGCTGGCGGCGCCGGTGTTGTTCTGCTGGCAGGGAGCAATTTATTTTGTAGCAAAATATCTGTCAGGCTCTTTTTTCTCGGGGCCGATGCTGATTGAATTGTCCGTAGTGGGAGGAATCCTGATTTTCAGCTCCGGCTTAAGTATTCTGAAAATCAAGGACTGCAAGACGTTAAATATGCTGCCGTCGCTCTTTGTGCCCATGGTATTTTTTATTCTCAAAAACATGATTGGCTTCTGAAAAAAATACTGACAGGAAAGGTAATATTGCTTCCTGTATTTGGCGTATGACAGGAATAGATCAAGTCAGACAAAAAGAGAATGAGCAGAAGCATCAAAATTGTCCGCGCAGTATGAACTGTCAACTTTTGACCAATCCTTCGGATTGCGGGAAATAGATACCGGTGAAGTAAAATGCCTGAAACTCCAAAGCAAAGAAATGAGTACAGGCAGACTCTTCCGTTTATCTGAAGAGGGAAATCCCGATAGTCCCAGTAGCGGATCTGATAGCGCCATTCCAGATAGGCGCCAAGCAGATATTCTACCACGCTGCAGGAAACCGAAGACAAAATGAAAATCAAAAGAACATGTTTTTTGCCGGAGAATTTTTGGGGAAGCAGGATTTGCAGCACAAGCTCCAGTAAAACGGCGCCGCTTCCGTAAACGGGCAGCCAGGGACCGTGGAAAAAACCGCGGTTTACAAAACTGTGATATAGGACCAAATATAAAAGTACCTCCCAGAGATATCCGAATACGGATGCCAGAAAGAAAAGAGATAAATATGCTCTGAGAAGCGGTCCTTGATGGAGCGCATCGAAAATTATTTTTTTCATAGAAGTCTAATGGAAATCTTGTAATTCAAAATCATATATTTGTTTCTATACTTTCAGTTTGCGGAATCCTTCAAAAATCATACAATGAAGTGCAAAAATAAATATAGGATTCAGAAATGTTACAAAAGCAATGAGGAAAACCGGAAAAAGGAGATAGTATCAGTCATGGAGCAAAGATATCAGGTCAGAAAGTGGAAGCCCCAAAATCCGATCAAAGTTACGGTACCGGGTTCTAAAAGTATTACAAACAGAGCGCTTATGTTAGCCGCAATCTCAGAGCATGTCTGTGTATTGGACGGCGTATTGTTCAGCGATGATTCCAGGGCGTTTCTTTCGTGTCTGCAAAGTCTTGGGTTTCGGGTTGAGATCGAAGAAAAGGGAAAACGGGTAACCATTCAGGGAACCGGAGGAAGCATACCGAATCCAAATGCCAAAATCAATGTGTGCAGCGCAGGAACGGCAGGGCGTTTCTTGACGGTTATGCTGGCGTTTGCAGGTGGAGATTATGAGCTTGATTCGTCAAAACAGATGGCGAAGCGTCCTATGCAGCCGCTCTTGTCCATATTGGAAAAAGGCGGGGCATCCATCCGCTATCTGGGTGAGGAAGGACATTTTCCGTTTCGAATGCGGACACAGGGTCTAAAGTTTGGAGAGGTTGTGATTGATACCACGCTTAGCAGCCAGTTTGCCAGCGCTCTTTTGATGGCGGGGTGTCTGCTTCCGGAAGGACTTTCCCTGACGATGACGGGCAGCCGCACGGCGGGCGCTTACATTAAGATGACACTTGCCATGATGGAACAGTTTGGAATCCGTTATGCGCAGAAAGAACATGCAGCGGGAGAAAAAACGTATATCATTCCGGGCAGACAGCACTTTGGGAGGGATCATTTTCCGGTTGAGCCTGATTTGTCCGGGGCGGCTTATTTTTACAGCCTTGCACCTTTATTCGGAATTGATGTGCTGGTGTCCAATGTGCATAGAAAGTCCCTGCAGGGCGATATCCGTTATGTGGAGCTGCTATCGGAGCTTGGCGCCTCAATGGAGGATACGGGAGAAGGCTTGTGGCTTCGGGCAAGCGGGCTGGCGCATTATTCCGGGCGCAGAGTGGATATGAAGGATTTTTCGGATCAGACAATGACATTTGCAGTCGTATCCGTTTTTGCGGACAGTGTTACGGAAATTGTGAATATCGGACATATCCGGTTTCAGGAAACGGACCGGATGGCAGCGATCCTTGCGGAGCTTTCCCGTATGGGAATCAGGTGTGAAGAGATGCCGGAGGAAGCAGGAATCCGAATTTATCCGGGTACGCCGGTTCCCACAGTGGTACAGACCTATGAGGATCACCGGATGGCTATGGCGTTTACTTTGGCCGGAATGAAATGCGGAAATATCGAAATTGATAATCCGGGATGCTGTGCCAAGACCTTTGAGAATTATTTTGAGGTAATTGATTCTTTGTACGATAACCGGGATTGAAGGATAACTCATCGATGCAGTAAAGATTGTAATAATCGAATAAGAAATGTGAAACTTTTGAAGGAGAAAAAGAGTCTATATTTATGCAGCCGTTGATGTAAGGAGGAGACCATGAAGCATGAGAAAGAGGATCTGATCACCCGTATGCTTCTGGAAAATTACCAGAAATACTATCGTCTGGCTTTTAGTTACGTACACAATGAGGATGATGCAATGGATATCGTGCAGGAAGGGGCCTGCAAGGCTATTTCCCATGCGGATTCACTACGCAAAAAAGAATTTGCAGGAACCTGGATTTATCGGATTATGATGAATGAATCCGTGAATTTTGTTCGTAAAAACAGGCGTGAATATACAGAGGTAAAAGAGGATATGGTCATAACGGATGACCGGTATCAGGATTTTGATCTGCGAAAAGCAATTGATGCCCTTCCTGATGAAGAAAGGGCTATTATTATTTTACGTTTCTTTGAAGATATGACAATCGAGCAGGTAGCGAAGGTACTGAATCAGAATGTGAGTACCGTGAAAAGCCGTTTGTATCGGATTTTGGATAAATTGAAGATAACGCTGTCCTAGGACATGCTTTCGTTGCGGCACTCAGACGAACTTGTTTTGTTGCAGCGAATATATGCGCATATGTTCAAATTTTTGAGGGGGGGGGTAAATGTATGGACCGAAATGAACAGATACAGACTATGAAACGGGAATATCGGGAGATACAGGCGCCGCAAAACGGATACGAGAGGATACAGGAATCCATAGAAAGAGGAAAAAGGGAAGCAAAGAGGCGCCGCAGACTTACGGTTTATCGAAATTGCGTGACAGGCGCAGCCATGGTTATTTTTCTGGCAGTGCTATTGCCGAATCTGAATGCGTATCTGGCAAGATCCATGGAAAAGCTGCCGGTATTGGGGGTATTTTTCAAAGCGGTGACAGTCAGGGAATATCATGAGGAGAATATGTATTATCCTAAAGAGGATCAGGAGCTTTATTTGGCGTCGCAGACTGCACAGGAGGAGCCCGTGATTGCTGAAGTCGAAAAAAGCAGGGCAGCCGATAGTCCTGCGGCAGGCGAAAATGACGGAATTGAGGCGGCTATGCCACGGGACGCAAGCAGGGAAGCAGCGGCGGGACAGACCGATCAGGAGGCGGCAGCGGGGCAGACCAGTCAGAAGGAGGCGGAATATGTGGAAATGCTGCTGGATTACTTTCAGTTGGAAAGGGAAGAAAGCGGAGAGGATTATTTAGGGCTGGATATCACCTATGAAGTGAGGATAGACAATGACGATTGGTTTACACTGGTGATAGACGCAGCGGAACCGCAGGCGGACGGCGGGAAATTCAGTAGATTTTATACGATAGATAAAACGTGCGGAGAACGAGTAGAATTGAAGGATTTGTTCTTTGAAGGAGCCGATTATATTTCTGTGATCAGCGAAGAAGTACGCAGACAGATGAAAGCCGCCATGGAAGCTGATCCTGAGCAGATTTACTGGCTTTGGGACGGACAAACGGACGGCTTTTATGAGATCAGGGAAGATCAGAATTTTTATTTGAATGATCACGGAGATTTGGTGATAGTATTTGATGAAGGTGAGGTTGCACCGGAATCGTATGGAAGTCCTGAATTTGTAATCAATCAGGAATTTTTAAAATAAAACAAGTACTGCCCCGCAGGAGGAATTCCCTGCAGCGGTTTTTGCAGAGGATCCATGCGGTAAGCGAAGTCAGGATTTCCTGCTTCCTCTGTCACCGTGCAGGATTCTGTGCTGATCGGAGGGATCTAAACGGATCAGCCGTCCCTTGGAATCATAGTAGGTCAGCAGGGAGGAGTTCCTGGCAGGAATTTTGCGCCCATCGTCGGACAGTAAAGCTCTGAAAGCCGCGGTATCACCGGATTTCAGAGCTGTTTTTATGTTTCGGTCCAAAGTATCCGGATCTGTATCTGCGGCTTCATCGGCGTCCTGCTGCTTTGCGGCGGAAAGAAGCGCGGTTTCATCAGCGTCCGGCTGCTCAATATCAATGGAGTCCGTTTGGTGCCCGCCCGCAGAGGTATCCTGTATTTTTTCGGGATTGCTGCCCCAAATAGCCGACAGGACTTTTTTGATGGATTGAAGTATATTCTGGAACAGACGGCGAAAGATCTCGGTCACGGGCGGAGTATTTTTGACGGCCGCTTCGTGTTTGACAGAATCTGCCCGCGTATCATTTTGCTGTGGATCTGCCTGAGAGCGGCCTATGTTGGCTGTATTTCTATGGATGCCGGAGGGCGCCGGCGTTTCCGGGGCTTTCGACTGATTTTGGCCCGGTTCATAAATGACACCGTCAGAAGCATGCTTGTCTGAAGGATTCCCGGTCAGAGAGGAATCCATCGTAAACTTTTCATCAGTAGGGTGTGATAACTTCTGACGATTGATTTTGGTATATTCCTGATATGCCTGATTATGGATGGGATCAATCATACAAATGCCTTTCTGCTAAAAAGCAAGGTGCAAGGGGTTCCTGTTGAAAGGCGCCCCGCGGCTTTGGAGAAAAAGCCCGGATTACTTAGAGGCATTCCTTATCATATAAAAAGGAGTGTCTTTTTTATGCCATTTCCAGCTGAATTGGGACCGGTATTTTGGCTCTGCAGAAGGTACGGCGGGAGGAAATGAGGAAGAACCGGGCGCCGGAAAGGGGAATTCCAAAGAACATGCAGGCGGTATCCATATGCCCTGTAAGGGAACCCAAATAGGCTCTTTCACAGGTGCGGTTAATTCCATAATGCCGAGCTTTATGGGAATTTTTACGGCCCGGTTTCAGAGGTGGTATCCGGCGAAGGCGGCAAGAGGGAAGTAGGGGAAACGCCCTAAGCAATCCCCATCAGTCTGCAGATCAGATACAGCAGAGCCAGATGAACCGGATAAAAAGCATAGAAGAAATATTTGATATTCAGTCCGCGCTTTCCGTTGTATTTTGCGATCGGGATCAGCATAAGGAAGGAGGTTACTTCCATGAAGCTCATAATAGTCAGAACAATACAGCCGGCCAGCATTTCCTTTACTTTACTCCGGCGGCATGCGTACATGATGCAGATAGTCAAAACACCCATACCGGAATAGTCGGTCTGCAGGAGATCTGCAAGCAGCATGGCGATTGTCAGAACGGTCAGATCGGCACAAAGAACACGGCTCCGTTGGGAGTCTCTTTTTTTGCCGTAAAGGTGAACGATCAGTACGGTAATGAGCGCCAGAATGACCCAGAAAATTCCGACAAGATAGTAAGGGTTACTCAGGACATCCTGAAATTCTACAAAAATCGTGTTGAAGGTCAGATTGGTAAGTACGACCGCCGCATAAAGGGAGGGAAGCAGATATCCTCCGATCCGGAACAGCACGGCGGGTACGCCGCCCCTCAGGCGGTTAGCAATTGTATCGAAAGCCCACAAGGCAATCAGTCCGATAAACAAGGTAAAGAAAACATTCTGATAGCCGATATAAACAACCTTCCCCATAAAAGCAAGGTCAAAAGGAATCTCGGAAATGAGAGCGAACAGGAACAGGCGAAGCGCATATTTTGCACGGCTGTGTGTATGTAAAAAGCCTTCCACTAATAAAAAGCAGAAAATCGGAAAACCAAAGCGTCCGATCAGACGCATGCCGATGTAGAAGATAAACAGAATCGCATTTGTTCCCTGCTGAAACCAGTTTGAGAGCATGTCATCATTTCCGTAAACGAGTCCAAAGCCCCGGTTCATAAGCATACGTTCAAGGATGGTAGCGCCGATGTGGTCAATCAGCATGGCAATAATTGCGATCAGTTTAATGGTGCTGCCGCTGATTCCTTTTTTGGCCGGTGCGGCGGATGACTGTATAGTCTGTGCAGTTTCCATATGTTAGAATCCCCTTTTCCAGCCGGAGGAATGTGTTCCGCATCGGCTAATGTTTTATGCTACAATTTTATACTATTTTATTAAAAAAACAATAGAGAATTACAAAATCGCGATATAGTAAAAAGAAAGTAACTGTTACGGTTTCTCCTTCATATGTATATGATATAGGATTTTGTGGAAAAAGGAGAAATTGAAATTTATGGCTACGGGTTTTTTGATCATACAGGCGCGGACGGCGCATGATGCGGTTCCGCTCGCCGGTGTAAGGGTCAGGGTTTTTGACGACCGGGACCGCGGTATATTTGATTTGACAACCGATGAAAACGGAGAGACGCAGAGACTTTCGCTGGAAACGGTGGATCGAAGCTTATCTTTGGATCCGAACTTTTCCGGGACGCCCTATGTAAGCTACAATGTACTTGCACAAATGGGAGGGTTCAATTCTATTTATGTTTCCGGGATCCCCATCCTTGAGGGGGAAACCGCGATACAGCCACTGATGCTTGTACCGATGCGGGAGAATCAGCGCAGTCCGATCCAGACGGATATTGTCATCGGAAAGCCTGCTGCTGCCATGCGGGGCAGCCGAAATCAGGAGGGGCCGGTTGCGGAACCGTATGTGCTGCGTCAGGTAGTCATACCAAATCCGATTACAGTGCATTTGGGAAGTCCAAGTTCCTCCGCGTCCGATGTGCAGATATCATTTCCGGAATATGTAAAAAATGTGGTCAGCAGTGAAATTTATCCGACCTGGCCGCAGTCTTCTTTGACAGCCAATATCTATGCCATAATTACTTTTGCCCTCAACCGGGTTTATACCGAATGGTATAAAAGCCGCGGATATGGTTTTGATATTACAAACAGTACGGCTTATGACCAGTACTTTGTGTATGGGAGGCCGATTTACGAATCAATCAGCCGGATTGTGGATGAGATTTTTAACGAGTATGTTCGAAGACAGGGGCAGATTGCACCCTATTTTACCTCCTTTTGCAACGGGACGACGGCGGCCTGCCCGGGACTTTCCCAGTGGGGAACGGTTACGCTTGCAAATCAGGGGTTGAGTCCTTTACAGATTTTGCGTACCTATTATCCGAACGATGTGGAAATTGCGCAGACGAATATTATTACGGATGTTCTGGAGTCCTATCCCGGAACACCGCTTCGGACGGGCAGTACAGGGCTTGATGTGGAGACGATCCAGACTTATTTAAACCGAATCCGGCGCAATTATCCTGCAATTCCTGTGATTACTGATGACACGGGAGTGTTTCAAAACAGCACCAAAGCGGCGGTAACCAAATTTCAAAGTGTCTTTAACCTAACGCCGGACGGGATTGTCGGTAAGTCCACATGGTACAAGATTTCAAGTCTGTATACTGCGGTTACCAGACTTGCGGAGCTTAACAGTGAGGGGAATACGCTTGGAATCGGGACGGTTCCGCCCTCCTCCGTACTGCGCAGAGGGTCGAAAGGGCAGGATGTCATTACGCTGCAGTATCTTTTGGATTTGATTGCCGAGTATTATCCCACCGTTCCGGCACCGGCTCAGGACGGTACCTTCGGAAGGGAAACTCAGCAATCGGTAATCGCGTTTCAGCAGGCAATGGGGCTTGACCCGGACGGAAATGTCGGACCGCTCACATGGAGAGCGCTTTATGACACTTATCGGAGTATTCAGGAAAATGTGCCGCTGCCCGGAACGGGGAGCGGTTATATCGAATACACGGTGCGTTCGGGAGATACGCTTTGGCTGCTGTCGCGCAGATACGGTACAACAGTGGATGCCATCAAAAGCTTAAACGGACTGACCGGTGATTTGATAAACATCGGCCAGATACTCAAAATACCGTCTCAGGCGGCTGCACCATATTTTGAATACACGGTGCGTTCGGGAGATACGCTTTGGCTGCTGTCGCGCAGATACGGTACAACAGTGGATGCCATCAAAAGTCTGAACGGTCTTAGCAGTGATATTTTAACCATTGGACAGATCCTGCGGATACCGACAGCCTGACTATAATCAGAATACGGAAAGGCGCAGATACGCACAGAAAAAATAATTGAATAATTAAAATTTCAGGAAAGCGCATCTACCGCTGCCGGAAAATGTTATATGGTATAATTAATTTATTTAGAAAGCATAGAAAAAACAGTTACAAACGAAAAGGGGAATTTTCATGTTAAAGGGGCATGACGGCAGGCAGAAGTGAAGGAATGTACCGCAGGATGAAGTCTCGGAGCATGAGCAGACAGTGAAGCAGTATGACAGTATTTACGAAGCTTATTATCAGAAATATCTGGAATTGGAAGAGGAATACGGGGCCGTTCAATATTATGAAGATTTCTCCTGTGAACATTCCTCTCCGTCACACAAAAAGGCATCTTCTTCATAGGAGTATGGAATAATTGTATTTTCCGCCAACCATATCGGTAAGGCTTGACAAACCTGCAATATCAGTAAGGCATGGTGAAACTTTATCGGTAAGGTTTGAGGAAACTTTCGATTGACAATAAGACCGGGATATTATACTATATACATAGCAATGCTAAATACTTAGCAGAGGTGAGAGCTTGAATCAAAAATATGAAATGCAGATGAAAAAGGGCATACTGGAAATTCTGTTATTAAAGCTTCTGGCGCAGAAGGAAAAGTACGGCTATCAGCTGATTAGTGAATTAAAGGAAAAAAGTGAGGATATGTTTTCCTTAAAAGAAGGGACCTTATATCCGATTTTGTACCGTCTCGAGGATGAAGCGCTGGTGGAAAGCCGCTGGAGTGAACCAAAGGGAAAACAGGTCTCCAGAAAATATTATATGATTACCGAAAAGGGCAGGTCGGAGCTGGCAGAACTATGTGAATTGTGGAAGAAGTTCAGCGGGCATGTCACGTCAATTTTGGAGGAGTAAAGAATGGATCAGAATGCTTATATCAAAGCAGTCGTCAGAAAATTAAAGTGTTCGGGTACAAAAAAGAAAGAAATTGCAAAGCAGCTTCGGTCGGATATCGGCATTGCTTTGGAGGAAGGGCGGACCATGGATCAAATATTCTCGGAAATGGGAAGCGCCTCACAGCTTGCTGAGGAATTTAATGAAAATATGCCAAAGGAAGAACTGAAAAAGGCAAAAAGAAGCTTCGTTCTCAAAATGGCGGCAGCAGCAGTTATCTTTCTGGCTCTTTTGGGAGGGCTGTTATATTGGTGGATTCCCAA
The DNA here is from genome assembly GCA_964437825.1 of uncultured Clostridium sp. Taxonomy (GTDB): domain Bacteria; phylum Bacillota; class Clostridia; order Lachnospirales; family Lachnospiraceae; genus JBJFCE01. The sequence goes on along the minus strand of CAYTIH010000063.1, from coordinate 862 downwards.
ACAAAAATCGATGGAGGACAGCACAAGGTTTGAGGAGGATACCGTGATCAGTCAAGTGGAAACCATCATTACCCTGTTAAATGAGGAGGATTATGACACGCTTCAGCGTTCCTATATCACGCAGGAGATGGAGACTTATGTGACAAAGGAGTATATCGATGAGGCGAAAGCCCGGATTGATCAGGACTGGGGCGGCTTTGTTTCCTTTGGGACTTCATATATGGCGGAAGTGTCACAAATGAATGAAAACTATGCAGTAACACAAATTAACGTTGCCTATGAAAATACCAGCGTCCTGTTTACGATCACATTGGATGAGGACTTAATGCTTGCCGGATTGTTTATGAGATAAACTCCGCTTTACCGGGGGTTGAAAGGAGATCGTTATGAGTGCAGGAGAAGTGATCGGACTCGGAATCTGCGGATTTTGCGCACTGATTTTTGTTGTGCTGGGAGCGCTGGAGATCAGGAGCAGCATCCCGGTCGGGTTCTGGTCGGGTGAAAAACCGCCTTCCGTTTCGCAGGTTACAGACGTGAAAGCCTATAATAAAAAACATGGATATATGTGGATCATTTACGGACTTGGAATGTTTGCTGCTTATCTGATATGGCTTCCCTTTGAAAACGGAACGGTCCTATGTGTTTCAATTATCGGAGAGACCTTCGGAGGTCTGATCCTCATGATCCTTTATCATAATCATTTATACCGGAAATATGTCAGGAAATGAGATGCGGCGTTAGGGAATTTAATGCGCAGCCTGTTTGATACGATTTGAATAGAAGCAACATACCGTGAAATATGACATCTTAATCCCCATTCCGGAGCGTCAGCAACGGGGCGGCGGGAAATCCGCGAAAGCGG
>CAYTIH010000062.1:0-12635 GCA_964437825.1 uncultured Clostridium sp. | reverse complement strand
GGCAACCGGAGAGGTCATGAGTATCTGTACTAATTTTGAAGGAGCGCTCATGAAGGCACTCCGCTCCTTGGAACAGCATGTGGACTGCTTAAGAAGCTATGACTTTACGGCTTTATCAAAGGAAGAACTGATCGAGCGTCTGAAGATTGTGGATGATCAGAGAATTTTTGTGATTGCGGAGGCGCTGCGAAAAGGCGTTGATTACGATACGATCCACAAGGTCACAATGGTGGATCATTGGTTCATCGACAAGCTTGCTGTTTTAACGGAAATGGAACGGAGACTGGAAACAGAACCGCTTACAGCGGAGCTGCTGAAGGAAGCAAAGCGAATCGAGTTCCCGGACAATGTCATTGCAAGACTGACCGGAAAAAAGGAAGAAGAAATTAAACAGATGCGCTATGAGAACGGAATCATAGCTGCATTTAAGATGGTGGATACCTGCGCAGCGGAATTTGCGGCGTCGACACCTTATTATTATTCGGTATTCGACGGTGAAAATGAAGCGGTAGAGACCAGACCGGAGAAAAAAGTACTGGTTCTGGGCTCCGGTCCGATTCGAATCGGTCAGGGAATTGAATTCGATTACTGTTCCGTGCATGCGACGTGGGCGTTTGCAAAAGAGGGTTATGAAACCATCATCATTAATAATAATCCGGAAACGGTCAGTACGGACTTTGATATTGCGGACAAGCTGTATTTTGAGCCGCTGACTCCGGAGGATGTGGAGAATATCGTCAATATTGAAAAGCCGGACGGCGCTGTGGTGCAGTTTGGCGGACAGACCGCAATTAAGCTGACGGAAAGCCTGATGAAGATGGGAGTTCCTATTCTCGGAACAAAGGCGGAGGATGTGGATGCGGCAGAGGACAGAGAGCTGTTCGACAGGATTCTGCAGCAGACAGAGATTCCCAGAGCGGCCGGCAAAACGGTGTATACCGCCAAGGAGGCAAAAGAGGCTGCAAACAGACTGGGCTATCCGGTGCTGGTAAGACCCTCTTATGTTCTGGGCGGACAGGGAATGCAGATTGCACTTTCCGATGAAGAAATCGAAGAATTTATGGCGGTGATTAACCGTTATGAGCAGGATCATCCTATACTTGTAGACAAATACCTGATGGGCAAGGAGCTGGAGGTGGACGCCGTATGCGACGGTACCGATATTCTCATTCCGGGTATTATGGAGCATATCGAAAGAACCGGTGTTCATTCCGGAGACAGTATTTCGGTATATCCTGCGCACACTGTCAGTGAAAAAGTAAAAGAGACCATAGCGGAATATTCCAGAAGGCTGGCAAAGGCGCTTCATGTCAAGGGCCTGATCAATATTCAGTTTATTGCTGTGGGGGATGAAGTCTATGTGATTGAGGTTAATCCGAGATCCAGTCGTACGGTTCCTTATATCAGTAAGGTTACGGGAATTCCGATTGTGGATCTGGCAACCAAGGTCATTATCGGCAATACGATCCGGGGGCTTGGCTATGAGCCGGGACTTCAGCCGGAAGCCGATTACGTGGCAATCAAGATGCCGGTATTCTCGTTTGAGAAAATCAGAGGCGCGGAAATCAGCTTAGGGCCTGAAATGAAGTCCACAGGCGAGTGTCTCGGGATCGGGAAGACATTTCATGAAGCATTATACAAAGCATTCCTTGGCGCAGGTGTGGATCTGCCCAAATATAAGCAGATGATCATAACCGTTAAGGATGCGGATAAAGGAGAAGCAATTGAAATCGGCCGCCGCTTTGAAAGGCTGGGATATACGATTTATGCAACCAGAAGTACGGCGGATGCGCTCAATGAGGCAGGGGTAAAGGCACGTAAGGTCAATAAGATTCATCAGGAATCGCCTACCGTTATGGATTTGATTCTTGGTCATAAGATTGATCTGGTTATCGATACACCGACTCAGGGCAGGGATAAATCCAGGGACGGATTTTTGATCAGACGTACGGCAATTGAGACCGGCGTCAACTGTCTGACCTCGTTAGATACGGCGAGTGCGCTTGTAACCAGTCTGGAAAATGCGGATTCTACAAATCTGACTTTAATTGATATAGCAGGGATAGCGAAAAGATAACTTATGAGAAATTTGTCGAAAGTAAACAAAGAATTATATCATCTCATTATAAAATCAGTTATTGCATATTTGATCTGTATTGTGGTCTGCGGAATACATGTCAGGGATATTTATAGCGCGTATGAGAAGAATCTGAATGAGAAGCGGATCAATGATATGGATCAGGCTGAGCAATTGACCAATGCGTATTTTTCGGACATGGATCGCTTCATGGCGCTTGGTGCAGCCGAAATTGCAAAGGCAGGCGGACAGAATTCTTCGCTTTATGCGGATGTTCTTGCGCAAATTTGCGACATGGGAAAGTTCTCGCAGGTTATATATGTCAGCGATGGCGTGATATATTCCAGAAACGGTATCGAATACGGGCAGGAAATGATGGAAGGCTATAGAACGATGCAGGAATCGGGTCTGGATCGCCCGCATGTGATACTGGATGTACCACAGATGAATGATCAGATGATTATGTTTCCGAGAAAGGTGGAAGCGGACGGTGAAACGATCGGCTATCTGATCGGATTGTATGATTGTAAGGATTTGTTTGAGCTTCCGCTGTATGATACGCTTCGAAAATCAAATCAGTGCTATTTAATCATGGAGGGCGGTTTGATTTTGGATGAAGCGGATCATGACTCTATTACAAATAAGCGTTTGGATTCGGATAATTTCTTTATACAAATGTATGCGCTTACGGACGGGAACAGCAATTCAAAGAAAAAGATTCAGTCCGTAAAGGTAAGCCTGGAAGCACAGCCGGATCAGGACTTTTCCGTTAAGACAACGGTAAACCATTCCCATACCTGTCTGGTCAGTACGAGAGAAATTGTACCGGTGGAGAAAATATACCTTGTTTGCATATTAGATAAAACAGCATATATGAAGGGAATGAGTCCCTTTATCTGGAGAACGGTGCTCTTTTTGGCGGCGCTTTTGGGAATAACCGTTTTTATTAATCTGCTGATCAGTATGTATATCAGGAGGGTTACCCGAAGAATCGAACGTATGGCTTATACCGATGATGTAACGAAGGGAAAAAATGTAAATTATTTCAAGAAGGAAACAATGAAGCTTCTGGAACTGAATCAGGAGCTTCCCTATATTATTCAAAGATTTGATATCTCCAATTTCCGATATCTGAATGAAGCATACGGACGTACGAGAGCGGATGAAATCTTAAAGTCATGCATTGATATCTATTCTGAATTATATACGAATAAGGAGCTTTGTGTCAGGATAGATTCGGATCAGTTCCTGACTCTGACGGTGAATGACAATGATGTGGAAGAACGCAGAACGCGTTATTGTGAACGGTTAAACGAGTATGCGGTCAGTAAAGGGGTTACATATCCGATTCAGCTAAAGTTCGGCATCTATCAGATCAGAAAGCAGGACAGAGACATTGACGTTATGATCGACAGGGCGAATGTGGCCAAAAGATCCCTTGCCGTGAATAAGTCGGAGAGTATTGCTTTTTATACGGATTCCATTATTCAGGACATGCGTAAGGTGGATAAGATAGAATCTGATATGCAGCATGCGCTGGATACCGGTGAATTCAAGGTGTTTTTACAGGCAAAATGGGATATTGTTGATAATCATGTTGCAGGCGCAGAAGCGCTTGTCAGATGGATCAAGCCTGACGGAAATATGTTGTATCCGGATGAGTTTATACCGGTTTTTGAGCAGGACGGCTTTATTGAGAAACTGGACTTTTATATGCTTGAAACCGTTTGCAAACGGATGGACAGAATTATCAAAGAGGGAGGAACGGTATATCCCGTTTCCGTGAATCAGTCAAGAGTATTACTTAATAATCCTGATTATTTGGATAAGATCAGAAATATTTTTGAAAAATATGAAATACCGAGAAATTGTGTTGAATTAGAGGTGACGGAAACGTCGCTGGCGGATAACAGAGAGCATATGATCTATGTTCTAAAGGAATTAAAGAAAGTGGAAGTGAAGCTGTCCATGGACGATTTCGGTTCGGGATACTCCTCACTGAATCTCCTTAAGGATATGCCTTTTGATGTGCTCAAGATAGACAAAGAATTTTTCAGTGAATCTATTACCTCCGAATCAAGTATGCTGATATTGCAAAAGATTATAGAAATGGCAGACGGACTTGGCATAGAGGTGATCTGCGAGGGCGTTGAAAACGAGACGCAGGTAGAACTCTTGAAAAAAATCGGATGCCGCAGGGTGCAGGGCTATTATTATGCGAGACCGGTTCCTATGGAGGAATATGTTTCGAAATACTGTCAGGCTGCCGAATCATAAAAAATCGGAATCATATGACCGGACGGGTTTGGATAGGAAGATAGATTTATGTCCATGAATTATCAGAAAGAATTGGAACACATTTTGGAAAAGCTTCCGGAGAAGGGCATACGGCTGCTATTGCACAGCTGCTGTGCTCCGTGCAGCAGTTACTGCATGGAATATCTGAGGGAGTTTTTTCGAATTACAGTATTTTATTATAATCCCAATATCACATGTCAGGAAGAATATCAAAAGCGTGCAGAAGAAGAAAAACGCCTGATTGGGGCTTATAACAGGCAGCTTCAAACAGGGGATTTTACCGGCATGAATTCCGCAAATCCCTATCCTATAGAAATTCTGGAAGGGGATTACAGACCTTCGGATTTTTTTGATATGGCGAAGGGAATGGAGCAGTGCCCCGAGGGCGGGGAGCGGTGTTTTTCCTGTTATGAGCTGAGACTTCGCGAAACGGCAAAAGAGGCGGCAGCAGGGGACTATGATTTTTTTACAACCACGCTGTCTGTCAGTCCGCTCAAAAATGCAGAGAAACTCAATCAAATCGGAATGCGTCTGGCAGCGGATTTCGGGGTTCCCTATCTGGTGTCGGATTTTAAGAAAAAAAACGGTTATCAACGGTCCATAGAGCTGTCAAGGCAGTTTGAACTGTATAGGCAGGATTACTGCGGCTGTATTTATTCAAAGCTGGAACGGGAAAGGCAAAGGCAGGCGCAGGTGCAAGGCGAAAATCAGACTAAAATATAAGGATTGCAGACAGAGGAGACAGAGCAGAAATGAAACAGTTATTGGAAGCAATTTCGGAAGAAATGGGAAAGGCTTTTGAGCGGGCGGGGTATGAGGCTTCTCTCGGAAAAGTAACACCGTCCAATCGTCCTGACTTGTGCGAATACCAGTGTAACGGTGCTATGGCAGGAGCCAAAAAATATCATAAAGCGCCGATTATGATTGCGCAGGAGGTGGCGGAAAAGATCAGCGGCAGCGCTGTATTTTCCGAGGTATCCGCAGCAGCTCCCGGTTTTTTGAATCTGAAGCTGCATAAAAGCTATCTCAGGGAATTCCTGAAACAGATGGCCGCCGATGAAAAAATGGGTATGGAGCGCGCAGAGAAGACGGAAAAGATCATCATTGATTACGGCGGACCAAATGTTGCAAAACCGCTGCATGTGGGACATCTGCGTTCCGCTATTATCGGAGAGAGTATTAAGCGCATCTGCCGTTATGCGGGTCATGATGTGATCGGGGATATTCATTTAGGAGACTGGGGACTGCAGATGGGATTAATTATCTATGAGCTGCAGCTTCGAAAACCACAGCTTCCCTATTATGACGAGAACTATGCGGGGGAATATCCGTCTGAGCCGCCTTTTACAATTTCGGAGCTGGAGGAGATTTATCCGACGGCCAGCGGCAAGTCAAAAGAGGATCCTGCATATAAAGAAAAGGCCATGGAGGCAACTTATAAGCTGCAGACGGGCGTGCGCGGCTATCGTGCGCTCTGGAATCACATTATCCGGATATCCGTTGAGGATTTAAAGAAAAACTATGCCAATTTGAACGTGGAATTCGATCTCTGGAAGGGAGAATCCGACGTACAGGATCTGATTCCGGGTATGGTGGACTATATGAAAAAAGAGGGCTACGCCTATCTCAGCGACGGTGCGCTTGTCGTGGACGTCAAGGAAGATACCGACACCAAGGAAATTCCGCCCTGTATGATCTTAAAATCCGACGGCGCATCGCTTTATAATACAACGGATCTTGCCACCATTTCGGATCGTATGGAAAGGTATCAGCCCGATAAGCTGATTTATCTGACCGATAAAAGACAGGACCTGTATTTTGAACAGGTATTCCGCTGTGCAAGAAAAACAAAGCTTGTGAAACCGGAAACGGAGCTGATTCATATCGGATTTGGCACGATGAACGGCAAAGACGGAAAACCCTTTAAAACACGTACCGGCGGAGTGATGCGTCTGGAATATCTGATTCAGGAAATCAACGATGAGATGTTCAAAAAGATCATGGACGGCCATGCGCAGTCGGAGGAAGAAGCAAAAGAGACGGCAAAGATTGTGGGACTTTCTGCCGTTAAATACGGTGATCTGTCCAATCAGGCGAGCAAGGACTACATTTTTGATATCGACAGGTTTACTTCTTTTGAAGGGGATACCGGTCCCTACATTCTGTATACGATTGTCCGTATTAAGTCCATTCTGGCCAAATATGCAGAGAGCGGAAGGGAGCCTGTAAAGACTGAGATCAGAGAGGCTCAGAGCGAATCCGAAAAAGCGCTGATGCTGCAGGCGGCCGGCTTTAACGCCATGATCAAGACCGCCTATGAGGAGGTAGCGCCGCATAAAGTATGTGCCTATATTTATGACCTTGCAAATGCGTTTAACCGTTTTTATCACGAAACCAAGATTCTGGCAGAGACGGATGAAGAGAAGCAGGCGGGCTTTATTGCGCTGCTTGGCTTAACAAAGCGGATACTGGAAACCTGTATCGACCTGCTTGGATTTTCTGCGCCTGAGCGGATGTAGGAAGTGTGGCGTAGTATGATTGATAAAAATTGTTTCATGCCGTTAAATTATTTCAAGAAAACAGATTATACGGGAAGTATGACAGGACTGCGTTTCCGGCTCGGGAAGGCAGTCGTTCCTTATACGGAGCAGGAAAAGGAGCAGCTCCGATCGGAGGGAAAAGAGGTCAAGGAAGAAGACGGTACGACTATTCTCAGAGCACTGATCTGGGAAGGCCCGTTATGCCTTGAGAAATCGGATCCGGAAAAAAGCTACTATCGGGACTTTCCGTTTACGGCGGACGGCATTCAGGAAGCCGTGGACTGGCTCAATCAGGAATATTTAGCCGGCCGTGATAAATGGGACAATATCCCTTTCTGGACGCCGCAGATGAGTAAGGAATGGAAAGAGCAATGAGTGTGCGCGGAAGTACATGTGGAAGTGCACGGCGGAAGTGCATGTGGAGGTACAGTGGAGGTGCATGTGGAAGTGTACGTATAAAAAATACACGTGGAAGTGTACGTATAAAAAAGCTTGACGAATCCAAAATATGGGTATATAGTTCAAGAAAGGTTTGCAAGACCCGCAGGGAAAAGATGCCTGTGAAATGCAGAAAATAAAAGACCGGGAGGTCTTAGAAAAGGAGGTAAAAATGATGTTTATAGGATTTCATGTAACTCATAAATTTGAATATGGCATAGTTTTGATTACCTCCGGAGAATACATGTAGAAAATCAGAAGTTTGAGCTCTGTTCTGCAAAGAAAGCAGAACGAGCATAAAAATCAGCACTGTTTTGAAGGGTAGGCCGTGGTAATCAAATACCATGGCTTTTTGTATTTGTAAGATTGATACCAAAGCCTGATAACGGTGCGGCATGATGGAAAAGCGCCGTTTGGGGCAATGCCATTCTGATAAGAAGGACATTGCGTATCGGGCGCTTTTTGTTTGTGTGAAGTATCACAGGCGAAGCTCGCAAAGCGTGTTTCGTCCATTGACGTGAAAGGCAGATTGCACAAAACGGTTTTGTGCAATCTGCCGGATGAAATGACTGAGGGAGGATCATTGAAATGAAGCAATTACGCGTGTATCTGTGGAGACAGAGGCGTTCTTATCTGATCGCAGCGATTTCCATGGTGATTGCTGTGACGCTGGATCTGATTTCACCGCTTGTGACCCGGCGTGTGGTGGATGATGTTATCATCGGGGGAAATATGGCAGTGCTGAAATACTGTCTGCTCGCTTTTTTCGGAATCGGACTTGGCAGGTGCGTATTTCAGTATGTTAAGGAATATCTCTTTGATATGGCGGGATCGAAGGTATCGCTGGAAATCAGGAGGGACGTATTTCATCATATTCAGGGACTGAGCGCGGATTTCTTTGACCGGACGGGAACAGGGGAACTGATGGCGCGGGTCAAGGATGATGTGGACAGAATTTGGGATGGCGCAACTTACGTCAGTATGCTGATGATAGAAGTGGTGCTGCATACCGGTATCATTCTGTTTTGTATGTACCGGATCAATTGGAGGCTGGCTGTCATACCGACGATTGCCATGATTTTCTGCAGTATCATTGCCCTTGTGATGGAGCGGATTCTGGACGGGGTCTATGAGGAAATCAGTGAGGAGAATGCGGCATTAAATACTGTGGCAGAGGAAAATCTGGCAGGAGTGCGTACGGTTAAAGCATTTGCCAGGGAAAAGTTCGAGATCGGCAAGTTTTTAAAACATAATAAACGATATTATGACCTGAACATGAAGCAGTCCAGGGTGTTTGTCAAATATTATCCTTATTTCAGCGTCATTACAAAGATTCTGCCGTTATTCACGATCCTGATAGGCGGATATGAGGTCATTTATTCGGAGCTTTCGCTCGGAACGCTGACTGCCTTTGTGGAGTATTCCAATAATATCGTCTGGCCCATGGAGATGCTCGGATGGCTGACTAACAGCATTTCGTCTGCGGCTGCTTCCAATAAAAAGCTGCGGAAGCTGTGCATGGAAAAACCGACAATTACCGAGCCGCAAGAGCCGGTGGCTTTGGACTCTGTAAAAGGAAAGATCACGTTTGAGGATGTTTCTTTTCATAAGGCGGACGGATATGAAATTTTAAAGCATATTGATTTTACCGTAGAGCCCGGGCAGACGCTCGGCATTATGGGAGCTACGGGCGCGGGAAAAAGCTCCATCGTTTATCTGCTGCAGAGGTTGTATGATGCCACCGGCGGGCGCGTTCTGGTGGATGATGCGGATGTGAAAGAGCTGTCCTTAAAACAGCTCAGGGGCAGTATTTCTCTTGTGATGCAGGATGTGTTTCTTTTTTCGGATACCATCAATGAGAATGTGCGCCTCGGAAAGCATGACAGGATCGATTTTGAAACCGTAAAAAGAGCTTCCAAAGACGCTCAGGCGGGAAACTTTATCGAACGAATGGAGGATCAGTATGAAACCGTAATCGGGGAGCGCGGCGTGGGACTTTCCGGCGGGCAAAAGCAGCGTCTCAGCATTGCCAGAGCGCTTGCAAAGCAAAATCCGATTCTGGTACTGGATGATTCCACTTCGGCACTGGATACGGAAACGGAGAAGGTGATCGAGCATACACTTGAGAAAATCAAGGATACAACGAAAATTATGATTACCCATAGAATCAGTGCGGTTCGAAATGCGGATCAGATTATCGTACTGGAAAACGGAGAAATCAAAGAACGCGGTACGCATGCGCAGCTGATGGCATTAAAGGGGCTGTATTATCAGACCTGCATGGTGCAATATGGCCGTGCTATAGGGGAAGGAGGTGTAAACAATGGCAGTCAATTCTTATAAAAACGATGAAAACAGCGTGGAAAAAAGTAAGCGTGAAACACTGAAACGATTATTTTCTTATCTCCTTCGATATAAGCTTCGGATTCTGGGAGTTCTGTTATTAATGGGATATTGCGTCGGAGTTTCCCTTTTGAATCCGTTAATCATTGAAGAAGCGATTGATAACGATATCAGGGGAGGAAATTATCCGGGACTTTTGAAATTGATGCTGTTTGCTTTGGCAGTCAATTTATTGGTGGTGCTTGCAGTGAAGGTCAGGATGTATGTGATGGCTAAGGTCTGCAACAGCGTCCTTGTTACGATCAGACAGGAGCTGTATACGCATATTCAGAAGCTGGATTTTGAATTTTTCGATTCCAGGCCGACAGGAAAGATTCTGAGCAGGATTATCGGAGATATTAACTCACTAAAGGATGTGCTTTCAAACTGCGTCACCACTTTGATTCCGGATTTTCTGACAGTCGTTGCAGTTGTGGTCATCATGCTTATAAAAAATCCTGCGCTTGCAGCTGCTTCCCTGCTCAGTACGCCGCTTATGGCCTTCGGCACTTGTCTGATTGAATACAAAGCGCACCCCAAGTGGCAGATATTTAGAAAAAAATCATCGAATCTGAATGCATTTATTCATGAGGATATGTCCGGAATCAGGGTCATCCAAAGTTTTGCGGCGGAGGAAGAAACTGCCCAAACCTTTGACGAACTGACAAAGGAGCACAGAGAAGCCTTCCGGCATGCGGTAAGGCTCAGTGACGGGTTTGGATCCGTAATCGATTTTTCCTGGGGACTTGGCTGTATCTGTCTGTACTTTACGGGAATTGTGCTGCTTGGCGTGGAAAATGTGACGCTTGGAACCTTTACAGCGTTTGGAACCTATATCAGTATGTTTTGGCAGCCGATTAATAATCTGAGTAATTTTTATAACCAGATTATTACCAATATTGCAGGAGCGGAGCGTATTTTTGAGATTCTGGATACGGAGCCCGGAATTGCGGATGCGGATCAGGTAACCGAGATTCCCGAAGTGATCGGAACGGTGGATTTTGAACATGTTTCTTTTTCCTATGACGGTACCCACAAGGTGCTTGATGATGTGAGCTTTCATATTAAGCCGGGAGAAACGATTGCGTTGGTAGGGGCTACCGGAGCCGGAAAAACCACCATTGTGAATCTGATCAGCCGTTTTTACGATGTGCAGGAGGGGATTGTCAGCGTTGACGGCTATGATGTCAAAAAGGTTTCGATTGAAAGTCTGCGCAGGCAGATGGGGATCATGACCCAGGACAATTTCCTGTTCTCGGGAACCGTCCGCGATAATATCCGCTACGGCAGATTGGATGCTACGGATGAGGAAATCGTGGAGGCGGCGAAGGCGGTGAATGCCCATGACTTCATTATGAAGTTAAAGGAGGGATATGATACGGAGCTGTCCGAACGCGGCGGCGGTCTGTCCATCGGACAAAAGCAGCTGCTTGCCTTTGCAAGAACCATGGTTTCGATGCCCAAAATTCTGATTCTGGATGAGGCAACCTCCAGCATTGATACGCAGACGGAAATTCTGGTTCAGCAGGGAATTGAGCATTTATTAAAAGGGAGAACCAGCTTTGTCATTGCGCACAGGCTTTCCACGATTCAAAAAGCGGACAGAATTTTCGTGATTGATGACGGGCGGATCGCAGAGGAAGGCAATTCGGAGGAATTGCTTGCGAGAAAGGGTGCATACTATCAGCTATATCAGGCATCGTTGAGCTAAGTGGGAGCTGACGTTTTGTTGGCGGAACTGAAGCAGCGGTAAAGCTGCTATGACAGATGGGGCATTGAAAAAAGGTAAAAGCGTAAAGAAAGGAATCATAAAAAATTTATGATAAAGAAGAGACTTATCCCAAAAAGAATGATACTTGCAGGGATGCTCTGCACGATAATGGCAATCGGTGTAATCGGCTGCGGTAAGACGAATGAAGTTATGTCGGAACCAGATTCGGTATATAGCAATCTTGATAATGAAACATCCTTGATGCAAAACGATAAACAGGAAGCTTTTGAGGAGGAGAATGATTCCATACAGGTAGAAACATCAGTTACTGAGACGGGTTTGAACTCAGAAGCAAATCCTGTTGAGTATCCGAATGATGAGATGTATGGCTCGATTGACGTGTTGGAGAAATATTATACAGATGAGAATGGAAATAATAACTACCATTTCGAAATAGATCAATATATTTTCTCTGATTTAAGGTATCAAAAAGTGAATGATACTCTTCAAAACATTTATGAAAACAAGGAATCAGAATACATAGAATACTACGAGAGTAATGGCCCCTTAATTTATAACGACGATTATTCAGCAGAATATAAAGATTACGAAGAAAATATATGGTTCTTGGTTAATTTAACATATGTCTGTGATGATTATGTAAGCATTCTTTTTAATGATGTAGATTACTGGCCGGGGTCTGCACATCCTATGTCATGTTTTTCGCCGGTGACGATTGATGTGAATACAGGAGAAATCGTAGATGTTGAAGATATATTGGGATATACATGGAGTGAACTATCGCAGGAACTGTACGAAGATGAATATTGGTTAAATTCGGATGAATATGGTTTTTATTTGGTAGGAGAAGAAGTTCATTTTATTTACAGATTTAACTATTTTGTGGACGAAATAGTAGTTCCGAGAGAGGATAGAAATTAGCAACTGCATCAGAGCGTGTAGAATTGAAGGGAAGCTGCAGGAAAGCTGAAAGGAAGTAGAAGAAAAGCTTTCAAAAAATGTTGAGGTAAAGTTTTCAAAAAAAGGCTTGACAAGCCCCACTGTTTCCTTGTATACTAGGCAATGCAGTCGGAAAATCATCAGGACAAAAGGTTGTTTCCGGTCTGGTATACAAGGGATCTTAGCTCAGCTGGGAGAGCATCTGCCTTACAAGCAGAGGGTCATAGGT
>CAYTIH010000061.1:0-12873 GCA_964437825.1 uncultured Clostridium sp. | reverse complement strand
AAAAACAAATGCCGCTTCGCGTCGCTTGTTTTTCTTTTGCGCTTATTATATCATATATTTCGACAAAACAAAACCCTGACCGACATTTTTCCGATCAGGGTTTTGTTTTAGGATTTTTCAAACATGATAACTGTATGGCGGCACTTTACCATATGTCCACACAGCTATTCAGGTATAGGTTTATGAGAATCCATTCTCCGTCAATATAGGCATAATGGAAATCTGCGGTCCCGGAAGAATCATCCGTATATTTTTCATAATAGGATTCAGTCCACCAGTCCAGCTGCTGATAACCAAATTCTTCTTTATAATTGATTTCTACAATTACATCTAAATATCCGGTCTCATAATCATAAGAATAGCTATAGATCTGTGCCGTAAACTCCGATAGCTCCAAATAATCAAAAAAACCGTCCTCTATCTGCAGACCACTCTTTAACTCCGCAAAATAATAATCAAAACTATCCTCATCCGTGATATCACATTTCTTGGCTTCTTCCAAAACATCGCAGGAAGCTTCCTGCTTCATGGCGTCCTGATATATTTCCTGCAAGTCGCTGTAAGCACGCTCGGATAACAGTTCTGCCAGATCATCGGAGATATAAGGCGACTCAACATAAATCCGGAAATGATATTCCTCCGGATCCACAATTATTTTTTCCGTATAGGACTTAAAATTCTCTCCCGAAACCTCCATGATATATTCTCCCGCAAGCATTTCCACCGTATAGGAAGTTTCATAGCTGTTGATCACAGAGCTTTCTTCATCTATCTCACAATTGGTATCATCCAGCACGATTCCATTCAGAGACACAGTCAGATCCTTTGGTGCAATGAACGTCATTTCCTGCATAAAATCCTCCTGTGAAACCGTATATTCCTTAAAAATCTGAAATTTCTTCTGTTCCTGCTCTTTCACTTCTACCGATATCGTTCCTCTGTCGTATCGAAGTGAATAGATATCATCCTCCTGCGAAACGTTGCGAATCCTGCTTCCGGCAATCGACTTATTTTCCATAACTGCCGCAAATGCTTCCTCCGACAAAAATATATTATCTCCATCCAGCTGCAGATACGCATATGCAGTTTGGTAATCTCCTGACAGCAGTGCATCAAAATACCTCTGTGCGGTTACCTTAGGATCATTCTGTATTTTAAGATACAAAACAGCCCCCGCAACTCCGGCAGTGAGCAATAACAACTCCAACAAGAAGATCATCATGCGCAGCACAGGATGCTTCCTTTTTTCTTTTATCATAGCGCCATCGGCTGCCATTCCGGCTTTTTTTCCTGCCATGACTCCATCCCCCTATTCCATACCGGTCAGTTCATCCATGAGATCAATAATATCCGTATTCCGCGCCAAGGTATTCCTCTAACAGTTCCAGATTGGCAATCTCATATTCGTTCAAAAAATCGCTTAAATCTTCTACATCATTATAAGAAATACTGGGTTCATACCACGATTTCGCCTCAAAGAATGCTCCAAGCTCACTATCAATTTCGCCCAGATCCAGTCCGGCCCTTGCAAAAATTTCAAAGCCCGCATAGAATAATTCTTCTTCCGTAAATGCACTTAACTCATCATATTCCAGATAACGGCTGTCGCTGTCGGCAATGATATAACTGTCTGCCATCTCTCTTGCCTTTACAGACTCTTCCGTTTCGGGAATTTCAAGAGAAAAGGTCTCCCCCGACAAATCATATTCCCGAATCTCAGTTTGAGCGGCTTTGGGATTTTCTGCAACCGATACCATCCGGTTTGTTGCTTCCTGCCTCTCAATTTCCCTGTTTTCGCCAAGAATAACCACACATGCGCAAACGGCTGCTGCCATAACTGCCAAAATACCCAAAATGATATTGACTGCTAACGGCATCATAAAGTGCTTCTTAGGCGGCTTGCAAACCTGCGGCGCAGGGCCGAACGGAGAAGACGTATACGGAATTCCCGACTGCACATTTCTCTGTATTGCTTCAAAAGCCGCTCCCAGCTGCGCATTCCCCTGCGCTGCTTCGTAGGGCGTTCCCATCTGCACATTCCCCCGCACTGCCCCGCAGTGCACTCCTGTCTGCACATGTTCCTGCGCATAATTTCCGTAGAGCGCTCCTACCTGCGGATTTCCTTGAAAACCTATGTATGGTTCGCCTGCCTGTGCATTTTTTTGTAAGCTCACGGGAGCTGGGTCATTCACACCGGGCACAATCGCAATCGTCCTGGACTCACCGTCATCCTGTTCTGGCAGCGCATTCGGTGCGGCATTCCCGTCAGCCTGCATTTGATCCCGGCTTAAGTCCGTCCGATCCGCTGCGAAAGCTTCGGCATTCGTCCTCATAGGCTCCTCTTTCGGCGCCTGCTCCTGTGAAACCACAATCCGGTTCCCGCATTTCAAACAGAAAATACTTCTGTCCGGAATCTGCTCACCGCATTTCGTACAAAACATAGTTTTCCTCCCAATACTGACTCAACCGGTTACATTTTCTCCCCGCACACCGGACAGAAAGCACCCTCCGCCGGTACCTGGGACAAACACTTTGCGCAAATTTTAACTGCAGGCTGTGCGGATGCTTCCTGCTGCGCAGGCGCCTGATTCGCAGGCGGAACAATCTGAGTACCGCATTTCTGACAAAAGACACTGCCATTGCTTACCTCCGCACCGCAATTCGGGCAGACAGCAATTCCTTTCGTTACACGAATCTGATCCTGAAGTCTGCTGATATTGGAAACCGCTTCGCTAATCACATGACACTGACTTGCAAATTCTGCCTCCGCATCTTCTTTGTGCGCTTCATAATACAGACGTCCGATTTCCTGATACATATTCTGAATCACTCCCTGATTGGAGTTAATTTCCTTATTCAGGTTGTTGATCTCCGTAAAATTCTGTGTTTTCTGAACAACAGAATTACTTGCATTGGTAAGCGTCTCTCCTAATTTTTCAAAAAAAGCCATTGTTTTTCTCCTTTTTCATGTAATTAAAAAATACTTCCCATCATGATGTATGGAATGATTTTTAAATATTATTATTTTATTATATTCCATGCAACTTATGTTTTCAACCCGATTCTACCAATCTCGACAGACAAGTTCGCCGGAATTTTCTGATAATATCGGCGGAATCTGCAGGTGGTGCCGGCCCGAACTTGTAGGTTGTGCCGGCCGGAATTCCGATTGTATTTTAACCCCCTCTGTATTATACTAAAAACGGTATACGGTTCCCTGAGGATCTATGCAGGTGCCCGCCAAATTCAAAAAACATTCTAACTATGATTCTGACAGGAGTTTTACAGATATGCATGATACAATCGTTACCCTGAAAAAGGGCGAAGGCCGCACAATCAAGGCCGGAGGCATGTGGATTTTCGACAATGAAATTGACCGTATCAGCGGCGCTTTTGAAAACGGGGATATCATTTCCGTAGAAGACTTCGACGGTTATTTTATGGGTTATGGATTTATCAACACTCATTCTAAAATTACGGTCCGCCTTATGTCACGAAAAAAAGAACATATCATAGACCATGCATTTCTGGAAAAACGAATCCGGGCAGCCTGGCAATACAGAAAACAAACAATCGATACCGGATGCTGCCGTATTATTTTCGGTGAAGCGGACTGGCTTCCCGGATTCGTCATTGACAAGTTTTCCGATGTCCTGGTTGTAGAATCTCTGGCGCTTGGAATCGATCGGCTAAAGAGCGAGCTTCTATCCATTTTGAAGGAGGTTCTCGCAGAAGACGGGATTCATATCCGCGGCATATACGAACGCAGTGATGCCAAGGTACGCCTTCAGGAGGGCATGGAACGTTATAAGGGCTTTATCGGCGAACCTTTTGATCCACGCGTCCTGATAGAGGAAAACGGGATTCAATATATCGTAAATGTGGAGGACGGCCAAAAGACCGGGTTCTTTTTGGACCAGAAGCATAACAGAAAATCCATTTGGAAGCTCTGTCCCGGCAAAAAAGTTCTCGACTGTTTTACGCATACCGGCTCTTTTGCTTTGAATGCAGGAATGGCAGGCGCTGCATCCGTTCTGGGCGTGGATGCCTCCATGACCGGGATTATACAGGCGCAGGAAAACGCCAGACTGAACGGACTTGAAAACACGGTCCGCTTTACCTGCGCGGATGTCTTTGAACTGTTGCCGCAGCTTGAAGCACAGGGGGAAACATATGATGTAGTCATTTTAGACCCTCCGGCCTTCACCAAATCCCGCAATTCCGTCAAGAATGCGGTAAAAGGCTACCGCGAAATTAATCTGAGAGGCATGAAACTGATCAAGGACCAGGGCTTTCTCGTTACCTGCTCCTGCTCGCATTTCATGGATCCTGAGCTCTTCCGTAAAACCATTCTGGAGGCTGCGCGCGGTGCACATAAAAGACTTCGTCAGGTCGAATTCCGTACTCAGGCCTGCGACCATCCTATTCTCTGGTCCGCGGACGAGTCCTATTATTTAAAATTTTATATTTTTCAGGTCTGTTCCGAATTATAGGATGGAACAGTTGTCACAAAGGAGACCATTATGAGGAAACGACTGACAAATTACATGAACTATATCGAAGAAATCCTTGAAACGGAATCGGATACGATTCCTGCTTCTGAATTATGTAAACAGCATCTCATCCAAATCCGGTTTTTTCAGCACGAACGATTGATTCATCTAATCGTTACCTGTCTGTTTGCCATTCTGTCTTTCGCTGTTTTCATCACGCTTTTATTCTCTTTTTCCATGGAACTGCTGCTCCTGTTTGCGGCGCTGTTAGTACTCCTGATTCCCTACATCAGGCACTATTACTTTCTGGAAAACGGCGTACAAAAGCTATATACACAATATGACAGGCTTTTGCTTCTAAAGACAAAGCAGGAGACAAATGACTGAAGCACGATTGATTACTTCACTTTATGAAAGTCGGAAGAATTGTTGTCTACTACTTCTCTTACAATCAATACTCCGTCGCTGACCACAAAGCGAATATCATACCCGCCAAAGCTCATGCCATAGACATAATCCGGCTTCTTATTATAGGCTGCTCTGGGATCCTGGGATAAAACTTCAAACGCAGCCTGCTGCAGATGTTCCGGAAGTTTTCTCTTTTGTTCATCCGGAAAGAGTACCTCCATGCTGTCCTCCCTGTGCGCTTCACCGAAGCTTCCTCTTGCCTCAGGATGGGAATCCGTATACGGAAGGTATGGTTTAATATCATAGATCAGCGTACCGTCCATCAAATCCGCTCCGGCAACCACTAAAACCGGTTCTCCGTTTCCCTCATAACGAACTTCACTTAGCCGGACACTGGATAATCCGATTGAA
The DNA here is from genome assembly GCA_964437825.1 of uncultured Clostridium sp. Lineage (GTDB taxonomy): Bacteria > Bacillota > Clostridia > Lachnospirales > Lachnospiraceae > JBJFCE01. The sequence goes on along the minus strand of CAYTIH010000061.1, from coordinate 7,561 downwards.
TTCGGCCTGTACGGAGAACGGGTGGCAAAAATTCCTTTCCGCTCTTTTCCGCCCAATCTGGGCGGCGCCACTGTCAGATTTATGTTTTCTTTGCTAATTCCGGAAAATCCCCACAAAAGCCACAAATGGGAATACTCCTCGATTCCACGGATTGCATCGGGATTTCGAAACTCTCCCTCAAAACGGATTTCACCTCTTACGGACGGCACAAGCCCGCTCTGTCTCGGAATTCCGAATTTCTCCGGAAAATAAGTATGAATCCTCGCCACTACCGTTAATGTTTCATTCATTTCTTCCTCGATTCCGTACTGTGTTTTGCAGACAACACCAAAAAGCCGTGCAGACAGTACATATACCCTAAAATGAAATAAAGACCTTTCGAGGAAATCTTCCTCAAAAAGCCTTCATGATTTCATTTTTCAAAGCTGTCTAGCGGATTCGAACCGCCGACCTCCGCCTTACCAAGGCGACGCTCTACCAACTGAGCCAAGACAGCTTAGCACAACTTATCGTTGCCACCGAGAGCTATATTATCATACATGGTACATGCTTGTCAATTCCAAATTTTGTGATTCCCGAATAGTATTTTGTGATTTCCGAATAATATTTCAGAATATGCTCGGGCATTTCCTTTCCCATTCAGAAATTCTTTTTTACCTATTCATAACTTCGTTTGCAGCGAGGATGCTAATCTATCTGTCCCAAATCCGCCACATCATAATACACACTGAGTTCTTTCTTGTCATACATCTTGTAGAACTCTTTCATAATACGGTTGGTAACCAGATGAATATGCACCTCATCTAAATTCATCAACAGGACAATTCTCTGGGTTCTGCTGTATCTTGTTGTGACATCGATCCCACGCACGGATGCAATAATCGCACGTTCCAGAAGCTCCATGACTCTTTCTCTTTCTTCCACGCTTACTTCAATACCGTCATCGGGAAGCACCGTAAACATCAGGATCTGGATTGTCTGTTCATTTCTGTCCGCAATCTTTCTGATCAACTCATAAATCCTGCTGAATTCAGCATAATTGATCTGAAAGGCTCCCTGATAGCTGCCTTTATTCTTGATCAGTTCAACCAACCGATTCAAATCCATCCGGGAAAATTTTCCGCTCTCCACAGGCTCAATCTCCTGATGATGGAAATAATATTTTCCGCCTCCCTGCTGCTTGGCGACATAAAGCGCCTTATCCGCTCTTAACAGCAAATCGTTCAGCGATTCCGTCCTTTTATTGCAAAGCGCAATGCCTGCCGACACGGAAAGTCCCTCCAGCGCTTTACGCTCTCTCACCTCGGCGCGTATCTCATCCATAAAGCAATCCATAGCATGAACAGCCTCGATTTCGGTTGTGATATCCTTAAAGAATACTACGAACTCATCGCCCCCATACCTGGATATGATTCTGTCATTACTCATATGACGGATGCACTGTGCAACAACCTTTAAAAAGATATCTCCGGTCACAAATCCCGAAGCATCATTCACAACCCGGAAATGATCCAGATCAAACAGCATCAGGCATCCCTTTCCCTGCTCCATTGCTTCAATAATCAGCTTTTCGCCATAGCTTCGGTTATATGTATGCGTCAGATCATCAAACTTCATCCGTTCTGCGAACTGCTCCTCACGCTTTTCCATAACCAGCTTCAGAACGCCTGTGACATCATTCGTACTTTGCTTTGCCGTATCATCGGGACTGAGTTTCTTCAGCTGTTTTTTTTCAATCAGCCCAAGCATAGCCTTGAGCACAACCGGATCAAATTGTGTTCCGCAGCCATCCTTAAGCTCCTTTAACACCTTTTCTTCGCTCAAATGATTCCGGTAAACCCTGTTACTGGTCATGGCATCATACGCATCCGCAACAGCAATAATGCGCGCGACAAAAGGGATTTCCTCTGCGCGCAGTCCTTCGGGATAGCCCGTACCGTCATAACGCTCATGATGATATTTGGCACCGACGTCGATTCCGGGTATTATACCGATATCTTTCAAAATCTCACCGCCGATTACCGTATGCTGCTTCATTAAATGATATTCTTCCTCAGTCAGCTTACCCGGTTTATTCAGCACGGAATCCGGTATTCCGATTTTTCCGATATCATGCAGCAGCGCCATCGAGCGGATGTCCTGTATTTCCTGCTGCGAAAGTCCCAGCTCTCCGGCAATCGCCGCAGAATACTCTGAAACTCTTCTGGAATGCCCCTCTGTATATTCATCCTTCGCGTCAATGGTATTGGCTATGGTAGTAATCATCTGCAGCGTCATTTTCTGGATTTGACTGTTCTTTTCATCCAGCATCTTCAAATTGGCAAGATTCTGGTCGATGATCTCATCATAAAATCTGGTTGCCATATAGGAACCGGCAAAGCAAAGAAACAGCAATGCAAGCTGTATTTCTCCGTCCTTACTGTTTGCAATTGTCATTTCTCCTGTGCGGAATTTGATCACAATAGATATGATATTGATGAGCATGGAGGAGATTCCCGTAAACAGAATCAGTCTCGGCTGATGATATAGAACCAGCAATGACAGCATGGGCAGAATATAGCTGAATACCATACTGGTGCTTCCCGTCATCATGCCGAACAGATACATCAGGAAATACCCCGCTGCAATTACATAGCGAAGCTTCACCATATCCGGCTTTTTGAGGTACAAATACAGACAGAAAAATGCCGGAGCCGCTGTTATCAGCATAAATACCAGAAGATAGGAAACCGTTCTTTCCCCTTTGATGACTTCCCCGCAATAGGAAGCAAACAGTACTACAACAATAAGCAGCCATCCCATAATTAAATTCCGGTTAATCTTATGTACTTGTGAATTCACGATGATTCCCCTTTTTCACATGAATGATACCTTCATTATAACAGAGCCGCCGGAAACTTACTACTTAATTTTTCTGTTTCACTCATCCCTCCCGGACTGTCCGCCCCCGCCGGTGTATCGCCATTTTCCATTATCCTTCTCTTTGCGCCTTCATCCATGCAAAATAAGCGTCATCGCAGCGGTCAAAGGTGCCGTCCTGCTTCATCTTCGGATAATACTCATTCCAAATAGACCCGAGAACCTCCTGATAGGGCTTCCATTCCTCACACATCATGGCTCTGGTATAGTGCTGAACGCACTGCCCGCTTGCCTTGCTTTCCAGAAAGCGTCCGCCCTTGGGGCGTCTGTCCTCAGAAAGGATACACCCCTTCTCAGTCAGGGCCACACATTCTCCCATAGCGTCCGCCCCGATAAAGGTATAGCATTTATGGCGCATTCTTAAATAAAAGCAAGGGCCTTCCGGTTCACTGAAATAGTCTATGGTATAAAGTCCCCGCTCCGAATCGGTCAGCAGAGCGAGCAGCTCCTCCCTCAGCTTAGAAAAGCCGATCTCATTTGCGCTTTGTATAATTGCAGCATCCGCCCCTTCTTCGGGCTTTCGCAATAGCTCCCTATTCATATCTTCGGGCGAAAGCGAGCATCCTTTGTCCCTGCAGCACTTTCCCCTGCATACGGAGCATTCCTGCCCCGGCTCATATCCTTCCATGCGTACGCAGCTCCCTTCCTGCTTTAGGTATAATAGGCTCAAATGACGTTCTTTGAAAGCCATTTACCGCTTAAAAATCTCCATGCAAAAATCACACTTCTGACCGTCCAGTCCGCAAACATACCGATCCAGACCGCCATAGGACCGAAATGCCAGACTTTTGCCAGATAAATGCACAAAGCGACCCTGCACAGCCACATAGTGGCAGTCGACACCAGCATGGAGAACTTCACATCTCCCGCTGCCCGCATGCCGTAGCCGGGTATAAATGACAGAACCCAGGTTACCGGCTTGACTATGGTTATCGCAATCATCATCTCAAAGCACATCCGGGCGCTTTGCGCATCCATTCCCGCAAGCAGGGTCACGGGCTTTGTAATCGCCAGAACCAAAATACAGCTTATCGCAAGCATAATTTCCGCATAACCCGTCAATTTCACGATATAATATTTGGCCTCCTCCCTGCGTCCGGCGCCAATACATTGTCCTACAACCGTCATAAGCCCGATGCCGATGCCTATCGCCGCGATTCCGTTTAGCAATTCCAGGATAATCGTCATGGCCTGCGCAGCAATCGCCGTCGTCCCCATGGTAGAAACCGTGGACTGAATTGCCAGCTTACCGAACTGAAACATTCCGTTTTCAATTCCTGAAGGAACACCGATTGCCAAAACAACCCAAATCAAATGAAGGTCCGGTCTGATCCGCAGATAATGATTCAAAACAATGTCCTGCTTTGGCATATATAAGCCGATCAATACCACGATCATACATAAAACTCTGGAGAGCAGCGTAGAAAGTGCAGCGCCGGTTACCCCCATATTCATTCCGAAAATAAAAACCGCATTGCCGGCAATGTTGACAAAATTAGAAATAATCGATACTACCATCGGAAACCGGGAATTACCTCCTGCCCTGTAAAAAGCAGAGCCAGCACTGAATAACGCAATAAACGGATAGGATAATGCCGTCAGCAAAAAATAATCCAGAGAATTCTTCATAACTCCGGGTTCGACTTTTCCGAATATCAAGGACAAAAGCGGTCTTCGAAACAATACGCAGAGCAGAGTAACCAACACGGAAATTACCAAAACGCTTAAAAACACCTGTCTGGCTGCCTGGTTTGCACCCTCCTTATCCTTTTTCCCGAGATACTGCGAGCAAACGATAGCGGCGCCTGCTGCCAACGCGGAAAAAATCTGAATCAGCAGATTATTGATGGAATCCACAAGGGAAACCGCCGAAATCGCTTCACTTCCCACATTGCTGACCATCATGGTGTCCACCATACCCATCAGGGAATTCAAAAGCTGTTCCAGCATAATCGGTACAAGAAGCGCCCATAGCGCACGATTGCTAAACATCAGATGCTGTCGATCTATCTTTGTGCTGTCATAGAACAGGTTTTTCCGATTCTTCCTCGTCTTTCCAATCATTGTGTTCCTCTTTTCTCAAAGCCTGCGCCCCTTGTCATTGGTTTCATCGGATTAGTTCTTCCTAAAGCTTTAAGTCTGATGGCTTCTGTGCAGAATTCTGCGTATCTTCCCCTTAATGCGCTGAATGGCGTTATCCGTGGCCTTTTGCTCTCTGCCAAGAACTCTGGCAATCTCCGTATATCCCATACCGGTCATACATAAATCCAGCACCTGTTTTTCAAACGGACTAAGCTCACTTTCCATGGCCGACTCCAAATCCCTCTCATTTTCCCTGTCGATCAGCATTTCCTCCGGATTTCTGCCGTGAATGCCCTCCGATGCAAGATGATCCAACAGCTCTCCTTCCGTATCCTTACCATCCGCATCCGCCTTCTGCGCATACAGAGAAATATAATAATTCAGCGGTGCATGCTTTTTTCTGCCGGAGGCCTGCACGGCCGTATACATCTGCCTGGCAATACAAAGCTGTGCAAAGGTATGAAAACTGGCGTCCCGGCCACAGTCATAATCCCGTACGGCTTTAAACAGCCCGATCATCCCCTCCTGAATCAAATCCTCGTTGTCGGCGCCCAGAATAAACATAGCCTTTGCCTTGCTTTTTACCAGATTTTTGTACTTATCCATCAAATAATCAATGATGTCCGATTCTCCGTCCCGAAAGCGGTCTATCAATTCCTCGTCCGTATAGTTCTTATAATCCTCCGACATGACTCTCTCCTGTCAAATCCGTACAATGCCCGTTACTGCATCCGCTGTCTCACGATTTCATAAGCCAGCACGCCTGCCGCCACGGATGCATTCAGCGAATCAATATCCCCCTTCATGGGTATGGACGCAACAAAATCGCATTTTTCCTTCACAAGACGCCCCACGCCCTCTCCTTCATTGCCAATCACAAGGCCGATCGGACCTTTGAGATCAAGGTCATACATGGTCGTTCCTCCCATATCCGCACAGACAAACCAGAGCCCTTCTTTTTTCAGCTCCTCAATGGTCTTTGCCAGATTCGTAACCTTGGCAACCGGCGTATAATTCAGTGCGCCCGCTGAGGTTCTTGCTACCGCAGCCGTCAATCCTACTGCACGGTTCTTGGGAATAATGACGCCATGCGCCCCCGCCAGATTCGCCGTACGAATGATTGCTCCGAGATTATGAGGGTCCTCGATATTGTCAAGCAGAAAAAGAAACGGTGCCTCCCCTTTTTCCCTTGCAGCCTGCAGGATATCATCCACCTGCGCATACTCATATGCCGCTGCTACGGCAATGACACCCTGATGCTTTCCCGTTTCCGAAAGCCGGTCCAAGCGTTCCTTTGTCACAAATTTAACCTGTGTGTCATGCTTTTTAGCTTCCCTTTTAATCGACAGCACAGAACCGTCCTGACAACCGTCCAGGATATAGAGCTTGTCTATGACTTTTCCGGAGCGGTATGCTTCCAGTACCGCATTTCTGCCCTCTATCGTAAATTCAGAATATGACATATTCTTCTCCGTTCAAACTATTTTTACATCATGAAATTGCTTCATTCCTGCGAAAGTCCCAGCTTAATCAGCTCCAGAATCCGCTCCAGCTGATCCTGCAGATACAGATATCCGCATAACGCTTCCAATCCGGTTGCTTTCCTATAATCTATCACGGATGCATTTTTGGCTGCCGTATGGGATTTTGCATTTCTCCCGCGCCGGTAAACTTCCTGTTCCTCGGGTGTCAGTCTGTCATAGATCCGATCTATCATCTGCGCCTGCGCAGACGCCTTCACAATCCGGCTTTTAGATTTATGTAAACTTTCCACGCCCCGGTTTCCCTGCGCAACCACATAGGAACGAATCGTCAAATCAAAAATACAGTCCCCGATAAACGCAAGAGTGAGAGGCGAATATGTTTTCACATCCACCTCTCCCATCTGAAATACTTCCCTGATTTTGGAATATATCTTTAGGCTCTCTTCCATTTTACTCCCTCTCGGGTATCCTCTAATACGATGCCTTTTTTCAAAAGCTCAGCGCGAATCTCATCCGCTCTGGCAAAATTCTTTTCCTTTCTTGCTGTCTGACGCTCTGCAATCAGCTGTTCGATCTCGGAATCGAGAATCTCTTCTTTTTTCTCAATGATCAGCCCCAGAACATCGGTAAGCTCAAAAAGCTCTCGGTACAGGGCGTCTGCAAATTCTTTTGAGGATTTCTCCGATGTATTGGAATTTGCAAATTTTACAAGTTCAAAGACTACGGAAATGGCATCCGCAGTATTAAAATCATCATCCATCACTTCATCAAAACGGACGATATACTGCTTTGCTTCCTCCATGAGCCTTTGCTCCTCCTCGGTCAGAGGCGCCTGCGCCTTATTTCCCAAATAAGCCAGATTTTGAGCGCAGGTAACAATTCTGTCAAGTCCGCTCTTTGCCGCTTCCATCAGCTCCGCACTGAAATTAAGCGGACTTCTGTAATGCGCAGACAGCATAAAGAAACGAAGCACCTGCAAATCATATTTCTCGGAAATTTCTCTTACGGTAAAGAAATTGCCAAGCGACTTACTCATTTTCCTATTATCAATATTCAAGAATGCATTATGCATCCAG
>CAYTIH010000060.1:0-13142 GCA_964437825.1 uncultured Clostridium sp. | reverse complement strand
GCGAAGCAGACGATAAAGCACCGAAGGTGCGGGCTTGCGAGTGAACATGGTAATATAAGCGCAAAAGAAAAACAAGCGGCGCGAAGCGGCCATACAGTTGCTATCATGTCGAAAGACATGATATGTGCCGCGGATAAAACTTTAGAATGGAGAAAAGCATGAAAATAGAAGAATTACAAACATATGAACTCATCGAAAAACGCAGAATCGAGGATTTGAATTCTGACAGCTATCTGCTTCGTCACAAAAAAACAGGAGCAAGAGTTGCGTTACTGTCCAATGACGATGAAAATAAAGTATTTTACATCGGCTTTCGGACTCCGCCGAAGGATTCGACCGGAGTAGCCCATATTATTGAGCATACCGTACTGTGCGGTTCCGAGAAATTCCCGATCAAGGACCCTTTTGTGGAGCTTGCAAAAGGCTCGTTAAATACCTTTTTAAACGCTATGACCTATCCGGACAAAACGGTTTATCCTGTGGCAAGCTGCAATGATAAAGACTTTCAGAATCTGTGTGATGTATATTTGGATGCCGTTTTTCATCCCAATATTTACAAAAACGAGAAAATCTTCCGGCAGGAAGGATGGCATTATGAACTGGAGGATCAGGAGAGCGATCTGATTATTAACGGCGTTGTTTATAACGAAATGAAGGGAGCATTTTCCTCCCCTGAGGATGTGCTTTCCAGAGAGGTACTGAATTCTCTTTTTCCCGATACGATTTACAGCGTGGAATCCGGCGGTGATCCGGACGTAATCCCGCAGCTTACTTATGAAGATTACCTGAATTTCCACAGAACCTATTACCATCCGTCTAACAGCTATATTTATCTGTACGGAAACATGGATATGGCGGAAAAGCTTGCATGGATCGATGAAGAATATCTGAGTAAGTATGATATGCTGGATGTGGATTCTGTAATTAAAATGCAGCAGGATTTCGAGGACGGCGAGATTCATGAGATCATCAAAACATATTCCATTACCGACGGAGAATCCGGGGAAGATGCGTCATATCTGACCTATAATACTGCCGTTGGCACCAGCCTTGACAGAAACCTGTATCTGGCGTTTCAGGTACTTGATTATGCGCTTTGCTCTGCGCCGGGTGCACCCTTAAAGCAGGCGCTGATCGAAAAGGGAATCGGCAAGGATGTGGACAGCTATTTTGATAACGGAATTTTGCAGCCCTACTTTTCCGTTACGGCAAAGGATACCAGCACTGCCAAAAAGGATGAATTTCTGAATACCATTCGTGAGGTGCTTAGGAACCAGGCGGAGCATGGAATCGACAGGAAGGCTTTGCAGGCCGCAATCAACATTTTTGAATTTCGATACAGGGAGGCTGATTTCGGCTCTTATCCCAAGGGATTGATGTACGGACTTCAAATGCTTGACAGCTGGCTGTATGATGACACAAAGCCATTCATCCATGTGGAGGCCAACGAAACGTTTGCATTTTTGCGCAGCAGGATCGGGACGGATTATTATGAAAAACTGATCACGGAGTATCTGCTTCACAGTAAACGTTCCACGATGGTTATTTTAGAGCCCGAAAAGGGCCTGACAGCCAAAAAGGACCGGGAGTTGTCCGAAAAATTGGCGGCATATAAGGCATCTCTTTCAAAGCAGGAGCTTCAAAGCATCATTACCGAGACACATGAGCTTCATGCCTATCAGGAGTCCGTGGATGCCAAGGAGGATCTGGAAAAAATTCCTCTGCTGAAACGGGAGGATATGACCAGGGAAGCGGCTAAGATTGTGAATGATGTCCGGGGCGTTGACGATACCAAGATCCTGTTCCATGACATCTTTACAAATGGGATCGGCTATGTGAAATTCGTTTTTGACATGAGCAGACTTCCGGCGGACCTGTATCCTTATGCAGGCCTATTAAGGGCAGTGCTTGGTTATCTTGATACGGAGCACTATTCCTATGCGGATCTGAATAATGAGATTAATTTAAATACCGGAGGCTTTTCTGTCGGTATGAATACCTATACAAATGCAAAGAATGTGGAAGAATTCAAGGTGACTTTTGAGGTCAAGGTCAAGGCCTTTTACGAGAAGCTTCCCGATGCATTTGCGCTGATGAGGGAGCTTATGCTGTATTCCAGGCTGGATGATACGGACAGATTACGGGAGATCATTGCGGAAAACCGTTCCAGAATGCAGGCGGATATGATGAGTGCAGGGCATTCCCTTGCAGCCAGTCATGCTCTGTCCTATTTTTCCCAGACCGGCGTCGTGATGGATCAGACAAACGGGATTGCTTATTTCAGGCTGCTTGAGAAACTGGATGATGATTTTGAGGCTTGCAAACAGGAGCTGACGGAGAAATTAATGCTGACCGCAGCATCCCTTTTCAGGCCGGAAAACCTGATGCTGGATTATACGGCGCAGGAGAAAGGGTATTCCAATATTCCGGTTCTGCTTTCTGCGTTCAAACAGGAGCTTCATACGGAGCCGGTGAAAAAGGAAATTTTTGATGTAAAGCCCGTAAAGAAAAATGAAGGCTTCTTTACCGCAGGCAAGGTGCAGTATGTCTGCCGCGCAGGTAATTATCGCCGCAAGGGTCTGCCCTATACCGGTGCGCTTCGGGTGCTTCGAACCATGATGGGATATGATTATCTGTGGATCAATGTCAGAGTGAAGGGCGGAGCTTATGGCTGCATGAGCAATTTCAGCCGGATGGGGGACAGCTATTTTGTGTCGTACCGGGATCCGAACCTGAAAAAAACCATTGACATATACCGGGGGGCAGTGGATTATCTGAAGCATTTTGATGCGGATGAAAGAGAACTGACCAAGTATATTATCGGAACGATTTCCGAAATGGATATCCCGCTTACCCCTGCCGCAAAGGGCGCAAGGTCCATGGTTTCCTATCTGTGTCAGTATGAATATGAGGAAATGCAGAAGGAGCGTGATGAGGTGTTAAACGTTACCGCTGAGGACATCCGGGGACTTGCAAAGTATATAGAAGCATTTTTATCGGATGACTGCCTGTGCGTTGTCGGCAATGAAGAAGAAATCAGGAAAAATGCGGAGCTGTTTTTGAATATGGAGAATTTGTTCCATTAAAGAGACGGTTGACAGCGTAGATTACCGTACCTTTTGAAAATACATGGAAGAATGAGGAAAACAAATGAACGAGAAGCATAAGGCAGGGTTTGCCACTCTGATCGGAAGACCGAATGTGGGAAAGTCAACTCTGATGAATGCGTTGATTGGCCAGAAAATCGCGATTACCTCCAATAAACCGCAGACAACCAGAAACCGGATTCAGACTGTTTATACCAGCGGGGAAGGACAGATCGTCTTTCTGGATACGCCGGGAATTCATAAAGCCAAGAACAAGCTCGGCGATTATATGGTCAAAGTGGCGGAGCAGACCTTAAACGGTGTGGACGTCATTTTGTGGCTGGTTGAGCCGTCCGCCTTGATCGGAGCGGGGGATCAGCATATCCTAAACCGGTTAAAGCATGTGAAAACGCCGGTCATTCTGGTGATCAATAAAATTGATACCGTGAAAAAAAATGATTTGTTCGGAATTATCGATGCCTACCGTAAAGAGATGGACTTTGCGGAAATCGTACCCGTGTCCGCGTTTCAGAAAACGAATACGGATGAACTGCTGAAATGTATCATGCAGTATCTGCCCTGCGGACCGGCTTTTTATGACGAGGATACGATTACGGATCAGCCGCAGCGCCAGATTGTGGCGGAGTTAATCAGGGAGCAGGCGCTTCGGATTTTGGATGAAGAGGTGCCCCACGGGATTGCCGTTACGATAGAGAGCATGGATTTCAAAAAAAATATCGTGGAGATTCAGGCTGTCATTATCTGTGAGCGTGATTCCCATAAAGGCATTATTATCGGAAAGGGCGGCTCCATGCTCAAGAAGATCGGAACGAATGCCAGAAGGGGAATCGAAGACCTGCTTGAATGTCAGGTCAATCTAAAGCTGTGGGTGAAGGTCAAGAAAGACTGGCGTGACAGCGATTTCTTACTAAAAAATTTCGGCTATCAAAAGAGCGATATTCAGCTTTAGTAAGATAGTCAGACTGGATATGTAACTGGATATAAATCCGGCCGAAAAGCGGGCTGCCATGCAGGGATGAAATGGCAGCGGGGAAATCTTTTTTTGCACGAATAGAAAAGGGAAAAACGCAAACCCTAAAGGCATAGAATACGAATAGGGGGCGCGTGTGATGAGACAGGATGATTACTGGGAAAAATTCATGGGGAGCGGAAGGATCGAGGATTATCTGGAGTTTCGGGCAGAGTGCGCGGCAAGGCAGGACTATATGCATCAGGAAGAAGAACAATCAGGAGTAAGGGAAGCGCCGGATCGAACGAACGGCGGCAGTACGGTGAAGGAACATGCAGGATTTTCTGATAGTTACGGGAATGATCTTAAAATCAATTCCGGTAGGGGAATATGACAGACATGTCTGTATCCTCACCAAAGAAAGAGGAAAGATAACCGCCTATGCAAAAGGCGCCAGAAGGCAGAATAACAGACTGATGGCCGCGACCAATTTGTTTTGCTTCGGGAGCTTTAAAATGTATGTCGGCAGAACCTCTTACAATCTGGTAGAAGCGGATATTTCCAATTATTTTGAAGAACTTCGAATGGATGTGGAGGGCGCTTATTACGGTATGTATTTTCTGGAAATGATGGATTACTATACACATGAAAACAGTGATGAAACACAGATGCTTAAGCTGTTGTATCAGTCTCTGCGTGCGCTTTTGAAGAACAGCCTTCCGAGGAGGCTGGTTCGTTACGTGTTTGAAATGAAGGCAATGGTACTAAACGGAGAGTTTCCGGGAATGCCCGCAGCGGACGGACGTGTTTATCAGGAAGCTACCGGATATACAGTGGATTATATTACGGGCAGCAGTATCGAAAAGCTTTATACCTTTGTGGTCAATGAAAGCGTTCTGGAAGAACTGGCAGGCATCATGGACAGGTATCGCGACAGATACATAGACAGAAAATTCAAGAGTCTTGAGGTATTAAAGGAATTGAGTTTATAACAGCATATGATTGAAAACAAGATTGATGCGGGAATTATGAAGAAGATACCGCACTTGACAATTTTTCATGATCTAAAGTTTTCAAAATAAATAACGATATATAATTCAGCTAAGGAGAGCGCTTGATTGCAATGGAGTGAGCATTGGAATCCGGCGCTTATTTTGATATCGGAATTTTAAAAGCACAGGATGTCGCAGAGACGGAGGAGTATATTCGCTCTTTTTCTCGGTTGCATATTTTGAAATAGTGTGCTATTCTAAGTACGCTTTCAAAACAGGAAGGAAGTTTCATAATAGTTTTTTATGAAAGATGTATATGTACCGGCCTTGGACTGATCGGACACGGGGTTAAGCCTGACGGAATCGGGGCATAGGCAGGAACATGGAATCGGGTGAGAAGCCCGGCGAGTCGGTCACTGTGATGCGGCGGTTATTGGATGGCAGACGAAGTATTTCGAATTTATGTTATGCGATCCGTAACCGGCTGATAAGTCAGATACATGGACATATACAGTTGTTTTTGCCGGAACCGAAAACAATGCCATGGAAAATACGAAGGAGTCTGTGTTTTTCTGCTTTTTTCACAGGAAAATGCAGGCTGTATGTTGGTATGCATAAAATCGGGACCGTCTGAAAGAGGGTCCTTTTTTGTGTTCGGAAGCAATCATTCAGGAGGAGAATAAGATTATGAAAAAAGAAGAACTGAAGAAACTGTTAAAGAAATCTCTGGCGGCGTTCATGATGACCGTTATGGCAGCAGGGTTGACTGCATGCGCAGGTCAGGACGACACAAAAGCGGATGCGCAGGTAACAGAAACGCCTGCTGCCGCCGATACAGCGCAGGCTGATGAGGAGAACGCTCAGGATGCGGCGGAGGATGATGCTGCAGAAGCAAAGAGCATCACGGTTGAGGTCAAGGATGCAGAGGGAAATGTAACTGCTTATACGGCACAAACAGAGGCGGAATTTTTGTATGACGCATTGCAGGATGTGCCTGAGGTTACCCTTGACGGATATGAATCCGATTACGGATATTATATTACCACAGTAAACGGAGTTGTTGCGGATTATGATGCGGACGGAGCATACTGGTCAATTTATGTTAATGGTGAGTATGGTTCCTACGGAGTGGATTCCCAGCCGGTGGCAGACGGGGATACCTTCACGCTTGCATACGAAGTATATGTGGCAGAGGAAACGGAGAGCGGCTCCGATGATGCGGCACAAAAGAACATCACAATAGAGGTAACGGACGCAGAGGGAAATACGGAAAGCTATGAAACTGCAACCGATGCGGAAGTTTTATATGACGCCCTGTTTGACATTGATGGTTTTTCCATCGACGGTTATATGTCCGATTGGGGATATTATGTGACAACCGTGAACGGAGCTGTTGCGGATTATGATGCGGACGGAGCATACTGGTCCTTATATGTAAACGGTGAGTACGGCGCTTACGGTGTGGATTCTCAGCCGGTAGCGGACGGGGATGTTTATACCTTTGCTTATGAAATCTATGAAGCTGAAGAAGCCGAATAAATATCATTCAAAATAAATACCGGTCCATAATCAAAGAGGGTTCAATAAATCAGAGAACCCTTTTTGTGTTACAATAAATCTATGTTAGGAAGATCGCAGCATATGTATATCAAATTTTTCCGCAGCAGAATAACCGGATATCTCGCAGCTTTTTGCAGCATGATTTGTCTTGTTTTATCCGTATCGCCTGTTAAACTACAGGCACAGGAGGAAAATCAGGAAGCGGTTGTGCAGGAAATTGAAGGTGCGATGGAACAGATTCTGGAGTGGCAGTGCGGGCAATATGGGGTTTCGGATGTCCGGGAGCTTCTGGATCTTGGATATTCCGGGAACGCATTGAGCGGCGTGGTACAATCTTATATTCTGGGGCTACGGGGATATGAAGATGCATATGCACAATATGACTTCAAGGCTTATATCAAGGCTTTGCAGGAGGCGTTACAGTGTCCGGAGGAAGTCCCGCCCTCGTCCTTACAGAAATCGGCAATGACGCTGGAAGCACTGGGAGCGGAGAATCCGGCGCTGGAGGCGTGTCTGAATGACACGATCGGACAAAAAGGCATTATGACCTATATTTACGGACTGCTGATGCTGGACGGGGGAACACTGAATAGTGAAAAGATTTCCAGAGAAGAAATCATCCTGGAATTGCTAAAAGAGCAGTGCCCGGACGGGGGCTTTGCGCTTTTGGCAGAAACCGGTGATGTGGATGTAACCGCGATGACCGTACAGGCGCTTTCGCCCTATTATCAGTCTTCGGCAAAAGTTTCGGAGCAGTGCGTACAGCAGGTCACGGAGGCTGTGGATCTGGCGATGGAATTCTTGTCGCAACAACAGCTTTCGGACGGCGATTTTGAAAGCTATGGGAATCCCTGCTGCGAAAGCACGGCGCAGGTAATTCTGGCTCTTTGCGCTCTGGACAGGGATCCGCTAACGGAGGAAGCCTTTATCAAGGATGGGCATACCGTTTATGACGGTCTTATGAAATACCGGAATGCGGACGGAAGCTTTCTTCATACGCTGGACGGACTGCCCAATGATATGGCAACGTCACAGGCCTTCTATGCGCTTTCTGCAATCCTGCGTTTTGAACATAACCTGTGCTTTCTGTTTGATTTTGCTTCCTATGAACGCACTTCGAATACGGAAATTTCAGAAACCGGGGATTTCGTGCAGGGCCCGGCGGATATTCGATGGATTCTGACAGGAATTGCAGCAGCTGGGTTGATTTGTTATTTCATCGTTCTTATGATAAAGAAAAAGGCAACAATCAAGCGTCTGGCAGGGGCCGGACTGGCAGCGGCAATTCTTCTTTTGTTGATTTGGTTTGTACGGATTCAGTCAAGGGAGTCCTATTTGTCAGGAGAATCCGCTGCAGACCGCACAGAGACCATAGAGGTGTCGGTAGAAATCAGGTGTGATACTGTGGCAGGAAAGAAGGATTACATTCCGCAGGACGGTGTGATTTTGTCGCGGACAGACCTGTCTGTTTGGGAAGGTGCGAGTGCCTTTGACGTACTTCAGGAGGCTGCGCGGCTTTATGACATACAACTGGAATATACGGGAGATACGCTGTCCCATGGTTTTATCTATGTGGAAGGAATTGCCTATCTTTATGAATTTGATTTCGGTGATTTGTCGGGCTGGATGTATCAGGTAAATGACGTTTTTCCCGGCGTCGGGAGCGGAGAATATCCGGTATCGGAGGGAGACCGGATTTTGTGGGTTTATACGACCGATCTTGGAAAGGATGTGGGGGATGACGGACAGAATTGATCGATTACATCCGATGACCCTGTTTGTTTATTTTCTCTGTGTCATGCTTCCGGCAATGTTTTGCGTAAACCCGTTGCTGCAGGGAATCTCGGTTTTGGGAGCGTTATGCTTTCGTACGGTTATAGGAGGTCGCAGAGAGGCGAAGGGTTGGAGATGGATTTTGATTTTATTTCTGGCGCTGCTGCTTTTGTATCCGCTGTTTAATCATAACGGGGAAACGGTTTTATTCTATATCAACGGCAGCCGGATTACGATGGAGGCTGTTATTTACGGCGCTGTAACGGCGCTTATGATGGCGGGAATCCTGCTTTGGTGCAGGAGTCTTTCCGTGATGATGACCAGTGACAGAATCATTTATCTGCTCGGACGGATTTCGCCCAAAGCGGCTCTTTTGTGCTCCATGGTACTGCGTTTTGTTCCCATGTTTCAAAAGCAGATGGTCAAAACATGGGAGAGTCAAAAGCTGCTGGGGTTATACCGGGAAAATACGCTGATTGACCGGGTACGTGCCCGGCTGTATTTGTTTTCTGCCATGGTAACATGGGCCTTTGAGCACTCTATGGATACGGCGGATTCCATGCAGGCCAGAGGATACGGAACCGGGAAGCGCAGTCAGTATATGGATATGCGGATGCGCAGCGTGGACTGTCTGCTGACGGGGAGCATGCTTCTGCCGGCGCTGTTTGTACTTGCCGTGATCGGAAGCGGAAGGATGGATATGATTTTTTATCCGGCAATGATACTGCCGCACTTTAAGCTGTCCGGGCTTGCTGTCTATGCGGCGTATTTGTTTTTATGTCTGATACTGCCTGGATATCAGCTTTATGGCAGAGTCAAAAGACAAATCCGGTCTGCAAAGCCGCAGAGGAGTTTCGGCAGGCGGCAGTCACGGAAGGCTTCGTAATATCATGAAAAGGAACGGAAGCATGGAATTGTATCGGGTCAGTCATCTGACATTTGGTTATTATCCGTATGATGAGAAAACAGGAGAACGGGCAAAGAAATCCGTGGAAATACTGCATGATATTTCTTTTACCGTTTTGCAGGGAAGCTTTGTCCTTTTGTGCGGGGCAACGGGGTGCGGGAAGTCCACCCTGCTTTTGCTGCTCAAAAAGGAGCTGCAGCCGTCAGGGGAGCTTTCAGGCGATATTTTATTTGAAGGAAAGCCCTTTTGTGAGTGGCCGGATAGAGAAACTGCGGGCGGTATCGGCTTTGTGATGCAGAATCCAAGCGACCAGTGTGTTACCGATAAGGTTTGGCATGAGATGGCGTTCGGACTGGAAAATCTCGGAGCGCCGCCTTCGGAAATCCGCAGGCGTGTGGCCGAGATATCCGCATATTTCGGAATTGATGAATGGTATGAGAAAAAGGTGGAGGAGTTGTCCGGCGGGCAAAAGCAGCTCTTGAATTTGGCCTCCGTGATGGTTATGAATCCCCGCGTCCTGATTCTGGATGAGCCGACGGCGCAGCTGGATCCCATTGCCGCCCGGAATTTTCTGAATGTTCTGCATAAGCTGAACCGGGAGCTTGGAATTACTGTGATCTTGGCGGAGCACAGGCTGGAGGAAACCATGTGTATGGCGGACCGGGTAATGGTCATGGAGAACGGAAACGTGATCGCCGATGAGACTGCGAACATAGCGGCGGGACAGATACCGAAATGCCTGCCGGTGTATCGGGCACTGCCTGAATCGGTGAGGCTGTTTCGGCAGTTCGAAAGTACATCCCGGAAGGCAGCCTGCCCGCTGACAGTCAGCGAGGGCAGACAGTATCTGTTGGAGCATTTTGAAACAGAACCTTTTGAAACAGGACCTTTGAAGACAGGGCGCTTGGGTGAGGAACCTTTTGAAACGGGGCATTCTGAGAAAGCAGACCAGATCACAGGCATACGTGTTTTCCGAAAGGAGCCGGAGGCGGCTTTGGAGCTTCGGGATGTCTGGTTTCGGTATGAAAGACAGGGAGCGGATATCCTCCGGGGAACTTCCGTGAAAATCCGTGCCGGTGAACTTGTCTGTCTCCTTGGCAGCAACGGATCAGGCAAGACAACGGTTTTGAAGATGCTGGCGGGTATATTAAAGCCTCAGGAGGGAAAACTGCTGATACACGGGAAGCGCATGAATGCAGAAAATGCGGCTCGGATCGGGTATCTTCCGCAGGATATCGAAACCTTGTTTGTTGCTGATACCGTTTCTAAGGAACTGTCGCTTGTCGGCGCCTTAAACGGGCAGCAGGAGGAGTTCAAAAAGCTGGAACATTGTCATCCGTATGATTTAAGCGGCGGTGAAAAACAGCTGCTTGGACTCGCCAAGGTTTTAGCGGGGGATAAAGAGATACTGCTGCTTGATGAGCCCACCAAGGGACTGGATGTATCGGCAAAGGAGCGGATCAGGCAAAGGCTTCTGGAGGAAAAGAAAAAGGGGACAACGATTCTTTTGGTAACACATGATCCGGAATTTGCTTCAAGCTGTGCCGACAGATGCGGGTTGTTTTTCAGGGGAAGTCTGATATCTTTGGAGGAAACGAAGCGGTTCTTTCAGGGAAACCGATTTTATACAACAGCCGCAGCCAGAATCGCAAAAGGATTTTATGAGGATGTGGTTACGAGTGAGGAACTATATGAGGCTTGTGCCGCCCACAGGAAAACGGAGCATAAAGAGGAGAAGCAGGCATGAAAAAATATGGTAAAAGTCCATATCTGAAAATTCCGCTGTTTCTTTTGCTGTGTATTCTTGCTTTGCTGATCGGAGTTTTTGTCTTTCATGAGAAGCGGTATGCCTTTGTTTCTCTGGGGATTGCAGTGCTTTCCTGCCTGTTTTTGGTTTCGGGCTTTGATCGGAAGAAGACGCATATACGCAGAGTGGTGCTGATTGCAGTTATGACGGCGCTTTCCGTATTGGGAAGATTTCTGTTTGCAGCCTTGCCCGGATTTAAGCCGGTAACTGCCATTGTCGTATTGACGGGTATGTATCTGGGAGGCGAGGCAGGATTTTTGTGCGGGGCGCTGACCGCCGTGATTTCCAATTTTTATTTTGGACAGGGACCGTGGACGCCGTTTCAGATGTTTGCATTTGGAATACTTGGGCTTTTTGCAGGAGCTCTCCATGGACCCTTGAAAAGAAGCAGGGTGTGTCTGGTACTTTATGGAATCTTGGCGGGCGTTCTCTACTCTTTTCTGATGGATATTTGGACCGTGCTGTGGCTCTATGACGGCTTTCAAATTGCGGCCTATATGGCTGCGCTTGCGGCAGCGGTGCCGTACACGGCTGCATACGCCGTGTCCAATGTGGTATTTTTACTGGTGATGAGAAAGCCGTTTGGAAAAAAACTAAATAGAATGATTGTAAAGTACGGAGTCTGACATGCATCGGCCAAAATATCAGACGTTTGTAACCGAAAATACAAGTTTTGCTGGTTGACAGCTGAAAATACAAGTTTAAGGTTGAAATAGCGTTTTTTTTTATATATAATAGTAGAAGTTTTGAAAAGAGGAAAAATGTATGCACAGAATCATTCGTATGGCGGCAGTATGTTTGCTGGCGGTGATTTGCTTGTCCGGCTGTGAGAAGAAGCAGTCTCTGTCAGCAGATACAAGTACAATTATCATAAAAGAAAACGGCAGCTTTGTCGGATATGTTTCAGAGGCGTTTGACGAAACGCTTTATTCCTTTGAGGATTTACAGGCGCTGATCGGCTCGAAGATTGAAGCATATAATACTGAGGCGGGAAAGGAAGCGGTGGTGCTTGACAAGAGCGAGCTTTTGGACGGAAAGATTAATCTTTCGATTACGTACCGGTCTGCCGAAGATTATCAGGCGTTCAATAACGAAATCTTTTTTTACGGAACCATCAGGGAGGCCGTTGCTGCAGGATATGATCTGACAAAGCTTCAAATGATGGATGCCTCCGATCAGGAGAATGTGATAGGAAAAGCGGAGCTTGAGACGATTCCGGACAGCTATATTGTCATTACCGAGGATCCCTCCAATATTCGCGGATATGCCAAGATTGCTTATCTGGAACCGGAGGATACGCTGGTGAATGCTTATGAGGTTTTGCTTGCGGAGCAGGAGCCGGAAAATGACGCAGATGTCATATTACACTGCGTGATTTTTAAATAAAGCGGATAGGAGAAGATTATGGAAAAAACAATGGAAAAAATCGTTGCGCTGTCTAAGGCCAGAGGATTTGTATATCCGGGGTCCGAGATTTACGGAGGACTTGCGAATACATGGGACTACGGCCCTCTTGGCGTAGAGTTAAAGAACAATGTAAAAAAAGCATGGTGGCAGAAATTTGTCATGGAAAATCCTCATAATGTGGGCGTGGACTGTGCCATCCTGATGAATCCGCAGACATGGGTTGCCAGCGGACATCTTGCAGGCTTTTCCGATCCTTTGATGGATTGTAAGGAGTGTCATGAGCGTTTCCGCGCGGATAAGCTGATTGAAGACTATGCGCAGGAAAAGGGAATTGCGCTGGCGGGCCCCGTTGACGGTTTTACTCAGGAGCAGATGAAGAACTTTATTGAAGAACATAACATTCCTTGTCCTACCTGCGGAAAGCATAATTTTACCGATATCCGTCAGTTTAATCTGATGTTCAAGACCTTTCAGGGCGTTACCGAGGATGCCAAGAATACCATTTACTTAAGACCCGAAACGGCGCAGGGTATTTTTGTCAACTTTAAAAATGTTCAGAGAACCAGCAGAAAGAAGCTTCCGTTCGGGATCGGTCAGATCGGAAAATCTTTCCGTAACGAGATCACTCCGGGTAACTTTA
>CAYTIH010000059.1:0-13414 GCA_964437825.1 uncultured Clostridium sp. | reverse complement strand
ACGATATGTACGAAAAGCTGCCGCAGGAATTAAAGGAACGAGGCCTGTTCTGCCTCTGGAAATATGAAGAACGGGATGATGGCCTGACCAAAGTTCCATATAAGACAAACGGCTTCAAAGGCGATCCCACGAACAGAGCCTCATTTACGGATTTCAATACTGCTGTCAACCACAGAAGCGGGTATGACGGCATCGGCATTGGCGTGTTTGACGATATCTGTGCCATTGATATCGACCACTGCGTTGAGAATGGCGTGCTTACAGATATGGCCGAGGACATCATCACTCGGATGGACAGCTATACCGAATACAGCCCATCCGGAACCGGAGTACGGATTCTGTTCAAGGCCAGCCTCCCGAATTATGACAAGACCCGTTATTACATCAATAATCGCAAGATCAAGCTGGAGGTTTACGTTGCAGGTCATACCGGCCATTTTCTCACCGTTACAGGAAACACTATCAGCGGCACGGGCATCGAGGAGAGGACGGACGCTCTGGCGGATGTACTTGAGAAATATATGGTAAGGCCGGAAATACCGACATCCCCTGTACCAGCTCCGGGGAGCTACCTTTCAGATGCCTCTGTGCTGACAAAGGTCGCAACTTCCAAACAGAGCGAGAAGTTCAAGGCACTGTGGGACGGCATCATCCCGGACGGAAAGAGCCACAGTGAGGCGGACGCAGCCCTGTGTGCAATTCTGGCATGCAACGGCTTTATGAGGACAATGTGGAGGGTAAGATCAGTGATGAACGCTATGCCCGGATGTCTTCATCCTATGAGGCGGAGCAAAAGCAGCTGGAAGCCCGTAAAACGGAACTGACTGAATTCATCGATTCCGCCAAAGAGCAGCGGCTGAATACGGACTCCTTCCTTGTGATGGTGCGTAAGTACACGGATATCACGGAACTGAGCGCAGAGATCATCCGCTCCTTTGTGGAGAAGATCGAGGTTCTACAGCCGGAAAAGGTGCCGGGTACACGAACAAAGAAACAGACTATCGTCATTTACTGGAATTATATCGGGGCAGTTGAAATCCCCGATGCGCAAGAGAAAACGGCATAACCAGCGTATTGCCAGCTATGCCGTTATTCTTTTAAGGATTAAAAGCCCTTAGTGAGGACGCCTTTCCAGAGCCTTCTTTTTGAACAGTCCGATTGCACCGGAATCCAGATCCTCTACTCCAAGCTTCGGAATCGGGACGCTATCCCATGTGCGGCCCTGCGACTTTAACAGCGCCCGCTCCAGTTCATGAAAAAGGTTCATGAAAAAGGTTCATGAAAAAGGTTCATGAAAAAGGTTCATGAAAAAGGTTCATGAAAAAGTTAAATGACCTTTATCAGTATCCCTTCACTCCATTAAAATACCGAATCAGAATTTCCTTAATATAATTATAGCGTCTTGCATATGTATTCTCAATCCGGATCAGCTCAAAGCCGTGGTTTTTACAGATTTCATTTTTCTTTCTGTCACGTTCCATGACAACGTCATTTTCGTAGTGTTCCTTGCCATCGAGCTCAATTGCCAGAATGGGCAGTTCATTTTTGAGGTGGTCACGTTCATATACTACGAAATCAAAGCGTCCCATGTAAAACAAATCGTTGTACTTTGTATTGTTGTTAAAAACCTGCGCAATGCTGACTTCCTTTTTCACCACACATTTTCGCCTGGTGTTGAGGACATTGTCAAGCGCATGGTTCAGGTTCTCCAGAAATGCGGTTTCGGTTTCCGTGCTGTAAGGCCTAATGCCAAGCGCCCGGGACTGCGGCGCCTTGGAGGTTACCTGCGAAACGCCGTTTGTCTTGACATACTCAACCAGCTCATACAGATCATCTGATTCATGATCGTGCAGTCTTTTTAACTCCTTTTCACTGGCGAGTATAATCAGCTGATTTCTGGCTCTTGAGGTTGCAACATTGATCAGCTCCTTATTATTTTTAAGCCAGTGATAAGTTCCCGCGGAGGTCTTGTCCGTCAATGCCAGCGAAAAAAGAATGACATCCTTTTCATCTCCCTGATAAGCATGCACGGTTCCGCAGCTCACATTGGTTAAATTCTTTTCCTTTAACAACTCATTGATATATTCCTTCTGGTTCGCAAAAGGAGTTATGACGCCTATATTTTTGTCCTCATGTAACTGTGCATAACGCACGATTTCATAAGCTTCCTCCGGCGCCGTATTCTTATAATAGGACTTGTTTTCCGGCACGTCACAAAAGACCAGCGGACGCTTTTCATCACATTCGGTCCTGATCACTAATTTATTGTTGTAATACTTTTTGTTGTTAAAACCGATGATTTTCTCGTGGCAGCGGTAATGACGGCTCAGCAGAATCTCCTCACTGACCGAATCACTGGCAAGAAAGGTTTTATAAATTGAATTTTTGATATAATCGTATTCATCGGATACATGGTAGATTTTTCGCAGCTTTTCATTGATTTTGGGGTCCAGAACAATGACAGGACTAAGCTGCTGGGGATCTCCCACCATCATAAGGTTTTTGCCGCGAATAATCGGGACCAGCGAAACCGCGTTGTTTCCCTGACTGGCTTCATCCATAATCGTCATGTCAAAATACGGCTTAGCTTCACCGATTTTATGTGCGGATATGGAAGTCGTCGCTACAATCGGAAAAATCCGAATGAATTTTTTTACATTTTCTTCTTTTTTGATATACCTATTAAATTCTGCGATTCTGTTTTCTCTGTCTTCCAGATATAGGATTCGCAAAAGTTCTTCATTTTTGGGTTCGCTCAGCCTTTTGATGTACTTTGCCGAAGTATAATACAGATATTTTCTGAATTCCTCTTCATCCTCCATCACAAGCGCTATAGCATCTTCATCACGAATCTCCCCGATTTCGTTTAAGCGTTTGTTGACCTGATACAGCTGCTCACCCTGCAGTTCAGTCTGAAAGGTCAGATGATGATTGGAGGCCATCAGCTTTTCGATTGCTTCTTTGCGCTCCAGAAGATCAAGCTTTTCCTCATGCTCCTTCAGCAGCTCCGTCAGCTTCCCGGTTCTCAGAATTTTATCGTCCTTATTGCGTTCCAGCGTTCCTTCATAAACCTTGATTTCTCTGGTAGTTTCGTACAGGACTTTCATATAATCCATTGCCTCCGCGACCACCTCATCATTTCCCAGTCGGACGACCGGAAAGGGAACTTTCCCCTTGCTTGCATATTCTATGGAGGTCAGTTTCTTGAAAACGCCTTCAATCGGATGATTATTGTAAGACGTAAAAAGAACAGTCCGTTCATTAAAAAAAGCGGTTATAATAGCATTGACAATGGTATTCGTCTTTCCTGTTCCCGGAGGTCCCTGTATGTAAGTCAGCGGATATTTCATCGCGTTATGAATGGCGAGCAGCTGATCCAGATTTATTTTTCTGTCAAGTAATGTAATCGGATAATTTTTTTTGTTTTTCGATGCCGCTACTAAGTCACCGAAAAATGCACGAATCGGAACTGTCTGCATGTTTTGTTCATACATTGTTTCAATTCCGGCATATTCACTATGCAAATCCAGAATCATATCATGGCCGATGGCAATCAGATATGGCATATCATCCACGCCATTGATCTGCGGATTCTGCTTCGTAAGCTTATCCTTAATCAATTCCTGATTTGCCTCAAAATCATCAAGCAGCATATAGTCATCCGCATCCAGAAATTTTCGAATGCTCTGCTTGAGCCCGTTTATGCTAAATTCGGAGCAAATCGTCACCTCCATGCTCGGACGCAGGCATTTTTTCGATACATCCAGCATAAGGCTGCGATAAGCCAGTACATATAGGCCTTTCTTCGTATGAATGCTTAGCACATTCATCGCCAGCTGTTTGATTTTGCAATTCATGGAGTTTTTCTGCGTCTGATATTGGAAATTGGAAACAATCTGCTGAAACTGCTCCTGATTTAAATAATAATATCCCTTGCTGATACTGTCCCCGTCCAAATGAGTAATCAGGGAGTATTCCGTTTTGTAGGGAGTATTATCAAGCTTATTACATTCCGACAAATAATTCAGAATCTTCAGATTTGCAACATTTTGAAACACGGCTGCATATTTATGAGGATTTAATCTGATGTCCTCTTTCAGCCGGATATTCTCACTATAAAAAGAGCCCTCAATGACATGAGAACTTAGAATGGAAGCAATAAAAATTTTCAGTCGGGTAACGCTATATTTTGCAAGATGCAGTCCATCCACCTTTAAGGATTGATCCCGTAAATTGATATCCAAAACGGCAACCCAATATCTGGTCACTTCCTCATTTTGATTCTTATATTCAATACTGAGCCATTTTCCCTCATAAATTGCCCGAAAGATATCCCTGCAAACTATATTCATCGAAATCCTCTGTAAATTATACTTTTAATGATTGAAAAACTACAAATGTTAGTATTTATTTTATAACGAATTTTATAAACTGACAATCCTCTATTTCTTTCATCCCTTTTAAAATAAGGGCTGCCGGAATAAAACCCCGACATTTTCGCAGGCTTTTACAATATCTTTCTGTCCGCTTTAATGGTTTCCATGACCCGAATATCTCTGATCTTCTCCGGTTTTACCTCAAGCGGATTCTGATCCAGAATCACAAAATCGGCTTCCTTTCCGGCGCGGATACTGCCCTTATGTTCTTCCTCAAAGATCTGATAGGCAGCGTTTATGGTAACGCCGCGCAGAGCTTCGTAAGGCGTAATCCGTTCCTCCTGTCCGAGGATTCGGCCGCCCTTGCTGACGCGGTTCACAGCATGATGAACGGATAAGAGCATATCCGGTTTTCCCACAGGGGTATCCTGATGCAGGGTAACGGATACGCCCTCCTTTAGCGCCGTTCGAAGCGGACTTATTTTTTCCGTTCTTTCCGCTCCCAGGGACTGCTCCATATAGAAATCTCCCGCCTGATACAGATGCGCAGGAATGAAGCTCACTAAAATTCCCAGCTCGGCGCACTTCCTGAGCTGATCCTTTCTGATGGTCTGCGCATGAATCAACGTCGGGCGAAGGTAATGACATGCAGGATGTTTTGCAGAAGCTTCTTCGTAGCAGGACAAAAACTGGTCAATGGCAGCATCCCCGTTTGCATGAGCATTGATCTGCCAGTCTCTTTCAATACAAAGCTCGATATAAGAAGACAATTCCGCATCCGTCATCAGCGAGTTTCCGCAATCTTCAATTCCCTCAGAAGATTGTTTGCCGTATGTCCTGCCGTTTTTTTCAGAAAGCTCGGCAGAAAACTCCTCCCCTGCCGTGAATACACTGCTTTCTTTAGGCGCACGTATATATGGCTTGGTCAACCAGGCTGTTTTTTCTTTAATCGACCCATCCAGAAAAATTTTACAGCCTGCACGGCGTACATGCATGGAATAATGATTTTTCATAGGATATTGCTTTGGCAGGTTATCCTCGCAAAGCTCGGGAACCAAATAACATGCCACATCAATGGGCAGCATGCCCAGCATTCCTGCCAGACGCAGTAAATACATTTCCATCTCCGTTACTTTGGCGTCCTGTACGGTAGTAATCCCATAAGAGGCATACCATTTTGCCGTTTCCTGAATGGCAGGAAGAAGTCCGGGAAGTTTGGAAAGTCTGGTAGATTTAAGGCGGAAGTAAGAACCTTCCAGCTTTTCCATGCTGTCCGCACCTTCTCCCGCCATTCTATTTTCCTTTTGAAATAAGCGCTCAAATGCCGCACCTGTCAAATGGGAATGACTGTCCACAAATCCGGGCAGCATTGTCTTTCCGTGGAGGTCAATCATTCTGGCCGAGCCATGCAGATCCCTCTGCAGGACACTTTTTTCTCCGACGGACAAAATCACACCGTCCTCCACCAGCACCGCCTCCGCATACCGGGGCTCTTTTCCTTCCATTGTAAGTATCGTTCCGTTATAATAAAAGCTCTGCTTCATAGGCACCTTCCGATTTTTGAATTTACCTCTTAAGCATATCCACTTTATTCAAGTCTCATTCACAATCGCACCCACGAAGATGATGAAATTGTCTGCATATTCTCACAGTTTTCCTGCTTCCGGGGTGTCTTTTTGCGCCAATATGGACAACAGGTATTCATAGGTTCGCTTTACACTCGCAATGTGCAGCTTCTCTTTCGTGGTATGGATGTCCGTCAGATCGGGGCCGAAAGAAACACAGTCAAGTCCCCGAAGCTTTGCAGACAACAGGCCGCATTCCAGCCCGGCATGAATGACTTCTACTTTGGGCTTCTCACCATACATACGCTCATAAACCGCCACCATCCTGTCGCGAAGTGCGGAATCCTGTCTGTACTCCCACGCCGGATAATCACCATGATACGTAACGGTTCCTCCGGCCAAATTGGTAAGCGCAGTAACCTTCTCTTTTAACATCTGCTTGGAGGACGCTACGGAGCTTCTAATGGACTGGTCCACTTCCAGCGTATCCTGCGTCAGCTTCAAGATTCCCAGATTCAGGCTGGTTTCCACAAGTCCCGGTATATCCGCGCTCATCTCCTGAACTCCGTTTGGCGTGGTAAACAGCAGCGCGGCTGTTTTTCTGACGGACAATGCATCCAGCACCAGGAAGCTTCCATGGCCGCCTTTTTGCACGGTAATCCCGACTCCGGGGTCGCGAACGGCAAGCTCCTGTTTCAGCTTACTTTCGAAGGAACGAATATAATCAAGCGACGCCTGCACATCGCAATCCTCTACGACCAGCTGCGCAGTCGTTTCCGGTGTAATCGCATTATCCTTCGTTCCGCCTTCCAAATTCAGAACAGAATAGTCTGCGGTCTCCAATAAACCATACAAAAGTCTTCCCATCAGACAGTTCGAATTTCCTCTCTGCTTATGGATTTCCGTTCCGGAATGACCACCCTGCAGACCGTGCAGAGTCACTTCATATACAGTACCTGCCTTATATACCCGGTCAACCGGCAGAGTGCTGTGCGCACGAAGTCCGCCTGCACAGCCGACAGTCAAAATGCCTTCTTCTTCGGAATCAATATTGAGCAGTCTTCTGCCCTTCAGCATCGACAGATCAATTGCTCTGGCGCCGCACATGCCCACTTCTTCATCGGTGGTAATCACCACCTCAAGCCTCGGATGCAGAATGCTGTCATCATCCAGAATCGCCAGTGCATAAGCAACCGCAATTCCGTCATCTCCGCCAAGACTGGTGCCTTGCGCATAGACCTCATCTCCGTCGACACGCAGCCTGAGCGGGTCCTTTGTCATATCAATATCGCAGTCCTTTTCTTTCACGGCCACCATATCCATATGTCCCTGCAAAATAATAGGCTCCTCATTCTCATAACCCGCGGAAGCTTCCTTTATGATAATTATATTATTCGCACCATCCCTATTGTGTTCTAAATGGTGTTCTGCTGCAAATGTCTCCAGATACTCGCTGATCCCGGCCTCATTTCCTGAGCCATGCGGAATTTGACAGATTGCCTCAAAATATTCAAATACTTTTTTCGGTTCAAGCTCCGATAATACTCCCATGCTGCTCCTCCATATCAAAATTCTGACTGAAAGCAAATTTTCTTTTATGACAATATATTTTCTGACAGTTGCTCAAAAGCTTATAATGCTTATGATCTGTAATCTCCGTTAATTTTCACATAATCATAGGTCAGATCACAGCCCCATGCCTTTCCCTGCGCGTCTCCCTGCCCCAGATCAATGTTGATCAAGATCTCATCCTCAGAAAGTACTTTTTTTGCAAATTCTTCCGAAAATGCAATCCCGGAACCGTTCCTGCACACCGAGATTGTACCTTTTTCGGATGCAATATCCACAGCCACCCGATCAATCTCAAAATCAGCCTGTGCATATCCGATTGCGCACAAAATACGTCCCCAGTTTGCATCCTCTCCGAACATTGCGCACTTAAAGAGCGGAGAACGGATCACACTCTTTGCCACAATGACGGCGGTTTCCTGATCGGGTGCGCCCGTTACGGTACACTCCAGCAGCTTGCTCGCACCTTCACCGTCCTTTGCAAGCATCCTCGTCATATTCATCATAACCAAATATAATGCGGTTTTAAATTTCTCATAGCTGTCATTTTCATCGGTAATGACCTCATTACCTGCCATTCCGTTTGCCATAACACTAACCATATCGTTCGTGGAGGTATCTCCGTCGATACTCAGACAGTTATAGGTTACCTTTACAATCTCTCCCAGTGCTTTCCGTATCATCGCTCCGTCAATTGCAACATCGCTGGTCACAAAGTTCAGGGTCGTTGCCATATTGGGATGAATCATTCCGCTTCCCTTTGCCATTCCGCCCACATGACAAACTTTGCCGTCAAGCAGAAACTCCACAGCCACTTCCTTTTTAACAGTATCCGTTGTCATGATTGCATTGGCTGCTTTCAGATGCCCCTCTGCGGACAGGCCCCTTGCCAGTTCCTCCACATGATCCGCAATCGGCTCTATCGGCAGAATCCGGCCGATTACTCCGGTGGATGCCACGATCACATCCTGCGGACGAAGCCCTAACTGCTCCGCAGCCAGCTCGCACATTTTCCGGGCTTTTTCCTCTCCGTCAGCATTACAGGTATTGGCATTTTTACTGTTTACAATCACTGCCTGCGCGGTTCCTCCCGTCATCTCCAGATTCTTTCGGGTAACCAGAATCGGTGCGCCCTTTACTTTATTGGTCGTATAGACAGCGGCAGCCGTACAGGGCTTTTCACTGTAAATCAGTCCCAGATCATTTTTATTTTTATCCGGATTCAGACCACAGTTACATCCGTTTGCGGTAAATCCTGCTGCGGCGCATACGCCGCCGTCTACATAAGTATATCCTTCCACATTCTGCATATTCATCCTGTTTCACGCCTTTCTCTCTTCATTCTTTTGTATTATAAATCCGCTGTCCTTTTATGACAACCTTTTATCCCAAAAACGGATCCATATCTTGACGTAATTTGATAAAATTCAAAAAGAGAGTGTCCGGGAATTATGCGTTTCCGATCGGGACACTCTCTTTACTATTGATCGCATTTCTGCAATTATTTCTGAAGATTCTTTTTTGCCAGCTCTGCAAGTGTTGTGAAACCGGCTGCATCGTTCACTGCTAACTCAGCTAACATTTTACGGTTCATATCAACACCGGCATTCTTTAAGCCGAACATGAATTTGCTGTAGGATATGCCGTTCATTCTGGCTGCCGCATTGATACGTGCAATCCATAACTGTCTGAACTGACGCTTTCTCTCCTTACGTCCTGCATAAGAAGATGCCAAAGCTCTCATGACAGACTGCTTTGCAACACGATACTGGTTGGATCTTGCTCCTCTGTATCCTTTTGCAAGTTTTAATACTCTATTATGTTTTTTCTTAGCGTTCACTCCGCCCTTAACTCTTGCCATGTCTCTGTTTCCTCCTTATGACTTATAAATATGGTAAAATCTTCTTCATATTCTTAACGTTAGTAGAGTCAGTCATAACCGGCTTTCTTAACTCTCTCTTCTTCTTGGTTGATTTTTTGGTTAAGATATGCTGCTTATAAGCTTTGCTTCTCTTTAATTTACCTGTACCTGTTACTTTAAAACGTTTTGCAGCTGCTCTGCTTGTTTTCATTTTGGGCATGTTCATTTCCTCCTGTTTCTCTTACTCTATTTTAACTGTACACAATGATTAGCGTTTTTCAGTTAAAAACATTGCCATAGCTCTTCCCTCAACCTTTGCAGGCTTGTCAATAACCGCGATATCGGAAAGGCTCTCTGCGAAATCATCCAGAATGTGCTTGCTGGCATTCATATGTGCCATCTCACGGCCGCGGAAACGAAGCGTAACCTTAACCTTATTCCCTTTTTCCAGGAATTTTCTGGCTGCATTTACTTTCGTATTCAGATCGTTGGTATCAATATTGGGTGAGAGACGAATTTCTTTAATCTCCACAATTTTCTGCTTTTTTCTGGCTTCTTTTTCCTTTCTGGCCAGTTCATAACGATACTTTCCGTAATCAACGATCTTGCATACAGGCGGCTTTGCTGTGGGCGCGATCTTTACCAGATCAAGGCCTGCCTCCTCTGCTAATTTCATGGCATCCCTCGGAGACATAATTCCAAGCTGCTCTCCATTCTCGCCGATAACACGTACTTCTTTGTCTCTGATCTGTTCGTTAATAAATAATTCGCTAATTGCTTTGTCCTCCATCATAAGAAAACCCTGATTGTTACATCTTTTTTGTCCGCCGGCAAAACCGGAATTTCCTGCTGTATCGCAGATTCATTTTTTGTTTCATAGGACGGCAGATTCTTTCGCACGTGAATCATGCAAAATCTTTCCCATGAAATAAAAAAAGCGGACAGCACAAGCCTTCCACTATCATTGCCTCAAATAATCGCATATGCATCTTTCTACATATATGCTGCATATTGTGCCATATATCATGTTGCACGTCGTGCTGCACACCGTGCATGCATATGCTGTTAAAAAGGAAATCTATAAACACCTGTTAAGCCTTTTGCCACAGGGTGAGAGTGGATACTCTGCTTTGTTGTTATATGCAGGCTTCCCTGCATCAGAGGTTACTTTATCACAGTCTTTATTGATTGTCAACAGAATATTTTTGATTTTTTTGACACAGAATATTTTTGATTTTTTTGATTTTGATATTTTTGGTTTTTGATTTTGATAATTTTTTCAAAATTGTGGATAAAAAAGTCTTTTTTGCATATTTGAATCAACAACAAATTTATGGTATAATGTCGTGAGACATTATACCGGCCCGCAGCGCAGCGAAGCGGCCATACAGGCAATTATCATACCCAACAAAAATTGCAATATGAGGTACAAACATGCATACTAACGAATCCGCAGAAAATTATCTGGAAACCATTTTAGTTCTAAGCAGGCAGCTTCCGGTCGTACGTTCCGTAGATATCGCAAATGAGCTGGGCTACAAAAAATCCAGCGTCAGCATTGCCATGAAGAACCTGCGTGAAAAGAAACATATTACCGTAACCGACGCAGGCTTTATTTATCTGACCGAGAGCGGCAGGGCTATTGCCGAAATGATTTACGAACGCCATGAGCTTTTATCCTCTTGGCTTGAAAGACTCGGTGTGGATCATGAAATCGCTGTTTCCGATGCCTGCAAGATGGAGCACGTGATTAGTGCAGAAAGTTTTGAGGCCATTAAGGAATATATTAAATAGCGCAGCGTTTCTGCGCAGGTATCTCATTGGAAGGGCGGCTTATTCTTTCATATGCAGACAGGGATTCCCTGTACTTTCACCTATCGCTCGACAAACGGGCCCTTCCGGCTTTTATCCTCATAGAGCTTCTCGTCCGCGTCTTCCATCAAAAGCTTCACATCCACTTCCCCACGGATGATAAATTCACAGGTCCCCACAGACGCCATGACCTCATACGGCTTACCGGAATTCAGATTTTCATTTGTCAGAATCTCCTTAATTCGTCTGTTGATCTGTTCCCCGTCCCCTGCTTCATCGACCAGCGCACATCCTGCAAACTCATCGCCGCCGATCCTGCCTGCAACGCCGCTTGCTCCCATGGAGGACTCAAGTGCAGCCGCACAGCTCCTGATCGCATAATTTCCTTCCTCATGAGTATATCTGTCATTGATTAACTTCAGATAATTCAAGTCCGCATACACCATAACTGCTTTTTTTCCCGCAAGAGCAGGATTTTGCATCATATTCCCAACCTTAGTGATAAATCCCCTGCGATTCAGGATTCCTGTCAGCTCATCCTTATTGGAAATATCGTCAAGCAGCAAATTTTCCCTCTCAAGCTTCTGCAACATATCCTCTTTATCCTCTAACAGTTTTTCCTGCACCGAGAACAATTCCTTGATCTTCATTGCAATACTGATTTGATAGCAGAGCATCTCGAGATAATGAAAATACCGGTATGGCATATCACACACCAGAATTCCGTATTGCAATTCTCTGGAATAAATATCCACCAGCACGTAATTCTTTCTTTCCTCAGAATAATAAGCATTCCTGAACAGCTCGTGTATAGAAATCCTCTGCTTTGCTCTTGGGAGCTCCACAACCTCGCTGCCGTTCTTATACGCCCTCAGATACATGGCCCCCGGCAAACGCAGCGGCTGATCCTTATGATATGTAATCGGTTTATTCGTTGTCAACAAATAACAGCTTGTAACCTCGTCAATGGCAAGCGCCTCAAGAAAACGCGCATAATTCTGGTCGCTGCTGCTTCCGAACATCAGCATATCACGATTGACAATATTCATCTTGTGATTCATATCAATCATCATATTCAGGCGGTTTAAATATTCCAGCTCTACTTTTTCGGTCATAGGCTTTTTACGCGCCCTGATACCGGAGGCCGATTCCCTTTTGATAAACGCGGTATCCACCAGGAAATGTCTGACCGGCAAACCGCACCGAACGGCTTTCTCAGTTTTCGTACCCTGCTCCCCCAAAGTTCCTTCTGCGCCGTTTCCCGCATCACGTTCTTCCAGCATACCATGCCCCTCCACCATGGCACGGTAGCCAAGGATGGATGCATCCGCACGAACCGTAGCAAGCGGAGGCTCCATATAAGCCGCATCCTCAATGTCATCAAACCCAAGCACACAGATATCCTTACCGATGGCAAAGTGATATTTGTCAAGCACCCGGTATACGGTCTTTGCCATCGCATCATTGGCACATACGATCGCATCCATCTCCGGATTATTTACAAGCAGCTTTTCTACTTCATCTATGCACTTTTTACTGAAATCTCCATATGCAATCTTACGATCCTCTACAGGCAGGCCCTTTTCCGTCAGAACTTGCTTATAAACCTCCAGACGTTCTCTGGCATCATCATTATAATTCGCTCCTGTCAGCATCGCAATGCAACGGCAGCCGCGTTCCTCAATCAAATAACGGATGCCCATGCCAAGCCCCGTTACATTATCATATTTTATGGAAGAATAACCTTCCGCCTCTGAAGCAATTAAAATTAACGGTACATTTTGAAAGGAATTCAGCAGATTTTGGCACTCTTTTTCAGACACACGATATCCGACCGTACTGAGGCATAATAACACCAGATCCAAGGATTTGCTCTGTGCATAGGATGCCAGATAGTTATACTGATATTCATACTGCTGATTCAAATCACGTCTTGCCTGCTCCGTCTGTCCCAGATACTTCATCGGGATAATAAACAGATTGTCGCCAACCAATTCTGCAGCGCGCATCGCTCCCCGGCAAACCTGGTTTGAAAAATCATCCTCCACATTACCTACAACCAAACCAATATGATACCTTTTCTTTTTTACCATCATTTCATTTCCCCTGTTATTGCAATAGCTGCTTCAAGTACTTACTTTCTGACGCGGATCGGAATATTCCAGATCCATATATACATTATATCATGTTCACTCGCAAGCCCGCACCTTCGGTGCTTTATCGTCTGCTTC
>CAYTIH010000058.1:0-13458 GCA_964437825.1 uncultured Clostridium sp. | reverse complement strand
TAATTATGGTATCATGTCGCCAGACATGATATCGGCCGAATGGCCATGCAGATACCATGATTGCGGAGCAATTGTAATTATGGTATCATGTCGCCAGACATGATATCGGCCGAATGGCCATGCAGATACCATGATTGCGGAGCAATTAATTATGGTATCATGTCGCCCAGCGTCACTCGAGCTTCGAGCAAACGTCCTGAGAAACAGGAAATAAAATAATGGAGGGAAGAAAATGAGTTACATGGATCAGTTTAATTTCTGGTTGGAGGATTCTTATTTTGACCAGGCAACGAAGGATGAGCTTTTGGCAATCAAAAACAACGAAAGTGAAATCGAAGATCGGTTCTATAAGGATTTGGAGTTCGGCACGGGCGGCCTTCGCGGTGTCATCGGAGCAGGAACAAACCGCATGAATATTTATACGGTTCGTAAGGCGACTCAGGGACTTGCAAATTATATTATCAAGAATAACGGTCAGGAGAAAGGAATCGCGATTGCCTATGATTCCAGATTCATGTCTCCGGAATTTGCAGATGAAGCAGCGCTTTGTATGGCGGCAAACGGAATTAAGGCATATGTCTTTGATGCGCTTCGCCCTACACCGGAGCTTTCCTTTGCACTTCGTAAGCTGGGATGTATCTCAGGCATCGTGATTACGGCAAGCCACAACCCGCCTGAATATAACGGTTACAAGGTATACTGGGAGGACGGCGCCCAGATTACCGCTCCGAAGGATAAGGAGATTATCGGTGAGGTAAAGGCAGTTACCGATTATCATACCGTAAAGACCATGGACAAGAAGGCCGCTATGGATGCGGGCTTGTATGTTGTGATCGGCAGTGAAATCGATGATGCATACATGGTTGAGTTAAAGAAGCAGATCATTCATCCGGAGGTAATTAAAGAGGTTGCCGAGGATATCAAAATTGTTTATACGCCGCTTCACGGAACAGGAAACGTACCGGTCCGCCGCGTACTGAAAGAGCTTGGTTTTCAGCATGTTTATGTAGTACCCGAGCAGGAACTTCCCGATCCGAAATTTACGACTCTGGAATATCCGAATCCGGAGGATCCAAAGGCATTTGCACTGGCGCTTAAGCTTGCAAAGGAAAAGAATGCGGATATCGTACTGGCAACGGACCCGGATGCAGATCGTCTCGGTATCTATGCAAAGGACAGTAAGACCGGCGAATATGTACCCTTTACCGGTAATATGAGCGGTATGCTGATTGCAGAATACATAATGAGGGAACGTACTGCTGCCAATACCATGCCGGAGAATCCTGCGCTGGTTACAACCATCGTTACTACAAATATGGCAAGAGCAATTGCGGATGATTACAATTGCAGATTTGTAGAAGTATTGACGGGCTTTAAATATATCGGCGAGCAGATCAAGCTTTTCGAGCAGAGCGGTTCCAACAATTATGTATTTGGTCTGGAAGAAAGCTATGGCTGTCTTGCGGGAACTCATGCAAGGGATAAGGATGCCTGCGTAGCGGTTATGTGTTTATGTGAGGTTGCGGCATGGTGCAAGAAGCAGGGCATTACCGTATGGGATCAGATGTTAAATATTTATGAGAAATACGGATATTTTAAAGAGGGTCAGTATGCGATTACCTTAAAGGGAATCGACGGTTCTAAGCAGATTGCGGCTATCATGGACGGGCTTCGCCAGAATCCGCCTAAGGAATTTGGCGATTTGAAGGTATTAAAGCTTCGTGACTATGCAATGGATAAAGTAACGGATCTTGAAACAGGTGAGGTGACACCTACCGGACTTCCGAATTCCAATGTTCTGTATTTTGATCTGACAAACGATTCCTGGTGCTGTGCACGTCCCTCGGGAACCGAACCGAAGATCAAATTCTACATGGGTGTGAAGGGAAAGGATCTTGCGGATTCCGAGACAAAGCTAAATGCGTTGACTGAGGCAGTGAAAGCACAGATCGGCAGGTAAAACAGAACAGGTAAGCAGTGCAGCGGCAAGCCTTGGGGCGGTACACTGTGATACCGGGATTCATACGGAAGGCGGGATCTGGTTGATTCCGCTTTCTTATCCTGTAGGTTTGGATGCAAATTTATGATGAAGGAATCAGAATGAGTAATTGGAAAAAGGCAATCCGGTATGCCCGAAAAAACGGCATCATGGAAATGATTCATACGGCGTCGGAGCGGATCGGGCAGCAAAGGGAAGTATATGTATTTGAAGAGGCCTCGCAGGAAACACTTCGGGAACAGAAGGACATGAAGTGGGAGTATGCGCCTAAGATCAGTATACTGGTGCCCGCTTATGAGACGAAGACGGCGTATTTGGAGACTTTGATAGAGAGTGTTCTGGCGCAGTCATATGATCATTGGGAGCTGATTGTGGCGGATGCCGGCAGTACGGATCAGGTGGAGAATGTCGTAAAGAAGTATCCGGATGAACGGATTGGGTATCATAGATTAAAAGAGAATCGGGGAATTTCAGAAAACTCTAACGAAGGCCTTTCCTATGTAAACGGAGATTATGTGGCGCTTTTAGATCATGACGATTTATTGACGCCGGATGCGCTATATGAGATGACGCTTGCGGCAGTCACGGCAAAGGAGCAGGGAAGGGAGCCGCTTTTACTATATTCCGATGAGGACAAATGTGATGCGGATGCAAAACACTATAGTTGTCCCCATAGAAAGCTTGATTTTAATCTGGATTTGTTTCTTACCAATAATTATATCTGTCATTTGACAATGATACGTTCGGATATCATAAAAGAGTTGGGCTTCAGGCCGGATTATGATGGGGCGCAGGATTACGATCTCTTTTTGAGAATCGTATTATTGATTATGAGGCTGACCTCAGAAGGGACGCCTGCACAGAGACTGGCGGAGCGTATCTGTCATGTACCGAAGGTGTTGTATCACTGGCGCTGTCATGAAGCATCCACAGCGGATCATCCCGAAAGCAAGCTGTATGCCTATGAAGCAGGAAAGCATGCGCTTGAGGATTGGTATCGGCGCATGGGAATACGGGTGAACGTAGAGCATAACAAACATTTGGGATTTTATGACACGAAATATCTGAAAAATATATTTCAAAGCAGACCTGACATTGGTGTCATTGGCGGAAAACTGACACACGGAAACAAAGTGACAGGCGGAGCAATGCAGGAGGACGGTACTGTCATTTATGACAAATTACCGCGAAAATACAGTGGATATATGAACCGCGGAATATTGACACAGGATGTGACAGCATTGGATCTCAGATGCATGAAGGTACGTCCGGAGCTTCGGGAACGCTATTTGGAATTTATGGCGAGACTTTCCTGTGAGGATGCGGTTAGCGTCAGTCTTGAATTCTCACAATACGTTCGCAGCAAAGGATATTTTTTGGTCTATATGCCAACTTTTGAAGAAAAAATTTAGTCTAACAATAATAGGAGCGGGAGTATGCCCGATGCATTATCAGCCAAACCTTCCGAAGTATCGGTGGTGATCCCTAATTTTCAGGGAGAAAAATTCATAGTGCCCTGTCTGCGTTCGCTGCTTTCTCAAAAAGTTGTGACGATTCGGATCGTGGAAAACGGATCGACGGACCGCAGCAAAGAAGAAATTTTACGCTTTTTAGCAGAAACTGGATATCGGCAAGCAGATGTGCATGCGAATACTATTAACGGGCAGGAAAAAAACGTCAGCCCCAAAGACTGGAACTGCTATATGCCTCCGGAAAAGGAACAGCCTGTCATACAAATTTTGTTCCTTCAGGAAAACAGCGGTTTCTGTCACGGCGTAAATCTGGGAATACAGGCCTGCGCCGAAAAATATGTTTTCCTATTAAATAATGATACTACGTTAACACAGGGCTGTGTCATGGAATTAATTTCCTTTATGGACGCCCATCCCAAAGCATTTTCCGCGGCAGCGAAGATGGTATCGATGAAGCAGCCGGAGCTTGCGGATGACTGCGGAGATTATTTCAATGCTTTGGGATATGCGTTTGCAGCCGGCAGGGGAAAACCCCAAGACCGTTATCGGACGGTGAAGCAGATATTCTCTGCCTGCGGCGGTGCGGCGATTTACAGAAGAGAGCTCTTTACCGAAATCGGACTTTTTGACGAGAATCATTTTGCTTATCTTGAGGATGTGGATCTCGGATACCGGGCAAGGATATACGGTTACCGGAACTATTTCGTGCCGTCTGCAGTGGTATATCATGCCGGCAGCGGCGTCAGCGGTTCCAGACACAATGAATTTAAGGTCAGGCTCTCATCCAGAAACAGTGTATATCTTGTGTATAAAAACGAGCCGGTTCTGCAGTGGCTTTTGAATTTACCGTTTCTGCTGACAGGATATGCCGTGAAAACTTTGTTTTTTATGCATAAGGGATTGAGCGGAATTTATTTGAGAGGTCTTTTTGGGGGAACTGCATTTTGCTTTACAAAGGAGGCCAGAAGCCATAAAGTAAGATTTCGCCCCCGGCGCTTGGGGAGCTATTTGAAAATTCAAGCCGAGCTGTGGCTTAATATTTTGCGTATGCTGACTGACGGTATCTAGTGTTGGTTTCGCGGATAATATACTAAATAAAGCATTTGATGATATGCAAAATAGCATATATGATACACAAAATAGCATTTAATGATTGTAATTTTTGTAATAATATTGTAATATGTTCATGTTAGTGTAAAGCCGGTGGGTGACCCAATTGATTAAAGATAACCAGAAATATTTCAATCGCCTTCATGTTTTATTTGATGCGTGTGTTGTGGCAGGCAGCTATATGCTTGCCTGGTTTATAAAATTTAAAAGTGGACTCATGGATAGTGATGCGGGTCTGTCGATGCAGACATATTTTTCCGCGTTGGTTTTCATTGTTCCTCTGTATATGGTGCTGTATTCTTTCAGTAATTTATACAATAGCAAGAGGATGTCCGGCAGAATCCATGAGTTTTACAATATTGTAAAGGCAAATACCTTCGGTTTGATTGCCATTATGGTAGGGCTGTTCATTATTAAAGAACAGAACTTTTCCAGAACGATGATTTTCGTGTTTTATGCACTGAATGTCATTCTGGACACGATCATGCGCAACATCATTCGATATGTGCTTCATTTTTTCAGAAGCCGGGGGTATAATGTAAAATATATTCTCCTCGTCGGTTATTCCAGAGCGGCGGAGCAGTATATTGATCGGATCAATGCAAATCCTCAGTGGGGATATGTCATTCGCGGAATTTTGGATGACAAAATACCCAGGGGAACTGTATATAAAGGGGTCAAGGTGCTTGGGAGCATCGGAAATCTCCTGATCATTCTTCCGGAAAACAAGCTGGACGAAATCGGAATCACCCTTGCGCTTGAGGATTACGGAAGACTGGAAGAGATTGTTACTTTATGCGAAAAGTCCGGGGTACATACCAAATTTATCCCGGATTACAATAGCGTAATCCCGAGCCGTCCTTATATGGAGGATCTGATGGGATTACCGGTAATTAATATCAGGCATGTCCCACTGACGAATACCGTTAATCTGATTATTAAGCGGACGGTGGACATTGTGGGCAGTCTGGTATGTATTGTTCTGTTTTCTCCGGTCATGCTTTTTGCTATGATTGCGGTAAAATGTGAGGACCCGGGACCGCTGATATTTAAGCAGGAACGGGTGGGGCTTCATAGCAAAAATTTCCAGATGTACAAGTTTCGTACCATGGAAGTGCAAAAGCCCTCTGCCGAACAGAATGCGTGGACCAGGAAAAATGATCCGCGTGTTACCAAAGCAGGAAAGTTCTTACGAAAGACGAGTATTGACGAATTGCCACAGCTGTTTAATGTTTTAAAAGGGGATATGAGTCTGGTGGGACCGAGGCCGGAACGCCCTATGTTTGTGGAGAAGTTCAAGGAAGAAATACCGCGTTATATGATCAAGCATCAGGTCAGGCCCGGTATGACGGGCTGGGCTCAGGTCAACGGCTATCGCGGGGACACTTCCATCAGGAAAAGAGTGGAATATGATCTGTATTATATTGAAAACTGGACAATGGCGTTTGATTTGAAAATTCTCTTTTTGACAATATTTAAAGGATTCGTCAATAAGAATGCCTATTAAAACTTATTTCATTAAGAAGCACTTATTAAAAAATGAAAGACTCTGGGAGGTCAGAAAAACGGCAGTCGATCATAAGGGAGAAAAGGATGGATAAGAAACAATCGCAGGGACAGGGCGCAAAGCGTCTGACACCAAAACAGAAAGCAGCAAAGAAAAGAAGAAATATTATTATTTTTATTGTAGAGCTATTTGTACTGGCAATTGTTGTGATCGCCGCATGGGCGGTCATCCGCTTTACGGGAACGGAGCATACCAACTTAAATGCGGGTATGATTACGGACAGTACCGATGAACTGGATTCAAACACCGTATATTACAACCCGGATATCGGCTTAAACGTATCTGAAAACGGTGTTACACTGGATGAGGATAATCCGATGAACGGTTATACGCAGATTGCATTGTTCGGCGTGGACTCCCGGGAAAAGAACCTGAGTAAGGGTGATAATCGTTCGGATACAATTATTATTGCATGTATCAATAACGAAACCAAAGAGGTTAAGCTGGTATCCGTTTACCGTGATACCTATCTGAACCTGAGTACGGACACCTATAATAAGTGTAACGGCGCTTTTGCAGCGGGCGGCGCTCCGACTGCGATTACCATGCTCAATACCAATCTGGATCTTGCAATTACCGATTATGTGACAGTCGGCTTCCGCGGTCTGATTGATGTGATTGATGCGCTTGGCGGCGTCTGGGTTGATGTGGAGGAATCCGAAATCAGGCATTTGAATAATTATCAGATCAGTATGGTGGGTACCACGACCGACGGAAAGAACTATTATGCAACCGAGGGCGTGGATTATACACCGGTTACAACTGCCGGACGCCAGAAACTCAATGGTGTGCAGGCGACGGCTTACTGCCGGATCCGATATGTGGGCGACGATTACGGAAGAACCGAGCGTCAGAGAAACGTTATTATGGCGGCGTTAGAGGAAGCCAAAAATATGGACGCGGCTAAACTTGTGAAGATTCTCAATTCTTCTATTTTTGAAGAATTCGACACTTCTCTGAATGTGGAGCAGATTACAGAGGTTCTGATGGATCTAAGCAGTTATACGATTGTGGAAAGCACCGGTTTCCCGTCCATGGATATGCTTACTTCGGATACGATTGGCGCTAAGGGAAGCTGCATTGTTCCGCTCAGTCTGTCAAGTAATGTGACCTGGCTGCATGGTATTTTGTTTAATGATCCCGATTATGAACCGTCCGCACTTGTGCAGTCCTATAGTGAAAGAATTTATTCAGATACGGCAAAATATTTGAGGTGACAGGAACCGGATTGGAGTACGAAGGAGG
Organism: uncultured Clostridium sp.; assembly: GCA_964437825.1. Lineage (GTDB taxonomy): Bacteria > Bacillota > Clostridia > Lachnospirales > Lachnospiraceae > JBJFCE01. The sequence continues at coordinate 6,065 of CAYTIH010000058.1, read as the reverse complement.
ATTCCCGAAATGTGGAATCCTTCTTTTTGTATCTCCGGGGCATGTGAGTTTTCGGTGAAGCCCGGCGGGGAGAAAATTCTTTGATCTGATGCAGAGCTGCTCTTTGGTCTGGTTGCTATGCAATTACACAAAAATGTGTTAGAATGTACGAATAAGTACACTATTTTTGAATGAGAGCAGGAATGGCAGCATGTATTCTGTAGATGTGATCATACCGACTTATAAACCAACAGAAAAGTTTTTGCGAATTTTGGAAAGATTGGAGAAGCAGACTTATCCGGTCAATCAGATCATTGTCGTGAATACGGAAGAAAAGTATTTTGACAGACTGTTCTATAATACCTTACAGAAGGAATTTTATGAGAATATAACGGTGAGACATATTTCCAAGCGTGAATTTGACCATGGAGGAACCAGACGGATGGCGGTCAGGCTTTCCGATGCGGATATTTTTATCTGCATGACGGACGATGCGCTGCCTGCGGATGATACGCTGGTGGAGCAGCTGGTTTCTGCGCTTGCCAAAGAGAAGGTAGCCGTGGCTTATGCCAGACAGTTATCGGATGAGCAGTCCACTGAGCTGGAACAGTTTACGAGAAATTTTAATTATCCGGAGCAGTCCGTTGTAAAATCCGAGAAGGATCTGCCGAAGCTCGGGATTAAGACATATTTCTGTTCCAATGTATGCGCTGCATACTGGAGAAAAACATATGAGGAACTCGGCGGATTTATCAAGCATACCATATTTAATGAGGATATGATATTTGCTGCAGGCGCGGTCAAACAAGGCTACAAAATTGCATACACGGCTCAGGCCAAAGTCTATCATTCCCATAACTATACCAATCTGCAGCAATTCCACAGGAATTTTGATCTGGGAGTTTCTCAGGCAGAGCATCCGGAAATCTTTGCAAAGATCCCTTCCGAGGGTGAAGGAATCAGAATGGTGAAACAGGCGGCGGCATATTTGAGGCAAAAGCATCAAAGAGGCAAAATCCGGGGATTATATGTAACAAGCGGATGGAAATATCTGGGGTATCAGCTTGGAAAGCATTATAAAATCCTTCCCAAATGGATGATCAGGCGCTTTACGATGAACCGGAATTACTGGGAAGCATGATATATAACAGGAGGAACATGAAATGTGTGGAATCGTTGGATATATTGGTGACAATCAGGCGGCCCCTATTATTTTAGACGGACTTGCGAAGCTGGAATACAGAGGGTATGACTCCGCAGGAATGGCTATTTTTGACGGGGAAAAGATTAATATCACAAAGGCGGTAGGAAGACTGAAGGTATTGGAGGAGCTGACCCATGGCGGCGAAACCATGCCCGGAACAATCGGAGTCGGGCATACCAGGTGGGCGACTCATGGCGCACCGAGTGACGTGAACGCACATCCTCATTACAATGCCGACAGGACAATTGCCGTTGTTCACAACGGTATCATAGAAAATTATCTGCAGCTGAAAAAGAAACTGACGGATAAGGGATATGAATTCCAGTCGGATACGGATACGGAGATTCTGGCTCAAATGCTGGATTATTATTATAGAGGAAATCCCCTTGAGGCGATTACCAAGGTCATGCATCGTGTGGAAGGCTCCTATGCGCTTGGCATTATTTTTGCGGAGCATCCGGATGAGATCTTTGCGGTACGCAAGGATAGTCCTTTAATCGTCGGACAGAGCAAGAACGGATGCTTTATTGCTTCGGATGTACCGGCGATCCTGAAATATACCAGACAGGTGTATTTTGTGGAAAATGAAGAGGTTGTCCGCCTGCGCAGGGATCATATGCATTTTTATAATGTGGATGAGGAAGAAATAGGGAAAGAGCCTACCACGATCGAGTGGGACGCCAATGCGGCCGAAAAGGGCGGCTATGAGCATTTCATGTTAAAAGAAATGTATGAACAGCCCAAAACGGTTACGGATACATTATCTCCGAGGCTTCGCGAGAATGATATTTTGATTGACGAGCTTAATATGACGGATGACGATATTCGGGCAATCCGCAAAATCCATATTGTGGCATGCGGTTCGGCATATCATGCGGGAGTTACGGGTAAATACGTCATCGAGGGCCTTGCAAGAATACCGGTGGAGGTGGATCTTGCTTCCGAATTCCGGTATCGGAATCCGATTCTGGAGGAGGGAGCGATGGTCATTGTGGTCAGTCAGTCGGGTGAGACCGCGGATACGCTTGCTGCGCTCAGGGAATCAAAGAAAAGGGGATTTTCCGTACTTGGTATTGTCAATGTTGTGGGAAGCTCCATTGCAAGGGAAGCGGACCGCGTCATGTATACCTGGGCGGGACCGGAAATTGCGGTTGCCACCACAAAGGCGTACAGCGCCCAGCTGATTGCGTTTTATCTGCTGGCGCTGAAAATGGGCCGGGTAAAAGGAGTCATATCGGAGGAGGCGTTCCACGGTATGATCGATGAAATGAAAATGCTGCCGGATCAGATTGAACTGTTATTAAATAATAAAGAAAAAATCCAGAAATTTGCAAACCGTTATGTTGCGGCAAAGGATGTATTTTTTATCGGAAGGGGAATTGACTATGCAATTTCTCTGGAGGGAAGTCTGAAATTAAAGGAAATTTCCTATATTCATTCCGAGGCCTATGCCGCAGGCGAGCTGAAGCATGGAACCATTTCATTAATAGAGGAAGGAACCCTGGTAGCGTCCGTATCCACTCAGCCGGAGCTCTATCAAAAGACGATTTCCAATATGGTGGAGGTAAAAGCGAGAGGAGCATTCGTACTGGCGGTTACCAATGAGGAAAATAAAGAGATTGAGCGGGCGGCGGATTATGTGATTTACATTCCCAAAACCAATCCCTATTTTGCAAATTCTCTGGCAATCATACCGCTTCAGTTGTTTGGATACTATGTATCTGTCGGAAAGGGCTGTGATGTGGATAAACCGAGAAATCTGGCAAAATCCGTAACCGTGGAATAAATGAAGCAGCAAAAAGCAGGCAGCGCGGTCTGCTTTTTTGCTGCGCGATAGGCTCTTTCAGCCTTTGAGAATCCCTTATGACACTCGAAGCCATATGGAAATTCAGAACATATTTTTTTTACAATGGCATCACACAAAGGACACAATTTGAACCTATACTATGTCTCGTAGCATGAAAGATAGATGAAAAATAAGCTCGATAGATTATTTTTCAATCGGCAATTTGAGTCAGGGCTCAAATATACCATGATTGCATGGCATCGCAATAAATTGCTCTGACATAGATGATTAGTGTGAAAAATTACACTTATGGAAGAGAGGCTTTCGATATGTATGATGAAAAAATGAATGCAGGCATGAATGGAGATCAAAATGCAAATCCGCACGGCGCTTTTGCGGCGGATGATATCGGTTATCAATATACGTCAAACGGTACACAGTATGGGCATTACCGGATTCCGGAGCCGGAGCAGATGACAAAGCAGCAGAAAAAGGCGCGGGCCAAGGTAGAAAAGGCTACGAAAAAGGCACAGAGAAAGAGAATGAAGGCCGAACAGAAAAGGGCATGGGAGGAGCAGGGGAAGATCAGAAACCGTTATCCGCTCGGAAAACGTATGCTGGCCTCTGCGCTTTGCGGCATTCTGTTTGCAGGAACGGCATTCGCAACCTTATACGGAATTGAAAAGTATACGAATTTGACGATTCTGGTTGACGGCAAACAGGCATCCTCCGGGCAGATTCCGGTGGCAGGAGTGGCACTCGGTCATGATGATGCCGGAAGCGTGGCTGCGGCGGATGAAGAAAATTCCAATATTAATTTGTCAACGAACGGAAATGCACAGTCAACGATGAACGGGACAACGTTGGCTACGGATGTTACGCAGGTTGTCAAAAGCGTAATGCCTGCGATTGTATCCATCGAAAACGAGTATCTGGAGACCATGAACTATTTTGGACAAAGTTTCAGTCAGCCCGGAACGTCGAGCGGATCGGGTATCATTGTCGGAACCAACGATACGGAGCTGCTCATTGCTACCAATTATCATGTCATTGAGAGTACGGAGCAGCTGACAGTCACCTTTATTGATGAAACAACAGCGACTGCGGATGTCAAGGGTACGGATTCGGAAAATGATCTTGCAATCATTGCTGTTCAGCTTGATACGATCAGTGCGGATACCAGATCCTCCATTGCAGTTGCAAAGCTTGGCGATTCTGACGCTTTACAGGTCGGCGAGCCGGTGATTGCAATCGGTAATGCACTCGGATACGGACAGTCCGTGACAACCGGAGTTGTCAGTGCCGTAAACCGTCAGGTTGAGGGCGTGGGAGATCTTATGATCCAGACCGATGCGGCGATCAATCCGGGAAATTCCGGCGGCGCGCTGTTAAATGCCAGAGGTGAAGTGATCGGAATTAATTCCGCCAAAATCGGCGGTAACACCGTGGAAGGTATGGGATATGCAATCCCGATTTCTTATGCCGAGCCGATTATGGAAGAATTAATGGTCCAGTCCACAAAGATCAAAGTGGCCGATGATGAAAAGGGTTATCTGGGAATTTCGGGCGTCAATGTGGGAAGCGAGGTTTCGCAGGCTTATAAGATTCCGCAGGGAGTTTATGTTTATCAGGTATACGAAGGAACCGCTGCAGAGGCTGCGGGCCTAAAGCAGGGAGATGTCATTACTGCATTAAACGGCGCATCCGTTGGCAACATGGAAGCATTACAGCGGGAGCTGCAATATTACAGCATCGGAACGACGGTGGAGCTGACCGTTATGAGAGCCGCTGACGGATATCAGGAGGAAACCGTGGAGCTGGTACTCGGCGGGAAATTTGATGCTGACTGAGTGTGACGGTTTAGAAAAACTTCACTTGTTCCTGTGACGGATATGCATTATACTGTATCTGATGAATCTGCAATGTCCGGCAAATTTGTACGGTCGGATGGATATGCAGACGGCAATAACAGGAGAACGTGAAATGTCAGATCATAACCGCAATAATAATGAATATGAAGATATCTGCTTTATCTGCAGAAGGTCCGAGAGTAAGGCGGGCAGAATGTTTCATCTGCCGAACAATATTTGTATCTGTGATGACTGCATGCATAAAACCATGGATTCCGTGACCCAGATGGACAATCAGGGAATGTTTGGCAATCCGTATTTTAATCCGTATATGATGAACGGTCAGGACTTTGGGAAGCCAAACGCTGCGCAGGAAAAAAATTCCAAGGCGGAGGAAGACAGTACAAAGGATGGCGGCAATACGGCAAAGGAGAAAGGCGCTTCGGAGCAAAATGCCGGAAATGAGGAAGCCTTGGGCGATAGCGAAAAAACAAAGGGAAAAGACGACGCTTCCCCGGAGAATGACGATCAGGAAATAAATTTCGGCAGAAATATCGGCAGGGGCTTTTTTCCGAACATCAGCTTTGTAAATCTTTCTGATCTTCAGGGGGACGGCATTCCTTACAGACAGAAGGTGAAAAAGAAGAAAAAGCCGGAGAACAAAGCGCCGGTTCTGAATCTCAAGGATATCCCGGCGCCCCATAAGATTAAGCAAAAGCTGGATGATTATGTGGTCGGGCAGGATTATGCCAAAAAGGTTATTTCGGTAGCGGTTTATAATCATTATAAGCGTGTGGCAACGGATACCATGGATGAAATTGATATCGAAAAGTCCAACATCCTGATGATCGGCCCTACCGGCTGCGGTAAGACTTATCTGGTCAAGACGCTGGCCCGGCTTCTCGATATACCGCTTGCAATAGCGGATGCCACTTCACTCACAGAGGCAGGATATATTGGCGATGATATAGAAAGCGTTGTTACCAAGCTGCTTGCGGCGGCCGATAATGATGTGGAAAAGGCGGAGAGAGGCATTATTTTTATCGATGAAATAGATAAGATTGCCAAAAAGAAGAATACAACCTCCAGAGACGTGAGCGGCGAATCCGTCCAGCAGGGAATGCTCAAGCTGTTGGAGGGTTCTGAGGTAGAGGTTCCGGTCGGAGCCAACAGTAAAAACGCAATGGTACCGCTTGCAACGGTCAATACCAAGAATATATTATTTATCTGCGGCGGTGCATTTCCG
>CAYTIH010000057.1:0-13556 GCA_964437825.1 uncultured Clostridium sp. | reverse complement strand
CCTGTCAAGGCTTTGAGGGGATTTTTATGTGGTTAAGCTGTCAAACTCCCGATACAATACATGTTAATAATACCACACTATTATTTTTGTATGCAACCAAATATTTCAATGAAGGTCAATGAAGCCTTTGCTCAAATACTGTTGGGAAATTCCCGGAAAATGTGGTACAATGATGTCGTCAAAGCCATAGAGATTACGAGTGAGGTAATTTTATGATAACAATCAGCTTATGCATGATCGTAAAAAATGAAGAAGCCGTGCTTGCCCGCTGTCTGGACAGCCTGAAAGGTCTGATGGATGAAATCATCATTGTCGACACAGGTTCCTCTGACAGGACAAAGGAAATTGCAAAACACTATACTGACCGTGTTTACGATTATGCCTGGAAGCAGGATTTTGCAATGGCAAGAAATTATGCACTTTCCCTTGCTTCCTGTGATTATATCTACTGCGCCGATGCGGACGAAGTACTTGATGACGAAAACCGCCGGAAATTTCTTCAGCTAAAACAGGTACTTTTACCCGAAATCGAAATCGTGCAGATGCTCTACTGTGGGCAATATGATTCCAATACGGTCTATAATTTCGATGAAGAATATCGCCCCAAGCTGTTCAGGCGCCTTCGTGCGTTCCGGTTCATGGACCCGGTTCACGAAACGCTGCGCCTTGACCCGATCGTATATGACAGCGAAATCCGCATTTTCCATAAGCCGCACGGATTACATACGGACCGTGATATGAGAATTTTTGAATATCATTACGCCCCGGAAAATGCTCCTGTCATTTCCCTGCGCCTTATGCGGATGTATGCAAAGGAGCTCTTTATTTCCGGAAAAGATGCGCATTTCCGAAGCGCGATTCCTGTTTTTGAGCGGGTTCTTACAAAGGACGACTGTTCCAAAGAAGAAATCCTTTATGCCTCCTGCGTTCTTGCCCGTGCTTACAGACTCTCCGGCAATACCGCCTCCTTTTTCAAATATGCCATGAAGGCCGCGCTTTCTGACAGCTGCAGTGAAATCTGCATGGAGCTTGGATGCTTCTATGAGGATCAAGGCGATCTAAACGAAGCGCATATCTGGTATTATAATGCTGCCTTTGAAACCTCGCCTATCTGCAATATTCACCTTGGCGGGAATGAAGCGCTGCTTGCACTGTCCCGGATTCTGGACAAAGCAGGGCTTCAGGAGCAGGCTCTTGAATATCGTGAAAAAGCACGTAAATGGAAAGACAGCACGAAGTAAATCGTGCTGTCTTTCCGCAAATAATGCTGCCGCCTTATAGTGAAGCAAGCATAATCAGGCCTTTCTGTCATCCGGCTTTAATTTATATTCTTCGCCGTTACTTCCGTTATTTTTCAAAAGCATTCCGCAGTCATTTAACAGACATTCGTTCAGACAGAATTTTTCCTCGATCGCCCTCCCATATATTGGACAGATCTGTTCATCCGGTTTGTGTTTTCTACTCATTGTAAGTACTCCTCTCATAAAAGCTCTTTCTCTTTTCCCGCAGCTCGGAAACACATTTTTGAAACAGCGGCATCTGGCTGTATAGGAACATTCTGCGGCTGTATGGATAATTGATCATCATTAGCACATCATTCTCCGTTGCAAGGAAATTTCCGTTGATATCCGCATAGATCTTTGTAAGACTAAGGTCTTCTTCATAAAAAATAAAATTACACATATGGAAAATCAACGTATCCTTCGCACAGGCTTTTCCTATGGTATCGTTTCCCCGCTCTTTCCCTGTCGAATCTGCTGAGGCTGCAATCCGTATGTCCGTTTCCGGTGACAGCTGTGCGATTTTCTCGGCAAGCGCCTGTGCATAGCCCTCATATTCTCCGGCTTCGATTAAAACTTTTTGCTTTCCGGAAAGGAGACCTGCCAGCTTATCGTCACTGGTATCCATCGGCATAATTCTGCCCTCCGGCGCTCTGCCTCTGACGCCGTGCAGCGCGTCATCATAAGCTGACATCACGGTCTTTGCCTTGCTTTCCTCCCCGCGGTACAGCCCTTCATATACAATATCAAAAATATCACGCAGGAAGGACTGACACATTGCTTCCAGCTTTTCCTCCGGCGTATATCTGGCAAAAAAATCTATCCAATTTCTCCATGCATAATAAGTCGGGAATGTATTCACGGATTCTTTTTTGGCTCCCATGGCATGAAGAACAATACTCTTTCCGCAGGATGCCACCTGATATCCCGCCAGATTACAGCGGTATCCCCATTCCGTATCATCCCAGTAAAGAAAATTATCCTCGGGCATCAGGCCGATCCGGTCAATCAGACTGCGCCGCACCAATACGGAGCAGGCTGCTACCGCATCGGAATATACCACCTCCGGAAGCGTTCCGTCCTCCGGATGATTTCGGTATTTTGCTTCCACGCAGAAATTCTCAAAGTCCACCGTTATGCCGTATTGCTGCACGTAATCAGGCGCTTCCATATGATCCACTCTGGAGCCTGCCATGCCGCATTTCGGATGCCCGTCCAGAAATTCCACCAGTGCGCCAAGCGCATTCTCATCCACCAGGACATCATTATCCAGACACCAGAGATATTCGTGTCCCTCACTTATCCCTGCCCCTTCCCGGTTCTGCTTCCACAATAGCGCCCTGCGCATTCCGGCATTAAAGCCTCCGGAGCCGCCCAGATTTTCCGGATTCACGATCAGCTCCACCTGATCCGCAAACTGCTCCAAAATCCGCTCTGCGGAGCCGTCCGTAGAAGCATTGTCCACTACATACAGCCTATAATCCGTGTACTTTGACTCCAGAACGGACTGAATACACTGACATACCATCTCCGCCTTATTATAATTACATATTACAATTCCAACTCTCGCCATTCCCCGTTTTTCCTTTGCCTAAACTCCGTCGCCTACAGTTCCATCACCTGCTGAATCTCAGCCTTGCCCGTCTTAACGCCAGCAGTCTCATCATGCCTGTCGGTGCGGAAGGGCGCAAGCGCAATCCCGTTCCTTTTCCCGAATATATTGACAACCATATAATTCGTCCATGCATAACGCACGAAACGCGGCCCTGTTACCGCTTCGCTCCAGATATACATGCGCTCCCCGCTGATCTCGCACTGTGCCGGCACAAAGCGCTTATCCTCTCCCGCAATTTCAAAGCCCTCCGGCCTGCATTGTCCGCCAGTTTTTTCAGAGGCGCTCTCTCCTTTTGAAATGTCCTTTACGGTAAAACCGCCCTCCGCATAATCAAAGAAAAGCTCCATACCGGGCTTTGCCAATGTTTCCGGCCCCGCCTCTTGCTTTGCAAAACACTCCGGCATGGATTCGCAAATCCGGTATTCCCGGTAAAGCGGTCCAAACGCATCCGCTGCCGGAATACGGTGATAAACGTGATACATTGCCTGCAGCTCCAGCCTTTCCCCCACCGGCAGTTTCTTCTTCGGATGAATTTCATGAAACTGGGAAAATTCCGTAATGACTGCGATTCCAACGTTTTTGACCATACGGAACACATTCATCTGCGCTTCTCTGATGATCGGCCAGTTCTTGAAATCCGGGTCCTGCTGATAACTGTGCATCGGAAGCTGGACAATCATAAACGGCAGGTCAGGATCATCCCAATAGTCCCTCCAGCAGCGAATCATTTTCGTAAAAAGCTTTTCATACATTCCCGGCTTATGGTCATCGCTTTCTCCCTGATACCAGATCACGCCCCGCATGGTATAAGGGCAGACCCGCATCAGCATGCATTCATATAATCCGGACGGACGGAACGGATTTTTACAACACATCGGTCCCGGCCACTGACATTCGCCGCACCGCCTTATAATTTCATCCCAGAGCATCATCGGATCAATCCTTGCGCATTCTTCCGCTTTTTTGCCCCAGACGGCATGATAGGCTTCATAAGCATCATATTCGGCAATTTGCTCTTCCACCGTTTTTCCCTTGACTGCTTCTTCATATTCATCCACATAACTCCTAAGAGATGCATCCTCAAGCAGGCTTTCCCTGTCCATCCAAGCACTTGCGCTGGTACCTCCCCAATTACAGCCGATAATTCCCACGGTTACGTCAAGGTCCTTAGCAAGCTTTCTGGCAAAAAAGTAGCCGACCGCGGACCACGCACCGGTGTCCGGATCTCCAAACCTTGACCAGCCTGTTTTGGCTTCTTCCTCATAAAAATGCGCATCCATATAGGCGATCTTCTGCGTATAGTAAAATCTGACATTGGGATTCTGATCCTGCGCAAGCGCTTCCGGACCCTGATCCGCACTGCGAAGCTCATACTCCATATTGGACTGCCCGCCGGCAAGCCAAACCTCTCCGATCATAATATCCGTAAAAGACTTCTGACTGACCCCGTCCGTAAGCGTCATTTCATAAGGGCCTCCCGCAGGAAGCGCCATAAGCTCTGCCTGAAATCTTCCGTCTACAACAGGCGCCTGGGCCTGCCTCACTCCGTCCGGTCCCTGCAGCGTAACCCTGATTCTGCTTCCCTCGCGTCCTTCTCCGAATACCTTTATGTTTTTATCCCTCTGCAGTACCATATGATCACTGAATACCGCCGCTGTCTTTAATTCCGTCATTTCATTCCTCTCCGTCCCGTTTTCTATTTTGGAGTTATCTCCGGCAGGGCGCAATTCTGAAATCTCTCACGCCTTCAGCGCCGCCCACAGAAAGTACGAACGTAAATTCCTGCTTCTGCCTGATTGCACTCAATACCGCCTGATCTGTCAGAGGTAACCGTTCTTCCTGTACCTTCGCATACTGTCTTTGTCCCGTCCTGACATCCCTGGTAATTCGATGCAGCCGGATTTCATAATGCTCCGCATAGGCTCCTTCATATCTGCAGTTTCGATAGATCAGCGTTCCTTCCTGCCCGCCCGATCTTGCAAATACCGAAATTTCCTTTTCATACCCCTGATACAGATACGTTCCCTGCTGCTCGTCATAATGATCCGCCGGATACCATTCACTGAAACTGCGGTATCCGCGCTTTTGGCCTTTTACGGTAACCGGACATTGAATCGGAAGCGCTTCGCTGCTTCCTCCTGCCATAAACAAATATACACCGTCCTCCAAAAGCAGGCGTTCCCCTATCACATCATAATACATAAGCTCTCTGTAAGGAACCTCAACGGTAACCTCAGCGGTTTTTCCCGCTTCCACATATACACGTTCAAAGCCGACCAGCTGCTTTTTCGGACGCTTTACCTCCGGATTCTCCTTGCGATAATACAGCTGGACAACTTCCTCTCCGTCCCGTAAAGAGGTATTCGTAACCTTGATCCGAAACCTCAGCTTTTGAGCATCCGTATCCGGTACAAGCTTAAGCTCCTCATACCGAAACTCAGAATAAGAAAGCCCGTATCCAAAAGGATATTGTACTTTCCCTTCCTGATATCTGTAGGTTCGCCTGCCTTCTATCAGATCGTATAACCCGATCAAAGGAAGCTCGCCTTCATCAGAAATCCATGTCATACTGAGCCGCCCTGCCGGATTGACCTCACCGTTTATCACTTTCGCAACGGCATTCCCCATCTCCTGACAGCCCGACGGACTAAACAGCACCGCTTTGGCCAGAGAAGCTTCCTCCGGCAGAATATACGGATAATTCGAAACAATCACCAGCACAAGATTCGGATTTGCCTTTCCGATTTCAGCAAGCATCCTTTCCTGCATTGCCGGAAGATGCAGATGCCTTCTGTCAATTTCCTCCTTTGCCCCAATCACGGGATTACTGCCAAGGCATAAAATGACTCTGTCCGCCTCTTTGGCAGCGCCGGCTGCCTGTGCGATTCCGTCCCTGACAGTCTCAAATACGATTCGTACCGGCGTAACTTCTTCCCTGCTTCTTACAGTTCCTTCCAGGGTATCCTGCTGACCGCCCGTCACGGCCATATCTTCCGGACGCATTTTTGCGCAAAGCTTTCCCTCCTTTAAGAACAGCGGCTGGCCGCACCATGAGGTAACGGTACATGGATTTACAAAAAATGCCTCCTTAATAAACCATCCGAAGGCTTGCGTACCGCCAAGACAGATACGCTCTTTTTCATCCACAGCCGTTAAAAACCTTCCGCTTTTGACCTCCTTTAAAGTAACGCCGCCGTCTCCCCAATCGTTTCTGATGAAAACGCCGGCGTGGGCACGGTCCGTTAAAAACACCTCTCCGTCCCCGGGATTTGCCGATATATACTGCTCTCCGATTCTAAGCATCACTCTGTCAAGACCGTCAGAGAAAATGATCTCCTGATTCGGATTCCTATTTTTCATCCCCTGCAAAACGGTGATTTCATAGGGCGGGTTCCCGCAGTACCAGTCCTGATACCATTCGTTTGCAAGCGGTCCCAGAACCGCGATTTTGTCATGTTCCTTTGCATGATACGGCAGGAAATCATCCTCGTTTTTCAGAAGTACAACGGATTCCTGCGCCGCTCTTGCAGCGACCTCGGCGTGCTCCTTTGACGCCAGCTTGGAAATATCCGGATTTACATAGGGATTTGACTCCTCCGGATCAAACAATCCAAGACGGAGCCTTGTCCGGAAGGAATTCCGGATGGAACGGTCAAGATCGCGCTCCGTAATCAGCCCCATGGACAATGCTTCTTTGACCGCAGGTACGACAAGCTCCGCACTGTCCGTAAAATTATCCACGCCCGCTTTCAACGCAGCCGCTACCGTTTCCGCGTAGGAATCAAAAAAATGATGAAACTGTACGGTCTGACTCATATCCCCACCGTCACAGACCACATGACCGGGCAGATGATAGGTATCCTTTAAGAGCCTTTGCACATCCGGATCGCAGATCGCGGGGATACCGTTGATCTCATTGTAGGCGGTCATAACGGCTTCCGCCCCGCCCTCCTCAATGCATCTGCGAAACGGCTCCAGATAGTATTCATATTTATCCCGAAGCCCAATGGATGAGGACGCCGATACGCGGTCAGTTTCCATATTGTTGGCATAAAAATGCTTCAGCGTTGCGCCGCAGCGAATATACCGCTCATCCGTACCCCGCATTCCTCTGATATAGGCGGACGCCGTTTTTCCAGTCAAATACGGGTCTTCTCCATATCCTTCTTCGGTTCTGCCCCATCTGGGATCCCGTTCCATATCGACAGTCGGAGCCCATCTGCACAAACCGCCCGTCTGTTTGCCCTTTTGGTTCTCCAGCTTTGCGTGAATTCTGGCTTCCGTCCCGACGATCTCGCCGATTTCCTCCATCAGAGCAGTATCCCACATCATGCTCATACCAAACGGCTGCGGAAAACAGGTTGTCTTCACAGGCTCTCCCAGATTAAAGCTCTGGTCATGGCGGGCTTCAATGCCATGGGCAGCCTCACCGCCTGTCGCATAAGCCGGTATGCCAAGCCGCTTTATTTCGGGTGCTCCGGTCCCGCACAGAGTTACTTTTTCTTCCAATGTCAATTCCTTGATAAGCGCATCCAGACGCGCTTCCACATCCAGCGTCTCATCCCATAAAGGATTCCGCTTCTTTCCTTCCGACATGCTGACCGATTCCTTCCCTCATACTAATCCTCCATGTCAGAGCTATTTATTGCAATGACACGCGATAATCTGCGATCCCAATCTATTGTATTCCTTTATAGACCCTCTCAACAAGATCCGCTGCAGGTTTTCCGTAAATATCATAGCCGCCAATACTCAGCGCCCGCTCCTTGGGATACAGTCTGTCCGACCATGACCAGATTACCGTCCCCTGCACCCAGTCTCTTTTCTGTACCGCACGGAACATATTCTCATACCAAAAGGCCTGCTCCTGCGGATGAATCCGGGCCTTTATGCTCCAGTCATTCGGCACTTTGGAGGCGCCTTCCACGGACATGCAGCCAACCTCTGCAAAAAAGAAGGGCTTTTGAAATTTCCGTACCACCTTTTCGATCCGGTCCAATTCCTTCTCCCAGTCCTGCGCCGGATAATATCCGCTGGAGGAAATCATATCCACGCAGTCCCACCATGTCACATGATCCTCCTGATATTTATCCGTATTATAGGCAAGAATTCCATGATATTCCTTTCTGATATCACCGATCAGCGCTCTCCACTGCGATTCCCTGCGTTCTGCCATTACCATCTCGCAGCCGGGCAGAAACATTTCACAGCCGGTTTTCTCGGCAATTCGGGCATAATGCAGCTGAAATTCGGTATAGGATGCAAACCAGTTGCACCATTTCGGTTCACACGGTACATCAATATCAAAAAAGTTGATATGAGCCCGCCAGGTTCCGTTTTTGCAGTTCACAGTCGGCTTTAATGCCACCCGTATGCCCTGATCATGCGCATATGCTATCATCCGGACCAGCTCCTCGTCCCCACAGGTACACATGGATTTAAAATCAATCTGCTCACTCTGTGCAGTGTCCTGCATCCCGTTCGGAACAAAAGTCACGTAATCTGCACCTGTTTTTTGCAGCATCAAATCAAAGCTGTGATATGTCTCCTGCTCGGAAAGGACTCCCCTTCCGCAAAACGGTGCAAATGTAATTCCATTGATCTGCATGATAATCCCCCTCATTTATAAAATCCTATCAAAGATCATACCATTTTGTCCACTGCTTCTTTGGAAAACCAAAAAATGCGGAAGAAGCAGCGCCAGCGGAACCTGAAACAGATAAAAAATGGCCATCAGAAAAACGGTAAAAATACCAAGCAGAAAAATTCCGCTTCCAAGTATCTCCTGTGCGCGTTTTTTATCCCCTTCCCGAGAAAAATCGCTGCAAGCGGCGCTCCTCCCGCCCCGACAAACGCCAAAACGCGGAAATCAGGGTAATAATCGGGAGTGTCAGACCTACACAGGTGAGCGCATCCGTACCGATGCCTTCAATATGACCGATATAAATCCGGTCAATAATACTGTATAAAATATTAATTGTCTGCGCAACAATGGAGGGAAGGGCCATTTGCACCATCAAATGCAGAATTTTCTCCTTTCCCAACTGCTCGCCGTTAATTTGTCCCATATAGCAGCCTCATCCCTGTCACGATCATCGCTTTTTATTTCTGTTTCGCCTGATCACGCATGCTGCGAAGAACTTGCTTGTCTTCTTCACTGACCCGATAGGATTCCAACATTTTCTGAATGGATTTCCTGTATGTAAACGGACTCAGCCTCCCTGCATTTAACAGTCCCATGGTCCGGTCCGGATATTTGACATATGCAGTTGCAATGCCCCATGCAACCCCCATCTCCAGATAGTAGCCTTTCTGCCAGGCTTGCGGTTCCTTCGGATCATCCAGTATCCTGTTTCCGCTTCCAAGGTCCTCATAAATCGTAAGCACCCTGTCAATATAAGCATCATTCAGATAATAATCCATCAGCATAACGGCAACAACGCGAAGCTCAAACTCCCTCTTGGAATCCAAATACCCCATCAGAAATTCCCATACTTCTTCCTGCTTCTTTGCGGCAATTTTAAGTGTCGCACAGAAACAGTCATTAATCGCCCAATTATCGATTTTGGAAATAAAGCGTTCTATGTAAGGCAAAAGCTCTGAAAGTTCGGCTTTGGCATACCCAAGCACAAAGCCCTGCAGCATGAGTTCTTCATAGGTATCATCCCGGGCAAGCTCCATAAAGCCTTTCCAGTCTTCTTTTGCAAGACGCTTCGCAAGCGTTCTCAGCTTTGGTATCCGCACGCCAAGCATGGTTCCCGCGCCCGGCGTCAGACTTTCCGAGAATTGGGCAAGGCCGGGCTGCGCCATATCGTTTAATTCTGCTATTACATCTTCATAATTCAACATCAAGTCCTCCGTTTATCATTTGATCCGTACCGGAAATTCGTCCGGCGAAAGCCAACATATAAAAACCTTCAAACTGAGTAATACTATTTTACATCAATTTGAAGGTTTTATAAACATCTGAAATACATCACAAAATAAGTTACATTTCAGCCTTTTGACTTCACTGTAACGAATTATACGTTTTTGAAACGATTCACTTCGCCGCTCAGCTGCGCGGAAATCTCCTGATTATTTTCTGTTTCCTGCTGTATCTGTGAAATCGATCCTACCAGACTGACTGCATTCTCCGCCACGCTTACCACGCCCTTGGCGCTCTCATCCACCGCAACTGCAATATCATTAATTCCCACATTCATCGACTCCATAGTGTCATTGATATCACTTGTATTTCTGGCAAATTCCGTCAAAATATCGTTTACGCTGTCAGCATCCTTCTCATACTGCTCCACCACTTCCACAAAACCATCATAATCCTTTAAAACCTTTTCATCGATAAAGCGCAGCATACCCTCCGCATTCTTCGCAAGGCGTTCCACCGCTTCCGTCACCTGATT
This sequence comes from uncultured Clostridium sp., assembly GCA_964437825.1. GTDB lineage: Bacteria > Bacillota > Clostridia > Lachnospirales > Lachnospiraceae > JBJFCE01. Next base: position 3,258 of record CAYTIH010000057.1, on the reverse strand, counting down.
GCTGATGCTCTGAATATTATTTGCCGTATTCCGGCTGTTATCCGCCAGAACTCTGATTTCATCCGCAACAACCGCAAAGCCTTTTCCGGCTTCTCCGGCTCTCGCCGCTTCAATAGAGGCGTTCAGGGCAAGTAAATTTGTCTGACTGGTAATATTCAGAATTTCTCCTGTCAACTCCTGAATCTGTTCTACGCTGCGGCTTTCCTCCACTGCGTTTTCAAGCGTATCACGAATATCACCTATTATTTGTCCCGCAGACTCTTTACTTTTCACGGTACTCTGATGCATGCTCTGCGCCCGCTCCTTAATATCAAGCACAAGATTTACACCATGATTCACTTCACCGTTCATTGTCTTTATTTCTTCCAGAACATTATTGCTTCCTTCTGCCATCTGCCCCAATGTTGCAGATATTTCTTCCATACTTGCAGACATTTCTTCCATCGCCGCAGATACACTTCCGGCGCTCTCATTGGAGTCATTGATTTCTCTGCTGACAGTCTCTGCCGAAATCATAATCTGCTCCGCTTCCTGCTTCAGCCTGCGCATAACGCCCTGCAATTGCTCCAGAAAACTGTTGATTCCCTCCGTCATCTGACCGATCTCGTCATGAGTCTTGACCGGTATCCGCTCCGTCAAGTCTCCCTCATTGTTCCTGATCTTTCTTACAATATCCTGCAGCAGCTCACCGGATTTCTTTGCCGGTCTTGCAATCGTAATAATAACAATAATAATAGTAGCAATAAACACAACCAGAAATACTACAACCAAAACCATACTGAGGCTATATATGCTGCTGATCGTAGCAGTACTTTTATTCTGGATATTCGTCTGTTTCTCGGCAGCCAAGGTATCATATACATCCTCCGCTGCCTGCGCCGGTACTATGTAAGTTTTTAAATCAGTTACCATAGTCCCTACACTTTCAAAATCCTCCTCCCGGGCCTTTGTAAGTATCTCAGTACAAAAATCAGCAAACTCCGTCGTAGCAGCGTCCCAGGTTTGAAAAGCCGCTAACATTTCATCATCCTCTGTATAGGTGCAAAGATTCTCCAGATTATCCATTGCGGCACCCATATCAGAGATTCCTGCCGCAAGCTTTTCACTCATGGCTTCAAGCTCATATTGCTTGAAATAGATCAGATTCGAATATAACTGCATCTGCTGGAATGCAGTCGATGCATCACCCTTTGCCTGGCTCATTTCCAGGTAAATATTTACCGAATTATTATTTTTTTTGATAGACGATAATGCCATGATATTGACAACAATTGTCACCAGGAAGACACCGCCTAAAATCGCCATCATGGCAATTACCTTGCATCCGATACTTTTTTTCATCCCTCTCACCTCTACCCTTTACACAAATACGACTATAAGTTGACCACAACCCCATCAGCAAAATTTTTCTAAAAAATTCATAAACATAATATAAATTTTCTGAATATTATTATGGCACCTTTTATTTTAAAAGTCAATATACTGCATATTCATGAATCACGCTGCACCGCATATTCATGAATCACGTTATAAGGCTTACATGGATGATTCCTGGCTTGTATCAATTTTCTAATACTGATAATTCGCTCTGACAGATATCTGATCGTCGGCATATTCCACCCATACGCTTATGCCTGTTGCTCCAAAATCCGCCCCAAAGCTATGACTAAGCTCTCCCGTTTCATCATGCGCAACGATTCCTTCATCGTAAAAACCGTTCTTCTTCGAATATACATTGCATACATATTCATCTATGTAATGATAAATTTCCTCACCGTTTTGCTTATCAACCGGTATCACTACGCCCACTTCATACACTCCAAACGTGCAGTTATAATAAATTACACCCGTTTGCTGAAACAGCGTTTGATTCTGATAGATATACTGCGTTGTCCCAAATTCACTGCTTCTGACCGTTTCATCGGGCTTCCCCTTAACAAGCGGCAGCAGAAAACCCGGCGTTTTAAAATGAACGGAGCTTCCCTCAATGCCAACCTCATTCACCGGGCGATTGATTATAGCTCCCCATATCATACAGCCCAGCACAATCAGTATCAAAAAAGCAGCCATCCCCTTGAGTATCCTATGTTTTTTCATCAATATCACGCCTCCTCTTACATTCTAAAGCTTTCCCTTTTTCTAAAGCCTTCCCTTACCGCTTGAAAGCTCCCTTCATGAAGCATCAAGCAACCGCTTTAACCTCCGTTTACAAAATATGCTCCGCCTGTGACAAGCAGCTGAAATATCCTGACTGCTATCACAGGGGAGCAAATTTTATAACGGCTCCATGTGGGCATTCGCCCGCCGGGCTCATTTCATCACTATATTCACAATCCTGCCCGGTACATAAATCTCTTTCACGACATTACCGGTCAGCTTATCGCCGAGTGCCTCTTTTGCTTTCGCAATGACTTCGTCCTTCGGGTCTTCTTTTCCGATATTCAGCGTAGCCTTGGTCTTTCCGTTGATCTGAACTGCGATCTCCACGGTGGACTCAACGGTCTTTGCTTCATCAAATTCCGGCCATGCGGATTGATACAGTCTGCCGCCGTAGTTTTTACTCTCCCAAAGCTCCTCAGTAATATGAGGCGCAACCGGGTTTAATAAAATCAGCAGCGTTTTGAACTCATCCCTCGTTACGGAGCCTTTTTTATAAAAATCATTAATCAGCGCCATCATGGCAGCAATTGCGGTATTGTATTTCAGGCTTTCAAAGTCAGAGCTTACCTTCTTAATTGTCTGGTGCATCTTGGTTTCCAGATCCTTTGAAAAGCCTTCTTCCTCCGTTACAATATCCTGCAGCTTCCATACACGCTCCAAAAATCTCCGACAGCCCTTGACGCCGTCCTCGGACCAGCAGGCGCTTAAATCAAAGGCACCGATAAACATTTCATAGGTACGCAGCGTATCAGCGCCGTAATCTCTGATGATATCATCGGGATTTACGACATTGCCGCGGGATTTACTCATCTTCTCACCGTTTTCTCCGAGAATCATGCCATGTGAGGTTCTCTTTTTATACGGTTCCTTACAGGGTACAACCCCCTGATCATACAGGAATCTATGCCAGAATCTGGAATATAACAGATGCAGAGTCGTATGCTCCATACCACCGTTATACCAGTCAACAGGCAGCCAGTAATTCATGGCTTCCTTGCTTGCAAGCGCCTGTGTATTCTTCGGATCGGTATAACGGATAAAATACCAGGAAGATCCTGCCCACTGAGGCATGGTATCGGTTTCTCTCTTGGCCGGAGC
>CAYTIH010000056.1:0-14313 GCA_964437825.1 uncultured Clostridium sp. | reverse complement strand
AAACAAGGAGCGGTGGAATTTACCTCTGCACTGGAATTTACTTTTTCAAGTCAGCTTTTTCTCTCTTTTACCTCTTTTTTACTGCCGCCCTGCTTAATTTTTATTCTGCCGTATCCAGCCGCATGGTAAGCGCAATTCTCTTTTTCTGCAAATCCACCTCCAGCACCTTCACATCTACAATATCTCCCACGCTGACGGCTTCCAGAGGATGCTTGATAAACCGGTTCGTAATTCGGGATATATGTACCAGTCCGTCCTGATGCACACCGATATCCACGAATACGCCGAAATCAATCACATTGCGAACGGTTCCTTTTAAAATCATTCCCGGCTTTAGGTCCTTCATGTCAAGCACGTCGCTTCGTAAAATCGGCGCCGGCATATTTTCTCTCGGGTCTCTGGAGGGTTTTTCAAGTTCCTTTACAATATCGTTTAACGTAATTTCTCCGATTCCAAGCTGCTGTGCCAGCCGAGAAGGATTTTCAATTTTGGAAGCCAGCGTGCTCACCGTACATTTATTTTCTACCGTAATCTGCTTACCCGATCCTGTTCTTGAATTTCCTGCCGGTTCCTGTGTTGTCAAAGACGCGCCTGAAAGCGCTGCTGCAAGCGCTTTCCCCATGGCAGTATTGGTATTGCGGATCACAGGCTTTTGCACCTTTGTTTTTTGTTCTTTCACCTTTTTCTCCGCACCAGCGGCTTTCTTTTCGCTATTGCCCGATTCCTTCTGTGCCTTTTTTACATCCTCCATCGTGATTCCCATATATTCCATCAACTTCCGGGCTGCTTCATAGGATTCCGGATGAACGCTGGTTGCATCCAGCGGATTATCCCCGTCCTGAATCCGCAGGAAACCGGCGCACTGCTCAAAGGCCTTGGGACCGAGTTTTGGCACCTTAAGGAGCTGTCTGCGGTTTGCAAAACGTCCGTTTGTCTCTCTGTAGTCAACGATATTCTTTGCAATGGTCTTGTTAATTCCGGAAACATACTCTAAAAGCGCCGCGGATGCAGTATTCAAATCCACACCGACTTTATTGACACAATCTTCTACAACACCATGCAGGGTGTCTCCCAGCTTTTTCTGGTTCATATCATGCTGATACTGTCCCACACCGATGGATTTGGGATCAATTTTTACCAGCTCTGCCAAAGGGTCCTGCAGTCTTCTGGCAATGGATGCCGCGCTTCTTTGTCCCACATCAAACCGGGGAAATTCCTCTGTGGCAAGCTTGCTTGCAGAATATACGGAAGCTCCCGCCTCATTGACGATCACATACTGAACCGGTCTGTCGAGTTCTTTTAAAAGTGCTGCAATCACCTGCTCGGATTCTCTTGATGCGGTTCCATTGCCTACGGAAATCAGGTCAACCTGATATTTATGAATTATTTTTTTCAGTTCCGCCTTTGCCTCTTCTACTTTATTCTGCGGCGCAGTCGGATAAATCACCTTCGTATCCAAAACTTTACCGGTCGGATCCACAACGGCAAGTTTACAACCGGTACGGAAGGCCGGGTCCCAGCCAAGTACGGTTTTTCCCGCAATCGGCGGCTGCATCAGAAGCTGCTGCAGATTCTTACCAAATACGGAAATCGCACCATCCTGTGCATGCTCGGTCAATTCGTTTCTGATCTCACGTTCAATTGCGGGTGCAATCAGACGGCGATAACTGTCCTCAAGCACTTCGGTAAGCACAGGCATAGTAACCGGATTGTCATTTACAATCACTTGTTTTGCAAGATAGCGCAGAATCTGTTCTTCCGGCGCCGCAATACAGACATTCAAAACCTTCTCGCTTTCGCCGCGGTTAATTGCCAGAATTCTATGTCCGGCAGCTTTTTTCACCGCTTCCTCATAGTGATAATACATCTCGTAAACGCTCTGCTGCTTTTCGTCTTTGGCTTCACTGATCAATGTCCCCTCATCAATGGTAGCCTGCCGGATATAGGTTCTGTACTCGGCAACATCCGAAATCTGCTCAGCCAGAATATCCTTCGCACCCTGAATCGCCGCAGAAACGTCCTCTACCTCTTTTTCGGGGTCCACAAATGCCTGCGCAGCCTGCTCCATGCTTTCCGTCATCGCCTGTTCCATTACCATCTGTGCAAAGGGCTCCAAGCCTTTTTCCTTTGCCACACTGGCTCTGGTCTTTCTCTTGGGTCGGTAAGGACGGTACAGATCCTCAATGGCAACCAAGGTTTCCGCTTCTTCAATCCGTTTCTTTAATTCCTCTGTCAGCTTTCCCTGTTCCTTTATGCTGCCAAGCACCTGATTCTTTTTTTCCTCCAGATTCCGGAGATAGGTAAGACGCTCTCCCAGATTTCGCAGCTGCTCATCATTTAAAGAACCGGTTGCTTCCTTTCTATAACGCGAGATAAAAGGAATTGTATTCCCCTCGTCAATCAATTTTACGGCGGCTTCAACCTGCCATGTTTCTACCTGTAATTCTTCTTTCAATTTCTGAATGATATCCATGTAGCACTCCTTTTTTTCTGCATCAGAACGCTTTCGGGAGCATTCTCGTTTTTATCAAATATACAGTATACCCTAAAACAGTTCTCTTTTCAAATACTCCGATATCATGATATTCCGATATCATGATACTCCAACATCATGATATTCCAATATCACGATATTACGATATTCCATGATACTCTGATAACATAAAAATTTAATTTGTACTATTCTGCCAAACATGATAAGATACCATATATAAAATCAACGTGATCAGTTAATGAAAAAACAACTTATCATAAATTGAGATAAATTTTTGATACGGGTAGTGATTTGCTATGGATATGAACCAAAATAACCGGCAGGTGCAATATGAATTTGAAAAGCCCGCACCCCGTGAGAGTAATACAATGGCAACGGTAGCAGTCGTCATGGGCGTTCTGACCATTGCCGCTACAATTATGTGCACTGTCTATGTACCTTTTATTACCGGCGGTCTGGCAATTCTGTTTGCCATTTTATCCAAAGGCGGCAAGGCACATATGAACGGCAGCGCAAAGACCGCGGTTACAACAGGCGTCATCGGTCTTTCCATGAATATTCTGCTGATTGCAATCGTATGGATCATGTATCAAACGGTACCCGAAATCCATGATCAGGCCAATGATCTGTTCGAACAGCGCTATGGCTTTACGATTGATGACATGTTAGAAGAGTTATCACAATAACGATACCCGGAAGGGAGGTATTTTTATGACAATCGGAAGTATCGCCGCATCTCCTGTTATGGGATATTCCATCAAAAATCCCGGAGAATCCACAATCAAACAGGCCGGCAGACAGTCATCTCCTGCCGAATGCGAAACCTGTAAAGAAAGAAAATATCAGGACGGCTCGGATGAAATGGTATCCTTCAAATCCGCAGCGCATATTTCACCGCAGGCATCCGCTTCCAGAGTCCGTGCGCATGAGCAGGAGCATGTTTCCAATGCCTATAAAAAGGCCGCTCAGGGAAACGGCAAGGTTATGCAGGCCTCAGTCTCTCTGCAGACGGCAATCTGTCCGGAATGCGGACGCACTTATGTATCCGGCGGTGAGACTACCACGCAGATTAAGTATTATAATGAGGAAAATCCCTACCAACAGGATAAGAAATCCGCAGACAGATTGATTTATACGGGCATGAATGTGGATATTGCCTGCTGATATTTTACAAACCGATTCACAAACCAAAATCCGGCTCTATGATCTAACCGATTGATAGAGCCATTCATTTTTATGGAGTCACTATGTGCCAAATCAAAACTTCTTCTGAACTGAAAATGGCGGCAAGGGGAAAGCTTCTCGGAAATTACGGTAAGATGATTACCGCTTTTCTGGTTACCGGGCTGATTCCCAATATTATTTTATTCATTGCCGAAGATCTGCTTACAGGTCCGTCCATCCAAAATACCATTATGTATTATGTGATTTATCTTCTCGTTATGCTGTTACTGGGCATCTTTCTGTTGGGGCAGGCAAAGCTGTATATGAATTTTACAACCGGAAGGCCCTTCCATATCTCGGATGTCTTCTCCGGCTTTCGCGGCCGACAGGATTTGGGAATTCTGATTATGCTGGTATTTATAGGCATTTCCCTTCTGTGCATGATTCCCTTCGGAATCGCAATCGCACTCTATCTGCTTACCGGCTCGCCTTATCTTTATCCCATAATATCACTTGCTCTGATCGGCGGTGCAATTGTCGCATATCTTAAGCTTTTGTCCCTTTCTCAGAGCTTCTATATTGCAGTGGATTTCCCAAATTATAATCTCAGACAGGTTCTTGACATGAGCCGCAAAGTTATGAAAGGGCAGCGTGCCAGAATGTTCTATCTTCAGGTCAGCTTTCTTCCCTTGATTCTGTTATGTGTACTTAGCTTTGGAATTGGGCTGTTATGGCTGTATCCGTATATGAATTGTACTTTTACTCATTTTTATCTGAATCTTATGGACTATAAAACACAGCAGTATCAGTAATACCAATCCGCAAAAAAAAGACGTCCCATTGGTTTGGGTCATGCAAATGACTTTCCAATGGATACGTCTTTTTTAATCAATATCTTCCGTAACTACCGCACTGCCGCCCACGCTCTTCCATTTTAGATAGGCATTGATAAAGGGGTCCAGTGCACCGTCCATAACCGCGTCCACGTTGCCGGACTCCTCTCCTGTCCGCAGGTCTTTGACCATTTTGTAGGGCTGCATAACATAGGAACGAATCTGATTGCCCCATCCGATCTCCGTCACATTTCCCCTGATATCGGACAGCTTTTCGGCATTTTCTTCCCTTTTCAGCATATACAGCTTTGCCTTTAACATCTGCATTGCCTTATCCTTATTCTGGAATTGGGAACGCTCATTCTGGCAGGTCACCACAATGCCGGTCGGAAAATGGGTAATCCGGATTGCGGATGATGTTTTATTGATGTGCTGACCGCCGGCGCCGCTGCTTCGGTAGGTATCAATTCGGATATCCTCGTCCCGAATCTCTATGTCCAGATTTTCCTCAATATCCGGCATGACATCCAAAGATACAAAAGAAGTCTGCCTCTTGCCCTGTGCATTAAAGGGAGAGATACGTACCAGTCTGTGCACGCCCTTTTCCGATTTCAGATAACCATAAGCATTTTCTCCGTTGACCTGAAAGGTTACGGATTTGATTCCGGCTTCATCCCCATCCAGATAATCCAGCACTTCAATCGCAAAGCCTTTTTTCTCCGCCCATCTGGTATACATACGATACAGCATGCTGCACCAGTCGCAGCTTTCCGTTCCGCCTGCTCCGGCATTTAATTTCAGGATTGCGTTGTATTTGTCGTATTCATCCGATAAAAGAGTATTGATTCTGAGTGTTTCAAATTGTTCTTTAAAAGAATCATATTCACTCTGAATCTCAGGCACCAGACTTTCGTCATTTTCCTCATTCGCCATCTCGATCAGAGTCAGGATATCCTCTTTCTGGCCCTCCAAATGCGTATAGGCTGCCACAGTATCCTTCATATTTTTCAGTTCTTTCATTTTTTGATTTGAACGCTCAGGATTATCCCAAAATCCCGGTTCCTCCATTTCACGCTCAAATTCCTCGATCCGCTTTGCCTTACCTGCCAGGTCAAAGTGAATCCCTCACTTCCGCTAATGGAGTTTCGTATGTCTGTAATTCTAATTTCAGATTGTCTAATTCTACCAAAAACGTCACCCTCTTTCTTATTCTTAAATTCTGAAATCCGCCTGCTTCGGTCGAAGCCTTCATTGCTTCATACCGGACGGCAGCAGCACTTCACTTAGCCGGCGTTGTTCTCGATCTACTGCCTTACTTTCTGCCGCAGCAGTTCTTATATTTTTTGCCGCTTCCGCAGGGACACGGATCATTCGGATAAATCTTCGCCGATTCCCGTCTGACAGGTCCCTTCTGCAGCGATTCATCCTTATTGGTACCGGTTACCTTTGCAACCTGCTCACGCTCTACCTTCTGTTCAATCTTGACATGGAATAGCAGCCTTACGGTATCCTCCTTGATATTCTCCGTCATGGCATCAAACATCTCATAGGCGTTCATCTTATATTCAACAAGCGGGTCTCTTTGTCCGTATGCCTGAAGTCCCGCGCCCTGACGAAGCTGATCCATATCATCGATATGATCCATCCACTTTCTGTCGATGACCTTAAGCAGGATCACACGCTCGATCTCTCGGATTGCCTCAGGCTCCGGGAACTCTGCTTCCTTGCTCTCATACAATTTCACAGCTTCGCCTTTCAGCTGCTGCTTCAGACCGTTTTTGGTACGTTTCTCCACCCTTCCAAGGATTACGGGCTCAATCGGAACATTGGGCAAAAGTACGGTATTCAGTTCGCTTAAATCCCACTCCTCCGCATCGGAATCATCTCCGATAACCATATCCACTGCATTCTCTACCAGATCGGTAATCATCTTATAAATCGCATCACGCATGTTCTCGCCGTCCAGTACGCGGCGTCTTTCCGCATAAATGATTTCACGCTGTTCATTGTTGACCTGATCGTATTCCAGCAGATTCTTACGGATACCATAGTTATTGCTCTCGATTTTCTTCTGGGCATTTTCAATTGCACCGGACAGCATCTTGTGTTCGATTTCCTGTCCCTCGGGAATGCCAAGGGTATTGAACATGCTGATCATTCTTTCAGAACCGAACAGGCGCATGATATCGTCTTCCAGAGAAATGTAGAACTTGGATTCACCGGGATCTCCCTGACGGCCGGAACGACCGCGCAGCTGGTTATCAATTCGTCTGGATTCATGACGCTCCGTACCGATAATTTTAAGTCCGCCTGCTGCTTTTGCTTCATCGTCCAGCTTGATATCCGTACCACGTCCTGCCATATTGGTGGCAATGGTAACGGCGCCGTGAATTCCCGCATCCGCAACGATTTCCGCCTCAAGCTCATGGAACTTTGCATTCAGAACCTTATGCTGGATTCCTCTCTTGGTAAGCATGGCACTGATGGTTTCGGATGCATCAATATTAATCGTACCGACGAGAACCGGCTGTCCGATAGCATGTGCCGCCTCCACCGCATCACAGATCGCGTTTAATTTTTCCTTTTTGGTCTTGTATACGGCATCCTGTAAATCCTTACGAACCACCGGTTTATTGGTAGGGATTTCTATAACATCCATTCCGTAAATATCGCGGAATTCCTTCTCTTCGGTTAATGCAGTACCGGTCATACCTGCTTTTTTATCAAATTTATTAAAGAAATTCTGGAATGTAATCGTCGCAAGCGTCTTGCTCTCTCTTTTGACTTTTACGCGCTCTTTTGCCTCGATTGCCTGATGTAAGCCGTCAGAATAACGCCGTCCCGGCATGATACGACCGGTAAATTCATCGACAATCAGAACCTGATCGTCCTTTACCACATAATCCTGATCCCTGTGCATCAGATTATGCGCACGCAGAGCCAGAATAATATTATGCTGAATTTCCAGATTTTCCGGGTCTGCCAGGTTTTCAATATGGAAAAACTTCTCCACCTTGTCCACGCCCTGCGCTGTCAGGTTTACGACCTTATCCTTTTCATTGACAATAAAGTCTCCGGTTTCCTCCCTGACCACACCCATGATGGCATCCATCTTCGTCAATTCTTCCATATCCTCGCCGCGCTGCAGCTGTCTGGCCAAAATATCACATGCCTCATACAGGCTGGTGGATTTTCCGCTCTGTCCCGAAATAATAAGCGGCGTTCTGGCTTCATCAATCAGCACTGAGTCCACCTCATCGATGATGGCATAGTGCAGCTCACGCAATACCAGCTGTTCCTTATAAATCACCATATTGTCACGCAGATAATCAAATCCGAGCTCATTATTGGTGACATAGGTAATATCACAATTATAGGCCTCTCGTCGCTCCTCGGCTTTCATACTGTTCAGTACAACGCCGACCTTAAGTCCCAGAAATTCATGCACCTGACCCATCCACTCCGCATCACGCTTTGCCAGATAGTCATTGACGGTAACAACATGGACGCCTCTGCCCTCCAGTGCATTCAGATACGCCGGCAGAGTGGCTACCAGAGTTTTTCCTTCACCGGTCTTCATCTCGGCGATTCGTCCCTGATGCAGGATAATACCGCCAATCAGCTGTACCGGATAATGCTCCATATTGAGAACTCTCCGACCCGCCTCACGTACCGTAGCAAAAGCTTCCGGCAGTATGCTGTCGAGCGATTCCCCCTCCTGCTGCACCCGTCTTTTATACTCATTTGTTTTTCCACGCAACTCCTCATCGGACAATTTCATCATTTCCGGCCGCAGATCTTCGATCTTCTGTACCAGCGGCATAATACGCTTTAATTCCCGTTCGCTGTGTGTTCCAAATATTTTCTGTATTACTTTCATTTAAAAAAACAAGTCCTTTCACCGTTTTTTCTAAAAACCTTTTCTAAAAACCTAATCTGTATTGTAACAGATTTTTATGGTCAGTTCAACTCTTACTCTATGAACATTCTATAAACGAAACCGCAGCTTTTTCCTGTTTTTTGTTCAAAAATGCTTCCGTTTCTTTGCACCTGCCATTCTTGACCTTTCGTGCATTCAGTGTTATTATTTTAACGAATATGTCAGGCAGTTAATTTGCCTGTTCATTTAGAAAGCTGCAGACCTTCTTTCCGGATGCTTCTGCAGGAAATTAATATCATAGACGAGGTGTAGACAAATGAGTAAGAATTTCGATGATTTATTGTCAAAAGTATCCACCTGCGGCAAAAAAGTGCTATCCGTAGCCGTTGCGCAGGACAAAGCCGTTTTAGAGGCTGTAAAAGCCGCAAAGGAACGTGGTATCGCAGATGCCATTCTGGTTGGGGACGAAGCAAAGATCAGAGCGATCGGTACTTCCCTTGGAATGAACATGGATGAATATGAAATCATCAATGAGACCGACACTGTAGCGGCTTCTTTGGCTGCTGTAAAGCTGGTTCATGAGGAAAAAGCCGATATGTATATGAAAGGACTTTTGGACACCAAAACTTTCCTGAAAAGCGTACTGGATAAAGAGGTCGGCCTTCGTACCGGTCAGCCGCTCTCCCATGTATGTGTGTTTGAAATTCCCGGCATAGATCGTCTGTTATTCTTAACCGATGTTGCTTTCATGCCGTACCCTACACTGGAAGATAAAAAGTTCATTATCAAATATGCCGTGGAAATTGCCCAGGCATGCGGCGTTGCATGCCCGAAGGTTGCTCCTCTTGCCGCTGTTGAGGTTGTAAATCCTAAGATGCCCGTCACCGTTGATGCCGCAGAACTCACCAGACTGAATGAAGAAGGGGAAATTACCGGCTGTATCATAGACGGTCCTCTTTCCCTCGACATTGCAATCGATAAGGACTCCGCAATCGAAAAAGGCGCACAGGACCGTAAAATTGTCGGAGATGCCGACATCCTGCTGTTCCCGGATATTCACGCAGGAAATCTGGTATACAAAGCAATCGTTCATCTGGTAAAAGAAAAGAACGGCAATATCCTGACCGGAACCAAAGCACCCGTTATTTTAACCTCCAGATCCGATACATGTGAAACAAAGGTAAATTCCATTGCGCTTGCAGCAGTAGTTGCAGAAAAAATGAATAAAAAATAATAGAAGGAGAAGTGCCATGTCTGTAAAAAGCTTAATTATCAATCCGGGTTCCACCTCCACCAAAATAGGCGTTTTCGAAGACGAAACCCTGTTATTTGAAGAAACCTTAAGACACTCCACTGAGGAAATTGCAAGCTATGCTTCCATTATCGACCAAAAGGATTTCAGAAAAAATATCATTGTAAATTTCTTAAAAGAGAAAAACTTTGATATCAATTCCTTGCATGTTGTAGTAGGACGCGGCGGTATGTTAAAGCCGATTCCCGGCGGTACCTATGCCGTTACCGACGAGCTGCTGCATGATCTCGAAATCGGAAAGCAGGGACAGCATGCAAGCAACCTTGGCGGCATTCTTGCAAGAGAAATCGCCGATTCCATCGGCGTGCCCTCTTATATCGTCGACCCCGTTGTCGTTGATGAGCTGATGCCGGAAGCCAGACTTTCCGGTGTTCCCGAGCTTCCCAGAATCAGTATCTTCCATGCCTTAAACCAGAAAGCGGTTGCAAAACGTTATGCAAAGGAAACAGGCAAATCCTACGATTCCCTGAATCTGATCGTAGTACATATGGGCGGCGGCGTCTCGGTCGGAGCTCACAAACACGGCAAGGTTATCGATGTTTTCAACGCACTCGACGGCGACGGCGCATTCTCTCCTGAGCGTGCCGGCGCCGTACCTGTGGGCGCACTAGTAAAGCTGTGTTTCAGCGGTCAGTACACCGAAAAAGAAGTATATAAAAAATTAGTCGGAAACGGCGGTTTCAACGCATACCTCGGTACGAACGATATGCGTGATGTGGAAAAAATGTGTGACGAAGGAAATGAGGATGCAAAGCTTGCAAGAGAAGCCTTCTGTCTTCAGATGTCCAAAAACATCGGCTCCATGGCTGCTGTTCTGGAAGGTAAAGTCGATCAGATCATTGTTACCGGCGGTATTGCATACGATAAATATGTTGTTGCAAAATTACAGGAACGCACCGGTTTCATTGCTCCTTTCACAGTATATCCCGGTGAGGATGAGCTTCAGGCTCTGGCGCAAAGCGGTCTTCGTGTTATGAACGGAGAAGAGAAAGCACTGGAATACTAAATCCTTCCTTTCACTATGATATATAAACAGGTAATTGCGAAACGCCTTTCAGGTTACTTTAATTAGGCAATTGCCTATAATATGCAAAAAATACCCGGATATTGTGATTCACCTTCACGACATCCGGACCTAAGCTGATTCTGACAAGATAATCAGGAAATTATGGAAATGCAGGAATTCTCGCATATTGATCTGCGCGGATCTCCCCTACCGCATTTCACAAAATTTCCTGATTTTTCATAGATATGACAAGTTCACAGAAGAAACAGACTTGATCCATGGATTTGAATGATTCGAACTGAAATGTTTGGCGAAACGCCCGAAATACAAAAAGCTGAACTTATTAGATCTGTCCGAAATAACAGATCTTATTTGGACACATTCATAATACCATACATATAGTTTTATTGCAAGTACTTTTACAAAAATAATATTATTTTTGTCATAACTTTTTTTGTGAGATTTAAGCGGCTAAACGAACAGGAGTTCCAAGCGAAAAGAATATACAAACAGCTTTGACGGCGAACGCAAATTTGATATTTGCAATCTTACTTTGGTAAGATTTTGCCTCTTTGCAACAAGTTTCTCAGAAATGGAGATTTTTATGAGTAAAAGACAGGATCTTGCAATCGAATATCATGACAGAAAATTTAACTGCGCACAAGCTGTCGCATGCAGCTTCTGCAAAGAACTTGGTGTGGACGAAGAAACTTTATTTAAAGCTGGCGAGGGCTTCGGGCTGGGTATGGGCGGCATGCAATGTACCTGCGGCGCCGTATCCGGCGCGGTTTTGGCTGCGGGCTTCAAAAGCAGTGACGGAAACATACAATCCCCTGCCACAAAGACTGATACCTACAAGCTGTCCCGGGAAATCGCGGACCGCTTTGAGATGCAGAACGGCTCGCTGATCTGCGGTGAATTAAAAGGAGTCAAAACCGGTACGGTTCTTCGTTCCTGTCCGGACTGCATCCGAGACGCCGTTGCCATTGCCCAGGATGTGCTTGGATATGACGATCTTGTATAACCGGGCTAAGATTCAATTCCATTGCGGCTCCCTCAATGGTATCATCCCTAGTTCTTTGTTACCAAGCACAATTCCTTTGCCTTCCTCAATATGAATTTCACCTTTTACATGGAATCGCTGTATGATCTTTTCTACCGCAAAAACCGTCATATTGCCTATGATCATACAGCCTGCTGCTATAACTGCTGCCCATCTGACAGACCGAAAAATCCTAAATGCAAAAAACAGTCCCGCTGTCAGCGAGAGCACCACTATTGCGCTCATAAACCGTTCATACAATATCTGCTGCAGCACATCCCGCATAATAAAACCTATCTTTCTCACTTCAATTTCTCTTTCTTAATATCCAAACGAATCAAAGCAGGTTTTTGTGGCAACCGGCAAAACACGCTTTACAAGTTTCACAGATTATCGCAGCCGCCGCAAGTGAACATACAAGCCAAGCATGTTCGTTTGGCTCGTTGTTCGCACAAAAAAGGGACATGAAAACAGCCACTCTGCTTTCATGTCCCCTGATGTCTTCTGTGATTTTGTTATAGGATTTCTTTATTTTGCTGCAATTGCTGCCTTTAAGCTCTCGGTCAACTGCGGAACGATCTTGTTCAGATCACCAACGATACCGTAATCAGCTACATCAAAGATAGGCGCATCCTCGTCTTTGTTGATTGCAACAATGATATCGGATTCTTCCATACCGGCTACGTGCTGGATTGCTCCGGAAATACCGATTGCAAAATATACATGAGGACGAACGGTCTTACCGGTCTGTCCAACCTGCAGATCCTTCGGCTTCCAGCCTGCATCTACAACTGCACGAGAGCAGGATACGGTTCCGCCGAGAACCTCTGCAAGATCCTCCAGCAATTTGAAGTTTTCAGGAGTTCCGACTCCACGTCCGCCGGATACCAGGATCTTTGCATCCATGATATCGACAGTATCGGTAACTGCCTTTACAACTTCCTTGATGGTTACATATCTGTTATTCGGAGTGAATCCGGGATTAAACTCCTCTACGACAGCCTTAGCGCCTTTGATCGGCTCAATCTTCTGCATAACGCCGGGACGAACAGTTGCCATTTGAGGACGGTTGTTCGGGCAGGCGATGGTAGCGATTGTGTTACCGCCGAATGCAGGACGGGTCATTAATAACTGATTGTGCTTCTGCTCTGCTTCTTTACCGGGAATCGCTACAAGCGGAAAATCTCCGATATCAAGCTGAGTACAGTCTGCGGTCAGACCGGTTGCTACTCTTGCAGATACTGTAGGGCCAAGATCACGGCCGATTGCGGTTGCACCAACCAACATAATCTCAGGTTTATATTTGTTAATTACAGAGGCAAGTGCATGTGCATAAGGCTCTGTTCTATAATCCTTTAATTCAGGATCGTCTACGACGATAACCTTGTCCGCACCATACTCTGCAAGCTGGTCTGCCAGATTCTTTACATCAGAGCCGATCAGAACAGCCGTTACTTTCTGGTTTAAATCGCCGGCAAGCTGTTTTGCTTTTCCAAGCAGTTCAAATGCGATACCGCTGATTTCATTATCTACCTGCTGAGCGAATACATATACGCCTTTATATTCTTCTAAATTCATCTTTAACTTCATGCTCCTTTCCAAAGCCCGAAGATCTGAGTATGACTCAAATCCCTGCCGTTTTCTTAGATTGTTGCAGTCTTGCCCATGGCTCAACTGTTATCTTAGATTACATGTTTTTCCTGTAATTTACCAACAATGTAGCTTACTGCATCTTCCGGTGAATCAGGAACAACCTTTTCGCCTGCACCCTTACGAACCTTATCAGAAGCCTTTGCGATCTTGGTCGGGGAACCTGCAAGACCGAGGTTTGCATCATCCACATCCTTTAAGTCTTTTCTGCCCCAGGTAGTAATCTCTGCTGCACATGCATCAAAGATTCCGCCCGGTGTCATATAACGCGGCTCATTTAACTCAGAAAGAGCAGTAATCAGACAAGGCATTTGAGCTTCCAATACATGATATCTGTCATCATACTGACGCTGAACGATCACTTTATCGCCCTCTACTTTAATATCCTGTGCGTAGGAGATGACGGGAAGTCCAAGATGCTCTGCGATCTGAGGACCTACCTGAGCGGTATCACCGTCGATTGCCTGACGGCCTGTGATGATCAGGTCATATTCCAGATTTCTGATAGCTCCTGCAATTGTTGTAGAGGTAGCCCATGTATCAGCACCGCCGAGTACTCTGTCCGTTACAAGGATTCCCTTGTCCGCACCCATAGCGATTGCTTCACGCAGAACATCCGCTGCCTTGGGAAGACCCATGGTCAGAACGGTTACCTCTGCGCCGTACTGATCTTTTAAACGAAGCGCCGCTTCCAGACCTGCTTTATCATCAGGGTTCATAATTGCAAGCATGGCACCTCTGTCAAGTGTTCCATCCGGGTTGAATTTTACGCCACCCTTTGTATCCGGAACCTGTTTAATACAAACGATGATTTTCACGATAATTTACCTCCTATTTTAATAAGCTTCCAGAGATAACCATACGCTGAACTTCCGAAGTTCCTTCGTAAATCTCTGTGATCTTAGCATCACGCATCATACGTTCAACATCGT
>CAYTIH010000055.1:6531-14710 GCA_964437825.1 uncultured Clostridium sp. | reverse complement strand
TTACGAGCAAGCTCGACGAATCTGTGTATCTGTCCAAATCGGCTGTGAATAGTCAAATTTATGAGAAAAGTTTACAAACACACTTGACAATCCTTCTCTGAATTCACTTTCGCACAGTTGATATTTACTCTTTCATACATTTGTGCTATGGTTATCTCTCCTTCTGACAGCAGTAGAAGGAGGAAGTATGAGTAGATATATCCCAGGTAACCAAAAACATTTTACCCTTGAAAATCGTATTTATATTGAAAATGAATTGAACAAAGGCACATCCTTTAAGGATATCGCTAAGTTCCTGTGTAAAGACCCTGTCGCTATCTCAAAAGAGGTAAAAGCCTATCGACTGTCTGACTGGTACCATAAGGGCACCTTTTACAATGCCAGGAACTTCTGTATTCACCGTTATCACTGCAAAAAGACCAATGCCTGTGGCAAGATTGTTCTTTGCGGCGTTAAATGTGCTTCCTGTCCGACATGTAACCAGACCTGCAAAGATTTTGAAAAAGAACGATGCAATCGTCTGGATAAGGCTCCTTATGTCTGCAACGGATGCCCTAAAAAGATGAATCATTGCACAATCGCCCATAAATACACCTATAACGCAAGATTTTCCAATCGCAAATACCGTGAAAAACTCTCTGACTCCAGAGCCGGAATCAATCTTACTAAGCAGGAACTTCACCAAAAAGACAGGATTGTCTCACCCCTCATAGAACAGGGGCAGTCTCCCTATCAGATTGTTACGAACCATCCTGAACTGGATCTTTCTGTCAGGACTGTTTATTCCTATCTCGATCAGGGGCTGTTTACTGCACGGAACATTGATCTGAAACGCAAAGTAAAGTTCAAACCACGTAAATGCCATAAAACGCAGATTACAAACCGTGACGTCTTTATCAATCGAACCTTCAATGATTTTCAGGCTCTGCAGCTTCCTTTCTTTACAGAAATGGATACGGTTCATTCCTCAAAGGAATCAAAGAAAACGCTGCTTACTTTCTTTTTCACAAAGGAAAAGCTGTTTCTTGCCTTTTTGATGAACCGCTGTACAGAAGGTGCTGTCCGCCTCATATTTGACCGGCTGGAAAAACGTATGGGAACCTATGAGTTTGTTTCCATCTTTGAATATTTGCTGACCGATCGCGGTTCAGAGTTCTGTGATCCGGAAGCCTTGGAAACAGGTGTAAAAGGCATACAACGCACCAGTATTTATTACTGCGACCCAATGCGGAGCGGCCAGAAAGGAGGGCTGGAACAGGCCCATACCATGCTTCGTATGATACTCCCCAAAGGAACCAGTTTTGAGTTCCTTACCCAGTGGGATGTGAACCTGATCGTAAGCCATATCAATTCAACGCCAAGGGAAAGCCTTGGAGGCAGGACCCCATACAGCGTTGCGCTCGAAACTATGGGCGAAAATGTGTTAAATGCTTTTCAGCTTAGACCGATTGCCCCGGATGAGGTAAATCTGACGCCTAAGCTGATCCGCTTTAACCACTAATCAACTGATCGAAATCTGCTGTCAGACTGGAAGTAAACTTTTCACATTTTTCAAATGTGGCCGGTGGAATTTAGTCTCGCACACTACTTCCCAGCGGTCTGTTTCGCATGCACAGAAATCCAGTATTTTTCGATAAGTTGAGCTAATTATAGCGGAAAACAAGGGATTCCGCCTAAAAACACCCTGTAAAATCTGTAAAAAACAAGGAGCGGTGGAATTTACCTCTGCACTGGAATTTACTTTTTCAAGTCAGCGTTTTGAAATATGATAAAAAATATAGTGCTTTATATGTAAAATTGTGCTATAATTTATATAAAAATAAAATCGGGGAAGGGGTTTTATAAAAATGGAAGAAAACAATAAAGATACGAAAAAGAACCATGTATCATTTATACATTCCCAGTGTCTGAGAGTGGTTGTATTGTTACTTTTTGCTACAATCTGCACCAGTTTGATTTATGATCAGATTATGGTTCCCAGCAGTAAGAAATTGATTCTTGATTCAGCCCAAAATAATATGATATCCATTGAAAGGGCATATTTGGAAATTATGAATAATGCCATTGAGGACGGATCGATTGTTTCTTATGGGTATCAGGCTTATGATGATATTTTAAAAAATGCCGGTATTGAGGGCTTAAGTTCTTCCTATGCTTATTGCGTATCGTCGGACGGTATCATGCAGTATCATCCCACTGAAGCAAAAGTGGGGGCACCCGTAGAGAATGCGGTTATCACAAGCGTTGTTGAGGATCTGGCAGCAGGTAAGGAACCGGAAGGCATTAATTTTGTATCTTATGATTTTAACGGTACGATCAAATATGCAACGTATGCACTGCTTCAGGACAAGAGTATTCTGGTTATTTCGGCAGACCAGGATGAGATTCTTTCAGAACTGACCGATGTGCAGAAAAGACTGAATTTCGGCGTCTGCATATCACTGGTTGTAATCGGTATTCTGGGATTTATAGCTACGAAGCTGATGTTCCGTCCGCTGACGATTATCACAGGTATTCTCAACAATACGGCAGAGTTTAACTTTACCCATAATCCGGCCAGCGTAAAAATCTGTAAGCGTAAGGATGAGATCGGCGCGATCGGTCGGGCCACGCAGAAGATGCGTTCCAGTTTAAGAGAGGTAGTCGGAGATATTGACAGTGTTAATACCCAGATTACCAGTAATGTGAATGAATTAAAGGAGATTTCCAACGAAATTAACAGTAAATGCACCGATAACAGTGCAACGACCGAGCAGCTGGCTGCGGGAATGCAGGAAACCTCTGCAACGACCGAAACGATTAACAACAATATCGGGCAGATGCAGAACGGTGCCGGAGATATTCTGCAGATGTCCCGTGAGGGTGAGAATCTGTCCGTTGAGGTTAAGAAGCGTGCGGAGGAATTAAAGAGAACCACTCTGGATGCTGCCGGCAGAACCACCAAGCTGTATGAATCTGTCAGGGAAAAGACAGAGCAGGCTATTGAGGATTCTAAAGCCGTTGACAAAATCAATGAACTTACGGATGCGATTATGGCGATTTCTTCGCAGACAAGTCTGCTTGCTTTAAATGCATCCATTGAAGCTGCCAGAGCCGGTGAAGCAGGCAGGGGATTTGCAGTGGTTGCAACTGAAATCGGCAATCTTGCAAATCAGACTTCGGAGACCGTTGGCAGTATTAATGCAATTGTAACAGAAGTAAACCGTGCTGTGGAAAGCCTTGCGGAATCCCTGCAGGATACCATCGAATTTTTGGAGAAGGTTGTACTGAAGGATTATGATCAGTTTGCCAAGGTCGGTGAACAGTATGACAGCGATGCAAGTGTATTTAATAGCAGTATGACCAAGATTGAAGAAGCAATTAATACATTAACGGATACCATTTCCAATATTGCTCAGTCGCTTAACGGAATCAGCACTACGGTGAATGAGGCAACGATCGGCGTAACGGATATTGCAGATAAAACCACAAATGTTGTAGAACAGACGGTTCAGAATAATGAATTGGTTGATGATTGTATCGAAACCGTAAAGAAACTGCAAAATATTTCTGCTATGTTTACAATGGAATAAATACTTCCTTTTTTCTGAAAGGCTTGGTATACTTTTAAACATATGTATGAATAAGCACTTACGGAGACATTATGAAACAATTTTGGCAATCATTTATTAGAAAATTAACAGGAAAAGAAATTATTTCACAAAAGGAAAAGCTGCGTTTTTTAGTACTGGTATGTTTGCTGACGCATGTTGCTCTTTTGGAATTATTTGTAGTATATTATGTATTTCCGATGGTCATGTATAATATGCTTGCGATTGCATTTTATCTGTATGTCCATTCTCTCATTAAAAGAAATCAGATTGTAAAAGCATATGTTCTGACCTTTTTGGAGCTGGCGGTTCAGATTTTACTGGGGACGATGATGGTCGGGTGGTCTGCCGGTTTCTTCTTATACATATTCTGTATTGTACCTGTGAGTTTCTTTATGCTGTTGTCCCTGCCGAATATGCGGACCAGACTGATGATTCCTGTGATTATTACGGTAATTTCTCTGATCGGATACATTATGATTTATATGTATTCTCAGGATCATAACCCGTATTTTGTGATCAGCCGGTCCGGAAGCAGAGTGATTTATCTGTTCAATGTATGTGTGACGTTCATTTTGCTGGGAATTTTGTGCTACTGCTTTGTATTGGAAATGCTGGATTCGCAGAATGCTATGGAAATGAAGAATCAAAATCTGGGGCATATTGCAAGTGTGGATTCTCTTACGGGTCTGTTAAACCGCAGAAGTATGGAAGTTATGCTGGAAGCGGCAATGGAATGTGCGAAACAGAAGGGAACGCTGTTCAGCCTTATAATGGGCGATATTGATAATTTCAAGAGGGTTAATGATACTTATGGGCATGAATGCGGGGATCACGCACTTGTGCATGTGTCGGAAATTATGAGAAGCTGTGTCCGGGAAGGGGATTTTATCTGCCGATGGGGCGGTGAAGAATTTCTGATACTGGTTCAGGGAAATCTGGAAAGTGCAGTTGCGATTGCAGAACGTATCCGTATTACGATAGAAAAGGAAATTATTACATATCAGGAAACCCCGATTCCTTTTACCATGACATTCGGAGTCACGACTTATGTACCGGGGTATCGTATGGAAACATTGATCCGTCAGGCTGATGAGCATCTTTATACCGGAAAAACAACAGGTAAAAATAAAGTAGTAGCATAGCAGGAGGACTGCATCATGGACTTTCATACAGTTTCGTTAGATCAGAGGGTATTAGAAAATATCAAAGGATATGATCTGGATCATTTGTACCCTGTTACGCTGATAAAAGACTTTCTATGTAGTCTGTCGGAATGTACGAAGGCTGGATTTCTTTTAACGGACAGGCACGGAAAGCACGTTGTCTGCACGCAGGAGTATCAGGCATTTGAACCTGACGTTGTAGAGAATCCCGGAGTCAAGATTCGGGTGGAGAACAGGACCGTTGCACATTTTTATCTGAATCTGGATCAGGTGGAAGAAGATAGAAGAAAGCAGACGGAGAAGCTGTTTGAGCGGGCAATAGAGTTGATTGCTTCTTATGGACAGGAAAGTTATCTGCATAAGGAGTTGGATTTGTATAGTAATGAACTGGAGCAGCTGCGGGAGCAGGAAAAATTCCGGGTAACACATGGAGATAAAGAGGATGTATTGACCGGTACCCTGAACCGTACTTATTTTGTAAGCCGCAGACAGGTGATTGACAGATCCGAAGTGATACCGGTTGCGGAGCTGTGCATTAATATCAATGATTGGAAATATGTATATGATCATTACGGCAATGAGGAAAGCGATCGTCTGATCCGGGTTGTTGCAGAATTCATCAAGCAGTACGCAAAACCGGATTATGTGATCGGGCGGACGGATGGAGATGTCTTTACGGTATTGATCCCGATGGCAGGCGCCGGAGAGGCTGAGAACTATGCCAAGCAGATACAGACGGCCTGTCAGAATTTTGAGGATCCTCATATTGCGCCCTCCGTTGCATGCGGGATTGCCGTCAAAGATAATGTGGAGCAGAATCTGGAGGAGTTATATTCGGATGCCGAATATGAGATGTTTGACAATAAGTATCAGATAAAAAATGCGCCCGGTTATCGTGAAAGACTGGAGAAGAAGTCTTGAGGGACTTGTGATTGCAAAATATAGGTCATAACAAAAAATGGGAAGCATAAGATGTGCTGTATGGGAACTGACTCATACAGCATTTTTTATGTCAGTGCGGTTTCATCTGATTCTAAAAAAAATATAAAAACTGGTAAATATAACAAAAATGAGAAAACGTGAGAAAATAAAAGAAAACAAGAGAAAACGTGAGAATAAAGGGCTAAATTTGACTTTAAAGCGGTTGCAATCAGAAAACAAAAAAACTAATATATGAATCAATGATTAGCACTCAAATCAAATGAGTGCTAACAGAAGCGAAATAAAAGTATTCAGATATAAGGAGGTTTTATCATGAAATTAGTACCTTTAGGTGACAGAGTCGTACTGAAGCAGTTAGTAGCAGAGGAAACAACCAAATCCGGAATTGTTTTACCGGGACAGAATAAGGAAAAACCACAGCAGGCAGAGGTAATTGCAGTCGGACCCGGCGGAACGGTTGACGGAAAAGAAGTGAAGATGGAAGTAAAAGTCGGAGATCAGGTGATTTTCTCCAAATATGCCGGAACCGAAGTCAAGGTTGAGGAAGAAGAATATATCATCGTAAAGCAGAATGATATTCTGGCAGTGATTCAGTAAAATACAGTAATTTCGGAAGATGGAAGTAAGTAAGAGGCTTCCATATGAACTTAACCATTGTGGTCGATTAAGAAATGAAATCAGGAGGCAAAAAGTCATGGCAAAAGAAATTAAATATGGTGCAGAAGCACGTAAGGCATTAGAATCAGGTGTCAATCAGCTGGCAGATACTGTCAGAGTAACACTGGGACCGAAAGGAAGAAACGTAGTACTGGATAAATCCTACGGTGCGCCGCTCATCACGAATGACGGTGTTACGATTGCAAAGGAAATTGAGCTGGAGGATGCGTTCGAAAATATGGGCGCACAGCTTGTAAAAGAAGTTGCAACAAAGACAAACGATGTTGCAGGTGACGGTACTACAACCGCTACCGTGCTTGCACAGGCAATGGTAAATGCAGGTATGAAGAATCTGGCTGCAGGTGCCAATCCGATCATCCTGAGAAAAGGTATGAAGAAGGCTACTGACTGTGCAGTAGAAGCCATTGAAAAGATGAGCTCCAAGGTTAACGGTAAGGAGCACATTGCACGTGTTGCAGCGATTTCCGCAGGTGATGAGAATGTCGGTAATATGGTGGCTGATGCGATGGAGAAGGTTTCCAATGACGGCGTTATCACAATTGAAGAAAGCAAGACCATGAAAACCGAGCTTGATCTTGTAGAAGGTATGCAGTTTGACCGCGGCTATATCTCCGCATATATGGCAACCGATATGGATAAGATGGAAGCAGTTCTGGATAATCCGTATATTTTGATTACCGATAAGAAGATTTCCAATATTCAGGAAATTCTGCCGCTGCTTGAGCAGATCGTTCAGTCCGGTGCAAAACTCTTAATTATCGCAGAGGATGTAGAGGGTGAAGCGCTTACAACTCTGATTGTGAATAAGCTGCGTGGAACCTTCAATGTAGTAGCTGTTAAGGCTCCGGGCTATGGTGACAGAAGAAAGGCTATGCTTGAGGACATTGCCATTCTGACAGGCGGTACTGTGATCAGCTCCGATCTGGGTCTGGAATTAAAAGATACAACTATGGATCAGCTCGGACGTGCAAAATCCGTGAAGGTTCAGAAAGAGAATACGATCATTGTCGACGGTGAGGGCGAAAAGGCTGCCATTCAGAGCCGCATCGCTCAGATCAAGAATCAGATTGATGAAACCACTTCTGATTTTGATCGTGAGAAATTACAGGAGAGACTTGCCAAGATGGCGGGCGGCGTTGCTGTCATCCGCGTAGGCGCTGCTACCGAGACCGAAATGAAGGAAGCAAAGCTTCGTATGGAGGACGCTTTGGCTGCAACCAGAGCAGCAGTAGAGGAAGGCATTATCTGCGGCGGCGGATCCGCATATATCCATGCATCCAAGGAAGTTGCAAAGCTTACCAAGGAACTGTCCGGTGATGAAAAGACCGGCGCCGAAATCATCTTAAAGGCACTGGAAGCGCCTATGTACCACATTGCTGCAAATGCAGGTCTGGAAGGAAGCGTTATTATCAATAAGGTTCGCGAGTCCGAGATCGGTATCGGATTTGATGCTCTGAAAGAAGAATATGTGGATATGGTTGCCGACGGTATTCTGGACCCTGCAAAGGTTACCAGAAGTGCGCTGCAGAATGCATGCTCCGTTGCAAGCACCCTGCTTACAACAGAATCCGTTGTTGCAAATATTAAAGAAGATACTCCCGCAGTGCCTGCCGGAGCCGGCGGCATGGGCGGAATGATGTAACACATCGGAAGGAAATCAAGCGCCCGCGGAAGCGGGCATTTGATTTCACCCGATGTGTTAGCGATAAGACCGAAGGACTTAGAGCATATTTTGTGAAACAAAAAGAATCGGAAGGAAATCAAGCGCCCGCGGAAGCGGGCATTTGATTTCACCCGATGTGT
>CAYTIH010000055.1:0-6431 GCA_964437825.1 uncultured Clostridium sp. | reverse complement strand
TAGCGATAAGACCGAAGGACTTAAGGGTCCCGAATCCGTATTGGATTCGGGACTTTTTTGCGTGGGCGTTAGTCTGCTGAATGCGTTGGCCGGGTGGAGTTGGGTATGGAACATAAAATTTTCACATATTTATCATCTTTTAGAAACAAAATCCCGATATAATTATTTTTGCTGTAATACGAGAAAGGGCGTGGTAAAAAGCAATGGATTTTCGGCATGAATGGAAACATGAAATCAATGTCTCGGATGTGCTTGCGATCAGACAGAGGCTTCGTGCAATTGCCAAAACGGATGAACATGCTATTTTGGGAAAATACCGGATCAGGAGCCTGTATTTTGACAATTTGGCGGATAAAGCGCTGCGGGAAAAACTGGATGGCGTCAACATCAGGGAAAAGTTCAGAATTCGTTATTATAATGGTGACAGTTTATGGATTGTACTGGAAAAAAAGAGCAAGCAGGGAGGTCTTGGCAGCAAGCAGTCCTGTCAGTTAACGCCGGACGAGGCGCAGAGGATTGTTTCGGGCGATTATGATTGGATGCCTGACAGCACAGAAGCGCTTGTTCGGGAGTTGTATCAAAAAATATATCTTCAGGGACTCAGGCCGAGAACGATTGTGGATTATGTCAGAGAGCCTTTTGTATATGATCCCGGTCATGTTCGGGTTACTCTGGATTATGATATTCGGACCGGACTACATAGTACGGATTTTCTGAATCCGGATTGCATTATGATACCTGTCAAAGGGGCGCCGGTTATTTTAGAGGTTAAATGGGATCAGTTCCTCCCGTCGGTTATCCGGGACGCTGTTTGTCTGAAAGGACGCCATACGGCTTCCTATTCCAAGTATGCAGCCTGCCGTATGTATGATTGATATGAGGAAGAAAAGAACGGTTAAGGCATCAAGAATAAATAGGCAATTGCCTAAAATCAAGAAAAAACTATGAAAGGAAAAATAAATCATGACATTTAATAATATTTTCAAATCAAGCTTTTTGGAGAATGTCTCCAGTATCAGCATGTTTGACACTGTTTTGGCTTTCATTCTGGCTTTTGGACTCGGGGTGTTTATTTTTTTTGTATATAAGCATACATTTTCGGGGGTTATGTATTCCTCCAGCTTTGGCGTGACGCTGATTGCCATCAGTATGATTACGACGCTGGTGATTTTGGCTGTAACATCAAACGTTGTTTTATCTCTGGGTATGGTTGGCGCGTTGTCCATTGTCCGGTTTCGTACGGCAATTAAGGAGCCTTTGGATATTGCATTTTTATTTTGGTCCATTGCAGTCGGAATTGTTCTGGCGGCCGGTCTGATTCCGCTTGCAGTATTCGGCAGTGTGCTGATCGGCGTTGTTCTGCTGCTGTTTGTCAACAGAAAGTCGCATTTCAATCCGTACATAGTCGTTGTGAATTGCGATTGTTTTGCAAATGAAGAAAAGGTCAGAGCGTTTCTGGATGAGCATACCAGGCGCTGCGTCGTTAAGAGTAAAATGGTACAAAAAGGAGCGATCGAGCTGAATATGGAAATCCGCTTAAAAGATGAAAATACGGATTTTATGAATAGGCTTTCCGAGATGGAGGGTGTAAGCAGCGCAGTGCTGGTCAGCTATAACGGCGATTACATGGGATAGGGGGATGAGCGTATGTCAACGCACAGGCATATTGACCGGATTTGCATAGCAGTGCTTGCCGTTGTTTTGCTCCTGACCGTTGTATTTATGAATGGCGAGGCGCTGGAGATTCCGACGATGAAGAAAACCATGGGTTATGAAAATAAGCTGTTTGATACGTCGACCGTTCATACCATTGATATTGTCATGGAGGACTGGGATGACTTTATTTCCAATTGCGAAAATGAGGAATATGTTTCCTGCACGGTGATTATTGATAATGAAGCTTATAAAAACGTGGGGATCAGGGCAAAGGGAAATACTTCTCTGAGTTCGGTATCTGCCAGCGACAGTAACAGATACAGCTTCAAAATTGAATTTGATCATTATGAAAGCGGCAAAAATTATTATGGTCTTGACAAGGTCAGCCTGAATAATATCATTCAGGACAATACCTATATGAAGGATTATATTTCTTATCAAATGATGGGCGGATTTGGGGTAAGCGCACCGCTATGCAGCTATTCTTATATCACGGTGAACGGCGAGGATTGGGGACTGTATCTGGCTGTTGAGAGTGTCGAAGAGAGTTTCCTTACGCGCAATTACGGAAGCGGCTATGGGGAGCTTTATAAACCTGACAGCATGAGCTTTGGAGGCGGTCGCGGCAATGGCAGAGACTTTAGTCCGGACGAATTTATGGAGCAGATCGAAGAAAGAAAGGAGTTCAGACAGGGCTTTGGTGATATGGAGCATATTGACCAGAACGGCGGCATGGGAAACCGAGCGGAAAGCGCACCTGACGGAGAACCCGAAAACAGGTCCGACGCAGGAAATGGAGGAAAATTTTCCGCCGGAGACGAGGGCGGTATGGGCAGCAGTGATGTGAAGCTGCAATATATCGATGATGATCCGGACAGTTATTCAAATATTTTTGACAATGCCAAAACCGATGTCACAAGTTCGGACAAACAACGTCTGATTGCGGCGCTGAAAAATCTTTCGGAGAATGTAAACATTGAAGAAACTGTCGATGTGGAAGCAGTGATCCGATATTTTGCGGTTCACAATTTTCTATGCAATGCGGACAGCTATACAGGGTCGATGATCCACAATTATTATTTATATGAAGAAGATGGACAGCTTTCTATGATACCGTGGGATTATAATCTGGCCTTTGGCGGCTTTCAGGGAGGCTCGGATGCTACGGATACGGTAAATGAACCGATTGATAGCCCGGTTTCGAACGGCTCCGTTGATGACCGCCCCATGCTGGCATGGATTTTTAGCAATGAGGAATATACGCAGCTGTATCATCAGTATTTCGAAGAACTGATCGTGCAGTATTTCGATCAGGGAGAGCTGGAAGAAATGATCGATTCGGTAACGGAGTTGATTGCGCCTTATGTGGAGCAGGATCCTACAAAATTCTGCACCTATGAGGAATTTGAGACGGGAGTTTCAACTTTAAAAGAGTTTTGTGTTCTCCGCGCAGAGAGTATCAGAGGCCAGCTTGAAGGAACGATCCCTTCCACGGATGACGGGCAGGCCGGAAACGAACAGGCTTTGATTGATGCGTCCCATA
Organism: uncultured Clostridium sp.; assembly: GCA_964437825.1. Lineage (GTDB taxonomy): Bacteria > Bacillota > Clostridia > Lachnospirales > Lachnospiraceae > JBJFCE01. The sequence continues at coordinate 3,232 of CAYTIH010000055.1, read as the reverse complement.
TTTCCATTTCGGACATGGGAAGTATGAATACGGGATTTTCGGGCGGCAGACAGCCGGACGGAATGGGAGGACCGGGAGAAACGGAGATACCGGGCGTGATGGAGCTGCCGGACGGAATGGAGCTGCCGGACGGAATGGAGCCGCCGGGCGTGATGGAGCTGCCGGACGGAATGGAGCCGCCGGGCGTGATGGAGCTGCCGGACGGAATGGAGCCGCGAGACGGAACGGCGCAGTCGGATGGAACGGAGATACCGGGCGTGATGGAGCCGCCGGATGGAATGAAGCCGTCTGACTGAAACTGAGAATGCGTGAAGATAGGGATAACGGATGAAGGATGTTCAAAACAAACGTTTCGGACATCCTTCTTTTGACGCAGAGGGAACAAGGGTTGTGACAGGAACGTAGATTAAAGGATATGATAGGAATGAAGATGCGGGAACAAATGAAGATGCGGGAACAAACGAAGATGCGGGAAGATTGCAGTTCGACTTTTTTTGTTTTATAATAACGTTATCTTTTTAGAAGGGAATGGGAGCACCTATGACGGCACTGTATTCTGTTTTACATATGTTTGTGGATGGTGTGTGCGCACTTTCGATGGTTGGGACATTTCTTTCGAAGGGAAATCGATCTCTTTATCTGCTTCTGTATAATTTTTGTGCGTTTGCACTGCAGATGCCGATTGGAACTCTTTTGGACATTTTGAATACAAAAATAAAGCGGCAGAAATTGGATATGTCGTTCTTATTTGCGGTTCTCGGAGCTTTGTGTACGATGATCGGGGCAGTGACGCATCCTGTGATTCTGGGAATCGGGAATGCGCTGTTTCATGTCGGCGGAGGCGTCGGTACGATCCGTGAGGATGCGGCAAAGAACCGACAGGGCAGGGGACTTGGTGTATTTGTGGCGCCGGGTGCATTGGGGTTATATCTTGGTACGATGCTTGCCCATGGCGGTGCAGGCTGTGAATGGTTGGCCGGTGTCAGTGCTTTTATGCTGCTGGTCTGTGCGGGTATGATATATGTGCAATGGCGGAAGGAAAAAATTCGAAATACTGCCATAATAGACGGAGTCCGGAATGGAAAACGCCGGGGAAGCGAGCAGCGGACGGGGCGATCATTAAAGAAAAAAGAAGAAGCCGGAAGGGGAACGATTCGTTTGGCATTTTGCTGTCTGCTGGTTGTGATTGTAAGGTCCTATATCGGTATGGCGGTTGCTTTCCCCTGGAAAACAACGCTGCTGCTTGGAACACTCAGTGTATTGGCAGTGGTTTGCGGTAAGATTGCAGGAGGATTTTTGGCAGCGCACTTTGGATGTTTCAAAGCAGCCGTTGGTTCTTTATTGTTGGCATCCTTCTGCTATTTATTTTCGCATGCTGCGCCGCTTGGACTGGCTGCCTTATTTTTATTTAATATGACAATGCCGATTACGTTGTATCTGCTGATCAGCGGCTTTCCCAAGCTTCCCGGCTTTTCGTTCGGCTTATTAACATTTGGCTTGTTTTTGGGATTTTTGCCGGGATATTTCGAAATGCAAACCGTATTTGACGGAAATATGATCGGTTTTGCAGGCAGTGTTATTTCCTTACTGATATTGACGGCAGGTATTTTCAAAACGAAAACATTGAAAGATGTCGTGAGGTGGCAGGAGTGAATGCTGATCTGTTAGAAATGTTTGGAATTTCGCTGCTGCTTACAATTGGGATTGAATTACTTGCGGCTTTTTTGCTTGGAATTCATGACAGGAAGGGTATGCTGCTGGTGATTCTGGTGAATGTACTGACCAATCCGCCGGCAGTATTGTGTAACTGGCTGTGCCGTTTGTATTGGGAATTTGTTCCGATGGCGGGACGGCAGATTGTGATAGAAGTCATCGTTGTGATAACGGAAGCATGTATTTATCGCAGTTTTATGAAAGATCCGCAGTGGAAAATCAAACATCCGGGATGGCTTTCGATTGTGGCAAACGGAGCTTCCTGGTGCACCGGAGTATTGCTGTTTCGGTAAAATCGGAGGAAGGAATATAGGTAATTGCCCAATAAAGGAGTAGAGTAGTAAAAGGAGGAAAACTATGAAGAAACGGTTTATGAAAAAATGGAGTTATGTTCTGGCCTTTTTTACATGTTTTATGCTCTGCAGCCTTTCTGCACGGGCGGATTTAATATTTGAACCGAGTGAGGATACTTTTTATGATCTGCATAGCTCGGAGTGTGAATACATCGATCGTGTCTATACTGCAAATGGACCGGATGGCAAGGTGATCCTATATGAAAGTCCGGAGTCGGATGTTGAGATTACCACATGGGAAAACGGTCACATTGCATATATTTCTTTTATTTATACGGACCAAAACGGAACGGTGTGGGGCATATATAATAATGGGGATATTACGGAGTCGGGCTGGATGCCGATGGAATATATGAAGGTCGTATATGACAGTATTTCATTTCAAGAAGAATACGATGCGGAAATTACAGAGGAATTGGGCAGTATAGAGGAGGATTATCAGGGAGAGACTATATATTTTTGGAAATATCCCGGTTCTCAGGACATGGATTTCATGACGGCGGATGAGTATGTGCCGCAGTATGATAAGGTATACGTTGACGAAGAAGGACGGCGCTGGGGACATATTAATTATTATTATGGTAGTAAAAATGTCTGGATATGCATTGACCAGCCGACTGCGGATTTTGAAACACTGTATCCGGGTGGGGCACCGCAAAGAGGCAGTGCACAGGAAGAACCTGTGGAATACGGGACCGAGCGTATTACGCCAAAGACGGAACACAATAACAGCACGGTGATCTTGGCAGTGGTGATTGTGATTGCAGTAGTGGTCATTACGGCGCTTCTGCTCCTGCTTTTGAAACGCTCAGGCAGAAAAAAAGAATAGCATCTGAGGTTACGGTACAGCTCAAATTATATACCATTTACAGTAAATGAATGCCCGGAACGTAATATTGCGTTTACAATTTTTGTGTACTATCACTTGATTATAACCGACGATTCATACTATAATGTCCACGTAGGCAATGAGCAGTGCGGCAGCAGTCAGACAGACACCTGCGTTATGCTGGCATAAAAGCAGGTGTCTGTCTGACTGCTGCCATAGGGCGAAGCCCGTGAGCGAGTCGAAGAGAAGCGGAGACGAGCGGCACTGCGGAGTGAAAGAAAGGAATAAAGCGTTATGCTGGCATAAAAGCAGGTGTCTGTCTGACTGCTGCCATAGG
>CAYTIH010000054.1:0-14999 GCA_964437825.1 uncultured Clostridium sp. | reverse complement strand
CAGCGCCTGCTCGCTTAACGCTTCCATGGAACGCAGAAGCGGTGTCTTTTTATCCAGCGCTTCGCCGGTATAAGAACAGAATGCTGTGGGAATGCAGAGAATCGTGCCGCAGCCGGATTCTTTCAGGAATGCGGGAGAAGTGATATCCCATGCCGTATATCCTCTGGCTTCGAAAGTTGCACGAAGACCGCCCGAAGGGAAAGAAGAAGCATCCGGCTCACCCTTGATCAATTCCTTTCCGGAAAACTCGGTCAGCATTTTGCCGTCTTCATCCGGATGTGCCACAAACGCATCATGCTTTTCAGCCGTGATACCCGTCAACGGCTGGAACCAGTGTGTATAATGAGTTGCACCGTGCTCTACAGCCCAATCCTTCATTGCCTTTGCAACAACGTCCGCTGCTGCCATGGACAGCTCGCCGCCCTGATCCATTACTTTCTTGACTTCCTTGTAGACGTCCTTGGGCAAACGCTCCTTCATCTTGCTGAGAGTAAATACATTTGCGCCAAAGATTTCCTCAACGTTCATTACTTCGCTCATTCTTCTACTTCCTTTCATGTAAAATTTGTGGTACTCGGACATTCCTTAGTTTAGATTGACACGGAGGTTTCGTATGTATGAATTTTTTCACACTCCCCGGCTTACGGCTCCGCACACAGCAAAAATCTCTCCCTTTTCCACTGCGTTTCCCGTAAACAAAAAAAATGCTCCAAAATCACTTTTGGAACATCATTGTTCAGGTTACTATATCATCGAAATTGTCTTCGTTTTCTATAAGATAACCCAAAAGCATTTAAAATGCAAGCCCTATTTTAAAAATTTTTCATTCCACTTCAAAGTCTTCTCATTCAGGGCGCTTTGTGTGCGCAAAATGACCGGTCATGCATCGTGGTTCCACGCTCCCCATTGTACTATGAGTGCACGGCTATGGTCAACAGCTTTTTCGCGACGGCCGTTTTTTTGTGCCGCTTTGGTGTTTTCCGCCGATCTGCGGCAAACCTATGCTTCCGCTTCCTTATGCACTCTGAGCAAATCATACTGCTTTGCCGGCTTCGACAAGGTAAGATACAGCACCTGCTGCGGATGCGGGCAGCTCTCCGTTTTCTCCCCTTCCTGCGTTTCCATGGAAAGGACGGTAACGGGCACGTTTGTTCCGTCAGGCTGCATAATTTCAATACAGTCTCCCACACTGAATTTATTACGCTGTGTAATTTTTATCTTTCCTTCCGGAGTTACTTCCTCTGCGATTCCCAGATAAATATACTCGTTGATATAGGTATTACTGTCATAGATCTGGGCGTTTTGATCCGGCTTTCCGTAAAAAAATCCGGTCGTAAACTGTCTGTAGGTACATTTTGCTATTTCTTCCCGATACCACGGCATATTGGCCTGATATTCTGCAGGATCCCGAAACCAGTCATCAATGGCTTTCCGGTAGGTTCTTGCAACGGTTGCCACATAAAGCGCGGTTTTCATACGCCCCTCGATCTTCAGGCTGTCAATTCCCGCCTCCAAAAGATCCGGAATATGTTCGATCATGCACAGGTCCTTGGAATTAAAAATATAGGTTCCCCTTTCATTTTCATGAACCGGCAGATATTCCCCGGGCCGTTTTTCTTCCACAACCGCATATTTCCAGCGGCACGGATGCGTACAGGCTCCCTGATTGGCGTCCCTTCCCGTAAAATAATTACTGAGCAGACATCTTCCGGAATAAGAAATACACATGGCGCCATGAATAAAGGTTTCTATCTCCATTTCTTCGGGAATATGCTCTCTGATCTGCCTGATTTCCTGAAGCGACAGCTCTCTTGCGCTCACAACTCTTTTGGCGCCCTGCTCCCACCAAAAGCGATAAGTTCCGTAATTGGTGTTATTGGCCTGTGTGGAAATATGGATCTCGATTTCAGGGCAGATCTGCTTCGCCAGCATAAACATTCCCGGATCGGAAATAATCAGTGCATCCGGCCCCAACTCCTTTAATTCCCTGAAATACTGCGCAGCCCCGTCCAGATCATCATTATGCGCCAGTATGTTGGCTGTTACATACACCCTGACCTGAGCCGCATGCGCAAAGGCAATTCCCTCTGCCATATCCTCATTCGAAAAATTTTTGGCCTTTGCGCGAAGCCCGAAAGCCTCTCCTCCGATATAAACGGCATCCGCGCCGAATATCACAGCCGTCTTTAATACCTCCAGGCTGCTTGCGGGCACTAATAGCTCCGGTTTCCCCACACGCTTACTGTTTCTCATCTTCGAATCCTTTCCCGGCTTTCTCCCGTTTCACACTGAGCGCTACGCCGTCTCCCACCTGTAATATCACGGTCTCCAGCTGCTCATGATGTGTCAGTTCATACAGATACTCCCGCATCCTTGCATGAATCGTCCGGTTTCTTCTTGTGACCGCATAACGGGACTCTATCAGGCTTCCGTCCTGAAGTACATTGTCGGAAACCAGAAGTCCGCCCGGCGCAAGCAGTCGAAGCGCCTCCGGCATAAAGTGAATATACTGCCCTTTTGCAGCATCCATAAAAATAAAATCATAAGTTCCCGTAAGCTCTTTTAATAGATCGGCGGCGTCCCCTTCAAGCAGCGTAATCCGGTCCTCTTTTCCCGCCTTTTTAAAGTTTTTCTTTGCAAGCAGAATCCTTTTTTCATATTTTTCTATTGTGGTAATATGCGCCATGGGCGCCGCATCGCTCATCAGGATCGCAGAAAAGCCGATCGCGGTCCCGACCTCCAGAATCCGCTCCGGCCTCTTTAGCGCCAGCAAAAAACGAAGCAGGCTTTGCGTCTGAGTCCTGACAATGGGCACCTGTGTTTCATGCGCATATTTCTCCAGCTCATACAAAAACAAGGAATTGCCTTTATCAAGAGAATTGATAAAGGCAACTGTTCTATCATCCGTGTTCATTCCGTAATATAATTCCTCCTGCGGTCGGTTCCTGCTTCCGGTTTATTCTTCCTCCGGAAGTTCAATATCCTGAGTGATTTGGGTTGTCCCTTCCTGCATATCTTCGAACTCCGGATCTTCCTCCTCGGAATCCTGAAGATCATCATAATAAGAAGAATCTATATCCATAAGATCTTCGATTCTCTCCGTCTCCGGCATTCCCTCCGCAACCTTGCCAAGCATCTCCTCGACGGTCATACTGGTATTCAGCTCATATACTCCCGGCTGCTCCATTCCGTGATAATTGGAAAAAAGCTCCTGAAAATAGAACAGCTTGGTATCCCTGATCAGTCCCTGATCATAAAGCTTCTGCCCCAGATCCCTTACCGTATCGTCCTCCATATAGGAGACCGTTACCGTAATGCCGTCTCCCTCGGTCATGGGTTTTTCGGCAAAAATACGAAAGCCAAAGGTGTATACCAGAATCGACATCTTATATACCAATACCACAATCAGTACTGCAACCGCTATTTTAATGATGACAGCCGCCAGTGATCTGGCTACCTGTTTTCCATCCATTTAGATTCCTCCCGATATCTCCATATCAAAATCGATTTCAGCGGTAATCTTCGTATAGATCTCCTGCATCATTCTGCACAAAGCCAGCTCCGCCGCCAGAAAATCACTGACCAGAGGATTCTCCCGAAAGCTTGCACCCTCTTCCTCCAGTTTGTCCACCTGATCAAACAGATCCGGATTTTCGGAATTATTGAACTCATACATATGTTTTCTGTAATCATCGATGCTCTTTTTCAGATCAGGAAACCGATCCAGCTTTTCCTTTTCAAATAGATAACGCTTATAAACTTCCGTACTCTTAATGATCCTTACAAAATTATCCGTTGCCTGTTCTATTTCCGTCATTGTTTTTCTCCGCTTTCGTTTTCCGTATCGTATCTCAATGATCATTTGAATGATCCTGCCGGTGTAGTTTCATCATTCATCCACATCCATAATAATCGGCAGAATCATCGGACGTCTCTTGGTTTTTCTCCAGACAAATTCACTTAAGGAATCCTTGATTGTCCCTTTAATCTTACCCCAATCGGTAATATTCTTGTCAATACATTTCTCAACCTGGGCACGCACCAGCTCCCTGGCTTCGTCTATCAGTGCATCGGACTCACGCACATATACAAACCCTCTGGATACGATTTCCGGTCCTGACAACAGCTGCCCCGAATAACCGTCGAGCGCCATTACCACGATCATAATACCATCTTCTGCAAGGTGTTGTCTATCACGAAGTACAACATTTCCGACATCACCGACCCCCAGACCGTCCACCAGAATCGCTCCGACGGGAACCTTGCTTGTAACCGCCGCATGTTCCTCGGTAACCTCAAGCACCTCTCCGGAAGACAGCAGAAAAACATTTTCCTTGGGTATTCCGAGACTGCATGCCAGCTTTGCCTGCGCTTTCAAATGCTTGTATTCGCCATGCACCGGGATTGCATACTTAGGATGGGTCAGCGTATAAATCAGCTTGATTTCTTCCTGGCAGGCATGTCCCGAAACATGAACATCCTGAAATATCACATCCGCACCCTTCAAAAGCAGCTCATTGATTACATTGGTAACTGCCTTCTCATTTCCCGGAATCGGATTTGAGGAAAAAATAACGGTATCCCCCGGTCCGATCGAAATCTTCCTGTGTGCATTGCTCGCCATCCGGCTTAAAGCAGCCATACTTTCTCCCTGACTGCCCGTTGTAATAATTACCGTTTCTTTATCCGGATAATTTTTTAACTGCTCTATATCGATCAGCGTATTTTCCGGAATATTCAGGCACTCCAGCTTGGAGGCCGTATCTATAATGCTGACCATGCTGCGGCCTTCCACCACAACCTTTCTGCCGAATTTGTAAGCGGAATTGATAATCTGCTGCACGCGGTCCACATTGGATGCAAAGGTTGCTATGATGATTCTGGTATCCTTATGCTCCTGAAACAGCGTATCAAAGGTCTTTCCCACCGTTCTCTCTGAGGGCGTAAAGCCCGGACGCTCCGCATTCGTGGAATCGCACATGAGCGCCAGAACTCCTTTTTTGCCAAGTTCCGCAAATCTTCCCAGATCAATAGCGTCGCCGAATACCGGCGTATAATCAACCTTAAAATCTCCCGTATGCACTACAACGCCCGCCGGAGAATAGATTGCAAGCGCTGCTGCATCCACAATACTGTGGTTCGTCTTGATAAATTCCACTCTGAACTGTCCCAGGTTAATGGACTGTCCGAATTTAACGACCTTCCGTTTTGTCTGTTTGAGCAGATTATGTTCTTTTAATTTATTCTCAATGATTCCCATTGTCAGTCTGGTTGCATACACAGGGACATTCATTTCCTTTAATACATAGGGGAGTGCGCCGATATGGTCCTCATGGCCATGGGTAATCACAAAGCCTTTGACACGATCCACATTTTCTTTCAAATATGCAATATCCGGAATCACCAGATCGATTCCCAGCATATCGTCCGCCGGGAAACTCAGCCCGCAGTCTACCACAATAATACTGTCCTCGTATTCGAAGGCAGTAATGTTCATACCAATCTGCTCCAAGCCCCCAAGCGGTATAATCTTGAGCGCCGAAGCATTTTTCTTTTCACTTTTTTTCAAAAAAATTTCCTCCACATTCTTCGTATTACCCGTAAAGCTTCCTCTCATGAACCGCAGCCAAAAGCCATGAAAGTTTCTTCCTTATCCGCAGATATATCCCCGGTCACATTGCAAATAAGGCTTTCATCATTATGGACTGCGCCAATCGATAAAGCTCTGACAGTAATCTTATTTGTTTTCTTTATTAACAGTTTCCGCTGCTTCTATTCATTTTCATGAATAATTTCCACATCATCAAGCATGCTGCCAAATACACTGCCGACAGCATCCAGCTCCTCATCCTCTGTCACGAATTCATATACGCTTTCTTTTTCGGTATCGGCAGAAAGATCCTTCAGAATCATAGCTTCTCCGTCGCCGTCTGCTTCTTCCGTTACCAAAAGATAATTCACTCCGCCGATTCTGGTCTGCTCGATTACATATAATTCAATATCCTCACCCTCATTCGGGCTCAAAGTAACTTTCTGAAACATTCCGCCTATTCCCTTTCGTCCTGACTTTGCTCCTGCCTGCTGCAATTTCGGCGATAATCCAAATATCCCTGCAAAATCAGAGCTGCTGCAATCATATCCACATACTGAGACCTGTTTTCCCTTCGGATTCCCGCCTCCATCATCGTCCGGTCCGCCGCAACCGTTGTCAGCCGTTCATCCCACATCACAACCGGAAGTCCCGTCCTGCGCTCGAGCATCTCCCGAAACGCATTCGTTTTCTCCACGCGTTCTCCTTCGGTATCGTTCATATTCTTCGGCAGTCCCAATACCAGTTCTTCCACCTGATATTCTTCGATCAGTTCTTCGATCCGCGCACAGGTTCTGCGCAGCTTATTCTCCTGTTCCCTACGAATGATCTCTTTGCCCTGTGCCGTAATCAGCAGCTCATCGCTGATTGCCACTCCCACAGTTTTCGATCCGAAATCAAGTCCCATGATCCGCATGTAAATAACCTCTTATTTTACTTCCCAGCCATTTGATTTGATATAATGCGCCAGCATTTCTTCCACAAGCTCGTCGCGTTCCACCTTCATGATCGTGGTGCGCGCCCCCTTATGGCTGGTGATATAAGTCGGGTCCCCCGACATGATATACCCCACAATCTGATTGACAGGATTGTAGCCTTTTTCCGCCATCGCCTCGTATACTGTCTGCAGAACCTCCTTCACGCCGATCTGCGGCTCCGTTTCTACAGTAAAAAATTGTGTATTCCCCAAATCTGCCATACTTCCACTTCCTTTATCTGACCGCTCATACTATCCTTTTTTTATTGTACCCCAGTTGTTATGATTTTTCAACAAAAGGATATCATCTGTTAAGAAGGACTGCGCCGTTCCCGATACGATCTGATTAGAGGAAACGCCCTCGTTTAAAACTGCTGCCAGCACATAATCCTTTGTATGTCCCACCATATAAGAAACTCCGTCTATGGTTTTTTCTTCCTCAAGCAGAATTTCCAATTCCTTTCCGAGACAGGCTGCCCGGTACTGCTTTGATTTTTCCGCATCCATGGCAATTAATTCTTCGCTTCTGCGCACTTTGACCTGATCCGGCACCTGTTCCTTCATTACCGCCGCCGGTGTCCCCTCCCGCCGGGAGTATTTGAATACATGCATTTCATAAAAATTGATGCGATCCAGAAATTCCTTCGTCTGTGCAAATTCTTCCTCGGTTTCCCCGGGAAAGCCGACTATGATATCCGTAGTGACCGCTGCCCGCTCAAAGGCACAGCGCAGCAGTCTGACTCCTTCTTCAAACTGCGCGGTAAGATAATGTCTGTTCATTCTCTTTAATGTTGCATCGCAACCGCTCTGCAGTGAAAGATGGAAATGCGGACAGATTTTCTCGCATGCGGACAGACGTTTCACAAAATCCTCAGTCATAATTCTCGGCTCCAGAGAGCTGAGACGGATTCTTTGGATCCCCGGTATCTCGGAAAGGCTTTCGATCAAATCAAGCAGAAATCCCTCTTTACAGGCATCCTCATAGTCCGCGCTTTTGATTCCGAGAAAATCCAGCCCGTAGGAGCTGAGGTGAATTCCCGTAAGCACGATTTCCTGATATCCTGCCTGCGACAGTCCCGTAACCTCTGCTATAATATTCTCTTTTTTACGGCTCCGGACTCTGCCTCTTGCAAGCGGGATTGCACAATAAGTACAGAATTGATTGCAGCCGTCCTGAACTTTGATATAGGCCCTGGTATGCTCCGAGGTTTCGCGAAGCGCCATTTCTTCATATTCCTGTGTGCTTGCGATCTCTATCACTGTATCCGCGGGCTGTTTGTTCTCGAAATACTCCTCCAGAATCCTGACAATATCCTTTTTTCTGTTATTACCGACCGCAAGATCAATGCAATCATCCTGTTCCAATGTCTGTATGCCGTTTTGCACATAGCAGCCCACCGCCACGACTACAGCCGACGGATTTTTCTTTTTGGCGCGATGAAGCATCTGACGGCTCTTTCTGTCTGCGATATTTGTCACAGTACAGGTATTTATAATGTAAATATCCGCAATTTGATCAAATGGTACAATTTGGTAGCCATTTTCTTGTAACATTTGCCTCATAACGTCCAATTCGTAAGCATTTACCTTGCAGCCTAAATTGTGTAATGCTACACTTTTCATAGTAATCCTCATTTTTTTTGTATTGTTTTATATATTGACTTTTCCTTTTTTTGCAATTAAGATTGGGGTGTAGTAAAAATAAAAGGAGGTAATTCTAATGAAAACAGTTCAAATTTCGTTAAATTCTATTGACAAAGTAAAATCATTTGTAAATGATATTACAAAATTCGATTATGATTTTGATTTAGTTTCCGGCAGATATGTTATCGACGCAAAATCTATTATGGGTATTTTCAGTTTGGACTTATCTAAGCCGATCGATTTAAATATTCATGCAGAAGATAACGTTGATGACGTTCTGGCTGTTTTGAAACCGTACATGATCTAATCACATAATCGACAATGAATTAACACAGAAAGAGAAAGCAAGGACATGCGCCTTGCTTTTTTTGCTTTTGCAGCATGGATGCACTGTTATATTGCCGCACGATTCCCTATGCCTCCACATGAATCACATCATCCGTATCCAGCGCCGTCTGAACCAGCTGCTCAATTTTTCCCTTCAAATTCGTCTCATGATCCTTGATAATCTTCAGGTTCGGTTTGGTCACGGGATGCTTTGCAACAAAGATCGTACAACAGTCCTCATAGGGCAGAATGGATGTCTCATAGGTATTGATCTTCTCCGAAATATCCACAATATCATTTTTATCAAATCCGATTAACGGACGATATACCGGAATTGTGCATACCTCATCCGTACAGGCCAGGCTATGCATGGTCTGGGAGGCAACCTGTCCGATACTCTCCCCCGTAATCAGTCCGAGGCAGCCGCTTTTTTCAGCCAGTATCTGCGCTATTTTCATCATATACCGCCTCATGATAATCGTAAGCTCATCATGGGGACACTTTTCATAAATATAAAGCTGAATATCCGTAAAATTAATAACATGCAGATCGATAGGTCCGGTATATTTGGAAATCAGCCTCGCCAGATCCACCACTTTCTGTTTCGCACGCTCCGAAGTATAGGGCGGTGCATGGAAATAAACCGCATCAATATGGACACCTCGTTTTGCCACCATATATCCGGCCACAGGGGAGTCAATACCGCCTGAGAGAAGCAGCATCCCTTTTCCGTTGGTCCCGAGAGGCAGACCGCCGGGTCCGGGTATAACCTCGGAGTACAGGTAAATTTTTTCTCTGATTTCGACATATAACTCAATCTGGGGATGGTGCACATCCACCTGAAATTCCGGAAACGCATCCAGAATCGCCGCACCCAGCTCCGCATTCAGCTGCGTGGAGTCAAGCGGATAATTTTTTCTCGCACGGCGCGCAAATACCTTAAACGTCCTGTGCTTGTCCGGATAAACGGTATCCATGTAGGACACCACATCCCTGCATAGCTGTTCAAAGCCCTGATCCTCCACATAGACAACGGGACATATCCCCGAAATTCCAAATACCGTTTGTAAATTCTCTACGGTTTCCTCATAATCAAATTCGGTAAGCGCATCCACATAGATTCTGCCCTGGGTCTTGGATACCCGAAAGGAACCCTCGCATCTGCGCAGTGCATATTTGATCTGATTCACGAGCGCATCCTCAAACAGATATCTGTTCTTTCCTTTAATACCGATTTCCGCATATTTTATCAAAAACGCTGTAAACATATAATCTCCATTCCCGAATCTTCTGCTTTTTTGTATGTCCCGAAACCCCTGCAGCCCGTCAAAGCCCTGTTACCTATACTAATATACATGACTGCCGCTGCTTTCGCAAGATAAAAAACACTAGGAATACGGTACCAAAAACCACTATGAATACGATCATCACTCCTGAAATCCCGAAGTTCCTTCCTTTCTTCATAGTGGCTGCTTTTCATCATATTCCAATTCACAATATAGGATCTGTGGCATCTCATGAACTGCGCTGCCGGAAGCAGCTTTTCCAGGTCTGACAGTTTTCTTCTTGTGATCAGCGTTTCATTCCTCAGATGAACCATCAGATCCCTTCCCATGCCCTCCACATAATAAATGTCGCGATATCTGACTCTATAGACCTTCTCCCCTGCTGCATTTCTTCCCGGCCCGCTACCGCCTTGTATATCTGCGCAGCTTGGGCAATACCTGTGAAAGTATTTCCAGAGAATAATCCAGTTCCTCTTTTGTGGTAAATACGGAAAAGCTGAAGCGAATCGTAGATTCCAACAGTTCCCTTTCCACTCCGATTGCCTTGAGCGTTGCCGAAACAGAGGGCTTATTGGAAGCGCATGCACTGCCTGCCGATACATATATGCCATAGTTTTCCAGCTCATGCAGCAGTACCTCGGCTCTGATTCCCCTGACAGAAAGGCTTACAACATGCGGTGCGCTGTCCCTGCCTGTCAGTCCGTTGACCTTTACCTCCGGAAGCTGCGACACACGGGATACGAAATATTCCTTTAATTGGTACATCCGTTCCATATCCGCATCCAGATTGCTGTAGATGATCTCCACTGCCTTTCCCATGCCTGCAATTCCCGGGACATTTTCCGTACCCGAACGCATTCCGCCCTGCTGCCCTCCGCCGTAGATAATCGGTTTGATCTTTACCTTTTCATTGATATACAGAAAGCCGATTCCTTTCGGACCGTGAATCTTGTGGCTGCTGACCGACAGAAGATCGATTCCCATGCGCTTCGGATATATGCGGCACTTTCCATAGCCCTGAACCGCATCCACGTGGAACAGGGTATTCGGATTCAGCCTTTTGATCAAAGCTCCCGCCTCTGCAATCGGCATTACCGATCCGATTTCATTATTGGTGTGCATAACGGATACCAGAATCGTCCCCGGCGTGATCGCCCTTTCCAAATCAGTAAGCCGTATCCTGCCGTTTTCATCCACAGGCAGATATGTGACTTCAAAGCCCTGATTCTCCAGATATTTCATTGTCTGCAAAATTGCCGGATGCTCAATCGCAGTTGTAATCAGGTGCCGCCCCGATCTGTAATTCGCCATTGCCGTACCGATCAGCGCCAAATTGTCGGATTCCGTTCCTCCGGAAGTAAATAAAATTTCCTTTTCGTTTACCTTCAGGCTCTTCGCAATCTGCTCCTTTGCATATCGTACGTATTTCTCTGCTTCCACGCCTTTTGTATGCATGCTGGAAGGATTTCCGTAATCCTCCCTCATGACTTTATCCATCAGCATAACAACACTGTCAAAACATCTTGTTGTCGCAGAATTGTCAAAATAACATTCCATAATTTTTCGTCTCTTTCCGCCTTGTTATCCACTCGTTCTTATATATTAGTATATTCTAATCCGTTTCCAGATGATACATAATCCACGCCATTACCGTAAGTCCCGCGGTTTCCGTGCGCAGAATTCGCTTTCCCAGCGTTACCGGCTGAATTCCAAACTTCCTTGCCGCTTTCACTTCGTCCTCGGCAAAACCGCCCTCCGGCCCGATCAAAACGGCGACATCCTGTCCCGGCAAAATGGCGTTTATCATCGCTTTCGTCTGAGCCATTCCCTCCGAAAGCTCATAGGGAATCATCCTGACATCCATATCCTCCGCCTTCCTGATTGCTTCTTCAAAGCTCATGACCGCGCAGACCTTGGGAATTACCTTTCTCTTGCTCTGCTTTGCCGCCGCCTCCGAGATTGCATTCCATCTGGAAACCCTGGCTGCTTCTTTTTTGGCATCCAATTTGACCACACATCTGGAAGCCGCAACCGGAATGATTTCAAAAACGCCAAGTTCCACTGCCTTCTGGATGATCAGCTCCATTTTATCCCCTTTGGGCAGTCCCTGAAACAAGTGCACTCTTGCGGAAAGCTCAACGCCCTCTTCCTTGATAAAACGAAGCTCACACAGAACCTGCTCCTGCGTATAGGACAGCATACTGCAACGGTATTCCTTTCCGTCCACACCATTACTGACTGCAAATTCTTCCCCCGGTTTCATCCGCAGAACATGAACCATGTGATTCACATCACTCCCCGTGATCATCACCCGCTTTTGTTCCAGATCAATCTGATCCGGAGCTACAAAAAACTGATACATAACCGTCCTCACTCCATCGGCTTTCTGCCCGTTACGTTTACCCATTCGCCCTGATAAGTTACCGCATCAATCTCAAGACCCGCTTCCGTCATTGCCTCCTGCACCAGCGTTTCCTTTCCCTGAATGATACCGGAGGTAATATAATAGGCTCCTTTTTTCATCTGACGGATAATGACGGGTGTGAGCGGTACCAGTACATCGGCGAGTATATTCGCCGCAACAATATCATATTTTTCATAACCGACCCTGTCCTGAATTTCCTGTTCCGTAATAATATTGCCGATCAACACCTCAAAGTCCCCGGGATCAATCCGGTTTGCTTCCATATTCTCCCTGGCTGCAGTTATCGCGCACGGATCCAGATCCGTTCCCACCACCGACTTGGCCCCATACATCAACGCCAGAATCCCAAGGATACCGCTTCCGGTTCCCACATCCAGCATTACCGTATCAGGCGTCAGATGCTTTTTGATCTGGCGGATACAAAGCTGCGTCGTCTCATGCATCCCCGTTCCGAAGGCAGTTCCCGGATCAATATGCAGGATCTTCTTGCCCTGATCCTCAGGCTTTACCTCCTCCCATGAAGGAATCACAAGCAGATCGTCAATATAAAACTGGTGGAAGTACTGCTTCCAATTATTGATCCAGTCAATATCCTCGGTTTCATCCACTGTAATACTGCCCTCACCGATATTCATGAACTGTCTTAAGCCGTCCAGTTCCTGATTCACACGGGAAACAACTTCCTCTCTTGTGGCGGGTCCGTCATTCATGATCAGCGATCCGTCTTCCTTTTCCTCTACAAAGAAGCTTAAATATGCAATGCCGTCATCCTCCCGGCTGTCAAGCGGGATATCCACAAACATCTGCTCTTTTTCCAAGGCGGTTAACGGAACCTTGTCCTCAATCTGCGCACCCTCCAGTCCGATATCATACAGGGTGCTGATAATGATATCCTCCGCATCCGTAATTGTCTTTATTCTGAATTTGACCCATTTCATTTGCACATATCTTCCTTTCCGTAGATATCTCTTTTTTGATTTCATGCTGCATTTTTATCCTGCGGTGCTTTTTTCCGATATCGGTATACTTCTAAACTAAAATCAGTATAAATGGAATTTTCCAAAAAAACAAGACAGTGCGCAGGCCTCTGTAATAGAAGTATTGAAAGAGCAATTCCGCCATGATATGATTTCATGCATAAAAAAACAAATATTCGGCTTTTTATCCAAACGGCAGAGAACCATTCTCTATTTGCATTATTATGAGCAAAAAAGCGCAGCCGAAATCGGAGATCAATTTCTATGGGACACGATTCCCGAGTAATTTTTGCTAAGGAAAACGCACGGGAAATTCAGTTATGAATTTCCCGTGCGTCCAGGTTATCCTTGCATCAGTCTCCGGCAGATCCGCCGTTAAAATAATTTTTTCTTTTTCTTCGTTTCCTTTTCTTTCACCATGTCTTCTTCGGAGTTCTTTTTCTCCGTCGCGCGCTTTACGGCGTTCAGACTGTCGCCGGTAAGCTCATCGAATTTCGTCAGCAATTCCCTTGCCTCATGGGACAGTTTATCAGGAACCTGCACCACGAAGGTTACATAATGGTCGCCGCGCTGTTCCCTGTTGTGCACATTGGGGATTCCTTTTTTCTTAAGAACCACTCTGGTATCCGTCTGAGTCCCCGGCTTAATGGTATAGGCAATTCTGCTGTCCAGCGTATCCACCAATACTTCTCCGCCAAGAGCCGCTACCGCAAAGGAGATCGGAACCGTGGAATAAATGTTCATTCCGTCTCTCTGGAAAATGGGATGACGCATAACCTGGCATTCTACCAGCACATCACCGCGCGGTCCGCCGTTGGTGCCGGGTTCCCCCACATCTGCAATCCGGAATGCCTGCCCGTTATCGATACCGGCCGGCACAATCGCCATGATCTTTTTGCGGGTTGCATGATAGCCTGCTCCATGGCAGTCCGGACACTTGTCCTTAATTACTTTGCCGCTTCCGTTACATTCCGGACAGGTCTGCACATTTCTGACTGTTCCGAAAAAGCTGTTCTGGGTATATACAATCTGACCGGAACCTTTACATCTGGTACAGGTAATCGGACCGGAGCCCGGTTTTGCACCGCTGCCGTGACAGGCAGGACATTCCTCCTTATAAGGAATCTCGATTTCTTTTTCAACTCCGAACGCCGCTTCTTCAAAAGTAATACGTATACTGGTTCTGATATTGCGTCCTTTCATAGGACCGTTATTCGTTCTGGAAGATCTTCGGCTTCCTCCGCCAAATAAATCTCCGAAAATATCTCCGAAGATATCTCCAAAATCAGCGCTATTGAAATCAAAGCCGCCAAAACCGCCTGCTCCTGCGCCGCCGTTTTCAAATGCTGCATGACCAAACTGGTCATACTGTTTTCTCTTCTCGGGATCGCTTAAAACTGCATAGGCTTCGGAAGCTTCCTTAAATTTCTTCTCCGCTTCCTTATCCCCGGGATTCATGTCAGGATGATATTTTTTGGCAAGCACGCGGTATGCTCTTTTCAGTTCGGCTTCATCGGCTGTCTTGGAAACGCCTAAAACCTCATAATAATCTCGTTTTTGCTCTGCCATAAAAGTTTTCCTCTTGTTTTCATTATATTAATTGCACTTATGATATCATGAATCTGCGATTCATGATCCAATTCGTCGTTCGCCGAATGTGCAAGCACATTCTTCTCGCTTGCACTCATTATATCATGTCGCCTGACGGCTCCATGTGGGCATTCGCCCAATGCCGCTTCGAGCAAGCTCGAGTGTCGCTGGGCTCATTATATCA
>CAYTIH010000053.1:384-15235 GCA_964437825.1 uncultured Clostridium sp. | reverse complement strand
AATCATATCCGGTAGTTACAGCTCCATCAAATACTGATACAATCCTCTGTCCAGAAGCGGCTCCTGATCCTGGTTAGGTTTCCCGAATTCCAGCTTCGGCGCAACTATGGTATCGTCACTTAACATAATTTCATATAATTCAGGTTCCGGGCTGTCCAGATTCATTGCACCGATCTCTTTTAAATCCGTAATCCGGAACGCTTTGATTCCGTATGCCAGCGCCACCCTGCAAAAGTCCGGCGTCGTATATCCTTTTTGGGCTACCGTATAATAATAATTCGATTCAAAATACATTTCCTGAAAATGTCTGATCATTCCAAGCGACATATTATTTACAATAATCATTTTAATTGGCAGCTGCTCTCTGACCACAAACTGCAGCTCCTGTATATTCATCTGAAATCCCCCGTCACCGCTAAAACAGATCACAGGCTTTCGGGTTGCATAGTAAATTCCGATTGCGGCGGGAAGTGCATATCCCATGGAACCATGTCCGCCGGAGAGATATAATCTCTGATCCTGTTTCATACGGAAGGACTGCGCCACCCATACCATATTCTGTCCAACATCCGCAGCAATACTATAGTCATCCGGTACATTTCTGCTGATCGCATTGATGATTCGATTGGGCTGCTTTTCATCGGTATATTTAATGCGGCGCTTAATTTCCTGACATACGGAGAGCCAGCCGCTATATTGATTTGCGCTGCAATTCTCCATAATCGTACTTTCCAAAATCGGAATTGCCTTTGAAAGAGGCAGCAGAAATTGACACTCGTCGCTGCGAATCTGATTCTCAAGTTCAAACTCATCGATATCCACACGGATAATCTGTGCCTGCGGAGCGAAATTTTCTCTCTTTCCGCCCACCTGTCGCACGTCCAGTCTTGAACCAAGACTGATTAACAAATCACTCTTTGCCACTACGAAATTAGCTGTCCTGTTTCCGTACGCGCCGACAAAACCATAATAGGTTCCCTCCAGTCCGCTTTCCTCCGGAATAATGTCAACCGCCAGCATACTGGAAACCACAGGTATGGGGCATTTGCGGACCAACCCCCTGATTTCTTCTACCCGATGGTCAATTTTAATTCCGTTGCCCAGCAAAAGACATGGCCTTTTGGCCTGCTTCAAAGCTATTTCCAGACACTTCCGGTAAGCCTCGCACCTCCCGGCGCTGTCGTCTTTGCTGCATATTTCCTCAAAGTGATCTGCCTGCCCGGCGGCATCGATCTCTGCTCGAAAAATATTCATAGGAATATCCAGAACCACAGGACCTTTACGATCCTCCGTGGCAATCCGAAACGCCTGCGCAAGAATCCTTCCGATATCTGCAGCCGCCTCCACATAAAATGCCTTTTTTGTGACACCGGACACCATGGAAATAATGTCCGTTTCCTGAAATCCCTTCTGTCTGATCCCGGAATTTCCCTTGGATTCAAAGGTATTCACCTGTCCGGTAATAAAAACGGTCGGAATTGAATCAAAATAAGCATTACAAATACCGGTCACAAGATTCGTTGCTCCCGGTCCGCTCGTTGCAAAAGCAACTCCCGCTTTGTCCGAAGCCTGTGCATATCCACAGGCAGCAAATGCCGCACCCTGCTCATGATATGTAATATGAGCCTTGATCCGGTCTTCGTATTTTCCGAAGGAATCCATCAAATGTGTTACCATTCCGCCCGGATAGCCAAAAACATCCGTAATTCCCTGCTGAATCAAATATTCCACAATATAATCCGATACTTTCATACCGTCTCCTTTACACCATTGTCCGCACAATGAATTTTCATATTCTTATACTTCAAATACTTCCTCGACGCCCGACGTCACCCCAATATCCGCCGCTTCAGATACTTCACAGGCTTTAACAGATAATACCATATCGGATAATGCTCCTTTAAGCTTTTGTCATCCTGCATGCGCATCAGGTTCAGATTTTCCTGCTGTGAACTAATGCCCCCTGCACACTCGGATCTGCTGACAACAAACGGCAGATATCCCATTGTATGCCCATGCTTTTTACATTCCATGAGGAAATTATAATCCGCAGTAATGGAATAAGTCTCATCAAAACCATATTTCCTCATAATTTCCGTTCTCGTAAAAACAGACTGATGACAGGGCATCTTACCCATAAGCAGCAATTTCATAACTACATGCTTTCCGGGATACCGCTCTATTTCACTATGGCTTTGATACACCCGTTCCACGTCTCCATAATACAGCTGCGCCGGAGACTCCTGATTCCCGATCAACTCAGCCGTCTTCTGCAAAACATGATTATCATAAAAAGTATCGCCGCTATTCATATAGATAATATAATCACAGCTGCATTTTTTTGCCGCCTTATTCATTGCGTGATATAAGCCGTGATCCGGCTCCGAAACAAAAAGGAGTTTATCGCCAAAGCGGTCCGCCTGCCCTTCTATCCTCTGCACTGTTCCGTCCGTAGAAGCCCCGTCCATAATCACATATTCATATTCGCAATACGTCTGGGACAGCACCGACGACATTGTCATTTCAATCGTATCTACCGCATTATAACATACTGTCACAACAGAAAACTTAATCTTCCCGTTCATCCTTTCCTGCCTTCCCGGTCACCGTCCGTCCCAAAAGCTTTCTTTAACGTCCTGTAAACCGATATAAAATCCGGAACCAAAAAATAAATACCGGATGCGCATATGCAATCAATACGGCGCAGCACTTCATGTAAAGCGGAATCTGCGCGTTTCCAAGTGTATTTTTTATATTCGCCCGCAGATCCGCCTTCAGCTTCATAATCACTTCTTCATCATATCTGTCATTGCGGCACATTGCCGTGATAACCGCCATCTCATATTCCGTATGAAACGCTATGATGTCCCCCCTTAATGACGGATATTTTGAAATTAAATCAAGACGGATGCTCATATAGTTATCAAAAGCCTTTTTATGCCTTTCCGTATAACCCGCATGAGAGATACTTCCCCTCCGGACATATCGGTAATATAAGGATCTGCTCAGCATTCTGACCCTGCCGGCCTTCTGCGCAAGCTGTACGACCATGGCATAATCCTCGCCTATGGTAACACCGGAGCAGAAATCAATTTCCGAAAACAATTCCTTTAAAAACAGTTTCGTACATGGAGAACCGGACAGATATCTGGTTTGATGCATATGACGCATACAATCCTCCGATGTCAGGCAGTCGATATACGGCTCCTGAAAGGTTTTCTGATCCTGCTCCCTGCCCTTATCGTCCACATCCGTATAAATGCAGGTAACCATGGACGCACCGGATTCCCGCTGCTGCTCCAGCATGACCTTCAGCATATCCGGATGCAGCCAGTCGTCGGAATCGACAAACATAATCCATGCACCCTTTGCCGCTGCAACCCCGCATGCCCTGGACGCCGCCGGACCCCGGTTCTCGTTATGAATCACGGTGACATTCTCATACTTGTCTGCATACCGGTCACAGATACCGGCGCTTCCGTCCCCGGAACCGTCATCCACCAGAATCAGTTCGCAGTCCTGCACGCTCTGATGAAGGATACTCTCTATACACCTTTTTAAATATGGCTCTGTATTATATACAGGTACAATCACGCTTACCATAGTATTTCCTTCTATTTTCTTATCGCTGCATGCCGAATCATTTTAGTCCGTCATTATAATGATGAATAATGGATAAATCCAAAAACTTTGGATATGCAAACAGCAAATAAACGCCAAAATATCGCTCCGCCAGTCCTCCCTGCAGCCTGTGCTGCCCACATTTAGAATTGCATAATTGTCGCTATTAAACAGCCAGTCATGCGCAAACATCTGATCCAGAATCTTATTATGCGCTACAATTTAAATCTTCCACTTTCCGCTCATTTTTCCACACCTTCAATACCGTATCTCCCCAAGTTATATACATAGGAATATTCAAACCCCCCCCGACATCAGCATAAGCCCCACGGTTCCGCTTGTCCTTCCTCCGATAAAGCAATCTGCTTTAGAAAGCATCACCATCTGAGTCAGATATTCTTTTCCCTGTAAAAAGTAATCGTTCTCCCTGTCAATTCTGCACTCCGGAGTTCTCTTATCACCGCTGTATTCAATATAGCTTCTACGGTTTGTAATATAGCTGTCACCGAATTCTGCCTGAAACGCTTCCGCAATTGCCCTGTCCTCCGTACCCACGAAAATCTTGTTGCAGCGATAGTCCTGCATAATTTCCCCGGCCTTTTGTATGACATCCAAAACATCCGGCTGTACCGGATGCCCATAAGGCTTTTCTGCCACATAATCCGTTCCTCTAACCATAACTCCTAATACTTTATCGCCTTCCTTTACAAGCCCGTTCCATTCCTCTTCAATATCATTATATATATTCTTTTTCAGATGAATATACTTATGAGTAAATTCACGCCATTTTGACATTCTTCCGTCACGGTCCGTAAAAAACCCCATATCATCATCAGGCCGCGGCTCAATGGGATCTCCTTGGCTGAGTATTACTCTCTTTGCACCATATGCCTCTTCTAACGAAGCCTGACACGGCTGCTCAAAATAGTATTCCCACGCATTCTCTTTGCCGACCTTATCATCCTCCAGATAGGGATTTTTATAATTCATCATATCGACAACCGGAATATATCCTTTCTGCAGCGCATAATACATATGTCCCAAATTTGTATTAAAAAAGGAAAAGAGGCCGGCGTTGGGCGCCGATCTGCGTATGATATAATACGTTTTTTTTGACAGTCCAAATCGGTAATAATGCTTCTTCCAGCTATTTTTTTGTCTTCTGCAAATAAACATTTCCATTTTTAACCTCATACACCTTATCGCAATTTTGAATCGTTGTTAATCTATGCGCAATCACAATCATGGTTTTTCTTCCATGTAATCCGTCAATGGCGTGCATAACCTCTGCCTCAGTCTCATTATCAAGCGCCGAGGTTGCTTCATCCAATATTAATATTTCCGGGTCGTGATAAAGTGCTCTGGCTATGGCAATACGCTGTCTCTGTCCGCCGGAGAACCTGACCCCTTGTTCTCCTACAATTGTCTCCAGCCCGTTCGGAAGAGTCCTGATAAACTCATCCAGTCTGGCATCCTTTAATACATTCCAGATTTTTTGATCATCAATGTCCTGCTGCGGAATGCCAAAAGCAATATTATTTCGAACCGTATCGTCCAGCAAAAATACCGACTGCGGAACATATCCCACGATACCGGCCCATTGCATCGGTATCGCAGAAATGTCGATATTGTCCATTTGAACCGATCCGCTTTGAGGCTTTAACAGACCCAAAATAATGTTCACTAGTGTGGACTTCCCCGCACCTGATTCTCCGATCAGCCCCACGGACTCTCCTTTGCATATTTCAAAGGAAACATCCTTCAAAATGTTTTTCTGTCCGTCCTCATACTTCCAGCCGACATTCTGTATCCGAATGGCATGCTCGAATGCGGCAGGCCGTTCCTGCATGAGCTCACCCGGCTGTATGAGCTCCTCCCGCTGAACGCTTTCATTTGCTTTTCCTTTTTCCTCACGAATTTCCATGATATTATGATATGCCGCCTCCAAATAGGAGCGATTATATACTAATGTGTTGGTATAGTTTGCCAGATTTGAAATAGACGGCAGGATTCTGACCGCAGCAACTGCCATCGTTCCCATAACGGCCGCAAACCGAGCCGTATCACCGCCGTTTCCGATCCGGACACATGCAAGCAGCAGAAGGCATGCAATAAATACTGTTTCTACAATCCGGTTAGGGAGCTTCTGTATAAAAAGATAAGTCGTATTATATCTGCATGCCTTCTCCGTCACGGAAGTATACTGATCAATAAAATATTTGCGTCTCTGATAAATTGCAACCTCTTTATAACCCATAATCGGCTCCATGGCAAATTGATACTTTTTACTGAAGGATTCCCTGCAGACAGCGCCGCATTCGCTGATCTTTTTTTTCAATACCAAAATCGACAGCAAAGCAATCAGCAGAGCTACTCCCACCAAGCCGATTGCCATAAAGGGGTCCATGTAAATTAACAGAATCCCTATCATAATACACGTAAAAATCTCTGCAAAAAATCCTGAAAATCCATCTATCGCCTGTACCACATGAATAATATCCTCATGCACTCCACGTATCATATCGGCGCTGCCGGTCTTCAAATAATAAGTGTAAGGCTTTTCGAGATAGGCCTTTAACATCAAAATCGACAAATCCCGCTCCACATAATTATGGAACTTTCCCTGGAAATAATAAGCCGTCAGCATCACTACATTTTTCAGGACATAACAAATAATAATCAATAATGCCGTGGCTACTATAACCTCATAATAGGTCGATATCCGAAATAGCTCCATTAGACGGGATACATATTTATTTCCCATCAACTGTTCCGGGGAAAACAGCGCTAAAATAAACGGAATCACAACGCTGACTCCTAACGTCTCCAGGGTTGCACATAGCAGCAAAGCAAACGCCAATGCAATACTCTGCATTCTCTGCTTTGGGGACAAAATTGCATACAACTGTCTTAACATGGAAAAAAAAGTTCGTATATTCTTGATCATTACCAGTAGCATCCCTTCTCAACATCTTTGGCACATTCCGGTCTTTCTGTCTCAAGCGGCCTGGTCCAGTATTCATTCACCACATCCTGATGGAAATCCCTATATTCCGTTTCCCATCTTTTTCCTATAATCCCGAACAAAAGCTGCGTTGCTCCGCCCAGATGAACCGCTATCTTCCCCATTCTCTTGCATTCCGCTGCCAGGGGATATCCATAGGCGCCGCAGCCGATAATCGCCACATCAAAATCAATGCTGTGGCACTGTGATTTCATCCAGTCAAGAGCCTCAAACCAAGTTGCAAATCTGGGGTCATTCGTCCCTCCCAGTGTCTGTACCGCCTTCAGCGTAATTAACTCAAATTCCGGAAGAATATCCTCCGCGGGATAAATTTTGCCGAATATCCTTTCCCGGTTTTCCCGGTACTGTTTTTCAATCGACTCGGCAAACGGATGAATGACCAGTACTTTTTTCCCCTTTAGGGCGGATGTCCACGGCTTCACACTGCTTTCGGGATACAAATACATATTCCACGGCTCAAGCCAATTTAACTGCGTCTTATAGGGTGTATGCTGATATTTCTTCAGCAGATAATCCTCCATATATAGCCCCCAAAAGCCCTGCATATCAATTCCTGCCGCATCCGAAAGATATAGATCCACAAACCGATCTCCTAACGCAACATCCTCCGGAAAGAATCCGGAAAGCCTATACAGATCATTCACTGCACCGGCACGATGATCCAAAAAATGCACCATGTTATATTCTATCCCCTGCCTGAGCAGATTCATTTCGGTAAAGCCCATTCTTCCTGCCCAAAAAGGCTCTCCGCTTCGAATCTTATCCGCCAGAACCTGATTGACCTGCGGCGGCAGCATCAGTTTTTCACCTGCAATTTTGGTCGGACGCAGTGCATACACGGAATTTTTCTGTGTCCAATCAACCTTTTTCCGTTTATGGTTAATCACTCTGCGATTCACAGCATTTTTCAGTTCATAACAACCCCATACGACAATATCAAACATAGCTTCCTCTCACTTTTCATACAGCCTAATGATGCAGCAGTTTTGAAAGCTGTGCTTTCCACTTTGCACTCAAATACTGCCTTTGTGTAATCATTCCATAATTTTTCTTCATTCTCAGCAGGTCCAGATATGCCTCATGCGTACCGCTCATACCTCCGCTTCTGAAATTTGCTATCACTTCATAAACCGGGATGAACGTCACCCTGCCGGACCTGTAATAGCGCAGAAGCAAATCATAATCCGCAACACTGCTATATTTCGTATCATATAGCCCGCAGGATTCGTACGCACTTTTCGTAATAAAGCTGGACGGATGCGCAATCGGACGTTTTTCCAGAAATTCATGGGATGAGATGGATATGGATTCCTCCTTTTCATTCACAAGCTTTCTGGTTGCCCCATATAATACGCCGCACATTCCTTTTTGATAGCGGCTTACTATGTTCTCAACCGCATTGTTTTCATAAAAATCATCGCTGTTAATGATTCCTATGAGCTCGCCTGCCGCCATTTTTATGCCCTTATTCATAGCATCGTAAATTCCATGATCCGGTTCTGAGACCACTTTCATTCTGCCCTCAAACAGCTCCTGATACTCCTCTGCCAGCTTTATGGTGTTGTCCGTGGAATTCCCGTCCACAATGATATATTCAATATGCGGATAGGTTTGACGCAGTACGCTTTCCATTGTCTGTGAAATTGTTTTCTCACTGTTGTAGCAAACTGTTATGATACTCACTAATACATGATCATCCATAGGCAGCAAATCTTCTCTCTTCTCTGATTTTTATTCTGTAATTTCCCTATATAGCTGTGACTCAAAAAACATATCATCCATGGATTGATAGAGTAAATCCCTGTTCTTTTCAATCGTTTGTTTATCAAGCTTACCAAAATCCACCTTTAGCAGCTTTTCTATATATTCCTGGCTGAAACGATATTTTAATATGCGTCCGCCGGCATAAATTGCATAAGGCGGTATGTCCTTTGTAACAACGCTGCCCGCGCCTACCACAGCTCCCCGGTGTATTGTTACACCGGACAAAATCATGCACCCCATCCCGATCCAGACGTCATCCTCCAACACAATCGGCCCCTTGGTGGGGTTATTCTCCTTCTCTAAAAGCACATAATTCTGAAACGGAAAGGTGGAAAATCTGGTATAATCATGCTCCGAAAAAATGAAATGCGTATTTTCACCTATAGAGCAATAGGACCCGATGATAAGCTTTTCATTTGGGTTATTGCAAAAATGCGGATTGATCATACCGTAGGACTCCCGCCCTATGGATACCTTCGAAAAATCAAAGGGCGCCTGAATGGCGCAATGATTATGCGCATTCCTGCGGAACCATTCCTTACGGATTTTTCTCCACTTTACTTTACTGATCAGATACTGTAACATGTGTTCTCCTTATTGCTGCTCCTTGATATTCTGCCACTCATGAAAATAATGATTCCAGGTTTCATTCTCAAGCCCATTCCAAAATTTCGGCTGTCCGTATGCATGAATAATCTTTACATCGTCCCCATCCTCTCTCGGATGTGCGCTATAGGTTCTGTTGCTAAGCCTATGGTAGGAAATCCCGAATTTCTGGACCATCATCGTAAACAGACACTGTTCCGGCAGATACAGATATCCGGCATATTTGGAAAGCATCCGATAATACCAGTCGCAATACAGATCATAATCCACACCCTTCTCCCTCTTTAGCACAAACAGAGGCGTGCAGATGCTTTCACCATCCATGTCAAAACCGCTCATATCAACACGGGCGATTTTGTCAAAAAACATATTTTTCAGCTTTTTTTCCCGGTTCGTTACAAAGGAATACGAAATCTCCTCATTCAGCAGTGAAGAAATATCTTCTTTTATGATAACATCATAATCGGACCATATGACACTGTCATATTCCTTTAGCAGACGGAAGCATTCAATCTTACTGAAAACCATGGGGGAAAAATAACGAATCGTCTTGTTCCTCCACAATTTCCATTTTGGAACCGGACATTTATAACGAATAAATCTGACCGGAAGTATCTTTGCAAACTTCTCCTGAATTTCCTGCGAAACCCCATCATGCAATATCACCATTTCATCTGCCAATCCGGGCGTTTTGTCCTTCATATTCAGTGCCAGCACTGCCATTGCATCGATATCCTTCCCGGTACCTCCGGTCACTAAAACCCTACTCATATCCATTAACCTCCTGCAAGCGATATATGGTGTATTGATATGTATTACCTGCTAATTGATATCCATTGCCGGTGATATACTGTCCAATCGGAGACTTCTTGATCCATTCCTCCAGTTCAGTCCCTATATACTGCGTATTTACAATGATAACAGTCGGATATCTGGAAGGATTTTCTTCGTAATATTCTACAGGCTTTTCAGAATCGGCAATGCCCCATCCTCCCTGCGGAGAAAAAGTCGCATAAGCCCCTCTGGAGTACAAATAACCGTAAGCAGCGAAATGATGAGAGTCCACAATAAATATTGCATCTTCCTGTGTTACATAAGTCCTGATTGCCTGACATAGCCGTACATAATTCTCATAGCTGTAATCGCCAAGCCGTATTCCTTTGGCAGGCCCTTCTTCCACATAAGTTCGTCCGGAAAAGACCGTTCTTGCTTTATGCGGCGCCGTATCAACGGACTCCTGCTCATACACAAGCGGAAGATACATACAGAGTGCGAATAATACCAGAATGCTCACAATCCATCTTCCCTCACGAGCGACCAAAATATCCGTCTGCTGCTTCTGTTTGTCTCCAAGCATGACAGAAAGCGCCATTGCGGATATCACAGCTGCATACATGCTGGTAATATTCCCCTGATTTGACGCCAGCGCAATGCAGACTACTAACACAATTGCAGGAATCTCAAACAGCCGGATTATAACTCCTCCACCCCCCCCCTCAAAACGGAAACGGCAGGAACCAGAAATATGGTAAGCGCATAGGGATAGGTCAGACAATGCCATGTAACCGCTCCCCGCTCCACATAATACTGCACGAGAAAGGCAGCAAGCAGTAAAAGCACTGCTATGGGAACATGAAACTTTATCACCAAATTCTTAAGCTTCTTCACCCTGCTGCAAAGTATAATCGGAAGCAATGTCATAAGCCCGATAACTGCAAATTTTATAACCGGATGAACTAATTTTTTATAAAAAGAACTGTTTAAATTTTCATCATGAAAAACCTTGGGGAAAAAATAAATAAACTCTTGAAGCGTAATTCTGCTAAGAACCACCGTCATAAAAGCAGCTGCACAGCAGACACATGTCAGTGTCAATATCAGTGCGCTGCAGAATTTCCCTGCTTTCCCGCTCTTTACCCGCTTCGTCGTTTGTTCTATCCACTGCAGCAGCATCAGATAAACAGGGAACTCGAGAATCGTGGTCGGATATGCCAGAACGCTTCCTGCAATCATAAGTCCAAGCAATACGATATAACGCTTCTTTCCGCTTTCATAATAACGATAGGAAAAAATAATCTCCATTACTGCAAACCAGATCATTTCCTGTTTGTAATTAAACGACTGAAAATCCGGAACGAACGTGAACAGAATCACGCTTGCGGCCAACACGTAACCTTTATGATATTTTTTTCGAAATGTCTGATAAAAATATGCTGAAATACCAAACTGAATACACACCGACAGAATTCTGAAAAACAACAATATGCCGTCCGTGTTCCCGATGATTTTCTGATAAAGAAATATAATCGGTGCGGTAAAAACAGCTGACATCTGCAAGTAAAACCAACATTCCTTAAAAAAGGAATTTCCCCTTGCAATCATGTCCCCTACGGCAATAGAATGAACCTCATCGCTATGCATCCCCAGAGTTGTTTTCCAGAATGCAAATATGACAAGCAATCCGATTCCAATCCATATAAAAATATCAGTTACGCTTTTTCTTTTCATACAATTTCCACTACTGATGCAGCAATTCACTGCATAACTCCATGTACTTTTTTCCGATCTCCTTCAGCGAGTTATGATTATCCACCCGCTGCATCTTGTGACTGACGCAATATGCTGCGCCCTCCGCAAGCTGCTCGGGGTGACCGTACTCTGCCAGATAACCGTTTACTTTATGTCTGATCTGCTCCGCAATCCCGCCGACTCCATATCCTACGGCCGGGACTCCGCAGGCAAGCGCCTCTCCCACCGTATAGCAAAAGCTCTCCTGCTCCGACGGTGCAAGGAAAACATCTGCCAGATTATATACCTGAGCCATGCTTTCTTCCTGTTTGATATATCCCAGATAGGTAACGGGAAGCGGACAATCTTCTATTGTCTCTCCGGCCTGATTTCCGAACACAACCAGACGGTACTCCTCCGCCCGCAGGCTCTGCAGGGCCTTCATTAAATTTTGAAGTCCCTTTGCACTGTTATTCAGCGCTCCCACCGCTCCGAACAAAATAACCTTCCTGCCCTTCGGAATTCCCCATGTTTCGCGCAGCAGCTCCTTATCGTGAATCGGCCGAAATACCTGATCATCAACGGGATTGAAGATCCATTCTATTCTGTTTTGGTCCCAGATAGCGCTTTTCTTCGCACAATCGGCGCTCCATCTGCTCGGTCCCAGCAGGATAATCCGACGGAAGGCTTCCTTTTTTCGTTCAAAATTTCGCGCAGAAATATCCCTCAGCTTTCCGGAGTTCAGCATGGGACACAGGCCGCAGCCTTTTGTATACCGTCCGCAATAGGCATCAAGATGGCACCCTCCGGTATAATTCCACATATCATGCGCCACCCAGATCACCGGCTTGTCCAGGGCCGCCAGCTGCTCCACCTGACGATATCCCAGAAAAGAATTCACCCAGTGCAGAAAAATCACATCCGCCTCCCGTACATCGGGATGCCCCGCCATATTCGTTCCGAATCGTTCCGTTGCGATAGGCCCCTTGGAACATACCATATTTCCCACATTTTTCGTTCTGGAAATCAGCTTCTGAACCGGAGTATGAATTATCTCTTCACCGATACTGTCTGCATGATGCTTGGTACGAAGCAGGATCTTTGATTCCACTCCGTTCAGCTCAAGTCCCTTATGAATCCGTTCTACCGCTTTATAGGAACCGCCAAGGTCCGTTGTCTGCAAATGTACGACTTTCAACTTTCCATCTTCCCTTTATCTGTTTTTGGATCCTCGTCAAAATTCAGCCGTTTTTCTTCAACCACCAAAGGCCTGTGGATCACTCTGGTATTAATATTCAAAATATATTCTCCGATCAGTCCGATAAACAAAAGCTGCAGCGAACCCAAAATAAAGATTCCCAGAATCATCGGTGCGTTTCCTGCCTGAAAATCATACCAATTGCAAAGCTTTCTGATCAAATAATATATGGCAAACAGCATACTGATACCGGACGATAAAAAGCCCAGCATAGTTGCCAGGCGCAGTCCCACCT
The DNA here is from genome assembly GCA_964437825.1 of uncultured Clostridium sp. GTDB lineage: Bacteria > Bacillota > Clostridia > Lachnospirales > Lachnospiraceae > JBJFCE01. The sequence goes on along the minus strand of CAYTIH010000053.1, from coordinate 2,218 downwards.
TTGTATAAGATGTAATACTGAGCATTGCCGCATCATACAGGCTTAAGAAATTGTTATGTGTCTTACCGGCACGGCGTTTGGCCTGCACATAAGGTATTTCAATGCGGTTAAAGCCCGAACCGTACTCCGCAACGATACCGCGCAGAAAAGGAATCGGATCATCCAGTTCCTTCAAAATGGCAATGAAGGTCTTATCATAAAGTCCAAATCCGGTAAAATGCTCAATCATTTTTACATCGGACATATTTTTGATCATTTTATAATAACAGGTTCTGAGAAAATAGAGGATCGGATTTTCTTTGCTGGAAGACTTGATCGCGCTGACAATCTTATGTCCCTTTTCCCATTCGCGGACGAAGGAAGGGATCATTTCGACCGGGTCCTGAAAGTCGCAGCACATGCTGATCGTACAGTCGCCCGTGGTCTGACACATTCCGTAAAACGGAGAGTTGAACTGGCCAAAGTTTGTCACATTAAAGATTGCCTTTACTTTCTTGTTCGCGGCACAGACTTTCTCCAGAACGTCTCTGGTGCCGTCCGTAGAACAATTGTCTATGAATAAAATCTCGTAATCATATTCGGGCAAGGTCTCATTCATGACGTTGCACACCGCCATTGCCATTAATTCCACATTTTCCACTTCATTGTAGCATGGAATCAGTACACTGATTTTTTTCATTCCTGTCTCCGTTTCAATCTCCGTTCCGGAGCATTTTACATCGTTTTCATACACCACTTTACGGTATCTGCAATTCCTTCTTCAAACGTAACCCCGGGGCAAAAGCCGGTATCTCTTTTCAAGTCCTCAATATCCGCGCACAGATGCATGACCTGCCTGTCCCTGTAGGGCAGCGCTCCCACTGCGGTTTTTACTTCCTTCCCGCGGGCTCCCATCTCGGCTGCCACGGTCTGTCTCATGAGTTCAATATATTCCGCAAGCGGTCTTGTCCTTCCGCTTCCGATCGGATATACACAGCCGTCCCTGCCGGAAAGCCCGACCGCCGCAATCGCTCTTGCGGCGTCCCCGCTATAGAGATAATCCCATTCCTGTTCACCTTTGGAAAACTCAGGGACCTCTCCCTTCAGCATGTTCCGGATCGCGGAAATAATCATAGTCCGCTCTGCGTCATAGGGTCCGTAAATACTTAAAACCCTGACCCACTCATGCCGGATGGATCTCTTTTGGCATTCCAGTCTGCTCATTTGTCCGGCGCAAAGCTTTGCAATTCCATAGCCCGTTTCCGGAAACGCCGGCGTGTCCGGTCTGAGTTTCCCTTCCACCCGGCCATACTCCGCCTGGGAACCGGCACCCACAAACGCGCGGCAGCCGAGCCTTTCCGCCAGCGCTACGGCGTCCAGCGTATACTGCACATTCCGAAGCTGCAGCGCCAAATCGTCCCGCTCGGGTCCTATTGTCCCGCTCCACGCCAGATGAAAAAACAGATCCTGGCTGCCAAGCTGTTCTATTGACAGCGTTCCCAATTGATCCAGCGGACATTCACAAATTCGAAAGCCTTCCTTTTGCTCAAATTGCAAAAGACGGCTTTTCCGTCCGGAATCCGGACGCACAATCACGGTAACTCCGATATTTTGCTGTAATAACTCCCAAATAAGCGCCATGCCAATGGTACCGGTTGCGCCTGTGATAACCGCGTTTGAAAACATAGAACTCCTTCCGCTATCATGTCTGACGACATTACGGCATAATTGCTCCGCAATCATGCCACCTTTGGCCACTTCGCTTCGCTGCGGGCCGCTATCATGTCTGACGACATTATAGCATAATTGCTCCGCAATCATGCCACCTTTGGCCACTTCGCTTCGCTGCGGGCCG
>CAYTIH010000053.1:0-284 GCA_964437825.1 uncultured Clostridium sp. | reverse complement strand
CTATCATGTCTGACGACATTATAGCATTATACGCCATAGATTACAAATAGACGATTGCGAAACTCATCAAAACATCTCGCTAATTGTGCAATCTCAATAACCGGGAAAGAGTTTCGCAATTACTTTGATTCCTGCGATTGGTACACAAAAGCCCTGAAGCAATCGATATCACTCGGGATCTCCTCATAATCCCCGCCCAACTCCATTTTCTGCGCTGCCAGAGAGAGTACCTCCTCTACCTCCGTTATGAAGTGACTTTTGTCAAGAGGTAAATTCAAAAATAT
>CAYTIH010000052.1:0-15325 GCA_964437825.1 uncultured Clostridium sp. | reverse complement strand
TGGATTACGGGATTAAGGATTCCTTTAATATGGGTTGCTGTATGGCCCCGGCGGCTAATATAATAGAACCATATCAAAGAAATGGTGAATTTGCTGAGCTGACGGTCTACACAACCAAACAATCAAATAAGTACATAGCAATTATATAGCAAAGCTGATTACGCCGGAAGGGCATTTCTTAGATATTAGAGATAAGAAATGCCCTTTTTTCTTGAGTAACTATCAACCATCATACAATTTTTACGGAGAAAAATTCATGAGCATTATTGCAGTCTGTAACCAAAAGGGTGGTGTAGGAAAGACAACCACGAGCATCAATTTAGGCATCGGTCTGGCGAGAAAAAATCAGAAGGTGCTCCTTGTCGATTTTGATCCGCAGGGAAACGCTACGCAAGGACTCGGATTCGATGCGGATGCTTTGGAAGTCACGGTCACAACGATCATGAGGAAGATGATCAACAAGGATTATGAGTTTGAGAAGCATTTAGGCATACTGCATCATGAAGAAGGTGTAGATCTGTTACCGGCCAATATTGATCTTGCCGTGATCGAGACAGAGCTGATCTCATTGTTTTTCGGAAGGGAAACGATCCTGAAAAACTATTTTGCAAGAATCAGAGAGGAGTATGACTATATCATCATTGACTGTATGCCGTCTTTGAATCTAATCACGATCAATGCATTGGTGGCAGCGGATCAGGTGATTATTCCGCTGCATGCACAATATTATTCCGTCCGGGGGTTGGAGCAGCTGTTTCAGACGATTAGTTCTGTGATCTCGAATGGGTTGAATCCCGCTTTAAAGATAGCAGGGATTTTGTACACTTGTGTGAATGACAGAACAAATTCATTCAGAGATATTCATCAGATCCTTGAGTCTGCATATGGGAAGGATATACGGATCTTCAAAAATTACATCCCTCGGAGTGTGAAAGCGGAGGAAGCTCCATCCTACGGCAGAAGTATTTATAAGTATGATCCGAGCGGAAAAGTATCATCGGCATATCGCGGTCTTACGGATGAGCTGATTTTATTAGAGGAAAGGAGCTGAGAGCGATGGGAGTAAAAGCGTTTAATGTGGCTTCTTTATCGAAAGTACATTTGATGGCACCGAAAGAGGTAGGATATCAAGACTCCCTAGATATTATCAGGGACGAGCTCCAGCGCACAAGAAGATCCTTTGTTAAAATTGGCTGGTATCTGAAGCATATCAAGGATGAGGAAATGTTCAAAACTGACGGATATGCGGATATTTTTGAGCTTGCCATGGATAAGTTCAATATATCACAGCCTACGGCCAACCGTTTTATGAATATCTGCAAAGAATTTTCTGTGGATCATGATTCGCCGGAATTGGATGAAAAATTTGTTGATTATTCTGTTTCACAGCTTTTTGAGATGTTGCCAATGGATGAGGAAAAAAGGGAACAGATTACCCCAGATATGACGGTCAGGCAGATCCGGGAAATGAAAGATACACGAAAGAAGAATGAAGAGCAAACGGATGAGGAGGAAAATGAGATTCCTGGCCAAACTAGTATTGAGAAAGATTTCCCAGAATACATGCCGGATTATTCGGAGGAGGAAGAACTGGAAAAACCAGAAGAACATATTGATTACAGCTTGCAGGATGTAATAGATACAAAGAACGATTATAACAGAGCTTTGCAAACAGGGCTAAAAGTTAATAGCCCTCTTTGCAAAAAATTCCAGATTACGCGTGACGCGTTGGAGCTCCTGTATCAGAGCTTACGGCAGACACCATTATCAGAAGAGGAAGCGTAAAGGTGCTATATTGCTGATTGCACAATATAGATCCCGGACAACCTCCAATATTTGTCCGGGGGACGAAAAAGGCAGCGTTTTAAGCTGCCTTTTTCCATGAATAGAGAGGGGAGGAAAGGCATGTTTGATTATTTTTACGGTTCCGAAGGGGAGCAGTACTCTTTTTTGATACTGCCAAAATCTTTGATCAAGGATGAACGATTTGAAAGACTATCTGCAAGCGCGATTATATTGTATTGTCTTTTTCTGGAACGGAACGCGTTGTCCCAAAAGAACGGTTGGTTTGATGAGGAGAACAGGGCATATATCATTTATACACGTGATCAGATTATGGAAGATATGAATTGCTCAGCACCGACTGCTGCGAAAATCGTAGACGAGCTTGCAAAATTTGGCTTGATTACAAAAGTACGCCGTGGACTGGGAAAGCCGGACATTATTTATGTCAAAAATTTCAACAAGGTTCTTGTTGATGAGGAAAATATCGATTCTCAAGAAGTAAAAGATATTGATCTCCAGAAGTTAAATAATTTTACTTCTGGAAGAAAAGGAACTTTACTTCTGGAAGAAAAGAAACTTTACCCAAATAATACTAATAATAACAAACTTAATAAGAATAATACAGACTATAATAATCAATCATTTTCTTCAGGGCAGAGACCTCCATCATCGGAAGATGAAGAAGAATATCTAAAAAATCGAATTGGATATTATGAAGCACTTGGTCTATATTCGCCTGTTATCGTTAATTGTGTGTTTTATGATTTAAAAAGACGTAATATCGGCTTACTGAGAGTAATGAGTAAAGAAGTTTTTCTGGCTATCTGCAGAAATATATCGGATTATGGAGGGGCTGCCAATAATCTACCTGCGTATGTGACAAAATGTGTTGATAACATGATTATGGCAATGTCAGTGTCAGCGAACACAGATTCGGAGTCGAAAAAATATAAAAAAACGACAGATTCGTGGGAGAACCGGGAACTGAAGCAAGAATATGAAATGAGAAGTATGGAAAAATGGTTACTTAGTAATTAATAAAATATGCGACATCGCATAAATAAAGAATCAGACGAAAAAAAGTAGCAAATTTTATAATTTGCTACTTTTTTTGTGCGAATGGCAAGATTGTGTCAGTTCGTGTTTTAAATATGCAGCAGCACCGGAGAAAGGAGGTGATAGAGATGTCAAGTTTAACCGATGATATTATGGATAAAGTACCGGGGAATGTGCAAAAAGGATCCAGCATGGCTCTGAAAGCAGGAAAAGAGGTTGTTAAAGGAACTGAAAAACTTACGGATAATGTCAAAGGGCTATGTGTCATTCTTTTGAAAGGACTGGATTTTACAACGGATAATGTAATGAATGCCGTTAAGGATGTGGCGTTCAAGGCATCAAAAGATGTGAAGTATTCCTCTCATAATATCAGTGTCGATCAGCTGAAGAAATCAGGAAAGGTATTCAAGGTTGATGACATGGTATCAGGTGATGTCATGAAGCATTTTGATAAGCACTGCAGAAAGATGGGTATCAAATACTCTGCAATGAAGGACTGCCGTGAGGGGCAACCATCTTACATTTTGTTTTTTCAAGGAAACGATTCTGATTTAATTTTTCAAGCAATGCAAAATGGTTATCGCGATTACAACAAACAAAAAGCATCCAGACTGGATAAACAGGAGCCGCGTGAAAGCGTAAAAGCCAAATTATCCTTTTTTCGTGATCGGGTTGCGGCAAGGAAGGACAGAAAACCTGTAGAAAAACAGAGGAGTCATGCTGAAATGTCCCGCTAAGTTGTAGCCCGGTAAAGAAAGCGAGGTGGCAGAATGAAAGTAAAGCCAGACAATAAATCAATTTTTGGGGTGTTGCCTTCTGGAAAGGCAGAAATGTGGGGTGATGTAAATTGAAATTAATTGCCGAAAAATGGGAGGCATTTAAGGTAAAATCCATGTTACAGAAAACGATTATTCTTTTGCCTTATATTCTGGCAATATTTTTGTGCTGTAGGATTGCTGAATTATACCGGTTGTGCAGAGGAAATTTACCAAAGTTCTTCAAGTACATCAGTTATATTTATACGAACTTTCCGAGACTTTGCATGACGGATCTGTTGATAGGCATTCCACTTGGCATAGTTATAGTGTTCTATATCAAATGGACAACGAAACTGCATTCCAAGAATACCAGGCTTAATGAGGAATATGGATCTTCCAGATGGGGAACCCCAGAGGATATCAAACCATTTATTGATGAAGATCCATTTAATAATATTATTTTGTCCCAGACAGAAATGTTATCTATGAAGCCTAAAATGAAGAAATTCAATTTGAACCGTAATAAGCACGTTATCGTTTATGGCGGTTCCGGATCCGGTAAGACTTATCGAATTGTAAAACCGAATTTATATCAACTGCATAGCAGCTATGTACTGACAGACCCGAAGGGAACTCTTTTACCGGAAACAGGGCACCTCTTTGAGATGGCAAAATACAACATATATGTACTGGATACAATTGATATGGCGCATTCAATGCATTATAACCCATTTGCTTATATTAGAGAGCCAAAGGATATCCTTACAATGGCAAATGCACTCTATACCAACTTAAAACCGGCTGATGCCGGAACGCCGCCGGATCCGTTTTTTGATACTGCAGCGCTTTTATGGCTTCAGTGCATTATAGGCTATTTATGGTATGAAGCTCCACCGGAAGAACAGACGATTCCGGTTTTACTGCAGTTTCTGGAATCCGATGATGTCAGGGAAGATGATGAAACTTATGAAAATGCGGTTGATCTTATCTTTAAAGAGCTAGAACAGCGTAATCCGCGCCATTTTGCTGTGAAGCAGCGCAAGAAATATAAGCAGGCGGCAGGTAAAACCGCAAAAAGCATTTTAATTTCGCTGGGGGCATACTTAGCGCCATTTGATATTCCGGAAGTGTCGGAATTGGTCAGCCGTGATGAACTACGAATCGATACTTATGGGAATATAGGCCAAAAGTCTATTTTATATGTCATCATCTCAGACACGGATACGACGTATAACTTTATTCCGGCGCTGCTGTTTACGCAGATGTTCAATGTTTTATGTTATAAAGCGGATAAGGAGATGGAAGGAGAACTTGAGACGCCGGTACAATTTATACTGGATGAATTTGCTAATATTGGTAAAATCCCGAATTTCAAGATCCTTATTGCGACTATCAGAAGCAGACTAATGAGCCTGATTCTGATATTGCAGACACAAAGCCAATTAAAGGATAATTATAAAGAGGCAGCGGAAACCATAGTCGGTAACTGTGATTCAACAGTATTTCTGGGGGGCAAGGAAAAATCTACTTTGGAGGATTTAGAAAAAACCTTGGGAGATGAAACGATTGATCTGTGGAATGAGTCAAAGACATATTCTGTCAATGAGAGCCAGGGACTTAATTACAATAAAGCCGGCCGGAAGCTAATGAATGTTGCAGAGTTAAATCTTTTAGACAGGGATAAATGTATTGTCCAAATATCGGGACTACCACCATTTATGTCTGATAAGTACGATACGCAGAAACATCACAATTATAAGTATACAGGAGATGCCAATCCCAAGTTTATGTTTGATTTTGCTGCATATCAGAAGAAAAAAGCAAAGGAGGAAGAAAAAAAGAAACCAAACCATATCACCCTGCATGAAGGTGATACATATAAAGTGGTTTTGTAAAAATCAAAAGGATCTTCAAAATGTGCGACGTCGCATATTTTGAAATATATTGCAATTAAAAAATATTAATATGTAATTTCGATGCCTTTCTGCTTTGCAGGAAGGTTTTTTAGTTAAAAAACAGGAGGAAAATGATTATGTTTGAAACAATTTTACAGTTCGCATCACTTGCAGTATCCGGCTGGGGAGCAGCACTTGCCATTATCGGCATTATCAACTTTTCAGAGGGGCACACCCAGCAAAATGCAGCAAAAAAAGAAGAAGGAATGGGAAAAATCATAGGCGGTGGAATTATCTTTGCCGTTGGAACAATTGTTGTGCCGCAGCTATCACAGTTTTTTACCGTTGGATAAGAGGGAGTGATGATGGATGGTTCAAAATATGTGGGCAGTTATGACCAAATCACCTATGCTTGCTGATTTTTTGGGAATTGGGGATGCACTTTCCAAATTTGCCGATTCTCTCATCCAGCGAATACTCAAATCGCTGTACTCAGGACTTTATAACTCCTGTGACAGTACCTTTGATGGCCTTTTTGATGATCTTAATAAACGTGTTGAGGATGCGGCAGAAACACTGACAAAGACACCGCAGGGATGGAATGATACTGCATATGATATGGTCAAGAATGTTGCTGAAAATGCATTTCTACCGATAGCGGCAGTAATCATTACCATCATCTTCTGCTGGGAACTTGTCCGGATGGTGCAGGATTCCAACTCAATGCAACAGATCAAGCCGGAGCGGATAATGCTCACCCTGCTCAAGTTGGGCATGTGCTTACTTGTATGCAGTAAAGCATTTGATATTGTCATGGCATTTTTTGATCTTGGAGCAGAGGCTACATCGAAGATATCCGGAAGTACAGTAGGAACATTTGGAGAGGGTTTGACTTTCAGCGATCTGGTAACACCAACGGATGAAATGACAGAGTTTGAGTTTGGAGATATCATGACTCTTTTGTGGTATTTGTTAATCCTGTGGATTGGCAGAATTTTAATTATTGCAACAGGCTGCATCATATATATCAGATGTGTTTTATGGTTTCTTGAGCTTCTCATATATTCTTCTGCAGCATCCATTCCATATGCAACCTGGGTAAATAAGGACTGGTCACAGGTTGGAATGAACTATACAAGAAAGATGCTGTCACTTGCATTTCAAGGACCGTTTATGCTTCTGCTATTTGCAATCTACGGCGGTGTGATAAGTGGTATTCAGGCTGATGATTTTACGGTATCTATGGTCATGATCATAGGATGTGGATTGGCACTTTGCATGATGATGTTCAAGGTATCCACTATATCCGACAGTATCTTCAACGCTCATTAAAATATGCGACGTCGCATATTTTCAGGTAAAAGAGAGGTATCACAATGGCATATATAAATATGACAAAAGACTTTTCACAGGTCAAGAAGACCCTTCCAGGGCTAGGGTTTACGAAAAGACAGCTCATTGCCGGTCTGGTTTCTCTGGCTATTGGTGTTCCGGTCTTTTTTCTTTTCAAAGTTAAGCTGGGGATGGACGTGACGCTGTCTGCTACTGCTCTCTGCGTGTCAGCAGCTCCCTTTGCATTTTGCATTTTATTTAAAAAAGATAATCTTGGTGTTGAAAAATGGGCAAAGTATTTTTACGAAGCCCATTTTTTACGCAACTCAGAGCGCCCCTATATGACCGACAACTTGTATGAGATCATGAATCGACAGATAGATCTGGAAAAGGAGGTAGAAAGAATTGTGTTTAAAGGAAAAAGCAGGGATGAAATCCAAAAGCTAAAAGCTGAAGGAGCATCATCCGAGGTTGCCCTTGGGAGAGGAAAGCATAAACGTAAGATTCGAATTCCTTTAAAGGGACATATTGACCCAAAAGTAAAAAAAGAGTTAGAAAAAGCGGTTGCAAAAGCAAAGATCAAGGGAGAGCTACCGGAATCAGCACAAGATACGATACCATATAAAAAGCCTTATGAAGACGGCATTTTTGAATCAGCAGACGGATACTATACCATGACGATTGCTTTTGAGGACATAACATACCAGCTGCTTGATAATGATCCGAAGAATATTCTTTTTGAGCGATGGTGTAATTTGCTTAATTATTTTGATCCGGATGTCCATTTCCAATTCAATTATGGAAATATGGAACTGAACAAAGAGGAATATGCAAAAGATTTTGCAATACTCGAACATGAAGATAAGTTTAACCGCGTCAGAAAAGAATACTCTGGCATGCTTTTAAGTCAGCTTTCCAAAGGTACGAACAACCTGCGAAAAGAGAGGTATTTAACCTTTGGAATAAATGCGACAGATTATAAGAGCGCGAAGCTAAAGCTGACCAAAATCAGCAAGCAGATAGAGCGTTTTTTAAGGAGACTCAACTGCAGGAACCGGGTACTGCTTGGATATGAACGTTTGGAGCTTTTATTCCGAATTTTTCATCCGGCAACCAAAGACAAATTGCTCTGGAATTTTGACATGCCTGTAAATACCGGACTATCAAGTAAGGATTTTATTGCTCCATCGAGTTTCTCGTTTAAGTATGGACCCAATCTAAATGCTACAAAGTATTTCCGTGTTGGGGACAGGGTAGGAGCTGTAAATGTTGTTAAAGTATTTGCCTCTGATATGGAGGATCGTATCATAGCGGATCTGCTTAATGTTGACAGTAATGTATGGATATCAATACATGCCGATTCTCTTGATCGTAAAAAAGCACTGCAGCTTGCTACAAGCAATCTGACAGACATACAAGGAATGATCATGAAAGACCAGAAGGATGCAGTAAAAAGCGGTTATGACATGGATCTGCTTCCCCCGGAATTACAATCCTATAAAGCTGCAGGGGACAAACTCTATCAAGATCTGCAGCGTAAAGACGAGCAGTTATTTAATATAACCATAACCATTGTCCAAACTGCACCGACCAGAGCAGAGCTTGAAAATAATATCTTTGAATTAAATGGTGTTTTATCCAGCTATCAATGCAGATTGGAAAGACTGGATTATCGACAGGAGCAGGGCTATATGAGTGCCTTGCCTCTCGGTAACAACGAGATATGCGTGAATCGTATCTTTACGACAACGGATATGGCAATCTTTATCCCATTTACAACAAAGGAGCTGTATAACAGTAGCGGGCAGTACTATGGAATGAACAGCTTGTCTAATAATGTCATTATGGTTGACCGGAAAAAACTGGTCAATCCAAATGCACTAATCTTTGGTATGCCCGGTTTTGGTAAAACATTTTTTGTAAAACGTGAAATACTTGATATGTTCCTAAAAACAGATGATGACAGACTGATCATCGATCCGGAGGGCGAATATAAGTATCTTGTCCGGATGCTACAGGGACAGGTGGTGCGTATCTCCCTGAGTTCGGATGTTTATATCAATCCTATGGAAATTAATCTGAATGCCCGAAATGAAGAGGACAATGATTATGATCCGATCGCAGCAAAATGTAATTTCATCACATCGATGTGCGAATTGATTCTTGGTAATAATGCAGTTCTTGGAAAAAAGGAACTGGCAGTCATTGATGAAGCCTGTAAGAATGTTTACTACCGTTTTTCACGTGATCCGGTTCCGGAGAAAATGCCGATCATTGAGGATCTGTATAATGAGCTTCGGAGCCTGGAAGGAGAAAAGGGTATTATCGGAAGAGATTTATCCATTGCATTATCAAGATATACTACAGGGACTCTGTCTTATTTTAACCATCGTTCCAATGTAGATATTAATGCAAGACTTGTATGCTTTGATTTAAAGGAGATGGACAGCAACCAGCGTGATCTTACGATGCTGATCGTGCAGGATCTTATTTGGAGCCGTGTTGCAGAAAACCGGGAAAAGAAGAAATCAACTTGGGTAGATATTGATGAGTTTCATCTGCTTCTCAGGAGTCCTACAACAGCAGCTTATTCGGTGGAAATATGGAAGCGATTTAGAAAATGGGGTGGAATCCCTACTGGACTGACGCAGAATATCAAAGACTTGTTCCGATCACCTGAAATTCAGAATATACTGGACACCACTAATTTCATTGCCATGCTAAATCAGTCAGGAGATGATGCAAAGCTGCTCGCAGAGCATTTGGATCTGTCTGAAGAGGAAGAAAATTATATAAAAAGTGGAGAACCGGGAAAAGGACTTTTATGGGTTGAGTCATCTAAAGTACCGTTTGAGGATGATTTCCCGAAGAATACCATGTGCTATAAAGTAATGACAACAAGACCTGATGAGATGCTGACAGCAGCTGGAACACATAAGAATAAAGCCAAGGGATCAAAAGAGAGGGTATAAGAATGGCTGACAGCAGCGGAAATTATGAATTAAACCATGAGAACACAAACACACAGTTCCGTGGCGGTACAGCTGATACGGCTATGAATGAAACAAGCCATAAGCAGAGGTTTCAGCACACAGACTCCGGATACAATGAACAAAGGGACAACTATACAGAACAGGCATTCAATGATTATGTTCAAAGAAATGAAAATATGTCATCAGCTGCTTCTGAGCAGGAAAGTGCACAGGATAAGCAGAATTTTGATCAAAGTAAATTCATTGAAGCAGAGTTCCCTGGAGGGTCGTCTGGTCAATTGACGATTGGACAGGCACAGGCAGAAAGCCCCTATACCAGATACACAACTGACAGTAAAATCTACCGCACAGATTATAGAATAGCCCAAAACAGGGAAAAGATTGAAAAATATGATGCAGCCGCAGATGATGTGGTGCAAAAGACTGAACGCTATTATGGAGGACGAAGCAGAATCCGGCAGGAATATCTTAGTGGAAAGCGATTATCGGGAAGTAAAAGGTTGGTAGCACATTCTGATTTTGAAAGCCGGAGATATGGATGTTTACAGCATTATTATGGAATAAGCACAAGAAAAGCAACCCAAAGGGATTATGAGGATCTGCTGAACAAAAAGACAAGAAAGCGTGTTGTCAGGGAACAAACAGGACGTCTGTTATTTCGAAAAGTATCTTCACTATGGCGTGATGATAATATTTCCGATGATGAAAATATCAGGAATATAAAGCGCAGGACGGGCAGGCTTGCGCGTGGTTCTGTCATGTTTGCCAGACATAACATGAAAAATCTGAAACAGTATAACAGTGTTTATTATCGTCGTGATCTTGCACAGATGAAAGAGCAGATTCTTTTAAGTGACCGAAATCGTCTTCAGAATCGGAAAGACAAGGAAGAGTTTAAGAAGAAAATCCGGGAGCAGCAATCAAGGGAACAAAAAAAGAAATTGAAGAAAGCCATGGTTCAATATCAGAAGGTAGAGCAGGGTAATTTTGCTAGAAGAACATGGCAGAATATAGTCACCGGCATAAAAAAACGAAAATATGAAAGAATGGCCAGAAAGCGTGTTATGAAGGTTGCGCTTGCAGGTACCGGCCTTTTTGTATTTTTGACAGGTTTGTTTCTGGTTATGTTTTTGATTATTATGGCAGTTACCTACGGAGGCTCTGAAACGGCAGTTAACACCATAAGCATGAATGACTATTCGACTCTGACAGAAGCCATGGCATATCTCAATGATAAGGAAGTAGATTTGGATGCTTACCTGAATCTTAACAGAGATGAATTAGAAGCAGAGCTGAATGATGAATATGGTCCTGATATTTATGAATACGTTTACGATCTTGCTGGTTTTGGCTTTTCTGCCAATAATCTCATGGCATATCTTTCTACAAAATATGGAACATTTACAATTGATGATGTGAAAGCCGAGATGGATGACATATTTAATGAGATGTATACGCTTACTGCAAAAATAAAGCTGGAAAACCGGGAAGTGCAAGAAGTGGATCCCGAAACAGGAAATATGAGAACTGTCACCAAAAAAGTTAAAATCTGCTATGTAACCCTTACCAAAAAAGATCTGAATGAGATCATTGGAGAACGTTTATCTTATGATGATACCTTTACATTTACTGGAATTATGTTATCCGGTGGAGGACAGCAGATATTTAACCCTGTAATGAAAGAAGATTGGACAGACAAAATCTCATCCAATTTCGGTGCGCGATTTCATCCGATTGATGGTGTAGTAAAACAGCATAACGGAGTAGATATTGCAGTTCCGGAGGGAACACAATTATATTCTGCAGTAAAAGGTACTGTTACAACAGCTACATATTCAGACAGTACAGGATATATGGTAACCATCACTGATGATGATGGATATAAGGTTATTTATATGCATATGAAATCCTACAGCGTTGGCGTGAATCAGAAAGTAGAAGCGGGACAGTTTATAGGACTGTCCGGAAATACCGGAAAATCAACTGGACCCCATCTGCATCTTGGGGTCCAAGATTCGGAGGGAGTATATTATAATCCAATATTGTTCATTCCATCTACTGCGGCAAGCAGTGATGAATAATTAATACGAGGAGGAATATTATGAAATCATTAGAACAACTTATCGAGCTACAGAAAAAAGAGCTTGAACTGGCAGAAAACCATCGTAAGAAAGCAGCAGATTTAAAGCGGCAGATAGAGATATACCGCTGTGATACAGCGCAGAAGAAGCTGAATGCTCTAAATTTAACAGGACAGGAGTATGACAGGCTTATGTCGCTGCTCTCATCCGGTAAGGTCAATGTTCTTGCTGCTGCTGATATCATTTTGTCGGATGCCGCAGGCAATCAGGCAGCAAATATAACGGATAAATAGCAGCGGAAAATTAAAGGAGGGGTGATTTCCTTGATTAGGAGAAAAAAAATCATAATAAATTCATTATTAGGTTTAACTTTTTTGATTGTATGCATTGTCTTGATATGGTTGCAGAGGTTGCATCCATTGCTAAAAGAAAAAATGATAGAAGATGATCAGACAGAAGTGGTAGAGCAAGAGCAGATCTCAAATGAAAATATGGAAACGGCTATGGAGCCTGATGTATCTGAGAATATTGGTGATAACATTTCAGAAAGCGCGGAGGACGTCCAAGAAATCCCAGATATCCAAGCTGCGTTATCCCAAGATACAATATCACTTTGTGATATGTATGCAGAGCATGGGACGACGGTTATTTTTAAGTGCTTTTATGAAGATGCGGCAGCTTACAGATGGGAATATTATGATATGGGTAAGAGGGATTGGTGTGTAATCGAAGATGCACAAATAGAATATGATGAACTTTACCGTCAGGTATCATATATCTACATGAAGGCATCTGATGAAAATAACGGAATCATGATAAGGTGTCATATTTTTTTTGATGATACCAGGGAGGATATCATAGAAAGTGCTTTTCTATATGTTCTTGATAAAACTGTCCGGAATGTATCTGCAGAGGATGCATTCTTGAATGCAGAACAGTATGTAAACATTTTATCCATACCGGTCAATGTCGAATATGAAGATGGCTCAAATGAAACTATCACAGGATTATCCGGATTGCATTTCCTTAATATAACAGAACAAGCAGAAGATGAGAGTGTTTCTATAATGGGTAATCTGACAGAAACAGTTACCATGACTGTTTCAGAAAATGACTATGCATTTATTAATCTTGGAGAGCAGGAAGTAAGGCTCCGATATCGAAACGATTTGGAGAAAAAGAAGACTGAATTTACAGCTAAATATACTGGAATCGATCAAAATCCGCCCGTGATATCACAGGTGGATTTTAGTGATTATGAAGTCAGCACAGTGGACGAGCCTGTTGCGGTGACAGTGACAATTACTGCAGAGGATGATATGACACCTTATCCATTACTTCAGTATGCAATTCTCCCCTTTGGGAAGGAACCGAAGGAAAAGGACTGGATTACCAATTATCATTTTACCAAAGAAATGAATAATAATGGAGCCTGGATTATTTATTGCCGTGATCAATATGGGAATGTTGCTACATACGAAAAGGATATCATTGTGATTGACAATAAAAAACCGGTAATTTTATCGGTTAGCCTAGAAAAAGAAGGCTGGCAGTCAGCTAATACCATTAAGGTGGATGCATCGGATGCGCTTTCGCTTACTTATTCATTCAGCTGTGCTGAAACAGGTGAGGACAGTGGATTTATTGATCGGAATGAATATAACATATCCGAGAACGGAACCTGGAAAGTCCGGGTAATGGATCGGGCAGGAAATATATCAGAAACCAATATTTTTGTTACAGAAATAGATAATCAATGTCCTATAATTATAGGCATTCAGGAGGTTCGAGAATGAAAAATTTTTCATGGTTATTATTATTTACCTGTGTAGCTTGTTTTTCTGTAAATACATTTGTTTCCCAAGCTTCTGATGGAGGAGATAGAGAAAAGGAATATATCACCATATCCATTGACGCATCGGACAATAACGAGGGGCTTGAATATGCTCTTGATTCTGATGATCCGGATGCGTTTGGCTCATCAAATGTGTTTGTTGTTGAAGCAGGTACTGCACACACGATTTATGTAAAAGATATAGCTGGTAATATAGTATCACAAACATACCAGCCATCTACAGGTAGCAACACAACATATGAGATACAGGATGATTATAGCTATTCAGTAGATGCAGAGGATACCAGAAATATCAATATTGATGTGAATTTAAGTAATGGCAGATATACGGATGCTATATCAGGTGATTCATCTGAAGCAGCAGAAGACGGAACCGGAACCCTTTATGACAAGGTCCCAACAGATGGATCAGTCGAATCAGAAAAGGTATTTTACACTGTCACAACAAAAGAAGGAGAGGTATTTTATCTGGTTATAGATCAAAGCAGAGGTGATGATAATGTATACCTGCTTAATACAGTCACAGTGGATGAATTACAGGCTCTGGCAGAAGACAACGGATACACGATTGGAATGGGATCTGGCAAGAAAAGTGAGTCTTCCTCTTCCGGCAATCTTTTATCCGCCCTTACGGGTTCTGATGAAACAATTGAGGATTTGACTGAGGGTGAGGATGGTAAAACAAAAAAATCTATTTCGGGAAATAAAAACACAATCATAGTGGTGGTGTTAGCTGCTATTGTAGGAGGAGTGTATTATTACTTAAAAGTATATAAGAAAAAGAAGGATGCTTCCATGGATGAGATTGACAACGCAATGGATCTGGATGAATTTAGGGCAGAGGATTCGGATGCAGAAGACGAAATTGACATGCCCATGTCTGATGATGAATTTTATAAAGATATCAATCAGGAAGAAGCGTATTATGATGCGGATCCGGATGGTATAGATTTCTATGCCGGAAACGGGGGAGGTGATGAAGATCATAATTTTACAGAGGATGATTTAGCAGAAGGAGACGATGATAACCTGGAGTAGCCAATTAGATAATATGAAGTGACCTCACATTTGCACCAACGTGGATTTACCCGTATAATTCATGTTGATGCAAAACAACATGAGGGCGGGGATTACCGCATACAAAAGGAGGCCACTATGTATAGAATACTAAAAATCGGGATGGATGTCCATAGCACAAATTACACTTTATGCGCAATGGAGCCGGTGATCGGCGAGGAAGACCGCGTATTTGCAACGATTAAGGTTACGCCGGACTACAAAAATATCCTTATGTTCATCGAGAACCTGAAATTGAAACTGGGACTCAACTACGAATATGATATCCAATGCGGATATGAGGCCGGGTGTCTGGGATACTCCTTGTATAACCAGCTTACGGCTGCAGGGGTAAAATGTGTGATCCTTGCCCCAACTACCATGCTGACACAGCAGGGGGTGAGGATTAAAACAGATGCCAGGGATGCCCGTATGATCGCCCAATGCCTGTCCTACGGCGGTTATCATGCAGTCCATATCCCAACAGAGGAGGACGATTCCGTAAAAGAGTATC
>CAYTIH010000051.1:0-16954 GCA_964437825.1 uncultured Clostridium sp. | reverse complement strand
GCAAGGGAACCACCGATATCGAGTTCCTGTTCCCGTTTGGCTGGGGTGAATTGTGGGGTATTGCAGACAGAACCGATTATGACCTGACACAGCATCAGAATACCTCCGGCGAGGATATGCTGTATTTTGATGATACCAAGAATGAGAAATATATTCCTTATGTTATTGAACCGTCCCTTGGCGCGGACCGTGTGGTTCTGGCGTTTTTGTGTTCTGCTTATGATGAAGAGGAGATTGGCGAGGGAGACGTACGTACGGTTATGCATTTCCATCCGGCGCTGGCGCCGGTCAAGATCGGTGTGCTTCCGTTATCCAAGAAGTTAAATGAAGGTGCGGAGAAGATCTTTACTCAGTTGTCAAAGAAGTATAACTGCGAATTTGATGACAGAGGAAATATCGGTAAGAGATATCGCCGTCAGGATGAAATCGGAACGCCGTTCTGTATTACCTATGATTTTGACTCCGAGACAGATAGCTGCGTAACTGTCCGCTTCCGTGATTCGATGGAGCAGGAGCGTGTGGCAATTGCGGATTTGGATGCTTATTTTGCCGATAAGTTTCTCTTTTAATTTTAGAAAATAGGAAAATAAGAAAATAGGAACATAGGAAAATACCGCTGCGTTTAAAGAGTCATTTGGCCAACGCGGCGGTATTTTTATGCGCTCCGTGGCCGGTTGAGTCATAGCCGCACGGCGATGGAGGCTTCTGTTTCCTGGATTTGCAGGAAAAACGGCAGGCCGGTATGTTAGCCGTTGAAGCGTTCTTGTCCTTTACAATCCGGGTAAAAGTTGTAAAATGTAACTGTATGAAACGGAAAATATTATTGATTAACGTAAATGACAGATGCTATGCTTCTTATCGGTTTTTTGCACAGAAGCTGGCGCAGGCGATGGAAAAACAGGAATGTGAAGTCGGCTGGTGTACTGTGCAGCCCGGAAAACAGCAGGATACACAGGCGTGGGGAGATGCTCTGAAAACGGCGCAGGAGTTTCGGCCGGATGCTGTGGTGGACTTTAATTCGTTTCTGCCTAAGCTTTCAGCAGGCGGCAGATCGCTGCCGGAGCTGTTTGACGCGCCGTTTTACAATTATATTCTGGATCATCCCCTGTATCATCATAAGGCGTTATCTGCGGACGGATTTGATTACAGATGTATTTGCGTGGATGAGGGACATGGGACATACATAAAAAAGTATTATCCCGGAATTCGTTCCGTGTTTACATGTCCGCTGCCCGGTAGTATCGGCAGCAGCTGCAGCGTGCCGTATGAAGATCGAAAAAATCAAATTTTGTTTTGCGGAACCTATGAGGAGCCGGATCGGTATTGGCGGCTGATCCGGGAACTGCCATCTCTGATGGCAGCTCCCTGCATGAATATGGCGGAGCAGATGCTTGCCGATCCGGAGGTAACGCTGGAGAGCTTTTTTGAGGCGGAAAGGCCGGATGAAATAATGTCCGGAGGCTGTGGAAACGGCGCTAAAACGGTTCGGGGAGGTCCTATTCCTGTGCCGGAGCGGATGCAGGCGTATTTTCTGGTGGATGCCTTTGTAAGAAATATGCGAAGGAAGCGGATACTTACCGCAATTGTAAAGGAAGGAATACCGCTTGAATTGTACGGAAACGGCTGGGAGCAATTTTGCAAAGAAGCTGTGGTCCGTGCGGGAAAAGAGAAGGTGTTCTCTGCTGCAAAGGAGAAAATTCAGATATTTCCGGCTGTGTCGTATGAAAATTATGTAAATTTGATCGGAAATTATCGTTTTGCGCTGAATATCATGCCGGGGTTTGTCCGGGGCACGCATGACAGAATTACCTGCGGTATGCGTAACGGCTCGCTGGTGATTACAGATACGAATGTCTATGTCAAAGCACATTATGGAAGACGGCAGGCGGAAAACGGACAAGAGCAGGAACAGACAGTTGCCGACTTTTCACTGCAGGAGCTTCAAAAGCTGCCGGAACTTTGCCGGAGGTATCTGGATCAGCCTGATCAGGCCCGGATCATTGCAGAGCGGGGCAGAAGCTATGGCAATCGCTGTCATACATGGGAAGGACTTTCGAAGCTGATATTGACGGATATGGAGCAGGAGACAGAAGTACTATGAAAGAACAAATGAAGGTCCATGGACCGGAAATGGGCCATGGGCAAGGAGTTGTCCATCGAAAAGGACATGAAATCGATATGGTGCACGGGCCGCTGCTGGGGAAGCTGCTGCTGTTTGCCATACCGTTAATGGCGTCCAGTATTATGCAGCTGCTGTTCAATGCTGCGGATATCGTGGTAGTGGGACGCTTTGCGGGAGATGAATCATTGGCGGCGGTTGGTTCTACTACATCATTAATCAATTTGCTGACAAATTTGTTTATCGGATTATCGGTCGGAGCCAACGTGGTTGTGGCTCATTATTTTGGCTCAGGCGATAAAGACAAGGTTTCCGAGACGATTCATACCAGTATTGTAATCAGTGTTTTATGCGGCATGGTGATGACTGTTTTCGGGACTTCCATGGCTGGGGGATTGCTGCGTCTGATGTCTTCGCCTGAGGATGTGATCGGACTTGCCACCCTGTATTTAAGAATTTATTTTTTAAGTATGCCTGCCGCCATGGTATATAATTTCGGCAGCTCCATCCTGCGTGCGGCGGGGGATACGCGAAGACCCCTGTATTATTTGTTATTTGCCGGCATGGTAAATGTGGCGTTAAATCTGATTTTTGTAATCGGATTTGCCATGGATGTGGCGGGAGTCGCCATTGCAACGGTGGTATCGCAGTACATTTCGGCGGGACTGATTCTCCGTTGTCTGATGAAAGAAGAAGGAGAACTGCATTTATCCTTGAAGGAACTGCATGTTTCGAAAGATATTCTATGGAAAATTGTGAAGATCGGATTGCCGGCCGGACTTCAGGGAACCGTATTTTCACTGTCCAATGTTGTGATTCAGTCCTCCATTAATTCCTTTGGGAAAACTGTAGTTGCGGGGAATGCAGCGGCTGCCAATATTGAAGGGTTTGTGTATATGGCGATGAACGCATTGTATCAGACTGCACTTTCCTTTACAGGACAGAACTATGGGGCAGGAGAGAAAAAAAGAATTTTGCGGGTTTTGTTTTTGTGTCAGGCCATAGTGATTGCGGTAGGCGTTGTATTCGGAAATCTGGTGGTGCTTTTCGGCAGACCTTTACTGCATATTTATTCGGACAGCAGTGCGGTAGTGGACGAGGGTCTGATCCGGATGAGATATATTTGCAGCTGCTATGCGCTTTGCGGCATGATGGATGTTATGGTCGGAGCTCTGCGCGGGATCGGTTCATCCGTGCTGCCGATGGTGGTATCTCTTTTGGGCGCCTGCGGGCTCAGACTGCTGTGGATTGCTACGGTCTTTCAGACCTATCATACAACCAGGGTACTGTATTTGTCCTATATTGTTACCTGGACGATTACGACTCTGGTACATGTCATATGCTTTGTATATGTATACCGCTGGAAGGTATTGGGCATTCGGACATCAAAATCTCGGTGACCGGAAGGCAGAGCGCTGTTTAGAAGCGGAAAACATATAACAATTCACGTAGGAGGTATCTATGAAATTCAGTGTTAACAGCTCCTTTATGTATATGATGGCAGTGATTGTCATTTTGTTTGTCATTGTCCAGTCATTCTTTTTCCTGATCCGTGCCTGCCGGCATGGGATTGCCATTGGTATGAAAAAAGAAGTACTTCGCAAAACCGTTGTATCGACGGCGATTTTCACAATTGCACCGGCAGTTTCCATACTGCTGGGCGTGATTACGTTGTCAAAGTTTCTGGGAATTCCGCTGCCGTGGATTCGAATGAGTGTGATCGGTGCGATTACCTATGAGCTTCCGGCGGCAACCTCAACGGCGACCGCGCTTGGGATTTCCTTGTCGGAAACCATTACCGACCCGAAGGTATATACTGCGATTGCGTGGGTTATGACGCTTGGCATTTTGCCGAGTATTGTATTTACACCGATTCTGTTAAAACCCCTGCAGAAGGGAATGCTTAATATCAAAAAGCGGGACGCCAAGTGGAGTGATATTCTGATGACGGCGATGTTCCTCGGAATGATTTCCGCATTCCTTGGTATGGTTTTTGCGGATATTCATTCCGGTCTGGCAGGCTTTATCCCATTGTTCGTCCTGCTGTTTTCCGCGCTGCTCATGGCAGTATGCGGACTGCTGATAAAAAAATGCGGTATGAAATGGCTGGAAACCTATGCTCTTTCCGTTAGTATGGTAGGAGCCATGATATTTGCGTGTGTCATTACGCCGCTGATTGGATAACAGGGAGGAACGGAGTATGAAGAAAACATATGAAGATATGACGCATGTATACGGAAAAATCTGGATTTGGACAGCGGTTGTCGTGGTTTTGGCGGTCCCTGCGGCGGCCTGTCTGTATTATCGTGCATGGCCTGAGGGAACAGCGGTATTAAAGGGACTATTGGGCGTTGCGCCGATTTACTGGACAGTGGGGATTATAGAAATCATCACTTATTGTCCGATGCTCGGAACAGGCGGTTCGTATCTGGCCTTTGTAACCGGGAATCTGTCCAGCCTGAAGGCCCCAAGCGCCTTAAATGCGATGGAAAATGCGCAGGTGAAACCGGGAACAGAGGAGGGGGAGGTGATCTCCACGATTGCGGTAGCCACGAGCTCCATTGTAACGACAATAGTTATTGCACTTGGTGTCATTTTGTTATCGTATTTGTCACCGATTCTGGATTCCCCTGCTTTAAAACCGGCGTTTGACAATATCCTGCCCGCGTTGTTCGGCGGACTGGCTGTGGTTTACATAAGTAAAAACTGGAAAATTGCCATAGCGCCGCTGGTATTTATGATTGTGATTTTCCTTGCTGTGCCGTCGCTGGCAGGCAGTGTAGGAATTTTGGTGCCGGTGGGAGCGCTTGTCTCGATCGGGGTTGCCAGGATTTTGTATAAAAAAGGAATCCTTTAAAGGAAGGGGAACGGAAATGAGTGTCGGATTTGTCATTGGGCTATGTGTGCTTTTGGTTATTGCGCTGTTTTTGGCAGTGGTTTTGGTGCGTGCGGCGAAGTTTAAACCGCTGCCTGAGCCGGAAATATTGGAACAGAAGGTTACGATTGACCGGGACAAAGTGGTACGGGATATGGTGGATATGATCCGCTGTAAAACGGTATCAAACCGGGATGATTCTCTGGTAGACCGGGCGGAATTTATAAAATTTCAGGAGCTTTTAAAGGAGCGTTTTCCGAAGGTGCATGAAGCCTGTACGCTGACGCATATCGGGAAAACGGGGCTTTTATATTTTCTGAAAGGAGAATCCGATCAGGCTCCCGGCGTCTGTATGGCGCATTATGATGTGGTGCCGGTCAATGAAGAAGGTTGGACAAAGCCGCCATTTGAAGGCCTGATCGAGGACGGCTGTATCTGGGGAAGGGGAACGCTTGATACGAAAGGGACGCTGTGCGGACTTCTGGAGGCTGCGGAGCAGCTGCTGTCCGAAGGATACAGACCAAAGAACGATTTATATTTTTCTTTCTCCGGGGAGGAGGAAATTGACGGTGAGAGCTGTGCGGATATTGTTACATGGCTAAAGGAGCATCATGTAAAGCCTGAAATTGTGGTAGATGAGGGCGGCGCCGTGGTCGATCATGTATTCCCGGGAGTGTCCGGAGAGTGCGCACTTGTGGGAATCGGTGAGAAGGGCAGTGTAAATATGGATTTTACACTGGAGTCCCGGGGCGGCCATGCATCCACGCCGCCGGTACATACGGTCTGCGGTCAGTTATCCGATGCGATTATACAGATAGAAAAGCATCCGTTTCAAAGGCATCTTACCAAGCCTGTGGCGGAGATGTTCAATACGCTTGGCAGATATTCTTCTTTTGCCTATAAACTGATTTTTGCAAACCTCTGGTGCTTTGAACCGTTGCTGGATATGATCTGCAAAAAATCAGGCGGAGAATTAAATGCCATGATGCGCACTACGGTTGCCGTTACACGAATGGAGGGCAGCAGGGCGTACAATGTTCTGCCGCCGAAGGCTTCCTTTGGGATCAACATGCGGCTGATGGGCGGAGATACCATAGAGTCTGCAGAGCAGTATCTGAAGAAAACGGTTCGTAACGATAGCATCGAGATTCGTCTTGTGAATGGGATGAATCCTTCCATATGCTCCGATACTTCCTGTGAGGAATGGCAGAAATTAAGCCGGGTGATTCATTCCACATGGCCAGAGGCAATCGTTTCTCCGTATTTGATGATGGCATGCTCTGATTCCAGGCATTATTGCCGTATTACGGATAAGGTATATCGATTTTCTGCGATGCGTCTCAGCAAAGAAGAACGTGCGATGATCCATGGAAACGATGAGCGCGTTCCGATTGAAACTTTGCTAAAGACGGTCGAGTTTTATGAAAGATTACTTCAGGTATTGTAAAAAAGGTGAAGGATGATGACGCTTTATGGATCATAAGATCAAGAGCTTTTTAATGCGGAGTTTTCTGAGTATTATTGCGATATGCATAGTGGTATTTGTCCGGACTGCGGAATGAATGCGCATTTGGCAAAGTCGATTGATGTCAAAGACCTCATGCGGCTGCTGCAGAAATGTTTGGGATAAAATAGACGGTATCCGAAATGGGTAAGACCTTCCGGATACCGTTTTTGGGGTTGATCCGATATTCTGGGTAAGGTAGATGAAACATCAATGATATATAAGCTCAAAATCCGTAAATTCGGCAGTATTGTCATATACGGCGTACAAGCCGAGAACGACTCCGGTAAAGCCTTCGGAAACCTCGCTGGAGAGGTACTTTGACTGAGCGCTTCCGAGCAAAAGTTCATCTAAATGGCCGTCCGGATCTTGGCTGTCCGGTTCACGGATGATGCTGAAGCGGTATTCACAGCTGTCCGCGCGGAGGATCAGCTTCGCACATCCGTCAGGAAGCTTTACGGTATGCTGAATATGCTTGATATCGCCGATATTGAGTCTCAGTATGGCTTCAAAGCCGTCCGGAGATTTTCGGATCGCCGCCTCATAATGCTCATTTTCGCAGGAATACACGCAGATACCGGCTTCTCCGCCATCGATGGATAACCGGGACGAAAGCGTGAAGGAAAAATCACGTTGTCTGAGTCCCAGAAAGGTGGGAGAATCCGCATCGTCCAGAGTAATAGTACTTCCGTGCAAAATAGCTTTGTGATCGGACAGCTCATATCCGGCGGGATCGGGATAGCGCAGATAGCACCAGTCAATATGCCATGCCGTATTATCAAAGGTATAGCGGCGCTTTTCCTCCTGCAGAAAGTCTCCGGCAATTTCATATTCCGAATCCGCGCTGCCGTCCTTTCCGGCGGTAAACCATCCCTTGTCATCAAATTGAACAGGAACCAGAAAAACCTCCCTTCCCAGGGTGTGGAAGGGCTTCCATAAATGAATCTGGCGAAAACCGAGGCAGAGAATGTGCCAATTGCCGCAGGCATCCTGAATCAGGTCGCCGTGACCGATCCCCTGAATGAGTTCAGGCGCTTTATTCCGGTTGGTCAAAACGGGATTAGAGGCGTATTCTTCAAAAGGCCCCCATACGGAGGCGGATCTGGCGTAAGTAATCATATGACCGTATTCCGTACCGCCCTCGGCTGCCATCAGATAATAAGTACCGTTAATACAGTACATGTGGGGACTTTCCAGATACCGTCCTCCGCTGCCGTGCCAGATACACTTGCTTTCGGAAAGCTTCTTTCCGGAATGGATATCAATTTCACACTGCACAATGCCGCTTTCGCCGCAGTCATCACTGCCGTTACTGATAAAATAGGTATGACCCTGGTCGAACAAAAGGGAAGGATCAATGCCGTCCTGATCCACATAGACGGGATCGGACCATTCTCCGTAAATATCATCCGTATAGACATAAAAATTCTGCTGCGTCGAATTATTGTTGGTGACCATATAAAATCTTCCGTTATGACAGCGGATGGTCGGAGCAAAGACGCCGCCGGAGCTTCTGACCTTATCCAGCATCACCTGGCTTTTTCGGGTCAGAACATGGCCGATCTGGCGCCAGTTAACCAGATCCGTGCTTTCAAAAAGCGGCACACCCGGAAAATATTGAAAGGAGCTGGATACCAGATAGTATTTTCCATGCGCACGGCATACGCTTGGATCAGGATAGCATCCTTTGATAATAGGATTTGTATATTTCATAGTGTAACCATGCCTTTCCGCTGTCTGCAGGCTATGGATGCAGGCAGCAATATTGTGTAAATCAAATAAGCCGTAACCGGTTAGCCCGGCTGCTTTGCAAACAATTCATAGAATTCGCTTTCTGTCATGTTGATGACGCTATGGGGATATTCTTTTATGTGCTTTGCATAATCGCACAGGCTCGAAAGCAGGCAGGCAGCTTCGGCATGACCGTCTGCGATGAGATCCTGAAGCGGACTGGTGCAGACGATGACGGGAGCTTTGGCTCCTGCAATCTGAATTTCATAAATCAGGCCGAGTCTGTGATTGCGTTCAAAGTTATCAATGGTCTGCACCACGGGCTCAATCATGTTGTGATCGAGAATCGTGGATGAGGAATTCATGACGATATCCCACCACTGCGGCGTGGAGTAGGAGTGACAGGGAAAGCCTGCCAGCGCCGGATGAGTATTTCGGATGAGCAGTCCCATGGTTCCTATGGGTAATTCTTTTTTCATCCATTCGGAGATCCCGCGGAACATGGGATAACACCAAAAGTCCGTGGCATAGGTTCCGGTAACGGAGTTTGGATTTTGCGAAGGACTCAGACAGAGAACAACGGCTCCTCCTTCCCGGGTATATTTGACGGCCTGCGCGAAATCCGAGGTTACGCAGCTGCCGTCCGGCGCAGCGTTCGCATTCTGATATTCGGGATAGGTCCAAAGCTCGTAGGAATTTGTAACGTCCGTACCGTTCATAGAGACGGTGAGCAGGTAGCTGCCGGGAGCATTTCCGGCCGGAACCGGTATTTCAAAGTCGGCAAGCCTTAGATAGCCGTTTTCGGCAAGCGGTTTTTCAAAGTGCAGAGTCTGTTCGTATACGGACTCCGTACAGGAACCGGATACCCGAAGGAAGCCGATCCGGATATCGGCCTGCGCCGGGAGCTCTTTCCGGTACCAGGTCAGGGAGAGATGACCGCGCAGAGTATCACCGTTTTTCAGAATATAGGTCGGAAATTCGGCCTGAATGACAGCATCGGAGCAGAAGGAGCGCCAATCCTTTGCAGAGATGATGCCCTTATTTTCCATAAAGGCATCCAGCATTCCTACCAGAGCCGTCCCCTGACCGGAGAAATCCTGAATGTCCAGAATCTGAAAGCCTGCCATATCCTTGGTGCGAAGCGCCGTTTCAAGCTCGTCCTTGTAGCAGGCTGCCGCCAGTGCGCCGGAGGAACGGAAATAATCCTTTGCCATGGGCAGGAGATTCTTTTCGGCAAGGCGGTCGCGGAAGGTTTCAAAATTGCGTGCCTTTAGGACGCCGGTATATTTTTGAATCTCATCAAAATCGGGATAGGTTTCGTACTGGCCGATTTCGTGAGACACAACGGGAACGTTGGGAATCAGTTCCGCAGCGGCTTCCGTTAATTTGACTCTTTTTACGCCTGTGCCATACTGAATTTCAATGGTTCCATCCTCGGAAACCTCTGAGGATTTTGCGCTGTAAGGCGGGAAAATAGCATCCTCATAATTGAAGTCCGTACAGGGGCGGTCAGTCTGGACATGTCCCTGTGGGGCGTCGCACATGGCGTAGGAGCCGCGGATCTGACGGTCAATCGTAAAACGCACGCCGCTGAAAAAATCATCGTTTGGCTGGATATTGGGTACCCACTGAAAGTTGTTGGAGCCCTGTGCATACAAATGTCTGTGATCATAAGCTTTATAACGTCCCAGAAGATCGTTGATTGCCTCCGGATTGCCCCAAAGCTCGTTTCCCATGGACATCATGCAAAAGGAAGGATGGTTTCCGAACTCATCCAGAATGCGGAAGCCTTCCTGAATCAAATAGGTCTGATTTACTTCATCATATTCTTTCTCTCCCTCTGCGGCGAAGGTGCCCCAGAAAGGAAGCTCGGGCTGATAATAGATACCAAGCAGGTCAGCCGCAAGGAAAGCAGCCTGCGGAGGGCAGCAGGTGTGACAGCGGTAGTGATTGATGCCGAATTCCTTAGCAGTTTTCATTACACGCAGCCAGCCGTCCACATCCATGGGAGCATAGCCCGTGAGCGGAAAGATCATTCCGTCATGCTTGCCGCGCAGGAAGGTTTTGCGGTTATTGATATAAAAATGAGTTCCTCTCGCTTCAAACTTACAGATGCCAAACCATGTGTCAATCGAGTCATGGTCTCTGCCGGAGGCACCGTCCGTTTGATCGGAGGACTCGGATGGAAGTGTTACCTTTGTTGACAGCCGGATTACGGCAGGGTCATATTCATCCCAGTCAGGCAGGGCCTTTGGAAGCGCCGCTTCGAAAGTGATTTCGTTTTGCCCCGGAATTAAGGAAATGGTCTGATCGGTAATCAGGGGCAGGAACGAAGGCTGCCTCCCATACTCTGCAAGCGTTACGGCAGCGGCCTTTGCGCACAGGAGTGCGTTACAGGCATCTGCGTAGTTGGTTACCTTAAGCCTTGCCGTCAGCTTTCTGGCGTCATAGTCCACATCGGTACGGATGTGAGTTATGTGCAGTGTCTGATAAAAGGAGAGTGTTATTGCTCCGACAATACCGTTCCAGTTGGTCTGGGTATCGGGAGATGTCATGTGCCCGCCTTTTGTGGGATAACCGGTGTTAGAGGTCATAATGGTAATGACCGGCTGTGTATTTTTTATGTAATCTGTCAAATCGTAGGTATGTGAGGTACAAAGGCTGTTTTGCGTTCCGACATAAACTGCGTCCACCCATACATGGGAGATTCTGGTCCGTTCCAGGAACAGGAAAGCATGCCGGCCCACGGCATCCGGTGCGATGGAGAGCTTTCTTTGATACCATGCATAGCCCTCGGTTTTATATTCTTCGGTTAACGCATCAATTTTTATTTCGGGATTGGGCGCACCCTTATGCGCCTGCGAAGCAGTGCCGGGCAGCGTTATGGTGTCATGAAAAGCGCCGGATTCATAGTGCCCGTCCATTCCCTGCATTTCGTTATCCAGGCAAAATGCCCAGGTTCCGGATAAATCATATTGATAAGTCATGAAGTGCCTCCTCATTTCATATTTTGATAATGTAGGCAATTGCGAAACTCATCAAAACATTGTGCAATGAAAGTAACCTGAAAAGAGTTTCGTAATTACCCAAGCATGTATGAGATATAAATCCATATTAAAATCAGAATATCATATCTTTGAAAAAATAGCGATGGGATGAAGAAAAAATCATGGAATTCTGCAGCAGAAAAAAACTGTTGAATCATGTCGGAAAAATTACTACAATGAAGGAGCAGGAAAAATGTATATGCTGAGAGGAAAGAGGAAAAGGGATGATTTATAAATGTCATAACTGCGGCGGAAATGTGATTTATGATCCGCAGCGGGGAAAAATGTACTGTCCCCATTGCGACGGGATCGACAGTGAAGAACCTGTAAGGAGCGAGGGAATTACCCTGTGTGCGAATTGCGGCGCTCCGATCCGGATTGGCCCGTATACATCGGCGGGGCGGTGTGCGCACTGCGGAAGCTATATTATTTTTGAAGAACGTGTGGAAGGACAGTTTACGCCGCACCTGATTTTGCCGTTTAAAATCGGCAGGAAGGATGCCGAGGCCGCGCTGCAAAGGGAATTCGGCAAGAGAATATTTGCACCGTCGGGCTTTATGTCCCATGCCTCGTTAGAAAAAATGGAAGGAATCTATGTCCCTTTCTTTTTATATGATTATCATGCCGATTATATCTGGTCGGGAAGGGCGACAAGGGTTCGTACATGGATCAGCGGAGATACTGAGTATACGGAAACAAAGGTATTTCATATAGAACGTGATATGGATATTGATTTTTCCAGGATTCCCGTGGATGCTTCCATTGCAATGGACGATGCCACGATGGATCTGCTCGAGCCCTTTAATTATCAAGCGCTGGAAGACTTCCAAATGAAATATATGTCCGGATTTTACGGAGAAATGTATAATATGGGTTCTGATGAGCTGGAGCCGCGTGCCAGAAGAAAAGCGCAGAATGATTCGGAAGAACTGATGATGCAAACGATTACCGGCTATTCTTCCGTAACGCCGGAAAGAAAAAATCTGAATCTCAGGAACCGGAAAACGGATTACGCACTTTTGCCGGTTTGGGTTTATACATACAGCTATGGCGGACAGACCTATCGCTTCCATGTGAACGGACAGAGCGGAAAGATGATCGGAAAAGCTCCGGTTTCCAAGGGGAGAGTGGCTGTGTACGGAGCGTCGGTATTCGGGTTTGTACTGCTTGCGGGACAGCTGATCAGAATGATGATGGGGGTACTGTAGGATGATGAGATATTTAAAACATATGCGTGTGCCGCTGATCATTGTGGGAATATTGCTGGTGTTATATCTGGCGGCAGGCTGGATCAGCAAGTCTGAGTCCGTGGAATATGTCAGGAACAACACAGCCTGTCCGGAGCAGAGAGTATATGATTATGCGGATAAATTGACGGATACCGAGGAGAAGAAGCTCGAGAAACTGATTGCAAAGAGGCAGGAGCAGATCGGCTGTGATATTGTCCTTGTGATTCTCGAGGAACCCTTAGAGGAATATGCAAAAAGCTATGAATCCGTGATCGGCTATGTATCGGAAGAAGAGTATGTCATGGTGTATGCCGACAATTTTTATGATGAGAATATGTTCGGTTATAACAAGCCGTGGGGGGACGGCTGTATCTTCGTAGATAACTGGGATAGTACGGACAGTATCCATGGATATGCCTATAACTGGCTCTCGACTTCGGGAAGAGTGGAGGACACCTTTTCAAGCAGGGATATCAGTAATATTGTGGATGAGGTAAACAGTGAGGTAAACAGTGATCCCTATAAAGCCTATTGCCGGTATGTCAACGGCGTTTACCGGCGAATGTCAGGAAAGTCAATTTCCGAAGTGAAAATTCCGTTTTATGCGGTTATCATAGTGGCGGTAATTGTTGCGGCTGTCTATGTATGTATCCATTTGTCCGAGAATAGGGGGAAGAAAACGACAATCGCTGCAACCTATGTCAATGGCGGGAGGCCGACATTAAATCACCAGAGTGATATCCTGGTGAATACCCATGTTACCCGAAGGCATATTCAGCGTTCCGGCAGCTCCGGCGGAGGCGGAGGCGGCGGGGGTCATCATACATCCGCGGGCGGTCATTCCCACGGCGGAGGCGGAGGGCACCATTAACGCATTTCGGCATATAGAACCGTTAACGCATTTCGGCATAAATCAAAAAAAGAACCCACATGACGGTATGGGTTCTTTTTTGTGATTTATAAATTGAAAATCGTATCAGTCTGCAATTAAGCCATTTTATTAACGGCAATGCTCAGACGGGATACTTTTCTGGAAGCATAGTTTGCATGATATACGCCCTTGCTTGCAGCCTTTTCAATGATGCTGATAGCATCTACTAAAGCAGCCTTTGCAGCTTCTTTATCGCCGCCTTCGATTGCAGCGTTAACTTTCTTAACAGCAGTCTTTACGCTGGAACGAACGGCTTTATTTCTCTCTGCCTTGGTCTGGCTGACTAAAATTCTCTTCTTAGCAGATTTGATATTTGCCATGATGAACACCTCCATATCATATGATCTTTGTTATCGGTGTTTCATTAAACCCGGACACGGACGAACTAACGGAAACACACGATTATTATGATAGTAACTTTGCTTCTTTCTGTCAATACATAAATTCCTTTTTTTTGGAAAAAATATCAGAAAAAAAGAGGAAAGGAAGACCGTATGGAAGTGAGAATCAGGACGGATCTTGCACTGGAAGCCAGAGAAAGTGCGCAGGAGGCATCGGGAGAGCTGCGGGGCGTTTCTGTGGAGGAATATGATCTGGAGCACAAGGACATTCATGTAACAAAGGTGATGATTGAATCCCAGAACGGCGCCGCACTTTTGGGAAAGCCGATGGGGACTTATGTGACACTGGAGGCGCCTGCTATGACGGAGCCGGACGAGGGCTATCACAGGGAGATTTCGGAGGAAATCGGAAAGCAGCTCTGGAAGCTTTTGCCGGATATGTCAAAGGAACGCTCCATATTGGTGGTCGGACTTGGAAACCGGGATGTGACCGCGGATTCGCTGGGGCCCAGGGTAACGGACAATCTGCTGATTACCAGACAGGTAGTCATGGAGTATGGTCCTGCGGCCTATAATAAGGAACGGATGCACAGAATCAGTGCCGTTGTTCCCGGAGTTATGGCAAAAACGGGAATGGAAACCGCGGAAATTTTAAAAGGAATTGTATTGCAGACAAAGCCGGATGCGATGGTGGTGGTGGATGCTTTGGCAGCGCGCAGTACGAAGCGGTTAAACCGCACCATTCAGATTACCAATACCGGGATCCATCCGGGGTCCGGCGTAGGCAATCACAGAAGCGCCATCACCAAAGAATCCATGGGGATTCCGGTAGTGGTGGCGCTCGGGATTCCGACTGTGGTAGACGCTATGACAATTGTAAATGATGTGGCTTCGCAGTGGCATTATGATGTCAGAATGCACGGGGATGGGCTCAGAGAAAAAGACGATTCGGAAATTCCGCCTGAGCTTGCCAATTTTTATGTAACGGGAAAAGATATTGATGAAACGGTAAAGCGGCTCAGCTTTACGATATCCGAGGGATTAAATATGGCATTTGAACGATTTTCTGCGGATGAATAAGCTTTTTCTCCTGCTCATATAATAGGTAAGAGTTGTAGCAGGGAGGGATTCGCAGGCATGACGGTTCAAAGGCAGAAGCAGGCAAGGGCAATTGTGGTTGTCATTTTATGCCTTCTTTTTCTGGCGGCGGTTTCCAATATCCTGCATGCTTCCGGAAACCGGGATTATGCACAAGGCTTTTCGCAGGATGTAACAGGAACAGAGCATCCGGATCGGAATAAATCCGATACGGAATATAACGTTCAGGCCGGATCGGAGACGGAAAATACGGTCCGGGGGACGCAGGCATTTTTGACCGCACTAAAACGGAAAATCTGCGATACCATGATGCCGTTTCTTACTTTTTCCAAGGAATCGGTGCTGGCTGACAATGCGGCGGAGGCTGTGTTTTTACACGTGGGGCAGGAATTTCCGCTGCTGTATTATATCGGACTTGACAGGGATAATGTCGCATATATGGAGAGCAGCAGCCTGTATGAAATGATTTTGGCGCTTGAGGGGGCGGATGAGGATCAGCATTCTTATTTTGAAGACATTGACAGCAAGGAGGCAATGGAACTGGAAAATCAGGCACTGAGGGAGGATCAAGGAGATGCTGCAGCGGCGGACAGCGCCGGCTTGTACGCGGGTGATATGGCAGGCGCCGAAGGTCTTCCGGAGACAGACGATATTTTGGCGCAGGTCAATCAGGAGAATGCGGCGGCAGGCGGTTCCCTGATTATGGGCAGTCAGGTCACGCTTCGCACAGCGCCGGCGTTTTATTATGATTTCAGTGTTTATCAGGATCTGGACAGTCTGGTAAAGGGATTCTATATTGTTGACAGCAGTACAAGCGTGAATTCCGAAAGATTAAATCTGGATTCTTTATTACATACGGATGTAACGATTCATGGGGATAACACAAGTCCGCAGATTTTGATTTATCATACACACTCTCAGGAGGGATATGCGGATTCCGTGGAAGGAGATATCTCTACGGGAGTTGTGGGAGCGGGGGAATATCTGGCGGAAATTCTGCATGAGCAATATGGCTATTATGTGATTCACCATACAGGACAGTATGATGTGGAAGTGCGCGATCAGGCGTATGCGGCGGCGGAGCCGGCAATCGAGCAGCTGCTTTCGGAATATCCGACCATAGAAGTCGTGATTGATCTGCACAGGGACGAAGTGAAGGAGGGCGTGCATCTGGTTGCGGATATTGACGGCGTATCCTGCGCAAAATTCATGTTTTTTAACGGACTAAGCTACAGCAATACCATTGGTGACATTTCCTATCTGTATAATCCCCACAGGGAGGAAAATCTGGCGTTTTCCTTTCAGGCGCAGGTGCTGGCAAATGAATATTATCCGGGGATTACCAGAGGGATTTATCTGCGGGCCTATCGGTACAATATGCATTTTGTGGGAAAGAACATGCTGTTGGAGCTGGGGGCGCAGAGTAACACGAGGGAAGAAGTTTGGAATACGGTTCCGATCATTGCACAGGTACTGGATATGGTATTCCGGGGAGAGTAGCGGTATGCATAAATGCAGGAAGGTGCCTGTGCGCAGGCACGAACCGTTTGTGTAAAGGCACGAACCGCTTGTCGGTTTACAAGCAATTCGAAATTTGCTATACTCTTATGGAAAAAAAGGAAAAAGAAAACGGAGACAGTGCGTAAGAAAATTTCTGCAGCGCAGAAGTGAGGAAAATGATGTCACAGACAGATCAGAGTAAGATTCGGAATTTTTGTATTATTGCCCATATCGATCACGGGAAATCCACGCTTGCGGATCGGATTATAGAAAAAACAGGTCTGCTTACGCAGAGGGAAATGCAGGCGCAGGTTCTTGATAATATGGATTTGGAGCGGGAGCGCGGAATCACGATTAAGGCGCAGGCTGTCCGTACGATTTATAAGGCGGCGGACGGAGAGGAATATATTTTTAATCTGATTGATACGCCGGGACACGTGGATTTCAATTATGAGGTCAGCAGAAGTCTCGCAGCCTGTGACGGTGCAATCCTCGTCGTGGATGCGGCTCAGGGAATTGAGGCACAGACCCTTGCAAATGTATATTTGGCGCTGGATCATGATCTGGATGTATTTCCTG
>CAYTIH010000050.1:0-17087 GCA_964437825.1 uncultured Clostridium sp. | reverse complement strand
GAACCGCAACGATGATATCTTATCACTCGGTTTTTCACATGTCAACAGCTTTTTTTCTTTTTTATGTTCGCTTTTTTATGTTCTTTTTTCGATCCTTCCCGGGAGAGCATTTACGCCTTCCGAAACGACCTTCCGGAACAATCAGCTGTCCGACTCAGACAGCGTATTGATATTATCACTATGATTTTTATTTGTCAACACTGTTTTTCAACATTTTTTCATATCGTTTTCAGTATTTTTTTCATATTATTTTCAACATTTTTCTCGTATCGTTTTCAACATTTTTTCTATGTTTTCTCAGCGTTTTTTGATGCTCCCTTATAGAGAATAAAAGAGCCTGCATCAAAGTTTTCTGATTGTATCAAAAAACGATTCATACAGGCTTATCTTAATTATGACTTTGAACAAAATAGCTTTATTTTACTGTAACAGGGAAATTGTCAGGGAATCCTCCTGCGTCTTTACCGTCAGATCCAGCTGCAGTTCTTCGGAACTCTGCAAAAGCTCCGCATCTTCCTGTGTAATCTCTACAATAATAACCTCTGTTTTGCTCTCGCCGGCTTCCAAAGTGTCGTTCATCGTCTTCAAGTCATCCGTCAGCAGAGTCGTCAAGGCATTGATCTGTTCCCCTCCATTGATAAATAACCGAAAGCGAGGGGACTGATTCAAAATATCAACATAATAAGCTTCAGCACTTTGGTTCGTAACCTGGAATTGAATCACCATAAGCTTACATCCCATGGTCGCATCCATTGCAAAATAAAATTCATCCGAATCACTTTCCGGATAGGAGTCCGTCAGGCTATAGCCCATATAAGTAATATCGATTCCTTCCAGCCCGAAAAATTCTGCCAGAGTTCTGTTATCGATCACAATATCCGTATTACCCCCGCCGATCAGGTCTTCTTCCACATGATCCTGCCCCTGGGTGTCATCCGCATATTCTTCCTGTTCTTCTATGGAAGGAATCGGCGTCGGAACAATCTGCCTGCGCATCATTTCCGCCATTCTATCCTCGCTCAGGATACCGGATTCATAATTTTTATCATATTTCAGCAACAGGTTTGCCGCATATTGTGTGACAATCTCTGTTTGTTCCTCCGTCATTTGAGGGATTTGTGCCCCGCATCCTGTAAGTATCAGCACACTCGCAAGTAAAGCAACTGCACCTTTTCTTCGATTCATATCAGTCTCCATTCCGAGAACGCAATTTGGAAAACACCGTCTCATATATTATATATAGTAACATTTTCGCCCGAAAACGACAATACCCCAGCACAAGGATTTACAATCATTCTAATCCGGTACTGCCTGTCTCCTGATTTACAATCGTTCTAATCCGGTACTGCCTGTCTCCTGCTTCGCCTTTTCTGATTCTAATGCGGCACATGCCTCCAGTTCAAACCAAAACTCTACGCCGTTGTCATAATTGATAACACCATAAGCCTGATTCATCGATTCCATAATTGCCTTTACAATGGATAACCCGACGCCGCTTCCGCCATATTCCCTGGTTCTGGCTTTATCCACCTTATAGAATTTCTCCCATAAACGAGGCATGCTTTCTTCCGGAATCGTTTTTCCCGTATTAAACACGGAAATGCGGACACAGCCGCGCTCCTCCATTTTGGTAAAACGGATATTAATTTTTCTTTCAAAATCAACGTGATGAAGCGCATTTGTGAAATAATTCATTACTACCTCTTCCACTTTGAACTCATCGCCCCATACAAACAGGGGTTTTTCCTCACTGACGGTCACCTCTGCCCGGCTCTGTCTGATCAGAATATCCGCAGACTGAACATAGTTTCTGACAAGCTCCACGATATCAAAACGCTCCATAGAAGTGACGTCATTCCCGGATTCCAGCTGATTCAAACTCATCAGCTGCCTTACCATCCGATTCATCTTGGCTGCTTCATCCACGATCACACTGCAATAATATTCTCTGCTTTCCGCATCACTGTCAATTTCATACTGCAAGCCTTCCGCATAACCCTGAATTAAGGCAATCGGCGTTTTCAGTTCATGCGACACATTTGAAAGAAACTCTCTGCGCATCTCATCGATTTCTTCTTTACGGGCAATATCCTTTCGCAGCTCATTATTGGCGGTCTTCAACTCCGAAATCGTCGACTCCAAGGTATCGGAGAGCAAATTGATATTATACCCAAGCTTTCCGATTTCATTATGACTGTTTCCGGTATATTTTGCCTCAAAATCCAAATGATTCATACGCTCCGAGATTCCGGACAGCTGCAGAATCGGTTCGGTAATTTTTCTTGAAATAATCCAGATAATCACGCCGCCAAGCAGGATACCGAACAATCCGGAATATATCAGAAATTGATTTGAAATAGTCACACTGTCCCGGATACTCTCAACAGCGGTACGCAGCATAAAGAGATTTCCGTTACCCAGAAATCCCCACATAATCAGATATTCAGTTTTGGTCCGCTGCTCCATTCCTCTTTCTATCGTATAAAAAGAGGTTTTCTTTAAGATGCTGCTGTTCGTATCCTGCTCCACATTCTGATAAAAAATACGATCCAGAAGCTGTTTGGTCATAAAAGCCGGATCGCTCATGGAATATTTAATGGTTTGCGTATCTGCGTCCAGAATCAATAATTCAATATTATATTTGCTGATGATTTTCTGCAGTTCCACATCAAATGCATCCGAAGTAATATCGCCGTTTACCGCGGTTTCGTTTACTGTAGTATAGGCTTTCTTCAAAACATGCATCTTGTGATTGATATAATATTTTTCCAGCCAAAAATTATTAATCAGCCAGCACAGGATAATGGTACCGGCCAAAACCAGCATGAAAATCCCGGCAAATTGTTTTTTTATGGAATAACGAAACCGATTCTGTTTCCTTTGCTTATTTTCCGCATTCGACTTGTCCATATTTCGAAGCTCTCCTCTTTTCACCGGCTATTTCGTGATCTCCTCCCGAGCAGTCGGAAGTTTGGGAAAGATTACACAAAAACGGGTTCCGATTTCTTCCCGGCTGACCACATCATAATACCCGTCATGCTGCTCCACAATCCATCTGGCGATCGAAAGTCCAAGCCCGGTTCCTCCGGTTTTGCTGTTTCTGACTGCATCCGCACGGTAAAACCGGTCAAACGCATGGGATACATCCTCCTGGGACATGCCGATTCCGTTGTCCTGTATACAGTAATAAGGCGCTTCGTCCTTCCAAAGTCCTGTCCGAATCACGATGTCTTCCCCGGACTGCGTATACTTTGCCGCATTATCTATGAGTATTCTGGCCGACTGCTTAATCATATCCGCATCCCCATAAATCTCCGCTGCGCCCTGTTCTTCAAACAAATAGTGATGATTTTCATCAATCATCAGGGATTCTTCATATACCTCCCTCATGATATCATTTAATAAAATCTTCTTTTTATCCAATTTCTGACGGTTGCTGTCACCCCTTGCCAGAAACAGAAGCTGCTCCACCAATTTCTGCATATGAGCCGACTCGTTTTTGATGGCTTCGATGGACTCATCCAGAATCGTTTCATCCTCTTTGCCCCATCTGTCCAGCATATTCACATATCCCTGGATCACTGCAATCGGGGTACGCAGTTCGTGGGATGCATCCGATACAAACCGTGTCTGCTGGCGATAAGAAGCATGCATTCTGTCAAGCAGATCGTTAACCGCCCGCTCAATGCCCTGAAGCTCCTTATTCTGCACATGGATTCTGGCGTTCGGTCTTTCCACCTTAAGGCCGCTGATGGCATTCTCCAGATCATGATAGCAGCTCTCGCTGCCCATATTTCTTTCCTCATCATAGGCCAGATTCGAAAGCTCCTGCGCCTGCCTTGCAATCTCCCTGATCGGACGAAGCTCCCTTTTGATCATTTTAGAGCCAAATATCATTCTGTGAAACACTTCCGTCAGCTCACAGACCAATAACACAATCCCCGCATACAACACAGGCCTTGCCCATATTCCTATGGAAACCTGATAATACAAATCACTCCCCACATCCCCCGCCCGGTAAATCAGACTCGAAAGACCGTGGTTCATAAAAAAATCACGTTTCAGCAGCGGTTCAAAGCTTCCCAGATATTGCAGGTCCATACAATAAGCAGCAACGAAGAAGATCATGAACACAAGAAGTATATCCAAAACCAGATATCTTCCAAGCAGCCATACCGCCGTGCCAAAGTTGATCCTCCTGGCAATGGAGGTAACCCTTTTTGTTTCTGCCCCGGAACCGGAGCTCTTTTGCTGTTTCTCCTGCGGATTCACGTTATCTGTTTTCTTCATCTGCTTCATCCCTGATCACATATCCGACACCGCGCACAGTCTGGATGATGCGCACCCCCTGCACCTCATCCAGCTTACTGCGCAGATATCTGACATATACATCAATTACATTTGTCTCTCCCATATAATCATAACCGCACACCTTCTGTAATAAAGTATCTCTGGAAATGACAATGTTCTTATTTTCAAGAAGCACCCGCAAAAGCTCAAATTCCCGATGTGTCAATTCAACCGGTTTCTCTGCATAACGAACTTCGTAACGCTCGGGGTCCAGTGTGAGTTTTCCGCATCGCAGTACGCCTGCTTCTTCCTTCCTGGCATTACTATGCTTTTTGATTGCAAGGCGGATTCTGGCAAGCAGCTCCTCTATGGCAAAGGGCTTGGTAATATAATCATCGGCTCCTCCGTCCAGCCCGGCAACCTTATCCATAACCGCATCTCTTGCGGTTAACATAATCACCGGAACCTCCGAGGATTTTCTGAGTCTGCGCAGAACCTCAAAGCCGTTTAACTGGGGCAGCATGACATCCAGCAAAACCAGATCAAAGCTTCCGTTTTCTGCTCTTTCCAAGCCGCTTCTGCCGTCCTTTGCCTTTTCCACCTCATATCCCTCATGCTTTAACTCAAGCTCGATGAAACGTGCAATTTTATCTTCATCCTCAATTACCAGAATACTCGCCATTTTTCCGCTCCGTCAGATTCCTAACCGTTATACATTTGCCCTGCCACAGCTCCCTCTTTCTACGGTTAGCTTATTATTTTTTGTCCGTGAATTGGCTTTTCACCTGCTCTACCGTCTCTGCAGCGCCGTCCATTGCATCGTTCAGGTCCACGGCACGGATATCCGGTCCCTCAAAACGATATCTGAAATTAAAGAATAATCCTACAATTAAAAGCGGAACTGTTACCCAGAATGCAAAGATCAGCAGTACGATCAGCAGCGTTATAGGAATCATCATGCACTCCTCACCTTTCCTGATCACTCTGAAATAATTGCTATTTCCCTTCTTGATCCACTTAAGGCACCATGCTCCGAAGCGTTTTATGCCTTCCGTAAACTCGTTATCATCATCGTTTTCAATTTCAGGCTTTCCTCCGGCCGGCTGCCTGTCATGCTGCGTGGTATAGCTTTCCGCTCCGGTATGGAATACCTTTCCTTTTTTCTCGAGATAGATCACAGCATCCAGGATATCCCAATTACTGTTTTCCAGAGCCTCCTTTGCTTCCTCGTAGCTGACATTGGCCTTTTCTTTTAACTTTTCTACCTTTTCAAAATTATCCATTGTTTTTTCCCTTCCCTGCATTTTCATGCTTTGTTTTCTTTGTTTTGATAATGCTATCTTACCGAAACAAAATTAAATAAAAATGCCGAAAAGATTAAAATCAGATTAAAAACAGCTTTATTTTTCTTATCAAGTTCCTGGCATATTTCATAAGAATCCTGATTGTATTGTATCAGCCGCCGCAGTATTTTTCAACGAATTACACACGATGTTCACATTTTCCGGAAGACTGCAGCCGCTGTTTGAAACCGTAATCAGGCGGCACTGCTCCTCGTCAGCAAAATCAATACGGATATACTCACCGTCGTCATATTTTACCGCATTTTCAATCACATTCTGTAAAATCTCAATCGCGCGATCCATATCCCCTTTCAGGAGGCAGTCCGTATACTGCGATACGATGAATCCGATCTTTAACAATTTTCAATTTCAGCTTGTCAGTATAATACTCCTCAATTTTTTAATGATCCCGGACATGTAAAATTCGCTGTTTTGCACAGATAATTTCAGAAAATCTTCTTCCGATGCTTTGATAATTTGTGAAAGAAAGGCTTCGATTTCGTCCGCCTTTTCATTGATTTTTTGCGCAATCCCGATATTCTTTTCCGGATTATCATAAATATTTTTCGACAGCGCCTTTGCATAGAGCTTAATCGCCGGAAGCGGCGTTTTGATAGCATTGGACAGGGACAAAATCTAAGTTTTCTTTTCTTTTTGCAGTTTTAGGGCATCTGTTTTCTGCCGTTCCAGTTCCTCCCGCAATAAATCCATTCCCAATACGAATCGACCGAAATAACGGCTCCTGCGTTCTTTCAGCGGCAGCGTTAATATTGTCCGTGCGGTAATCAAAGCGGCAGTATATCCCGTCAATCTTCCTGATCAGATAGTCATTACAGTTTCACTCTCGTTATCCGTATCCGTAAGTCTGCAGACAGAAATGATCGACGGATACTTTGATAAATCCGTCCGGTCATATACAAATTTGTGCCGACAAAGAGTACCATGATTGCAAGTAAAGCAATGAAAATTAACCTGTGAAATGCTTTCATATCTTTATTTCTCAAACCGATAACCGGTTCCCCATACCGTCAGAATATGCTTTGGCGCTGACTATGATCAATATATCTACCATAGATTCCCTCACTGTTTCTTTCAAAAATCCGATTGTCCGGTCAGGTTTTCATTACAATAAAATAATCACCGACTCCCACTTTATCAAAATAATGATCCGGTGCAGTCGAAATAGCAACGATATTTTTGATACTGCTCGATATGAACATCGTTGCCAGAATCATGAAATAACAACATAATCATATTCATGGTTTTCTTTCGTTTTAAATCCCTTTTCAAAATATGAAAAAACATGTACGAGCTCCTTTCCTTATTGTATTTTTACAATTCATATTACAACAGGAAAATTATTAAATAGTCCTTAAATCCGCTCAAAAATCTTGTGTATATGCGTCGCCAAAAGCAGCGGGAAAAGTATCGATTCCGGCCTTTGTAAGTCTTGATTTGTAAGGCTTTCAAAGGTCGATTTTGCAAGGAAATAAAGTTAGCACAGAAGGGAAATTTTGATTGTAGATGTGTTACATTCACAGACAGAAACAGTAGGGAGAGCAGCCATATCATCCTTCCGCTTCAAATTTATAGCCCATCCCCCAAATTGTCTTGATCATATCGCCTTTTTCACCCATCTTGCTGCGAAGCTTCTTCACGTGGGTATCAATGGTACGCGCATCTCCGAAATAATCGTAATTCCATACATGATTCAGAATTTTTTCTCTGGATAGGGCAATTCCCTGATTGGCAACAAAGTAACTTAATAATTCAAACTCTTTAAAGCTTAAATCCACGGGCTTTCCGTCTATCTTTACTACATGTGCCATCTGATCAATTTCAATACCGCCGGCCGACAAGATTTCTTCGTCCTTGATGCTGCCGCTTCTGCGAAGCAGTGCGCCGACTCTGGCAACCAGTATCTTGGGGCTGAAGGGTTTGGAAATGTATTCGTCAACGCCAAGCTCAAAGCCCTGCAGTTCGTCCTGCTCATCCCCTTTTGCTGTCAGCATGATAATCGGGACTTTGGAATAGGACCTGATTTCCCGGCATGCCTGCCAACCGTCCATAACCGGCATCATAACGTCCAGAATAATCAGCGCAATATCCTGTTTTCCAAAGAACAGATCCACTGCCTGCGCACCGTTTTCCGCCTCTAACACTTCATAACCGTTCTTTACCAGAAAATCCCGAACCAGCTTTCTCATTCTGCTTTCATCGTCTACTACGAGAATTTTCAGTGTATCCATTCTAAACCTCCATATAAAGCATGTCCACTTCGCGTCGCTTGTTTTTCTTTTGCGCTCATTTTATCATGAATCTGCGATTCATGATCCAATTCGTCGTTCGCCGAATGTGCAAGCACATTCTTCTCGCTTGCGCTCATTATATCTTGTATTTTTGTTTATTTTGTGAAACGGAAGTCTTTTTCTATGCTGCCGCTCATATTCGACAGTTTGCTTTTCATTCTGTTCTCTTTCAGCCTGTTAATACAGCTCATTCTCTTCTTGTAAAAGTTCCTGCTCCCAATCGCGCAGCTCATCCTCTTTATCCCGAAGCTCCTGTTCCCACCCGGCATACTCGTTGATCACCTGTGTCCTGTAATTCAGGATATTGGGATTATCACTATATAAAGTAATCATAAACATGGCCCCTACCAATATCATCAATACCACATTCAGTATCACGGAAAACGCCAGCGTCACAGGCGGCTTTGCCGCCTTCTTTTTCGCGGGTATTTCCTTTTTGACCTTGACTGCCGGATTCGTAACGGAAGAAAAATGAACAGTAAGCGGAATCGGATTCAATTCCTTTTCCGAAACGCCGCTTGCAAGTAGTCTTTCCCGCACACAGGACAGATACTGATATCCCACAGGCGTTCGAAATGTCCTGTTCATAATTGCCCTGTTATAAACGGACAAAACCATCTCCGTATTTCTGCTGTCCATCCGCGACCTCAGCATCTCAATTTTTTCAAGCTCCATCCGGGCGATATCCGCATCCTCCTTGGAGGTGAAGCAGAATCCGCTCACGATCCGATCCGTTTTCTCTGTCATTGTTCTTTCTCCATTTTGCCCGCCAACGTTCATGGGAAGGCAGTGTCATCCCGAATGCTTTCCCTGTTTTATACGGCACACAATCCCCACAAGTATCATGCCGATCAGAATTCCGATACAGTCAATCCCCACATCCCTGACTGACGGCCCCCTGTCCGCCACAAAGGATTGGTGGAATTCATCCAGCGCCGCGAACGCTGTACAAAATCCTCCCGCTGACAGAAACAGCCTTTTTCTCTTAAGTCCATACACATATAAAGGAAAAGAAACCGTTACTGCCAGCACAAAATATTCGGTCACGTGGCCAAGCTTTCTCACCGCTGTATGAATCAATCCGACAACTTCTTCAAGTCTTTCCGAGTCCATGCCAAACGCAAAGTATTTATCCGTGGAATCTACAAGATATCTGCTGACTTTCAGGCTGACCCGGGATGACTCCCCGCCTGTCTGCGCCGAAAAATAAAAAATCATGCACATAACCAAAACTGCCGGAACGAAGGACAGCGGCTTACCTATTTTTCGTAATCTCATGTTCGGTACAGCTTTCTAAATAAACTAATTTATGACTCTCCCATTCTGACCTTCATGTACGCAATGATTTCCTGAACACAGCGTTCATATCCAAGCTTAGAGCTGTTCAGACACAAATCATAATTTCTGGCATCGGTCCATTCTCTTCCCGTATGATATTTGTAATAATCCGCACGGTATTTGTCCGTTTTTGCAATGAATTTTTCCAGCTCCCTGCGGCTCATATTCAGCTTTTTACCGGCCTGCTCCACGCAAAACTCCTTGGGTGCGTGAACAAATACGCTGAGTACATGGTCACAATCCTT
Source organism: uncultured Clostridium sp. (assembly GCA_964437825.1). Taxonomy (GTDB): domain Bacteria; phylum Bacillota; class Clostridia; order Lachnospirales; family Lachnospiraceae; genus JBJFCE01. Next base: position 7,562 of record CAYTIH010000050.1, on the reverse strand, counting down.
TAATACATAGTCCGCGCAGCGTCCGATGATGACGCAGGATTCCTCCTCCGCCAGTTCTCTGATAATCTTTGCCTGATAATTAAACAAATTATCACCGGAGGTAAAATCATCGCTTTCAGGCGGAATCAATTCTCCGCCATATACCTTCTTGGCAATTCTGAACAGTGAAGTGCTTTTGAGCTTTTCATCCGCCTGGGCAAACAGTCTCTCATTGATGCCGCTGTCATCCGAAGCAAGCTTTAAAAGTTCTCTGTCGTAATAGTGAACCCCCAATTCCTTTGCCAGCATCTCACCGACGGTACGTCCCCCCGAACCATACTGTCTTGCAATCGTTACTACAAATTTCTTCTCCATATGCCATACCTCCCTGTTCTGTCAAAATTTGTTTGTCTTATATTATTATAACACATCACCTGAAAAAAGGCATCCGTAACGGTAAAACCCGGTGTGTTTGACAACGGATTTTATTTTTCTGCGTTATCGGACAACCGGGTTTTCTTTTTTTCATTTATATGACCAATATCAATACTTTCCGTTCTGTTCCACAACTGAATGAGTTTCACAAAGACATCCGTCCCTTATTCACCCAAATATGCTTTCTTGATGGAATCATCGTTTAAAAGCTCGCTTGCTTTTCCTTCTTTTACGATATTGCCGGTTTCGAGAACATATGCGCGGTCAGCGATGGATAATGCTTTCTTTGCATTCTGTTCTACCAGCAGCACGGTCGTTCCGCCGGCGCTGACATTTTTGATAATTTCAAAAATTTCATTTACAAAAATGGGGGACAATCCCATGGAGGGTTCATCCATCAGAATAATCTTGGGATGGGACATCAGCGCACGTCCCATAGCCAGCATCTGCTGCTCACCGCCGCTTAATGTTCCTGCAATTTGGTTTTTTCTTTCCTCCAGTCTCGGGAAACGGTCATAAACGTTTTTCAGAGCGGTCTCAATTTCTTCTTTATTCTTTCTGGTGTAAGCGCCAAGCTTCAGGTTCTGGTATACTGTCAGCTGTGAGAACACTCTACGTCCCTCCGGCACATGCGCCATTCCCATGGAAACAATCTTATGTCCCGGCACCTTAGTGATATTTTTTCCTTCAAAAGTAATAGTACCTGCCTTGGGTGCGATCAGTCCTGTTACCGTATGCAGAATCGTTGTCTTACCGGCACCGTTGGCACCGATCAGCGCAATGACTTCACCTTCATCCACATGGAAGGATACTCCTTTGATTGCCTGAATGACGCCGTAATACACCTGCAAATCTTTTATTTCCAGCATTGACATATTCCGTATCCTCCTATTCCCCAAGATAAGCCTTTATGACTTCCGGATCGTTCAAAACATCCGCTGTCTTTCCCTGCGTCAAAACGCTGCCGAAATTTAATACCGTCAATTTTTCGCAGATACCGGATACCAGCTTCATGTCATGCTCAATGAGCAGGATCGTCATCTTAAACTCATCCCTGACAAAATGGATGGTTTCCATCAATTCCTTCGTCTCATTCGGGTTCATACCCGCTGCGGGCTCATCAAGCAAAAGGAGCCTTGGCTGCGTTGCAAGCGCTCTTGCAATTTCCAGCTTTCGCTGCTTGCCATAGGGCAAATTGGAGGCCAAATAGGAAGACTCCTGATCCAAATCAAAAACCTTTAACAGCTCCATTGCACGTTCATTCATTTTTTTCTCGGTCTTAAAATATCCGGGCAGTCTGAAAATACCGGTCAATGTATTATATTTATAATGATTATGCAGACCGACCTTCACATTATCAAGCACTGACAGTTCCTTGAACAGACGGATGTTCTGGAACGTACGCGCGATACCATCCTGATTAATCTCAATCGTCTTATGCCCCGTGATATCCTTTCCGTCCAGCTTGATAGACCCTTCCGCCGGTTTATACACGCCTGTCAGAAGATTGAAAACAGTGGTTTTTCCTGCGCCGTTTGGCCCGATCAGTCCATACAGCTCCCCTTCCTCAATCTGCAAATTAAAATTATCTACTGCTCTTAATCCACCAAAGGAAATGCTCAGGTTATTTACTTCCAGTAATGCCATTTATGCTTCCTCCTTTGCGGTTTCTTTCTCCGATACACTCTTCCCATGTCCGTCAGATTCTTCTTTCACACGGACTGTCGGCGTGCCGGCACGCTTCTTCATAGACATAAAGTATCCCTTAAAACGCTCTCTGAATACCCTTGCTGCAGGCGCCCAGTTCCAGAGCATCATAACAATCAGGACAATTGCATAGATCAGCATTCGTTTGTTATCCGCAAAACGAAGCACCTCGGGCAGTACCGTCAAAAGTACGGCCGCTATGACAGAACCTCTCATACTTCCTATTCCGCCGAGAACTACGAATACCAGAAACATAATGGACATGTTATAACCGAATTTTGCACTGGTTGCCATCAGAGAAGATGTATTGTGCGCATACAGTGCTCCGGCAGCTCCTGCAATTGCCGCAGAAGCAGAGAATGCCAGCAGCTTATACTTGGTTACATGAATGCCCACGGATTCCGCTGCGATACGGTTATCCCGAATGGACATAATCGCGCGCCCGGTTCTGGAATTCACCAGATTCAGCACAATAATCAATGAAATCAGAAGGAGTATAACGCCAATAGTAAAGGTTGACTGTCTCGGAGTACGGGTAATGCCCTGCGCACCATTGATAATGACAGTCCCGTCCGCTCCCATGCCAAGGGACAGTGTATCCTTCATCGAAAAATGCAGACCATTTGCATCTTTTCCGACATACATAACATTGCAAAGATTCTTGATAATCTCACCGAAAGCAAGGGTTACAATCGCCAGGTAATCCCCTCTTAGACGCAGCACTGGGATACCGATCAGGAATCCAAAAAGACCTGCCACGACTACACCGACCACAATTGCCAGAAAGAATCTGATTCCTTCATTCATATTGCCGGACATCATACACTGTGTAAAAAAGGAACTGGAAAAAGCACCGATACACATAAATCCCGCATGCCCCAAGCTGAGTTCACCGAGAATACCGACGGTCAGATTCAGCGAAACCGCCATAATAGAGTAAACGCAGAGTAATACCAGCATACCGGAGATCAGATTTGAAAGCTTCCCGCCCCTGTTTAACGCTTCGATTATGATATATGCAATAATCACTATACAATAGGTAATTGTATTTTTTCTTGTATTTTTACTGATTTTCTTCAACATACAATCACCCTCTCTCATACTTTTTCCTGGATATTCTTTCCGAGAATACCCGTTGGCTTAACAAGTAACATAATAATCAGCATGGAAAATACAATCGCATCTCCTAACTGTGTGGATATGTAGGTTTTCCCGAGAATCTCAATGACGCCGAGAAGAATTCCTCCGATAAACGCACCCGGAATAGAACCGATTCCGCCGAGAACTGCCGCCACAAATGCCTTGATACCGGGCATGGATCCTGTATACGGAGTCAATGTAGGATATGCAGAGCACATCAGCACACCCGCAATCGCGGCAAGTCCGGAACCGATTGCAAAGGTAAGAGCAATGGTTCCATTCGCATTGATGCCCATCAGCTGCGCCGCACCCTTATCCTCGGATACCGCAAGCATTGCCTGACCGGATTTCGTCTTGTTCACAAACAAGGTCAGACAAATCATAATGATGATACATAACACAATATTTACTAACGTCTCTCCCGAGACAATTACTTTCCCGTCAAATAATTTAAGGGACTGAATATTCACAACGGATGTAAACTGCTTCGTATTCGGTCCGAAAATCAAAAGTGCCAGATTCTGCAGCAAATAGCTGACACCAATTGCTGTAATCAAAACAGCCAACGGAGACGCTGCCTTTCGAAGCGGTCTGTATGCCAGCTTCTCGATTGTCATACCCAGAATTGTGCATACAATAACGGAAAGCAAAATTGCCAGCCAGACCGGAAGCCCCATATTATTCATCACGACAAATGTAATATAAGCGCCCACCATAATAACATCGCCATGCGCAAAATTAAGCATCTTGGCAATACCGTAAACCATGGTATAACCAAGTGCAATAATGGCATATACGCTGCCAAGACTGACACCATTAATTAAAGAAGATAAAAACCTCATAACACACCTCTCCGTTCCTTTGAAACATCATAGAGCATAAAATTCTTCAATGCATTATATCATTTTGTAAACTTATGCGCAACCGCGCGTTTTTTCCTATTTCATACAGAACGTTTTTCTTATTTCATACAGAGAAAAAAGAGGGCTGCCCCCCGGCAGCCCTCTTTGGCTACATAAAAGCTATGAAATCCAACAATTACTTATCGATTAGTTCATTGCCTCATAAGCACCATTGACAATCTTAACAGCTCTGGGTGCTTTGGAAGGTTCGCCGTCTGCTCCCCAGGTAATTCCCGATCCGGTCAGACCATCAACGGTAATTTCTAACATAGCGCTCTTTAATTTCTCACACAGATCGGAAGTGCTGAGATCAGGAGTCGCACCGGACTGCTCAAGCGCTGCCTTAATAATGTAGATTGCATCATATCCGTCAGCTGCAAACTGGTTCGGGGTTTCTCCATAAGCATCCTGATAAGCGCTTACAAAGGCAACTGTCAAATCATCAGTTGCATCTGCTGCGAAAGGAGTTAATAATACAACGCCTTCAGCAAGAGCTGTATCGAAGTTCTCCATGGTAAGAATACCGTCAAGACCGTCACATCCGAAGAAAATCGGGCTGTATTCCATGTTTGCTGCCTGAGCTAAGATCAGGGATGCTTCGGAATAATAAATCGGAAGGAATACCAATTCTGCACCGGCATCCTTTGCAGCTGCCAGCTGAACAGAGAAATCTGTCTTGTTATCTGCATTGAAAGCTTCTGCCGCTACAATCTCAAGGCCCTTCACTGCTGCCTCTGCCTGGAACTTCTCGGTAATACCGGAAGAATAAACATCGGAGTTATCATAAATAATAGCAACCTTGGTAGCTAAGCCGTTATCGGCAATATAGTCTGCGGAACCGGTACCCTGGTTCGGGTCGGAGAAACATACACGGAATGCATTATCATATGTAATACTGGTAATAGATGATGCAGAAGGAGTTAATAAGAATAAATTATCCTCTGCTGCATAATCGGAAACAGCCGTACAGCATCCGCTGGTTACGGTTCCCATCAGGATCTGCATACCCCAATCCTTTAAGGTATTGTATGCGTTGATGGACTTATCGTTATCGGTTTCGTCATCCTGAGGATTAAATGAAATCTGATAACCGTTAATACCGCCTGCTGCATTGATCTCATCAATTGCAAGCTGTGCGCCGTTCATTGCTGACTGTCCGTAAATTGCATTTCCACCGGTTAAAGGTCCGATCCCGCCGATTTTCCAAACGGCACCGTCTGCATCATCGTTAGTGTCCGCATTGTCAGTCGTGTTGTCAGTTGTGGACGTGCCTTCATCACTTGTATCCTTGTCTGAATCGCTTCCGCCGCATGCGGTTAAGGATGAAACAAGCATAGCAGTAACTAATGCAAGACCAATTACTTTTTTGAACTTTTTCATAATAAATTTCCTCCTTTTTCAAATCCAAAAAGCACTCCTCAAGTTAACTTTTTGTTTGTGCTAAATCTTACTCTACCTTCTTAGAATTGTCAACAAATTTTTGCACTTATGTATAATTGTATACATTCATGTCCGCACAGTCCGTCCGAATAATTCGGTATTCTTAACGCCTTTACGGAACGCATACTTGACTCCGTATCCGCACAATCCTATTTCTGCTTTTTCTCTTCCAGAAATATCCTGCAGCATACCAGACCAAACAGCAGAAGAACCGGAAATACAACTGCTGCCAGCAGTCCTGTCTTCAAGTTATCTCCCAAAGCAGCCGACACAAAGCCTACCGCTGTCGGTCCAAGGGAACACCCCGTATCTCCCGCCAGTGCCAGAAGCGCAAACATCGCCGTCCCGCCCTTAGGGCATTTTTCGCTGGCAAGGCTGAAAGTGCCCGGCCACATGGCTCCTACGGAAATTCCGCAAAGCCCGCATCCAAACAGCGAAACAGCCGCAATCGGCGATAAGGACGCCAGCAGATAGCTTCCTATGCAAAGCAGCGCACATACTAAAAGATAGGTTGTCAGATTGATTTTTTCCGCATATTTTGCATGAAGCAGACGGCCGCACCCCATCAACACGGCAAAAAAACAGGGGCCCGTCAGATCTCCGATTGTCTTTGAAACATGCAGACCGCTTTCTGCAAACGCGGACGCCCACTGGCTCATGGCCAGCTCAGATGCGCCGGCGCATACCATCATAAGCGCCAAAATCCAGAATGTTCCGAAACGAAGCAGACGGCCGATGCTCATGCTTTCACAGCCCTCTACAAGCGCTGTAATCGGCACCTGCGTAAAATAAAACGTATTGAAGATCGGAATCAAAGCCCAAAAACATGCAATAAGTTTCCATGCCTCCACCCCCAGCGCCCGGAAAAGCGCTGTTGATACCAATACCACCAGAACCGATCCCCAACAATAAAAAGAATGAAGCAGACTCATAGCAGCCGATTTTCCCTCCGTGGGACATGCCTCCACAATAGGACTGATTAAGACTTCTGTCAGTCCCCCGCCTATTCCGTACAGGACTACCGCTATGCATAATCCAAGATACGGATTTGCAAACAGCCCCGGTAAAACCCCAAGACCGATTAATCCGATCGCGGCAAAGACATGCGCTGCTACGATCATCCTGCGATACCCTATTTTGTCTGCAAACTTTGCCGAAAGCAGGTCTATCAATAGCTGTGTACCGAAATTAATCGTCACGAGCAGTCCGATCTGTCCAAGCGGAATGTGATATGTATTATGAAATGTAAGGAATAATAAGGGTGCAAAATTGTTGACAATCGCCTGCGTAATGTAACCGATATAGCAGGCATATATGGTGTGTTTATAATTGTTTTTGATACGCTTCATTTTGATTTCCATGCCGCATCACTCTCCGTTTATCATGCATGATAATCATATAACATCAATCATTCCGAAATCAATACATAATATGGTACATGGTGATTAGACTCATACTTAGCTGATATTGTGTGTACGCAAAAACTAATTGTAACTCTGCATCCGCCAAAATCTTGCATACGATATACACTTATTTCAAGGAAACGTTCTAGTTTACCAGTATTAGAATCTTGTTAACAACGGATAAGCCGTATTCCCGGCACAGCCTGTCGGAGGTATCCCGCAGACTTTTCAGTCCTCCCGTGGGATAGATACTCCCATATATGATTTTTCGTTTTCGTAATCGTCATAGAAACTGTCACCCGAAACGTCACTTCCTCTCTTTTTGCTATCCATGCTGTGCTGCCTTTACCTCTCATCTATAGGAGAAAAGCAAGGGGTAAAGCGGAACTGTTTTTAAAACTTTTTACCGTTTTATCTGAATGTCGTTTTTGTATGCCTGCCCCTGCCTTTTTCAGCGGCGTCGCTTTGCTTGCTCTCCGCAGAAGAGAGCTCATCGCAGGGTCATATCCCGCAAATGCTTGCATTTGCTGTGGACAGGTCATTCAGTTGTAACCGG
>CAYTIH010000049.1:0-18304 GCA_964437825.1 uncultured Clostridium sp. | reverse complement strand
AACTGAATATTTAAAAACCAGAGATACTGCGTTTGTGTTATATTTTAATCACCACAACCAAAGTCACAAAGGATTGCTCTGCTACGGCTACTATAACAAAAGTCCCAATGCCATCATTATAGAACCGGAATCAATCTTACTAACTATTTTCAGCATTTTTAAAAATGGAGCAGACGGGAGTCGAACCCGTGTCCAAAGGAAAATCCACCGTCCTTCTACTATCATAGTCAGTTCTTTTGGAGAATCAGAGATTCGCCGGTTCCCTCCGCCGGACGAAAAGCTGACATCCTTCCGGTTTTGGTAGCTTCATAATACGCCCACAGGCTCAAAGCTTTGCCTGTGTCGTTTCCTATCTGGTCGATGCCAGTACCCTAGGGGATAGGTACCCTAGGACTGACAGCTGCCATTAGGCAGCGTATGCTAAATTATCTTCAGCGTTTAATTTTAGTTTTGCGATTTGACGCATCGCCTGCGGATAGCTTCTCCGGCTTCAAAACCCCTGTCGAAACCTTAACTGCCCCTTATGTCATTGATCGCTGCCCGACCTTACGGCCTCATAATAGCAGCCTTTATTTACAGATTGCGAATTTTGAATTCCCGCTCATTTTCCCGGCGCTGATCCTTTTTCGCAATATCCTGCCTCTTATCATACAGCTTCTTACCTTTTGCAAGTCCGATCTCCGCTTTCGCAAGACCGTTTTTAAAATAAACCTGTAGCGGTACCAACGTATAGCCTTTTTCGGAAAGCTGTCCCTGCAGCTTCATAATCTGATTTCTGTGCATCAGAAGCTTTTTGGGTCTGAGCGGATCTTTATTAAAGATATTTCCCTTCTCATAAGGACTGATGTGCATTCCGTAAATAAAAAGCTCTCCTTGGTCAATATGGACAAAGGATTCCTTGATACTGCATTTCCCCCTTCGCAGAGACTTGACCTCGGTTCCGTGAAGCACGATGCCGGTTTCATATTTTTCTTCTATAAAATAATCATGATATGCCTTTTTATTATTTGCAATCAGCCTGCTTTCATGCGGCATCGCCGTAACCTCCTTTCCGTCCCTGCTGTTATTCTACCATAATTGCTTCGCAGTTATGATAACTGTATGGCCGCTTCGCTTCGCTGCGGGCCGGTATAATGTCTCACGACATTATACCACATTCATTTCAAAACGTCTATTTTATTTTTTTCCAAGAAAATGACAAATATCGGTAAATACCGCTTGTCCTGTTGCTTTCAGGTTCAGTGTCGGGTAAGTTACTTTTTTCATATAGCTGGCTCCTCAGGTTTTATGTTTTACCAGTCCTCCTCCGGTATTGCAAAATCTATGGTCCGTCCGATTTTATCGACATGATCCACGACGATCCGGATTCTCTGCCCCAGCTTATAGGTTATTTTTGTATGCTCGCCGATCATTTCATATGCATTTTCGTCATAATAAAAATAATCTCCCGGAAGCTTGCTCACATGAATCATTCCCTCCACGGTGTTTGGCAGCTCCACGTAAATTCCCCAAGAAGTCACCCCGGAAATGACGCCCTCATAGACCTCGCCGATCCGGTCCTCCATATATTCAACCTTCTTGAGCTTTTCCGTTTCCCTCTCCGCTTCATCCGCTCTGCGCTCCAGCGTCGAGCACTGCTTTGCAACGCCCGGAAGGACAGCCTGATAATGCTCTATCCGTCCTTCTTTTAATTGCCCTCTAATGGATTCCTTGATGATCCTGTGAATCTGTAGGTCCGGATATCTGCGGATCGGGGACGTAAAATGACAGTAATATTGACATGCCAGACCGAAATGTCCTGTGCACTCCGTCGTGTATTTCGCCTGCTTCATGCTGCGAAGCGCAAGTCTGCTGATCAGCGCTTCCTCCGGCGTGCCTGCCGCATTTGCAATTAATTTCTGAATTTCCTTGGGATGGATCTCATCCTTTTTCATCTTTAGATGATATCCGAAATTATAAATAAAGGTTCCCAGCTTCATGATCTTATCAGGATCGGGATTTTCATGTGTTCTGTATACAAACGGAAGCTCCTGCCAATAAAAGTGCTGTGCCACGGTTTCATTTGCAATCAGCATGAAATCTTCAATGATATCCGTCGCTACATTTCGCTCATAGGGCTTGATATCAACAGGATGACCGGCCAGGTTAAGCAGAATTTTGGTCTCCGGGAAATCAAAATCAATGGAACCTCGTTTTTTTCTTTTTCCGCGAAGTAAGGCTGCCAGTTTCTTCATTTCTTCAAACATCGGAACAAGTGCTTCATACTCCGCCATAAGATTCGCATCATGCTCTGTCAGAATCTTTGCCACCACAGGATAGGACATACGTCTGTCCACATTGATCACGCTTTCCACGATCTCATAATCGACCACGTTTCCCTCCCTGTCTATAGTCATCAGACAGCTGAGCGCCAGCCTGTCCTCTCCCTCATTTAAAGAACAGATTCCGTTAGACAGTACATGGGGCAGCATCGGAATCACCCGGTCCACCAGATAAACACTGGTTCCGCGCCTTACTGCTTCATGATCCAGCGCAGAATTCTCCTGCACATAATTACTTACATCCGCAATATGAACTCCCAGCTTATAGGTTTCACCCTCACGGCTTACACTGACGGCATCATCCAGATCCTTTGCATCCTCCCCGTCAATCGTAACCATCATCACATCTCTTAAATCCCTGCGGCCGGCCCTGTCGGCATCGGACACCTCCTTTGCCACACGCTCAGCCTGATTCATGACCTTCTCCGGAAATTCCACAGGCAGATCATAGCCGAGTACAATCGACATGATATCCACGCCGGGATCATTCACATGGCCGATGATCTCAACTACCTTTCCCTCCGGCTTTTTCCTGTCATTCCCGTAATCCGTCAGTTCCACAACAACCTTATGGCCGCTGACCGCTCCCTTGGATCTCTCCTTTGGGATAAAAATATCGGACCCGAAACGATCATTATCCGGTATGACAAAGCCGAAGTTTTTACTGCTCTGATAAATACCTACCAGCTTTGCCGTTCCTCTTGTGATAATCTGAGTCACTTCGCCCTCGGTACGTCTGCCTCTTTTTCCGGGAAGAATACGTATCTGCACGGTATCTCCGTGAAATGCGCCATGCACGCTCTCTGCAGGAATAAAGATGTCCTCCTGCTGTCCTTCCATCTCCACAAATCCAAAGCCTTTGGCGTGTGCAACAAAGATTCCGGTCTTTTTCTTTTCATCAGGTTTCGTATAACGCCCGCGCTTTGTAATCTGAATTCTTCCTTCCTGCAAGAGTTCCTCAAGTACCCGCTTAAAGTCCTCCCGGTCCTCACGTCCAACCTGCAGGAAAACCGCAAGCTCCTTCTCCTTCATCGGAACATAGAGCTGATCCTCCATCAGATCACAGATCATCGTTTTTCTTTGTTCTAATTGTTCTTTATTCATCTATTCTACCATTCCTTACAGCAGGATAAACAAGCATATCAGTCTCTCCAATATATGGATAAACAAAACTTAACATTTCACACTCACATCTTTTTTCCAAAAAGAAAAGCACCCTGAAAAACAGAGTGCTTTGATTTCTTAAAATCTCGTTATGTTCAGTACAGCCGCAAGAATAATCAAAAGTGCCGTCAGGATCGCGGTAATCTTTACCAGCTTTCCCTCCATGGAACGTCCTTTATTTTTACCCCAGTATGTTTCAGCCGCTCCGCTGATGGCTCCAAGCCCTTGCTGCTTGCCTTCCTGCATTAACACAACCACAGTTACAACCACACTCAATATAATTAAAACAACATATAATGCAATTCTTAATGGACTCATGCGTTTACACCTCCTGACACGTCATGCTTACTTACTATATCACAAGCGAAACGGAATTTCAAGTATTATAATGCCAGCGAATCAAAAAAATCCTCCTGAACATCCATGCTGCTCTGCTTTAACAAAAAAGCCTTCATTTCCGTATGACGTTCTCCCAGATCCGCTATCATAGCCTGGCAATTATCCTGTGTCACCGCTCCGATTGCCGCAAACAATTTGTAGTAAGCCGCATCATCCCCATGCTCATCCCTCAGTAACTCCCAGGCTTCCCCGCTCTCCCTTCCTTTCGTATGAGCTTTAAGGAAATCCGTTAAGAGCCTTTCATCGCTTTCCTCCAAGTAATACGGATAGAGCAATCTCAAAAATGCGATTTTTGCCTTCCGCCTCCTGTTTTCAGATACATAGTGCTCCAGCGTATTTTCCCTGCTTCCGTAATCCTCCTCGCCGCATAAAAGCATTTTGGAAAAGCCTTCCTCATCCGCCTGATTCATCAGCACACGCATTCTGGCATCCCATTTCTCATACCAGCTCTGTGTCCCGGCATTTTCCGCATCCAGCAGATACAGGGAGTCCAAAAGCTTATCGCCTGCTGCAAACAAAAATCCAAGTCCCGGCTGGCTGTCATCATAATCAAGACTTCGAAGCCTGATCTCAGTCAGCAGATCGCAGCCCCTGAAAACACCTTTTCCAAACATGATATTTTCTTTTTTCAGGCTGACGATCCTTAAGCTTTTGCAGCTTGCAAACGCCCAGTCCTCCAAAATCCTGACCGAATCCGGCAGTCTGATTTCCTGAAGCCGTGAGCAGGCAAGAAATGCCTTTTTGCCGATCGTGGTAACTGCGTTTCCGGCGATCTCCTGCGGCAGGCTTATCGAAAGCAAGTCTCCGTCCATTCCGGTAATCCGCAGTCCGGCCGTATCCTGTTCATAATGCAGCGTCACCGCCTCCTGCCGGTACTCCATAACTCATTCCTTTCCGCTTTTTCCTCTTTATAGACAATTGCCTTTTTTCCTCTTTATCACAGATGCATTCCTGTATTATAGCTCCGGTTTCCCGATTTCCTGCATTATAGCTCCAGTTCCCCGATTTCCTGCATCAGTTTACTCTGTCTTTCGGAGAGCATCATTTCCTCATTATGTGCCTGATAATCTTCACATCCGAATCTGGCGATAAAAACCGCATCCGTCTCGGTAACCGTCAGATGCGTCATCAAAAGAAGCATCTCGTTCCCGTCAGAAAATGCCCGACTGACGAAAGCAAATAACTGATGCAGTCTTTGCTTTACCCGCTGCGTTGCAGTTTTCATAGCCGCAACTTCCTGATCAAATTTTTGTTTCAAATATGAAAATTTTTCCGTCTGATTTAAAAGGTCCGACAGACATAAATCCTTTTTTCCTTCCTCCAAAAAGCGGATCACCTTACGATGCATCTGTTTATTCTGCTCGGAAAGCGCGCCCGCCTGTGAAAGGCTCTCCATCAGTTTTCTCCTGCCAAGTATCTGTTTTTCCATCGCTGCCACGATATCCCATGCCGGTTCAGCTTGTGCTTGTTCCACTGCGGCCTTTACGATTTTCAGCGCCTGCAAAAGACTTGTCAGATAATCGGACTGCTCCATAACCTCCCTGATCTCGGCATCCGCCTTATCCGTGAGCATACCAAGCAGGGAAATTCGCTCATCAAAGGGCGCTTCCTGCGCCTTTTTCCGCATTTCCTCCCCCGCCTGACCGGATAATATTTCCTCGATATGATAATCCTTTTTATACTTTTGATACAGATCATAATAAGCGGTAAACTCTTTCACAATCCTTTCGTGACGAATGTACTGGGAAACCAATTCCTCATCTACCCGCAGGCCTTCTTCCTCATACATCTGCAGGATCAAGGATAAATCCTCCCAGCCCCTTGCTGTCACATAGGCCCGCCCGGACGGCGTCATCTCCATCTGATAAAAATCCTGCTTTTTCAGTTCCAGATAATTCATGATGGCATTATGGATTCCTTTTGACCCGGCATAGAACTTCCACGCTTCGTAATCCGCTTCCACAAAAAGCACCTTTAACCGGTCCAATGTAACCACATCAAACTCCCTGACGCTGCGGTTGTATTCCTTGGGATTGCCCGCAGTCACAATGACCCAGCCCTCCGGCACCTGATGCCTGCCGAAAACCTTATACTGCAGAAATTGCAGCATGGAAGGCGCCAGTGTTTCGGATACGCAGTTAATTTCATCCAGAAACAGAATCCCTTCCTTAAGACCGCTCTTTCTCATAACATCATAAATGGAGGAAATGATCTCGCTCATGGTATATTCGGATACGTCATAGTTCATTCCCTCATATTCCAAATGGCTGATCAAGGGCAGACCAAGCGCGGACTGTCTGGTATGATGTGTCATGGAATAGGATACAAGCGCAATTCCCAATTCCTGCGCGATCTGCTCCATCACTGCCGTCTTGCCGATTCCGGGCGCACCTACCAGAAAAATGGGTCTCTGCCGCACCACCGGTATACGGTACTCGCCAAATTCATCCTTCTTTAAATATAATCTGACCGTATCCTTGATATTCTCTTTTGCTCTTTTAATATTCATCCTCTAACTCTCCATCCAGTACGATTTTCACAGCCCATGACGGTATGGGCGGATGCTTATCATCCTCATGCAGAAATACAAATACCGTATCATAGTCCGGCATTCTCTCCGGAAAGCTTCCATACCCGTCCGTAAAATAGATAAGTCCTTTCAGATTTGTAAACGCTCCCTGAGAGATCAGTCGGTCCACATGCTCAAAGACCGGCCTGAAATCGGTGGAACCAAAGCCCTTTAGCTCCTGCTCCGCCAGATAAGCGTCGAAGTCCTCCTGGTTCCGGATCAGGGCGTCGCTTTGTACCTCATGATCACATTGAATGATATGCACATTCATATCCTCAAAAAAGGCATCCGCCGTTTTCATAATGGAATAGGTCTTATTCAAAAACGCCCGAACGATTTTCCCCCTGCAGGAAGCCGAAGTGTCTATTGCAATCACAAAATCATGTACCTTTTCCACATCCTTATATTCAAGCGGCTCGATCAAAGGCATGTTTCCGTATTGCTCAAGTCCGTAATGATAATAAATGTAATCAAATTCATCGTCATTGACATGAACCGCCTCTCCGGACACCACAAAGCGTTTCAGAAATTCCGTATAATCCACCCGTTCCCTCGTCGCTTCCTCCAGATTTTCCGATAAACTCTCCGTATGGTTTTTCCCTCTCGAAAAGCTCTTTAAATCCGCCTTTAAACGTTCCGTTAACTTCTTCCACTGGGCAAGTGAAATACTCATCTGTTCCGCCTTATTCCATATTCCATGCTCATCCACATGAAACAGACGCGCATACTCCATCCTGTCGTCAAAATCCAGGGGATTTTTTTGATAATAACGGTACAGCTTTTCGGCCGTAAGCGATACGCCTTCCTGTTTCAGTGCGGAAAGAATCTCCTGCTTTTGCAAATCCTTTCCGCACTCCGTCCCGGGCAGCGAAAGCTCCATCACGGTATGCTCCGCCGCCATATCGCAGGCCAGATCCCAAAGTTCCTGATCCACCTTGTCATACTGAAACCCATGAAAAAAAATCATATGAAAAAGGACGTGAAGATAGGCTCTGATTACGGATCCTGACTCTTTCCGATAGCTCCTGATTACCAAAACCGGATCATAAAAAAACTTCTGCCCGTCGCACTGAAAGCACCCCGTCCCCGGTGCGGGACAGGGCTTTAGTCTTGACAGCGCCACATCCAGAAAGCGCATATGCATCAGGATATGATCTCCGGCAAGCTGCACAATTTTTCCGGAAAGTTCCAGAATTTTCTCATTTTTTTGAATTTGATGATCGTTTTTATTTTCTGCTTGCTGCTTTTCCATGCCAATTAGTGTAGCATAAACAAAAACGTATTTCTACTACTTGTCCTGCGTTTTCACCAAAAAAGGATTCTCATATTCTGAAATACCCGAAAGCTCCTCCTCGATGCGAAGCAGCTGATTGTATTTGCAGACTCTGTCCGTACGGCAGGGCGCGCCCGTCTTGATCTGTCCCGAATTAACTGCAACCGAAAGGTCCGCAATAAAAGGATCCTCCGTTTCACCCGAGCGGTGGGAAATCACTGCCTTATAACCGTTTCTCTGTGCCATCTCAATGGCCGCGAGCGCCTCCGATACGGTTCCGATCTGATTCACCTTCACTAAAATCGCATTTGCAACATGAAGCTTAATGCCGGCGCCCAGACGCTTCACATTCGTTACAAACAGGTCGTCTCCTACCAGCTGCACCTTATCGCCCAAACGCTTGGTCAGCTTCTCCCAGCCTTCCCAGTCATTTTCGTCAAGACCGTCCTCAATGGAGATAATCGGATATTTGCTGCAAAGCTCCTCGTATAATGAGATCATCTCCTCCGTACTGCGAAGCACGCTCATTTTCTTTGTATCCGGCTCCGTAAGATTTCCCTGTGCATATGCCGTGTCTCCTTCCCCGCTTCCGGCAAAGCAGCCGGCTTCATACGCACCCTCAGGAACCGCACCGATTTTCTCCTTTTGCTCTTTTTCAAGAATCTGTGTCTCCCCCGGAAAATAATACATACCGGAATCCTCCTGATACAGCTCGCTCGCTGCAACGTCAAGCGCAATCTTGATTTCTTCTCCGGGCTGATATCCCGCTGCCTCAATTGCCTCCACAATCAGGGCCAGCACCTGGTCTGCATCCCTCAGGGACGGCGCAAATCCGCCTTCGTCTCCGACTCCCGTGGAAAGACCCTTCTGATTACATATTTTTTTCAGATTATGATAAATCTCCGCGCAAATCCTGAGCCCATCGGCAAAAGAGCATGCATTCAACGGCATAATCATGAATTCCTGAAAATCCACCGTATTATCCGCATGCTTTCCTCCGTTTAATATATTCATCATCGGGACCGGCAGCAGCTTGGTATTCACACCGCCCAGATACCTGTAAAGCGGCATTTCGAGCGCAAGCGCACACGCTCTGGCGCACGCCATGGAAACTCCGAGCGTTGCGTTCGCTCCGAGGTTTTCCTTGTTATCCGTTCCATCCAGCTCAATCAGAACATGGTCGATCAGCTCCTGATCCAGAGCATTTTGCGACAACAGCGCTTCCCTGATTTTGGTATTTACGTTATTTACTGCTTTCTGCGTACCCAGCCCGAAATAGCGCTTCTCACCGTCTCTAAGCTCCACTGCTTCAAAGCGCCCGGTACTTGCACCCGAAGGAACGCTCGCTCTTCCGATCGTCTTTTTTCCTGTTGTTTCGGTTTCTACAACCACCTCTGCTTCCACCGTGGGATTTCCTCTGGAATCCAGAATTTCTCTTGCGTGAACATCAGTAATAATGAGTCTGAGTGACATTTCCTGCTACCTCCTATAGGACATAATTTCATTATTACTATATCCATCTGAAACGGTTTTAATCACGCCTGCCTGCGCTGTCATTGTTATACAAAAAAGCTGTCGCTTTCACGATTGAAACATCGTAAAGCGCCAGCTTTCTTTGATCGTTTTACAGCTCTATCGGCCGTATCATATTTTCATAAATCATTCCAAGCCGCTCCGCTGAAAGATCGGTCTGGTTCAGAATCGTATAACGGTCCTTTCTGGTTGCGGATGCTTTCTGCATACAGTCAATAAAGATTTCCTTTGTAATGCCATAATGCTCCGGATGAATGTCAATATCATATAATGAGCAGAGCCTGTAAAGCTTCATAACATCCCGCTCCTGCAGGATGCAGGCAGGAATGCTTCCCATCGCAACCGCCATTCCATGCGAGATCTTGATCTCCGGATAAAATTCCTCAATCGCATGGCAGAACAAATGCTCCGTACCGCTGCTTGGTCTGGAATTTCCGGCAATCTCCATAGCAAGACCGCCAAACACCAATGCCTGTGTCAATATCCGAATGAAATTCCTGCTTTTTAAGGATCTTTCCTCCGAATAGGCAATGACATTGAATGCCATTTCGGAAATCATATACGCAAAATCATCCACCCGGGAACCCTTATGCTGCGCATCCAGCTTCCAGTCATACAATGCGGTATATTTACTGATCGTATCGCCGATGCCCGCTTTTAGCTGGCTTTCCGGCGCATTTCGAATGACATCGGTATCCACAATAATTCCCGTCGGAATCTTACAGCCGAAGGTTTTACGATTATAGCCGTCAGTCGCCATCACACTGAACGGAGATGCCAGACTGTCATTGCTTAAGGTCGTCGGCAGACAGATATAGGGAATCTTTGCCACAAATGCGGCATATTTGGCAGCATCCAGCACCTTTCCGCCGCCAAAGCCGATACATGCGTCAAAGCCCTTCACACACAAATACTTCGCCAATGTCACAGCGATATCAAAGGAACTGTTCTCCACAAGATAGACTTCGCAATCCTCCAAATCCCTTCCGATCTCCTTTAGGGTATCTGCAAACAGCTCCTGCAAATTTTTTTCCGTCACAAGCAGAATCTTCTGTTTTCGGATGCCGGGAATACATTCATGTAAGAGCACATCCATTTTTTGAAATGCACCGTCTTCCACAACAAGACAATAAGGCAATCTGAAGCTATGCATGTTCTGCCTCCCATTTCATCAGCAAATTTCTGTCCTTATAAACCATAAAGAAATACACCCCGGCTGCTGCAATCGAACAAAGATAATAAATGACTGCCAATATGATTAAATCAAAGAAATATACGGTTGCCGACACAAAGCCTGTTGCCGCACATAGCATGGCAACGATTACGGTAAGATTGTTATAGCTGTGATTTTCAAGTGTTTCCAGCTGACCGCACAGGGTATACATGGCATAGAAAACTGTTACCGTCTCAAGCACTGCCGCTATAAAATAAATCAGATAGCCCACACGGAATCTGGCGGATCCGTTGAGAAAAAAAGGCATGATATTCTTATATAGATTCACTCCGAAGCTGAGCGCCGACCAAACCGCCACACGTCTGAATTTCTTATTATTTATGGACAGAATTACAGCAGCTGCCATGAGCAGCAAATAACCAAGCGCATCGGATAACAGATCCACCCGCACTCTGCTGCCCACCACATGTCCGATCACCAGCTCCACCGTCTGAGGTGCCTGCGTAAAAAAAGCTTCATACGCCGGATATGCAGCCGCCGGAATCCTGATATCCAGAAGCAAAAGCAGGATCGCTATAAACAGAAGATAATATTTTTTCATGGAATGCTCCAATATCATAAGCCATATCATTCCGTATATGGCAGCGGTTTCGCAGTTTTATTTTTTGATCAACAGAGATTTTCCTGTCATCTCGGCCGGCTGCTCTTTACCCATAACCTCAATCAGGGTAGGTACGATATCTGCAAGGCATCCGCCGTCACGTAAGGTATATGCCGTATCATAATTTACTAAAATAAACGGTACCTGATTCGTTGTATGTGCGGTAAACGGTGCGCCCGTCTCATAATCCACGAGCTGCTCTGCGTTTCCATGATCCGCACAGATGAACATTACGCCATCCGTCTCCAGAATCGCTTCCACTGCCTTTCCGACACATTCGTCCACAGCTTCTACGGCCTTAACAGCAGCGTCAATCACACCGGTATGTCCGACCATATCGGGATTTGCAAAATTAATGATAATTACATCATAGTTTCCTGATTTGATAGCGCCCACCAATTTATCGCAAACCTCATAAGCGCTCATCTGAGGCTTTAAATCATAGGTTGCAACATCCTTAGGGGAATTGACTAAAATTCTGTCCTCGCCCTCGTTTGGCTGTTCCACACCGCCGTTAAAGAAGAATGTAACATGTGCATATTTCTCTGTTTCTGCAATTCTTGCCTGTTTCATACCATTTGCCGCAAGCCATTCGCCAAAGGTGTTGGTTACGGAAATCTTGTGGAATGCAACCTCTTTATTAGGGATTGTCGGATCGTAATCGGAGAAGCAAACGTATGTTACATCAAGTCTCCTGCCCCTCTCAAAGCCCTTGAAATCATCATCACAAAAGCTTCTGGTGATTTCTCTTGCACGATCCGGTCTGAAGTTAAAGAAAACAACAGAATCATGATCCTGAATCGTTGCAACCGGCTTCCCGTCCTTTAATACAACGGTCGGTTTTACAAATTCGTCCGTCTCTTCTTTGTCATAGGAGTTCTGAACCGCAGCAGGAGCGCTGTCAGCAGTCTGTCCCTCTCCCTTAGTCAGAGCATTATATGCAAGCTGTACACGATCATAATTATTATCACGATCCATAGCATAGTAACGTCCGGAAACGGATGCCACTGCGCCGACGCCGAGTTCAGCCATCTTTGCTTCCAATTCTTCTACATAGCCCTTGCCGCTTGCAGGCGGTGTATCACGTCCGTCCAGAAATGTATGCACATATACCTTGGAAAGACCGTTTCTCTTTGCAAGCTCCAAAAGTCCGTATAAATGTGTAATATGACTGTGCACACCGCCGTCGGATAACAAACCGAACATATGCAGTGCGGAATCATTTTTTTTACAATTATTTACGGCATCCATCAGTGCCGGATTTTCAAAGAAAGTACCGTCCTGAATTTCTTTGGTAATCCTGGTGAGCTCCTGATATACAATGCGGCCCGCGCCCATATTCAAATGTCCCACCTCGGAGTTACCCATCTGTCCCTCAGGAAGGCCTACTGCCATTCCGCTGGCATTTCCGCGTACAAAGGGATACTGTGCCATTAATTTATCCATGACGGGAGTCTTTGCAATTGCAACGGCGTTTCCGTCTTTTCTCTCATTTAATCCATATCCGTCAAGTATCATTAATACAACCGGTTTCTTACTCATAGTATGTTCTCCTTTTCTATATTCTGGTACGATCCGGCAGCACCTGTTTTCAGTTTACTGCTGCCGCTATAGGATTATACACGTTTTTCGGCTTTTTCGCAACCCAAAAGCGTATTGCGGTTACCCGATTATCAATCCCCGGGATTTCCTATGATATAAAAAAAGCATTTTCTGAGAAACTTTTTCAGTTTCTCAGAAAATGCCTGTCGTTATTCACAATCTCTCTTATTTATATTCGATTGCCATGCTCTTAACACTCTCGTGGAACGCTTCATTCCAATCAGAACCAGGAGCCTGAGTATAGGTGAAAACATAAGTTGTCTTGTCAATCTGTACGATGAACTCAATCTGAGCAATTTCAATACCGCCTAAGGTATAGCTGCAGTCAATTAACAGCGTTTCATAATCATCAAGCTTACCGGTAGTGAATTCGTTCATGTTCATATCACTGATTTCAAATCCCTGAGATGCATAAGTCTCAGTTACCAAATCAATAAACTGATCCTCGGTATAGTTGACACCAACAGGATCATTCTCAGAAGACTGGATATAGATATTGGATGTATCAGACGGATAATCCGGCGCATAATACATTCCTTCTTCCTGTTCTGTAAATCCATCCGGAAGTTCATAAACAAGGGTTGGATCCCCCCCCTTCTTATTTCCTCCACATGCTGTAAGCGCTGCTGCCATCATACAAAGCAGCATAAGTGACATAATTTTCTTTTTCATCTTGATTCTCCTCCCTGTGATTATGTCTTACATAACGACAGAATATACATTATTCTATTTTCATTCATCTGTCAATTCCATTTTATTTGTAATCCTTCTCTTAGCGGTGTCTCTTTTAACCTTTTCGCAGCGCAGCCGCCAGCTTGTCAACATCTCCGTCAAACCAGAAATTCAGCATATTCTTTGCTACCATTGTAGTGTATTCCTGTTTGCTGAGCAAAACTGCATAGTAAAATGTTCTTCCCTCCCGATCCGCTCTGATTACATCCTTTTTTCTGAGTCTCGTCAGAAATGTGGATACGGTCTGCATCGCCCAGCTCTTGTCATATCGTTTATTAACCCGTTCTACAATTTGCGGAAGGTTCAGTTCACTGCCGGAATCCCAAATCACACTCATTACCATTTCTTCACACTCTGTTAATCTCTTCATTAAAAATACCACCCTTTCTACAAATGTGCATGAATTTGTATTATACGCGTGCCTATTCAAATAATACGTTATCTGTTGACTACAGTATTAATTGCTTTGCTTTATTATTTTAGCATCTTTTTGGCTACATTTGTAGATCGTTTTTCATATTTTTTGCCGAAATCAACCGCATTTTTATTAATATTTTATAAAATTTCAAAACAAATTATTAAAAATCAATCAGTTGTTTTGTACTACATTATAAATTTAATATTTTATGTATTAGATGCGATAGTATAGGTAGCAGTTGTATTTTTCTAGTTTGGCTGATAATCGCTATCTGAGATTTTCAAACCGCCCCACGTTGTATAACCGGCAGTCTGGGAACCAACCAAAAACAAATATCTTGTAATGCCGTTTGCTCCATCATCATTGGTACAATCAATATGATACCAGTTTCCGTCTATATTGACGATGTTCCATGCATGATTATTTCCGTACGCCACAAAGCACGGAATTCCCATCATATCCATAAATTTCTGAAACAATAACGCATAACCGGTGCAAACCGTCTGCCCGCTGGTTAACGCATCGTACGCGGACCGATAATCATATCCCGGAACTTTATCCCTCGTTTCATAGGAATATTCCACATGTTCGCAGATGTAATCGTGTACTGCCAGAATCTTATCATAGGTGGAGCCTGTATTGAACTGTACTGCAATCTGCGCCACCATTTTGTCCACAGCCTGTTCTTCCTCAATCGTACTTAAATGACTGAATTCTAATTCATAGTTTCTGTTTCCATAACTGTGTATGCTGCACCCATTGATCGTAGCTTCCTCATAAGTACAAATTCTCTGATCAATAATTCCGCAGGCGGCACTCCACAATGCATTATATGCACTGATCTTACTGGTTACACTGATCTGACTGACATGCGCTCCGGCAGCCTGCTTTATCAGGTCAGAAATCTCCTCCCGGCTTTGAAGCGTAATATTCATCCGTTCCATCCTCTGAGGCGGTATATACGAGATCGGTTCTGGCTGCGCCTCCTGCTGCTCCGGCTGAGCGGATAATTCGGCCTGTATCGTACCCGGCTGGGCCAGTGCAATTCCCTGCATATAAAAGACGCCGCCGACATCCACACGAAACCAGCCATTGGAGGTAACTCCCGTAACCAGAACCGGAACTCCCGCATCCACGATTGCAACCGGGCTTTGTGACGGATCAGGCTCTGCATAAATCCCCATCTGTCCCGTTGTCTCCAAAATTGCCGGGGCATCCGTTGTTGTAAATTCTATAGCCTGCGCCTGCATCCCCGACCCGAAAGACAGGACGGCCGCCAATAATACGGTAAGTATGCATTTACTGATTTTTCGTTTGCTTTTTTTCATTTTCTCTGCCTTCATCCCATACCTCTTTTCTTTTGTGCTCACAACCTTTTCCATTAATATTTATTCATTCCGCTAATACTTATTTTACAATAAAAATACCCGTATGAACATAAAAAAAATGATAATGGAGAAAATGTTGAAGTAAAGTTACGAAAAAGTAATAATGGAAATATTGTAAAACATTATAAAAGACTATTCAACCGGAAAAAAAGCCAAATCAAATAGTCATTTATAATGTTTTATTTTGTTTTATTTGTTTAAAACTGACAATTCTAATTTATTATTTGTAGTTGACAATCTTACCGAAATCAGCCTTCAAAGAAGCGCCGCCTACAAGTCCTCCGTCGATATCAGGCTGAGCAAATAACTCTGCTGCGTTGCCTGCATTTACAGATCCGCCGTACTGGATACGAACAGCTTGTGCTGTAGCTGCGTCATACATTTCTGCGATACAGTCACGAATTCCCTTACATACTTCCTCTGCCTGTTCGGTCGTTGCCGTCTTGCCTGTTCCGATAGCCCAGATCGGCTCATAAGCAATAACCATGCCCTTTACCTGATCAGCAGTAATGTCCGCAAGGTCTGATTTAATCTGCAGACGAATCCAGTCCATGGTTACGCCCATTTCTCGCTGCTCAAGAGTTTCACCGCAGCAAAGAATCGGTGTAAGGCCTGCTTCGAAAGCCTTCTTTACTTTCTTGTTTAATAAGCAGTCGCACTCCTTGAAATAATCACGTCTCTCGGAATGTCCGATGATAACATACTTAACGCCTGCATCAACAAGCATTGCAGCAGAAATTTCTCCGGTGTAAGCGCCCTTTTCCTCAAAGTACATATTTTCAGCGCCAACCTCAACATTGGTTCCTTTTACCGCTTCTACTACAGGAACGATATCAATTGCAGGTACACAGTATACTACATCAACATCATCGGATTTTACCAAATCCTTTAATTCTGCACATAATGCAACAGCCTGACTCGGAGTCATGTTCATTTTCCAGTTTCCGGCTACGATTTTTCTTCTTGCCATTTTTCTTTTCTCCTTATAACTTTTTCTTATTAGGCATTCTCAATTATCTATTTCTTTCTTATATTTGCGTCTTGCAAGTTTTATTTGTCGTCAGCTGCAACAACGCCGGGAAGCTCTTTGCCTTCCAGAAATTCCAGAGAAGCACCGCCGCCGGTAGAAATGTGGCTCATCTTATCGGCAAAGCCTAACTGATTTACAGCTGCTGCGGAATCTCCGCCTCCGATGATGGTAGTTGCATCTGTTTCAGCCAGAGATTTTGCTACTGCAATGGTACCCTTTGCAAGAGTCGGGTTCTCAAATACGCCCATGGGTCCGTTCCAAACAACGGTCTTTGCGGACTTAACAGCCTCTGCGAACAGCTCCTGAGTCTTAGGTCCGATATCAAGTCCCTCCACATCTGCCGGAATCTTATCTGCATCTACAAAAGATACTTCGATCGGTCCGTCAATCGGATCAGGGAAGCTTTTTGCAATTGTGGTATCGATAGGAAGCAGTAATGTCTTGCCAAGCTTCTCTGCCTTTGCCATCATTTCCTTACAATAATCAAGCTTCTCATCATCCACTAAGGAATTACCGATTTCATATCCCTTTGCTTTTAAGAAGGTAAATGCCATGCCGCCGCCGATAATCAGGGTATCACATTTTTCAAGCAGATTGTTGATAACATTTAATTTGTCGGCAACTTTTGCACCGCCAAGAATTGCAACAAAAGGTCTGACCGGATTCTCAACCGCATTTCCAAGGAAATCAATTTCCTTCTGCATTAAATAACCAACTGCGCACTCGCCGCCCTTTGCACGAACAACATCTGTAACACCTGCTACGGATGCATGTGCTCTATGAGAAGATCCGAATGCATCACATACATATACATCACACAGATCAGCCAGTTCCTTGCTGAATGCTTCGCCGTTCTTGGTTTCTTCTGAGCCACGGAAACGGGTATTCTGGAGAAGAACTACATCTCCTTCCTTCATTGCTGCTACCGCTGCGGTTGCATCTGCACCTGTAACGTTATAATCTGCAACAAAGTTCACTTCCTTGCCGAGCTTCTCGGACAGTCTCTTTGCAACAGGCGCCAAAGACTCGCCCTCATTAGGTCCGTTCTTTACCTTGCCAAGATGGGAGCAGAGAATAACCTTGCCGCCATCGTTAATCAGCTTCTGAATAGTAGGAAGCGCTGCAACAATACGTGTCTCATCAGTAATCTCTCCGTTTTTAAGAGGTACGTTGAAATCGCATCTTACAAGAACGCGCTTTCCTGCCACATTGATGTCATCTACGGATTTCTTATTTAATCCCATTATAAATTCCTCCATATAATTTATTAACCGGCATTGCACCGGCCTGTTTTCCATTGATTATTCATTGATCTGCAGAGTTTTCTGCATACAATAAAATAAAGGTCCGGTCCATGAAGACCGGACCTTTGTAGGTCTACTTTATTCAGATCCTGTGAATCAGCCTAATTCAGCAAAGTATTTGATGGTACGAACCATCTGGCTTGTGTAGGAGTTCTCATTGTCATACCATGAAACAACTTCTACCTGAGTCTTTCCGTCAGGAAGCGGGCTAACCATGGTCTGAGTAGCATCAAACAGAGAACCAAATCTCATACCAACGATATCGGAAGAAACGATTTCTTCTTCGTTATAACCGAAGGACTCGGTAGCCTGAGCTTTCATAGCTGCGTTAACTTCTTCCTTGGTTACAGTCTTATTAACAACTGCGAATAACAGTGTTGTAGATCCTGTAGGGGTCGGTACACGCTGAGCAGCGCCGATTAACTTGCCGTTTAATTCAGGAATTACAAGACCGATTGCCTTTGCAGCACCTGTGCTGTTAGGAACAATATTAACAGCGCCTGCACGGCTTCTTCTCTTGTCGCCCTTTCTCTGAGGTCCGTCAAGAATCATCTGATCTCCTGTGTAAGCATGAATTGTGCACATAATACCGGACTCGATAGGAGCAAGGTCATTTAATGCCTTAGCCATAGGAGCTAAGCAGTTTGTAGTACAGGAAGCTGCAGAGATAATAGTATCTTCCTTGGTCAGAGTTGTGTGGTTTACGTTATAAACGATAGTAGGAAGATCATTTCCT
>CAYTIH010000048.1:0-18355 GCA_964437825.1 uncultured Clostridium sp. | reverse complement strand
GTTACATGTATAAGGTTCAGGATGTACGTCACAGCGCGACCTTGGCCGAAAAAATGTTCGGTCTGGGTACGATTACCTGTTTTACCGGTGATACGACGCATCCACAGCTGGTACTGGAACATATCAGGAATTCCAAAGCGATCAAGGATTTCATACTCAAGGTGTCGGAGGAGGCGCGTATGAAGCGCAGAACCATGAATATGCTCAACATTGGCGCCGGAGATCTGGAGGATGCGGATCCGGCTGACCTTTAGGATACTGTTTCCTGACCGGAGTCCGACCGGTGCAGCGTATGAAAAAGCTTTTCGATGGCAAGTCCGAACAGAAACCACCAGGGAGCATAGTCCAGCCGGATCAGTCCGTTGATGTGCAGGCGGGAGCGGCGGTAATCCCAGGGACAGCACTTTTTTGTACGCAGCTTTTTACCGGAGGCAAATTCCGCGGCATAAATGCAAAGCATATAGAATGTGCCGCGCAGCCATGTGGGAGTCTTCTTTTTGGACAAAAAAGAAGAAACGGGCACAATGGCGGCAGCAGTACCGTAGATGGGAAACATCCAAAGGGAGGTTGTTCCTTTGAGGGAATAATCGCGTCTTTTCAGAGAATTCATGGCCGTAAAGCCGATCTCGGTAAGCAGACCGATCAAACCGCACAGGGTAAAATCCTGCAGGAACCTTTGCAGATGTTTCTTTTTCATATGATGTTTGATGGGATTGGTGTTATGATGCGTATTCATAACACCAGTTTGTGTGAAAAGAAGAATTCTATGTAACTAAGATTAAAATTTTTTGTTAACAGGCGGCGTCCATGATGAAGTACTCGGAAGCAATGGAATATATGGAAAAAGTAAATCATCTTGGCAGTTCCTTGGGACTTGCGTCCATCAAAGAACTGTGCAGGAGACTGGGAAATCCGCAGGATTTATGTCAGTTTATTCATATTGCAGGTACCAACGGGAAAGGTTCCGCATTGGCATATGTATCATCGGTTCTGACAACAGCGGGATACCATACCGGGCGATACAGCTCTCCGGCGGTTTTTGATTACAGGGAGCGCTTTCAAATCGATGGAAAAATGATTTCCAAACAGGCTTTTGCGGGATATCTTGCTCAGGTCAGTGAAAAGGCGGATGCCATGGAGGCGGAGGGACTGCCTCATCCAACCGCATTTGAAATAGAGACCGCGGTTGCATTTCTTTTTTTTGCGGATCATAAATGTGATATTGTGGTATTGGAAACAGGGATGGGAGGACTGCTGGATGCGACGAATCTGATTACAACAACGCTTGTATGTGTGTTTGCATCTGTCAGCATGGATCATATGCAGTTTCT
This sequence comes from uncultured Clostridium sp., assembly GCA_964437825.1. Classification (GTDB taxonomy): domain Bacteria; phylum Bacillota; class Clostridia; order Lachnospirales; family Lachnospiraceae; genus JBJFCE01. The sequence goes on along the minus strand of CAYTIH010000048.1, from coordinate 17,024 downwards.
GGGAAAGACACTGTCCGAGATTGCGGTTCAGAAGGCAGGTATTATCAAGCCCGGAAGCGTGGTCGTCAGTATGAGCCAGAAGCCGGAGGTCATGGAAGTGATCAAAAACCGGTGCGGGCAGCTTCATGCGAAGCTTGTCGTTGCAGACTCCGCTAAGGCCCGGGATATCCGCTATGGCATGGAAAAACAAAATTTTTCTTACGGAGATTACCGGAATCTGCGTATTTCTCTGGGGGGCAGCTTTCAGATAGAAAACGCGGTGCTTTCACTCTGCGTGCTGCAGGAGCTTGGGAACCTGGGATTTCCGGTGAGTGAGGCACAGATCAGGGAAGGGCTTGCAGCTGCCTGCTGGCCCGGCCGTTTTACGGTGCTTTCCAAGAAGCCTCTGTTTATCGTGGACGGAGCTCACAACGCAGAGGCGGCTGAAAAGCTGGCGCACTCCATAGAGCTTTACGTGCACGGAAAACGGAAAATATTCATTATGGGTATCCTGCGTGATAAGGAATATCCGAAAATCATACAAAGCACGGCGACTCTGGCACAGCAGGTGATTACCGTGGCTGCCCCGGGAAATGCCAGAGCAATGTCCGCGTATGACCTGGCGCGGGAAGTGAGAGAATATCAACCGAGTGTAACTGCGGCGGACAGTCTGGAGGAGGCAGTGGAGATGGCGTATCTGCTTGCAGATTCCCAAACGGTAATTGTATCCTTCGGATCGTTGTCCTATTTGGGAAAATTGACGGAAATTGTAAGGAGCCGGAGCAAAAATACTGCGGAGAAAAAGGCGGAGCATAAGCGGTCGCAGGACATGAAGAAATAGAAAAACGTGGAAGAGCGGCAGGGGAGACAGCTATGGTGGATAAAAAGAAAATAGAAGAAGCAGTAAAGCTTTTATTAGAAGGAATCGGGGAGGATGTTACCAGAGAGGGACTTGCGGAAACACCGAACCGCATCGCCAGAATGTATGAGGAAATTTTCAGCGGCATGGAGGAGGATGCGGCAATCCCGCTTTCCAAAACCTTTCGTACCGGTAGTGCGGAAATCGTACTGGAAAAGGATATTGTATTTTATTCCACCTGTGAACATCATTTAATGCCTTTTTATGGAAGGGCACATGTTGCCTATATTCCCGATGGCAGAGTGGTCGGGCTTAGCAAGCTGGCAAGAACCGTCGAAGTATATGCAAAGCGTCTGCAGCTTCAGGAGCAATTAACCGCTCAGATTGCCGATGCCTTGATGGAGTATTTGGGTCCCAAGGGCGCCATGGTCATGCTGGAGGCAGAGCATATGTGTATGACCATGCGGGGCATTAAGAAGCCGGGAAGTAAAACGGTAACGGTTGCCACAAGGGGAGTCTTTGAAACGGATGAGCGTTTGCAAAACAGATTCTTTCAGATGCTTGGGGGATAACGAAATGACGGAAAAAATGATTCGTGTCAATCGGATTTTACAAAATCCCATATACAGAGAGTGTATGACTAAAAATGAAGAAGCCGAACGGCACCGGAGCTTTTGTCATCATGATATGCCTCATTTTATGGATGTGGCGAGAATCGGACAGCTGTTAAATCTGGAGGAAGGAATGGGAATTTCCGGGGAACTGATCTATGCGGCGGCTCTGGTACATGATATCGGGCGGTATGTCCAGTATGAGAACGGAACGCCCCATGAGAGGGCAGGCGCAGCGCTTGCGCCCGATATTCTGAAAGCAAGCGGCTTTGACGATAACGAAACGAGTGTTATTATTGATGCTGTGCTGCATCACAGGGACGCGTCCGTAAAAGAGGAACGGAATCTGCGGGGCGTTTTGTACCGCGCGGATAAAATGAGCCGCCCCTGCTACTATTGTAAGGCCGAGAGTATATGTGACTGGAGTAAAGAGAAAAAAAACATGGATATCATTCGGTAGCCATACGTAGCGGAAGGGGTAATTGAAAGAGTAATTCAAAAAGTAATGGAAAGGAATTGATCATGAGAATCGGAAATCGGGACTTTGATACGGCAAATCATACTTATGTAATGGGAATCCTGAACGTAACGCCGGATTCTTTTTCTGACGGTGGAAAATGGAACCGTATGGAGGATGCGCTGCGTCATACGCAGCAGATGATTTCGGAAGGGGCTTCGATCATAGATGTGGGAGGAGAATCCACCAGGCCGGGATATCAAAAGCTGAGCGACCGGGAAGAAATCGAAAGAGTCGTACCGGTTATTGCAAAAATTAAATCGGAATTTAATATTCCGGTATCGCTGGACACCTATAAGAGCAGCGTGGCCCGTGCCGGTATTGAGGCGGGTGCGGATTTGATTAATGATATCTGGGGATTAAAATACGATGCGGACATGGCGGCGGTCATTGCCGAAAGCGGAAAGTCCTGTTGTCTGATGCATAATCGGGAGCAGGCGGATTATACGGATTTTGTGCAGGATTTGATTGCGGATTTATCCGAAACACTTCAAATTGCGCAGAGAGCACGGATTCCTCAGGATCATATTATGCTGGACCCCGGCGTCGGTTTTGCAAAAAATTATGAAAACAATCTGGAAATTATAAAGCATATGGGTGAGCTTCATATGTTCGGGTATCCGTTGCTGCTTGGAACCTCGAGAAAGTCCGTGATCGGACTGACACTCGATTTGCCGGTGACGGAGCGCATGGAGGGAACTCTGGTTACAACCGTGATGGCTGTCATGCAGCATTATGCCTTCGTCAGAGTACATGATGTTAAAGAAAATGTCAGGGCCATCCGCATGGCGGAGGCCATCAGGGAAGCAGGGTGACTGATATGGATGAAATCAGAATCGACAATCTTGAGGTATACGCTCATCATGGCGTATTTCCGGAGGAAAACGAAAAGGGGCAGCACTTTTATCTGAATGCTGTGCTGTATACGGATACGCAAAAAGCGGGCCGAACGGATGCGCTTGCGGATTCCACGCATTATGGTCTGGTTTGCGAAGAAATGGCTAAGGTTATGACGGAGCATACATGGAACCTGATCGAGGCTGCGGCGGAGCATGTGGCGGAGCATGTGCTTTTGCATTTTCCGCTTGTTCAGGCGCTGGATCTGGAACTGAGAAAGCCACAGGCGCCGATTCCGATGAAGTTTGAGTCCGTATCGGTGAAGATTCACAGAGGATGGCATGACTGTTATGTGGCGCTGGGATCCAATCTGGGCAACCGTGAAGCGCTGCTGAAAGAAGCCGTTGCAAAGCTGGAAAAGGAGAAACGTATCAGGAAGCTGAAAACCTCCTCTTTTATCCGGACCGCGCCGTACGGCGTTACGGATCAGCCGGAGTTTCTGAACGGAGCAGTCTATTTTCAAACGCTGCTGACGCCGCATGAGCTGCTTGGATTTTTACATGAAATAGAACAGGAAGCGGGCAGGGAGCGAAAGATTCACTGGGGACCGCGGACCCTGGATTTAGATATTCTTTTTTATGATGATTTGATCCTGTATGAATCCGATCTGATCATTCCGCATATTGACCTGCACAACCGCGAATTTGTTTTAAAGCCCATGTGTGAGCTGAACCCCTTGTGGAAGCATCCTGTCAGCGGGAAAAGTATGCGGGAATTATGGAAAGAGCTGCAAAGCTAAAGCTTTGCAGCATATGATACTTATTTCATATTCGCTGCCGCGCTGTCAAAAGCGGCGGTGAATTCTTCAGGATAATCCGAGTTCACAGGGCAGTGGTACATAGTATTGGAACCATAGGCCGTGAAATAAAGATAATTGTCTGTAAGGCTCAGATTGCTGTATACACCGTATGCAAGTACGGTTTCACAGCTGCCGTCCTTATTGACACGAATCAGAGCCGCATCTTCATCCCCGTCTGTCTGGAAGAAAACATAATCATTCGAAACATTGAAGAAATTCACCCGTTTTGAGGTAACGATACTGACTTCGCCGGTTGTCATATCAAGGCGGCAGATACGGTAGTGATCCGATAAATCCATATAGTAGATATAGCCCTGCGAATAAACAGGATTCCAGAGACTGCCGTCCCAAATTCTGGTAACGGTATCCGTCTCGGTATCCAGACGATAGAGATTATGGTCGTTTTGGGTTCCGTGAAAATAGATATTGTTCTGGTCTCCGCAGGCCGGATTGACAATATAGTCGGTGACCTGAGTATCGTCTTCTCCTTTTGTGGACATACGGTACAGAGAAAAACCGCTGGCGCTGTCATAATACTGGTAATAAATGCGATTGCCGTTTAGCAGCAGAGAATCGGAAACGCATTTTTTCAGACATTTGATATTTTGACCGTCCGTGGTACAGCGATAGATCCCGGAGGATCTCAGAACACTGCCTAAGTCGGAACCGTTTGTATTGTCCGACATGTAATAATAAAGATGACTGCCGGCTGCGTTAATGAATTTGACGGATTGGTTGGAAAGCTTTTTGATGTCGGATTCGTCCGAATTCATGCTGTAAAGCGTTCCGTTGTCATAAAAATTGGAAAAATAAACCTTTCCGTTTTCTTCACAAAAATAACCACCGTTATATAAATTCCCGGCAGTGTTGCCGAGATATCCGGTTTCAATATTTTCGACCCGGTCTGCGGTCAGATGTTTGGCGACTGCCAGAGCGGCAATCAGGATGACAAAAATCAGCAGGAATATAAAATTTCTGGGCTTCATGGGTGCGGATCCTTTCTTTTTTATGTAGTTTTGCAATTGCGAAACTCATCAAAACATTGCACAAATTTTAATTTTGGAAGGAGCTTCACAATTTAATAGCTGGATATCATTTTCTTTGATTATATCCGTATCCGGGGAAAAAGGCAAATACTGCCTTGTTTGCTTTAGAAATTGGGTATAAAATATTGCTGAGGAAATACTGATTAAATCAGTATTTTCTTAGCGCCTCCGGCAGCTGCGCACGGATTTACAGTGGAAATTGCCACTCCGTGGCGTATAATCCCAAAGTCAACAAGTTGGCTTGTGGGAAACGCTTTCATCAGCGTTTCCCTAATATCACAAGGATGTCACAAGGAAGGATGAACATAGGCATATGCAGAAGGATTTAAGTGAATTAAGAAGTCAAATCGATGATATTGATGATCAGATTGTCAGACTTTATGAGCAGCGTATGGAGGTTTGTCGGGAAGTTGCGGAATATAAGATCGGCAGCGGCAAAAAAGTATTTGACAAGGCAAGGGAAGAGGAAAAAATTAATAAGGTAAAAACACTGACGCATAACGATTTTAACCGTCATGGGATTGAGGAGCTGTTTGAGCAGATTATGTCCATGAGCAGAAAGCTTCAGTATCAGATGCTTGCGGAAAACGGCAGCATAGGAAAGCTTCCTTTTATCGGCGTGGACAAGCTTGATACCGAAAAGGCCAGAATTGTATTTCAGGGAGCGGAGGGCTCTTATTCCCAGGCGGCCATGCAGCAATTCTTCGGAGAGCATATTAACAGCTATCATGTGGATACCTTCCGGGATGCCATGGGCGCCATTGAAGAAGGCAGTGCGGATTTTGCGGTTTTGCCGATTGAAAATTCCACTGCAGGAATTGTCAGCGAAATTTACGATTTGCTGGTGGAATTTGAAAATTATATTGTCGGAGAGCAGATTATCCCGATTGAACATTGCCTGATGGGGGTGCCGGGAACGAAGATCAGTGATCTGAAAACGGTATATTCCCATCCGCAGTCCCTGATGCAAAGTGCGCGTTATCTGCAGGACCATCCTGATTGGAGACAGGTGAGTCTGAAAAACAATGCTTTTGCTGCAAATAAGGTGGCACAGGATCAGGACCGGACGCAGGCGGCGATTGCAAGTGCTTATGCGGCAAAGGTATATGGGCTTGAGGTTCTGGATCAGGGAATCAATGACAGCAACAGCAATTCCACCAGATTTATTATTGTATCCAATCAGAAGGTATTTCGAAAGGATGCGGGAAAGATCAGTATTTGTCTGGAAATTCCGCACAGGAGCGGTTCTTTGTACCATATCCTGTCCCATTTTATTTATAATAACCTGAATATGACCAAGATCGAAAGCCGTCCCATTGAAGACAGAAACTGGGAATATCGTTTCTTTATTGATTTTGAGGGAAATCTGTCCCAGAGTGCGGTTATGAACGCGCTGCGGGGACTGAGAGAGGAAACCCGCAATATGAAGATTCTGGGCAATTATTGATCGAGGGGAACCGGCGTTATGAGAGAAAAAGAACTGATTTTATATCGTAATTTTGAAGGCGGCAGAGTGTTTTGGGATATGGCATGGCTGATGGAGAACTACAAGTCCGAATATTATAATCAAGAGGACATGGCATCGCTTTGCTATGAGTGCATTTCGGCGCTTCTGGAGCAGGCGGCTACGCACGGATTTTATGGAAATCTCTGGCATTGTTATCTGGCGGATCTGATGGTAAATAATGAAAATGCGTACAGTACCTCCTGTGAAATTGTCGGAGAAATCGAAGGAACCTTAAATGATGCCGCACTGCATGACTTTCAGATTCTGCGGGAATTCTTTGAATATGATTTTCGGGAAATGGCAGGGGAGCTCGGGATTACCCTGTTTCCCATGGTAGAGCATTATGAAAAAGGCGAATCCGCCGGGAAGGTATACAATACCAGAATCCGCGACAGGATCTGCCATGTGGCAAAGCAGCTTAGTGAATGTAATACTACGGAGGAAATGAAGACCGTTATGACACAGTTTTATAAGGAGTACGGTGTCGGTAAATTCGGTCTCCATAAGGCGTTTCGGATCGAACACGGTGAACACGGCGCCTTGATTAAACCGATCTTAAATATTCAGCATGTGCATTTGGAGGATCTGGTCGGATATGAAATCGCAAAGCAGAAGCTGATTGACAATACACAGGCCTTTGTCGAGGGGCGAAATGCCAATAACTGCCTGCTCTTTGGGGATGCGGGAACGGGAAAATCCTCCAGCATCAAAGGGATTTTGAATGAATACTATGACAGGGGCCTCAGGATGATAGAGGTGTATAAGCATCAGTTTCAGGATCTGAATGATGTGATCGGCCAGATCAAGAACAGAAATTACAAATTTATCATCTATATGGATGATTTAAGCTTTGAAGAATTCGAAATAGAATATAAATATCTGAAGGCTGTCATCGAGGGCGGTCTTGAGAAAAAACCAAAGAACGTTCTGATCTATGCCACCTCCAACCGGAGACATCTGATTAAAGAAACCTTCAGAGATAAGGAGGACAGGGATGAGGAGCTGCATACCAATGATACCGTACAGGAGAAGCTGTCGCTGGTATCCAGATTCGGAGTGACGATTTTCTTTGGCTCACCGGGCAAAAAGGAATTTGAACAGATTGTGATTGCGCTCGCTGAGCGAAACCGGATTTCAATGCCGAGGGAACAGCTCTTGCAAAAGGCCGGTCAGTGGGAGTTAAGTCATGGAGGCATGTCGGGAAGATGCGCACAGCAGTTTATTGATTATCTGCTTGGGAAAAGCGATTTATGAGAAAAATTAACGTATAAAAAAAGGAGCGGTTATGGCGTTAAAGACATTTGCGGCAATTGATGTGGGTTCCTATGAGCTGGCTATGAAGATATTCGAAATTACCAGAAAAAACGGTGTGAAAGAAATTGATCATATCAGACACCGGGTTGATTTGGGCTCGGATACCTTTGCGACCGGAAAGATCAGCTATGACAGTATGGATGATCTGTGCCGGATACTCCGGGAATTTACGGAAATTATGAAAACCTATCAGGTAAGTGAATATAGGGCATACGGAACGAGTGCGATCCGGGAAACCGCAAATACGACCATTGTGCTTGACCAGATCAGGATACGGACGGGAATTGATGTCGGAGTGCTCAGTAATTCGGAGCAGCGTTTTTTGGATTATAAAGCAATTGCGCTGCGGGGAGAGGATTTTAATAAAATTATTGAAGAGGGAGCCGCCATTGTTGATATCGGCGGCGGATCCATTCAGATTTCCCTTTTTGAAAACGATACCCTTGTGACAACGCAGAATTTGAAATTGGGTGTGCTCAGACTGGCAGACCGTATGCAGAGAATCAAGCCAAGGACGAATCAGATTGATGAGCTGTTATCGGAGATGATTGACAACCAGCTGGCGGTTTTTAAAAAGTTATACTTAAAAGACAGGGATATCAAGCATATCATAGTGGTGGATGATTATATTTCGCAGATTCTTCAGAAGAGATTCGGGAAGGAATATAAACCCGGCTATATCGATGCGGCCGGTTTCGATCAGTTTATGACCTCCATCAAGAGCCGCACCAGCGAACAGATTGCGGGAGTGCTTGGAATTCCGGAAGAAAATGCGCCGCTTTTGTATATATCCTCCGTCCTGACAAAACAGGTCATGAATATTTGCAATGCAGGAATGATCTGGGCTCCGGGCGTTACGCTTTGCGACGGGATTGCATACGAATATGCGGAAATGCATAACCTGATTCCTTCCACGCATGATTTTGAACAGGACATCATAGCCTGTGCCAAGAGTATCAGCAAACGCTATATGGGCAGCAGGAAGCGGAGCGATACGCTTGAGATGATTGCACTGACGATTTATGACAGCATGAAAAAGGTTCATGGTCTTGGGAAAAGGCAGCGCCTGCTGTTACAGATTGCCGCAAGACTTCATGACTGCGGTAAATATATCAGTCTTACCAATTTGGGGGAATGCTCCTACAGTATCATTATGGCAACGGAGATTATAGGGCTGTCCCATGCAGAGCGTGAAATTGTAGCGAATGTAGTAAAATATAATCATCTGGAATTTCAGTATTATAAGGAGATGAGCAGGATGACCGGACTTGACAGAGAGGCCTATCTGGTCACTGCCAAGCTGACGGCGATACTGAGACTGGCGAATGCGCTTGACCGCAGTCATAAACAGAAGTTTAAGAATATTAAGGCAGTGGTCAGAGAAGAGGAACTCATCCTGTCCGTGGATACGGATATGGATATCACACTGGAGCGGGGGCTGTTCTCAACAAAGGCGGACTTTTTTGAGGAAGTATACAGTATCCGTCCGGTCATCAGACAGAAAAAATGAAATCAGGAAAGGAAAAAGCATGGAAACTGTGTTTAATTTCAGAGATCCCGCATATTATTGCAATCGCGAGCTGAGCTGGATTCTCTTTAATAAAAGAGTGTTATCGGAAGCAAGGGATAAAAGCAATCCGTTGTTTGAAAGACTGAAATTTTTAAGCATTACCGCTTCCAATCTGGATGAATTTTTTATGGTCCGCGTGGCATCCTTAAAGGATATGGTGAACGCCGGGTACAAAAAGCCGGATATTGCCGGATATACGCCCAAGCAGCAGCTTCAGATGCTGGATGAGGTGACGCATGAGCTGGTAAAAGAACAATATTCCGTATATAGGAAGTCACTCCTGCCGCAGCTTGCCCGGAATCACCTGAAGGTGATTGAACATCATGAGCAGCTGACAGAAGAGGAAGGAAGCTATATTGACCGATATTTTATTGATCATGTATATCCGGTGCTCACGCCTATGGCGGTGGATTCCTCAAGACCGTTTCCGCTCATTCGGAACAAATCCTTGAACATCGGAGCACTGCTTTCCAAAAAGGGCGGCGATGACGGGCTGGAATTTGCAACCGTCCAGGTGCCGAGCGTACTGCCGAGGATTGTCCGCATTCCGTCCCCTGAGGGCGAAACAACGGTGATCCTGCTTGAGGAGGTTATTGAGAGAAATATCCGCAAGCTCTTTTTAAATTACGATATCGTATGCGCCCATCCGTTCAGAATTATGCGGAATGCAGATTTGACGATCGAAGAGGATGAAGCGGAGGATTTGTTAAAAGAAATAGAAAAACAGATCAAGAGACGTCAGTGGGGTCAGGCAATCCGTCTGGAAGTGGAGGACGGTATGGATGCAAGGCTCTTAAAGATTATCAAAAACGAGCTTGGGATCAGCACGGAGGAAATCTATAATATCAACGGGCCGCTGGATCTGACCTTCCTGATGAAAATGTATGGTATGGAAGGTTGTGATGACCTTAAGAAAAAAACATATATTCCGCAGAATCATCCAAAGCTTCCGCCCGACTGCGATATTTTTGAGCAGATTAAGAAGGGGGACATTCTGCTGCATCATCCCTATCAGTCATTTACCCCTGTGGTTCATTTTATCCAAAAAGCGGCAAAGGACCCGGATGTACTGGCCATCAAACAGACCTTGTATCGTGTCAGCGGCAATTCGCCGATCATTGCGGCGCTTGCGCAGGCTGCGGAGAACGGCAAACAGGTATCCGTACTGGTAGAATTAAAGGCGCGCTTTGATGAGGAAAATAATATTGTCTGGGCAAAGAAGCTGGAAAAAGCAGGCTGCCATGTCATATACGGATTGGTCGGATTAAAGACTCACAGCAAAATTACACTTGTGGTGCGCAAGGAAGAAGACGGAATCAGAAGATATGTCCACCTTGGAACCGGTAATTACAATGATGCCACGGCAAAAATCTATACGGACCTTGGTCTTTTGACCTGCCAGGAATCCATCGGTGAGGATGCGACCGCTGTCTTTAATATGCTGTCCGGCTATTCCGAGCCGCTTTCCTGGAATAAGCTTTCGCTGGCTCCGCTTTGGTTAAAGCAGCGCTTCCTTCATTTGATCGGCCGTGAGACCGTAAACGCAAGGGACGGTCAGCCGGCCAGGATCATAGCAAAGATGAATTCGCTCTGCGACAGGGATATCATTGCGGCACTGTATGAGGCTTCTTCTGCAGGGGTGGAAATTGATCTGATCGTCCGCGGCATTTGCTGTCTCAAGGTCGGAATTCCGGGTGTGAGCGAGCATATCAGGGTGCGCTCCATTGTGGGTAATTTCCTTGAGCACGGACGGATCTTTTATTTCGAAAACAACGGAAAGCACGAGCTCTATATGGGAAGTGCGGACTGGATGCCCAGAAATCTGGAGCGAAGGGTGGAAATCCTGTTTCCGGTGGAGGATGAGGCGCTGAAAAAAGAAGTTATGCACCTATTGGATTCCCAGCTCAGGGACAATGTAAAAGCACATCTGCTGCAGGCGGACGGCACCTACCAAAAGGTGAACAGACGCGGTAAGGAGCCCTATTCCTATCAGGATGCTTTTTGTGAAGAGGCAACAGCGGCAGCGGAAATCAGGGATGTCACAGTGAAAGGGAGAGTGTTTATCCCCGAGACACATATTCCGACACCATAAAAACTAAAATTTCGCAGACCGCTTGGCAGCAAAAAAAAGTATACGGAGTATCATAATGAAGGACTATCAAATCATATTGGCATCGGCATCGCCCAGAAGAAAAGAAATACTGACGCAGGCGGGATTATCCTTCGAGGTTCTCGTCAGCAAAAAAGAAGAACGGATCACGCAGACAAGTCCGGAGCAGATGGTCATGGAGTTATCCGGGCAGAAGGCCGAGGATGTCATGGAGCAGTTAGAAACAGCAGGAAAGGTACAGGGAGAACGGGATTGTCTGGTGATCGGTGCGGATACGGTTGTAGCCTTTGGAGGAGAAATACTCGGTAAGCCGAAGCATGAAGAAGACGCATATCGTATGCTTCATCTGCTTCAGGGGAAAACGCATCAGGTTTATACCGGAGTTACTCTTTTGACCTCAAAACGAAGCACAACCTTTTTTGAAAAAACCGATGTTACGGTTTATCCCATGACGGATGAGGAAATCCGGGACTATATTGCTACGGGCGAACCGATGGATAAGGCCGGGGCATATGGCATACAGGGAAGATTTGCAGTGTATGTGGAAAGAATTGCAGGGGACTATCTGAATGTGGTGGGACTGCCCATTGCCAGACTGATCCATGAGGCTTCCTATCTGCAGGACAGATTACAGAACGATTTGAAGGACGATTTGCAAAAGGAACAGGCCAAGACGGAGCGAAAGCCGGATCTTCGTCAAATCCGGCTGATTGCGACGGATATTGACGGTACGCTGGTCAAGGAGTCTTCGCCGGAGGTGGACCCCGAGATTCCTATGCTGATGCATGAGCTGACGAAGAAGGGAATCCTGTGCTGTGTTGCCAGCGGCAGGCAGTATTACAGTATCCGGGCCATGTTTGCGCAGGTAGCGGATGAAATTGTGTATATTGCGGAAAACGGGGCTCATATTGTATACAAGGGGCAGGATTTGTCCGTAACGGATATGCAGGCCGAGGATGCGGCGGAGATTATAAGGCAGCTGCGTTCTTATGGCGGGGATTATGATTTCGTGGTTTCTACGCCGCAGGGAAGTCTGGTGGAATCACAAAGCCGGGCATTTATTTCCCTGATTCGGGACAGATACCGCAACAAGATGGAGGTCGTAACGGATGTGCTTGCGGGAAATCCGCGCATGATCAAGATTGCAATCCGGCATGAAGGATCCATTCGTGAAATCGGTGAACAGGAATTGATTCCTGCATGGAAGGACCGCGTCAAGGTCTGCATGGCAGGCGAGGAATGGGTCGATTTCATGGATGCGTCCGTGGATAAGGGAAATGCAATCCGTTTGATTCAGGACTATTTTCAGATCGGATACGAAGAAACCATGACCTTTGGAGATAATGAGAATGATATAGGACTGATGGAAGCTGCAAAAATGAGCTTTGCAGTGGAAAATGCCAGAGGACCGGTCAAACAGGCTGCAAGGTATAGCTGCCCGGATTATACACAAAAGGGAGTGTGCCGCGTGCTGAAAGAGACTCTGAGACAGATTGAGGAAGCAAGAGACTCTGAGACGGATTGAGGAAGCGGAAATGTGAAGCGGCTCCGAGGAGCAGAGAAGGTTCTTTTCGGGGGGGGGTACAAACAGACAGGAGGTAAGCGGTATGCATGAATTTGATGACGCGGTATTGGATACGTTTCTGAAAAAACAGAGTCAGCTGTTTGATGAGAATGTGGCCGATACGAAAGATGAGGCGGAAAATTTTTTGGAGGAGTGTATGGCTGTTGTTGTAGACTCTCCCGAGGAAGTATGGGAATATTTTAACGAAGAAGGCGTAGATATGGAAGGCGCCGATGCGCAGGAAATACTGTCGGCCGATGAGGTTTTTGATATTGGCGACGGCAGATTTCTGATTGTGGAAGGGTAGCCGGCCCGGGCAGCACGGCTGCACAAGAAATCGGAGCGAGGGAAAACGGATATGGGACGCACCGGCAGCGGCGGGAATCGCATTTGGCTGCGCTGAGCCGGTTTATCATTACGACTATGCTCAGCTTTGTGATCAGGCTGGTGTTAACGATCGGGTTTGCGCACATCATCGGAGTAGATATTATCTGGCGGGCATTTTGTGCGGGCCGGGTGATTGCGCTTATTGCTGCGTCTGCCCGGTATCTGCAGGGCGGTTGGGAAAAGAAGAATCTTATGTCAACCAAAGAAAAAGGATAGAAGATCACAGATTCCGTCATGGTTATTATCAAAGGTTGTAATAAAGTCCGCGGCCTCTTTGACAGCGGGCTTTGCGTTTGCCATGGCGCAGCCGAGACCTGCGGCCTTCAGCATGGAGATATCGTTGCTTTCATCCCCGATCGCGGCGCTGTTTTGAATCGGAATATGCAAGAGTGCGCATAGCTGCGTGACTGCGTTTCCTTTCCCGGAGGATACCGGGTAGAATTCCAGATAGCGGTCATTGGAAAATACGGCAGTGATGCGTCCGGATAGTTTGGATAACACATGCTCTTTTAAGGCCTCAAGCAGTGCGTGATCCTGAAGCTGAATTGCAATCAGCTTATAAGGAGCCCTGGTCAGTGCGGACGGGATGTCAGCCACGAATTTAGAAGGCAGATGGATGTTCTGCCTATAGTAGGTAAGCTCCGGGGTGTCCTGCTCGAAAATGATGCAGTCGTTCTCATAAGTATGGCAGTGAATGCCGAGAGCGCGTGCTTCGTTCATAATGGCGGCGACATCCTGCAGTGCTATGGTGTGTTCCATAACGGGAGTTTCGGTATCGCAGTGGTAAATGAGGCTTCCGTTATAGGCGATGATATAGGAATCCGGAAAGCAGAGCCCCAGAGTTTCCCGAACCTCCAAAACGCTTTTCAGGGGACGGCCGGTGGTAAAAACGAGCACATGTCCCCGCTTGTTCATATCATAAAGCGCATCTTTTACCCGTTCGGAGATTGTTTTATCATCCCGAAGCAGGGTCCCGTCGAGATCCGTAAATAATATTTTTTGTGACATCATATACCCTTTCCGGCCTTTTTTCGGGCACTCACCAGATGATCCAATAGTTCCTCCGGTACAAACAGTTTTCCGTAACCGGTGCCAAGTTCAAGACCCGGCTTTGCCTTTCCGTGAAAATCCGAGCCGCCGCTGTAGGCTAACTCATATTTGTCCGCAAGACGTTTCATGTCGCGTTCTTCGGAAGCGGAATAAGTGCTGTAAATACATTCCATGCCGATCATGCCTGCGTCTTTCAGCTCGGATACAAGCTCTTCAAGAGCCGCATTGCTCATATGATACAGGACAGGATGCGCCAGAATGGGAATCCCGCCCGCCTTTAAAATCAGTTCTACAGCCTGAACCGGCGTCACTTTTTCACGCGGAACGAAATATTTGGTATGATCTCCCACATAACGGTCAAAAGCCTCGGGGAGGGACTTGACATAGCCGTGGGCAAGCAGATAGCGTGCATAGTGAGCTCTTGTAATAACACTGCCTTCATATTCCGCCTGCAATTTCTCAAAGGTAATGTCAATCCCTGCGTCCGCAAGGCTGCGGCACATTTTTTCGTTACGGGTAATGCGGGAATTCCGAAAACGGGTCAGGTGATCAAGAAAGTCCGGCCGGTTATACTGAATATAAAGGCCGACGATATGGATATCGCGGCCTCTGTATTCCGTTGATAATTCAATTCCGGGGACAACCTCCAGATCAGGATATTTTTCGGCTTCCTTTTGCGCTTCGTACAAACCGTCGACGGTATCATGGTCCGTCAGCGCATAGGCGCGAAGCCCCTTTCGGGCGGCGTAGGAAGTCAGCTCGGCGGGGGACATGGAACCGTCGGATTTATTGGAATGTGCATGTAAATCAACCGCTCTCATCAGTTTTCGTCATCCTCTTTTTTCAATTGATCTGCATTATAAACCGTACGTTTTCTTGCCATGGCGTCGCTTGCCAGGTATTCGTCGTAGGTGGTAATTTTGTCAATCAGTGTTCCGTCCGGCAACAGCTCCATAATACGGTTTGCCGTGGTTTGAACAAACTGATGGTCATGGCAGGAGAACAGGATGACGCCGCTGAATTTGATCAGCCCGTTATTTAGCGCAGTGATGGATTCCATATCCAGATGGTTGGTAGGCTCATCCAGAATCAGGCAGTTGGCGCCTGAAATCATCATTTTACTGAGCAGACAGCGGACTTTTTCGCCTCCGGACAAAACCTTCACACGTTTGACGCCGTCCTCGCCCGCAAAGAGCATACGTCCGAGGAAACCGCGTACATACGTAACATCCTTGACGGGAGAATAGCCGGTCAGCCAGTCGGTAATCGTTAAGTCGTTGTCGAATTCTTCGGTATTGTCCTTCGGGAAATAAGCCTGGGAGGTGGTTATGCCCCATTTATAAGTACCCTCGTCGGGTTCCAGCTCGCCTACGAGAATCCTGAAAAGTGTGGTAATTGCAAGCTCGTTGCTGCCTACGAACGCAACCTTGTCTTCATGATTCAAAATAAAGGATACATGATCCAGCACCTTTTCCCCGTTTATGGTTTTGCTGATATTTTCCACACACAGGACTTCGTTTCCGATTTCCCTGTCAGGGCGGAAATCAATGTAGGGATATTTCCTGCTGGACGGACGGATCGTATCCAGTTCAATTTTTTCAAGAGCACGCTTTCTGGAGGTCGCCTGCTTTGACTTGCTTGCATTGGCCGAGAAGCGGGAAATGAATTCCTGCAGCTCCTTGATTTTTTCTTCCTTCTTTTTATTTGCTTCCTTCATCTGTTTGATGAGCAGCTGACTGGATTCAAACCAGAAGTCATAGTTTCCGGCGTACAGCTGAATCTTGCCGTAATCGATGTCTGCGATATGGGTACAAACCTTGTTCAGGAAATAACGGTCGTGGGATACGACGATGACCGTATTTTCAAAGTCGATCAGAAATTCCTCAAGCCATGCAATGGCGTCCAGATCCAGATGGTTGGTGGGCTCATCCAGCAGCAGGATATCGGGATTGCCAAACAGCGCTTTGGCCAAAAGGATTTTTACTTTTTCACTGCCGTTTAAATCGCCCATAACGGCATAATGAAGCTCCGTATCAATACCGAGACCGTTTAAGAGCATGGCAGCGTTTGATTCCGCTTCCCATCCGTCCATCTCCGCAAATTCCGCTTCCAGCTCGCTGGCATGAATACCGTCTTCATCGGAAAAATCCTCCTTGGCATAAATGGCGTCCTTTTCCTTCATGACCTGATAGAGGCGCTCATTTCCGAGAATGACTGTATCCATAACTGTATAAGAATCATATTTGAAGTGGTCCTGTTCCAGAAAAGAAAGACGCTGTCCCGGGGTGATGGAAATATCGCCGTTTGTGGTCTCAAGCTGTCCGGAGAGGATTTTTAAAAAAGTGGATTTGCCGGCTCCGTTTGCACCAATCAGGCCGTAGCAGTTCCCTTCCGTGAATTTGATGTTGACTTCCTCAAATAAAGCTTTTTTACCTACGCGGTAGGTGACGTTGTTTGCACTGATCATAAAAATCCTCCATGTCAGAGCGATTTATTGCGATGACACGCGATAGTCTGCGATCATGGCATATTTGAGGCTCCGACTCAAATTGTTGATTGAAAAATAAGCTATCAAGCTTATTTTCCAATCTATTACCTTTTTTATAATGTGTTTCCTACAGTATTGCCTTTTCCATTGTACCGTAAAATATAAATTTTGCAAGGAAAATACCGTGATTTGAGTAGGAAAGGCGTACAAAAATATTTTTTGAAATATGCCTAAAATGAAATTTTAAATTCCACCACCCGCTTATGTGGTGGAAATTACTGGAGGCAAGGGGGTTACTTTTGCGACAGGAACTCCCATTTCCAACA
>CAYTIH010000047.1:900-19194 GCA_964437825.1 uncultured Clostridium sp. | reverse complement strand
TTTTCGTAATGTTCGCATCCTTATAAACACGGACATCATCCATCCCGCTTCGGTCGATCAACTGAAAAAGCCGTTCTTGAAAACTGTCTCCCGGATTCCCAATCAGCTCTTCAAGGCTCTTATCCCCAATCTCTTCTGAAAAAATATGATACAGCTAAATTATACCATAGGTTTTCCCGACATAGAAAAAGAAAAATCCCGGCAGCATAACCCCTTTCGGTCATGCTGCCGGACTCTAATTCACACTAATCTCCATTTATTTCATCTTGGGTTTAAAAATCAGACTGGCAAGATAAGCAAAGACAAGCGCTGCCGCGCATCCTACGGCGCCGCTCTTAAATCCTCCCATGAACAGGCCGATAAATCCTTCCTGATCCACCGCTTCCTTGACACCCTTCATCAGCGTATTGCCATATCCAAGAAGCGGCACACTCGCACCTGCTCCGGCGAAATCCTGAAACGGCTCATAAAAGCCAAACACACTGAGCAGTGCCCCGAGACAAACCAGCAGCACCATAATTCTGCCCGGTAAAAGCTTGGTCTTCTCCATGAGGATCTGCACCAGAACACAAATCAAACCTCCGACCCAGAAAGCATTCAGATAATCCATGTGATACCTCCAGAACATCTTTTTTCTTTCAGTATGGGAAGATTTTCAAAACTTATTCTTTTACTTCTCTTTTTTCAAAATCCGCCGCGCCGTGCTTGCAGATCGGACAGATGAAATCCGCCGGAAGGGGATCCCCTTCGTATACATAACCGCAGATCGTGCAGACCCAAGCGGTTTTTGCATTTTGGGGCGCCTCCTGAGGCTTTGGTTTGATATGCTCCTGATAGTAGGTGTAGGTCGCAGTCGGAATTTCCGACAGAATTTCGGCATCCGTTACGTCCGCGATGAACAGTGTATGTGTTCCCATATCCTTTGTATCAATCACCTTGCCGGACACGTAAGCGTTCGTTCCCTGTGTGATGTAATACAGGCCGTTTTCGCTTCGTTTACAATCAGAATAATCTGCGAATTTGTCCGCGTTTTTTCCGGACTGGAACCCAAAATGCCTGAAGAGTTCAAAAGAAGCATTCTCTGCAATCATGGAAACGTTGAATTTTCCGGTCTTCATAATCATATCATGCGTATGATTCTGTTTATTGACGGCAATCAGGATTCTCAGCGGGTCCGATGTAATCTGAATCGCAGTATTGATAATACATCCGTTATCAAATCCCTGATCCGATGCGGTTAATACATATAATCCGTAGCCAAAACGAAACATTGCTTTTTGATTCATGATTTTTTCCTTTCCTTCAGCATATAAGCTGTATAATACCATCCACTACTTCCCGAAGCTGCAGCTTTTCACAATCCACGGTCAGATCGGCATACCTTTGATATAACGGGATTCTCTCCTCATACAGCTCAGACAAAGTCTGATTTTCCTTAAGTACCACGCCTCTCTGACTTAAATCTCCGAGTCTGTGCGCAATCGCCTCATAAGAAAGCTTCAGATAAACCACAGTACCGATCTGCCGCAAATGCGCCATTGCTTCGGCTCCGTATACCGCGCTTCCGCCGGTAGCGATCACGGTACGCTCGGCCTGTATGGATGCATTCACCCTGTTTTCAATCTGAATAAATCTGTCAGTACCTTCTGCCTCAATAATCTCATGCAGCAGTCTCTTTTCGCATTCCTGGATCAACAGATCCGAATCCATAAAAAAATAACCCAGCTTCTTGGCAAGAACAACGCCTACGGTGCTTTTTCCCGCACCGGGCATACCAATCAGCACCAGATTTGTTTTAGCCGACATAGGCGATTACTTCAACCTCACACAGCACATTTTTCGGCAGTTGTTTTACAGCCACACAGCTTCTGGCAGGCTTCTGGGTAAAATACTCCTCATAGATTGCATTAAATTCTGCAAAATCAGCCATATCGGCAAGAAAACAGGTTGTCTTTACCACTTTGGTATAATCCGTTCCCGCTGCCTCAAGAATTGCTCCCACATTTTTCATAACCTGCCTTGCCTGAGCATGAATATCGCCCTCTGCAATCGCTCCGGTCTCCGGGATAATCGGAATCTGACCGGATGCATACAGGGTATCTCCTGCAATAATTCCCTGGGAATACGGTCCGATCGCTGCAGGTGCCTTTTCCGTACTTATCTTTTTTAACATCATTCTCCTCCTGATAGGTTATTATTTCAAGGGCGGTTCATTCTCAAATTCCACAGTGACATAAAAGCCTCTGGCATTTTCTATGACCGCGGACACAATGCCCTCTCTGGATTTGAGCTGCTCTCTGAAAGGATAATTGCCGGACATTGCCAGAGCGGGATCGATAGTATAGTAATAATTACTGGGAAGCTTTCCCTCCGTAATCGTTACATGATCCCCCTGCTTTAATAATCCGGGACGTTCCATCTTAAATTCCATTGTCCTCATGCAAACTCACCCCTGCTTGGTATTCACAGAATTTATTGTACTATCTGCATCTGCCTTTTTCAAGTCAAATCCGGCTCGATCTTGCAAAATAACAAATCAGGCTTGATCTTGCAAAATAACGGCTTTCCCATTATACTTTTCATATAACGCTCATACAAAAAAGCAGCGGCTTTCAAATGGAGGATACTATGAAGAAAAAAAGAAACTCTGACAATGATTATGACGTATATTATCATTTGACTTCCGACAGGAACAGCTTATCCCCCCACAAGGCTTTGGGGATTTTTATTGCAGGTGTGGTCATGCTGATCGTCGGTTTGTATATCCTGTCCCAAAAGGTTTTGGTTCACTCCTCATTTTTTTCATCGGGACTACATATCCGCGGATTTCATCTGAATACCGGACTGGTCATCATCCCGCTCATTGCGGGCGTTGTGTGGATGTTTGTTTCCCCCAAAAACTGGGGCGGCCGTATTTTAAGTGTGATCGGCGTATTAATTATCATCGCTTCTATTATTATGTCAACTACATTCCATCTGCTGACCATGTCATTGTTTGACTGGATTTTGATACTGGTATTGATCTTTGGCGGCGGCGGAATGGTGCTGCGGGTACTGATCGCAAAATAACAGCCGCAGCGCAAACATCATCAGGAGGAAAATCCATGAATCAGACCGCTTACATCGACAAATTAATAGAATCAGAAATCAAAAGAAATAATCTGGCAGGCGCAAATATCCTGCTTTTGCATAATGATCAGGAATTGTTCCGCGCCTCTTATGGCATGAGCAATATTGAGCGGCAGCTTCCCATGAAGCAGGACTGCCTGTTTCGCATTTTTTCCATGACAAAGCCCATTACCTGCGCCGCTGCCATGATTCTGACGGAGCGCGGCATGCTGGATCTCTATGACCCGGTTTCCAAATATCTGCCCGGTTTTTTGCATCAAATGGTCTTACGTCCGGACGGTTCCTCCTCCCCTGCGGGGCGGGAAGTACTGATCCGTGACCTGCTCAACATGACTTCCGGTCTTTCCTATCCGGATGACTGCACTCCTGTGGGAAAAGCGGTTGCAAGGCTGTTTGATGAAATGATGGTCGCTCAGGATACCGGCAACGGCTATACCACCGTAGAGCTTGCCAATCGGCTGGGAAAGCTTCCGCTGAGTCATGAACCCGGGTTCAAATGGCAGTACAGTACCTCCGCAGATGTCCTGGGCGCTGTCATAGAAATTGCCTCCGGCAGACGTTTTAGTGATTTTCTGAAAGAGGAGCTCTTTTTACCTTTGGACATGCCCGATACCGACTTCTATGTTCCCGACGAAAAAAAGAACCGCTTTACCGAGCTTTACCGCTGCTTGGATGCGGAGCAGACAAGCTCAAAATCCGGCGTTGTGGACGCCATTTCAAGTTCCGACATGACTTCTTCTTTAAAACAAATGCTCATACGTCCCCAGCCGGGCAAAAATCTCGGCATGGAGGGATATGACCACAGACCGAATTTTGAATCCGGCGGTGCGGGACTGGTATCCACCATTGACGATTATGCGCATTTTGCAACCATGCTGCTACATAAAGGCACCTACCGGGGCAGACGGATTTTGAGCCCCCGGACGGCCTCTTTTATGTGCTCCCCACAGCTTGACGCCTCCCTTCAGCCCTACTTAAACTGGGATTCCCTGCGGGGCTATCAATACGGAAACCTGATGCGGCACCTGGTAAATCCCGCCGAGGGCGGCACAAACGCCTCTCCCGGTGAATTCGGCTGGGACGGCTGGTGCGGCACCTACTTTACCGTAAATCCCGCGGAACACTTTATCATGCTCTATTTCATCCAGCGCTGCGATGCAGGCTGCAACGAAGTAACCCGAAAATTGAGAAGTATTGCTTACTCTCTTTTATAATAATATAGCAGGCAATTGCGAAACTCATCAAAGCATTGCGTGGCGAGGTTCTGTCTTCTCATCGCGTGTCATCGCAGTAAACTGCTCTGACACGGAGGATAGTGTCCGTTACGAATCCACATGTTCGATCACAACTCCATGTGCAATTCCGGGCACGGTCTGTCCTTCGTTAAAGCTGGTTTTACTCAGAAGCGCCCCGGTCGGAACAAATAAAATTCGTTTCCACTCACCGGATTCCATTTTCGGCAGAATATAAGCAGACAACACGCTGGCCGCACAGCCGCAGCCGGAACCGCCCGCCTCCGTATTCTGTTTCTCACTGTCATAGATTAACATTCCGCAGTCGAGATGCTGCCCGGTAATGTCAACTCCTTTTTCTTCCAGCAAATCAAACAGTGCCTGCTGCCCCACGCTTCCCAAATCTCCGGTAAAAATATGATCATAGTAATCCGACTGTCTCCCAAAATCCTGTAAATTCTGAAAAATAGTATCCGCTGCCGCCGGGGCCAATGTCAACTTAGAAATATTAAAATGATCCCGAGAATAATTTTTCTGCTTGCCCGCAGTCTAATAATTCCTGATTATTTTTAATATATTCTCTGGCGGCTTCATAAGGATCCTGATATTTGAAAACAATCTTTAATCTGTTTCCTTCGTATACATATATCATATCAATCAGCGCTACAACCACTTCCCTCGTCAGGTGATCGATATTTTGATACTTGATGAAATTTTCCAAAAACTGATTGCTCTGATCCTGCCCTTTTTCATTTGCGGAAACCTTATTCATCAAATCTTCTATCTCTTTTGATAATTCCAGTTTCTGCTCCGCAAACCGATCTTTCAGCTGCATATATTCCGTCTGCGTGATTACTCCTGTTTTCCAATCCGGGTAAAGATCCAGCGTCAGCTGATCGATCTTCGTCAACTCCTCTTTGGTACGGTCAATCATTTTACGCAGCGTGGCCGCTTCCTTATTGATCACTTTATGACTGTTGATTGCCTCTATCGCTTTTTTCATATCAATCGCCAATGCAATCTGGACTTGTATTGATTGCAAAACTATTTTCTCGACCGTATCTTCACGTATAGAATGCTTAGTACAGGCATTTTTGTCTCTTTTCGAATAGGTGGTGCATCCGAAATAAGTATATTCTCCATATGCAAAGCTATAATGCTTTCGGTACATGCTCCTTCCGCAGTCCCCACAACGAATAAAGCCCGAAAACAGATAAACCTTCGCATCCGCCTTTTCCGGAGCAACTCTTGTATTTCTGTGCAGCAATTCCTGTACTATTTCAAAATCTTCCCTGCCGACAATCGCCTCATGTGTTCCTGGCACAATAATCCAGTCATTCTCCGGCTGCCTCTGCGCAACCTGTACCTTATAGCTTTTAATCCTGATCGTACCCTGCACCAAATCCCCAATATACATTCTGTTGGAAAGAATTCTCCTTACAGAACTTTCATGCCATCGTTTATCCGTCATCTTTTCATAGCGGTTTTTATAATGTAATCCTTGCTCCTTTTTGTAACTGGATGGATTCGGTATTCCCAGCTGATTCAGTTTTTTGGAAATCCCCAATATACTTATGCCGGACTTATACCACTTATATATATCCCGCACGACTTCAGCCGCCTCCGAATCAATTACCAAATGGTTATGATCTTCCGGATCCTTTTTATATCCGTAACAGGCAAATGATCCTATGTGTTTTCCTTGTTTTCGCTTGAGATCAAGCGAGGATCTCACTTTGTTCGAAATATCTCTGCAATATTCGTCATTGATCAGATTCTTAAATGGCACAATAATATTGTTCATCGTCTGCGGATTCTTTACACTGTCCAAATTGTCTGTGACAGAGATAAATCGAATGTCCATTAAAGGAAATGTCTTTTCGATATACTGCCCGACATCAATGTAATTACGTCCGAACCTTGATAAATCCTTGACAATGACACAGTTCACTGCATCGGCTTTTATATCTCCCATCATTCTGATAAATTCCGGCCGTTCAAAATTGGTTCCGCTCCAACCGTCGTCCACATACACATCATGCATGGCAATATCAGCTTCTAAAGCCACGAATTGCTGAAGCAGTTCCTTTTGATTTACAATACTATCGCTTTCTTCTTTGTCCCCATCCTCTCTCGATAAACGCACATAAAGGGCAGCCTGCCAAATTTTCTTTTTGCCAGCTTGCCCTTTTTTTAACATAATCCTATCTTCTGCCAACACAGCATAACCTCCATTCAATGGCGTGCTACACTGACGGCCCTACACAGTTGCATTGTAACACACCTGCGGCTTATATACAATCGACTCTGCCAATATGGCGGAGCCAAATTTTTCCGTCATTATAAAGCGAATATTTCGCTTATCTTATCCTGTAACGTAACCTCGGAATCTACCCATCTAAATTCCACTCGGTATCCATCTATGTCTAAGGAGTCAAGGTCATAACCTTTGGCGAGATAGTCGGCGATCCGCTTGATCGGTTCCGCTGTCGTGTCGATTCCATGATTTGACACTGTCTCACACTTTGCTTTCTCACACGTTTGGGTCATCCGCTAGTCCCTCCTTCTCCCTTCATGTCCATCTTCTTTTATTATTCCACATTCTGCCAAATCTATACCGGCATATCAATCAAATCTATTTCATGAGCTCTCCTGCTTCCCGTCGCTTTTCTGATGCACTTAGTAAGAATACTTTGACGAATAACAAGAGGAAGTTTTGACGCTCCATAATTTACAAGCACATCGGGCGTTGTTCCCACACGTATAGAATCAAATCTGCTTAGCTTGTGGTGGTAAAATTTATCTATCTGCTCCCAATATGATTTACGATCAATCATTTTCATTTATCTCCCTCTATCTATCAGACAAAAAGTTAAAATGCCGGCGGCTTCCGGGCAGAAGCTCCACGAGCTACTCCGACTGGTCTTACATGCATTTCAGCACAGCCGCGCCGTCCTACTCCTCTCATTCTTGTGAGAGCCATCCTTCGGGGTGTATTATTATACCCATACAGTGATCTTCGCATCCATGTCTCCCACAACACAGACAGGTAAAACAGATTGATTGCTCCTATAAGTCAGTCATCGCAGATCTGATACCAAAGCTCCCACTGCATGGAACATTGCCGGGCTTTATGAACTTGTCAAGGAACACATCCGCCATTTGGGGCGGAATCATTATCTATAGAGAGATCCTTCCGGATCGCTGCTATCTCTCACTGCTAACTACGATTTAAACCTGTCTTTAAATTTGTTTTTCTCTATTTTTTATTTGCGCCTCACAATGCTACTTTATCATATTTTATCCTACTTTTCAGTAAAAAGCAAGATTGAGTAGTATGATTTATGCAAGAGAGGTGATTGAATGAAACCATTAAAAAGTAAAGTTAGCATTACACTTGATGAAGATATAATTCAAGAAATTAAAAAACTGGCTGAAAAAGATGATAGGTCATTCAGTCAATACATAAATATGGTACTAAATGAGTACTTAAGTAAAAAAGATAAAGCTATTAAGAAAAGAATCGAAACATTTTGCGATAACAACGAAGACAAGCTGTTCCACTTATACAAACAGCTTTCCTCAAAAGATAAAAAAGAAATTGAAGAACTGATCGAGTTCAAGATATCGCGTAGCAAAAAAGAAAACAGCAGCAATGCAAAATCATCTACCTTAACAGATAATCTACAAGCCAAATAACAAACGGAAGCAACTCAAATGGGAGTATCAAAAAAGCAACCGCCCTGATCAAAGTTAGGTTGCTTTTTTGATTACAATTATTATTCCCTATAATAAGTGAAGCATTTTCCGTCTTCATCTGTAAGAATTAATGTATCTCCTTCCAGCTTGTAATCTACTACCTGTGAAATTTTTCCGAATATACCAGTGTCTACCTCCACTTTCAGCCTTCCGTTTTCGGTCGTCCATTCACAGGAATAAGAAAGCGAATCTTCTTCAGTGATTTTCCCCGTTCCATCACTGAACAACTCCATAGACGAGGTTTGTCCGGTAGATTCTTCTGTCCCAACCCATTTCCCAGTCATATCCTCTTTCTTTCCGCAGCCTGCGATTGCAACCATCATGACAAATACGGTCATACAAACAGCTATGATCCTTCGCCCATTTTTCATTGTACCTCTTTTCCTCCTTTGTTTATAATTATAGGTTCACTAGAACTTCCTCATGGAGCATCGAATATATAAATTTTCCAAAAGAAAGACAATAACGAATGACACCCGCCAAATATTATCTGAAGCAGGAAACAAACCTGTCTTCGAATAAAATATTGTATAGACTATTATGGTTATCAGCAGCGAAAACAAAATAACAACGCCGACAACTATCGGTATGCCAAAAATCATTGCTATGACACTATCTCTAAATATTGCATCGCTAAGACTTGATTCGATCTTCAATCTACTGATCCTCCTATGTAATTAATTTTCTTATTAATTATACCACAATTTTAATCATTATACAATTATAATTCTTTTTAGAATAATAAACAAATAAGGGCTGTCTGCCCGCTTCGCTCCTGACTATTCTTGAGAATAGCAAGCAACGTAAGCGGCTAGCCACTTACTCAATTTATCATAAAATCCCTTGCCGGATTTTATGATAAATTTGCTTGTTGGGGCATATCCCCAAACCCCTTATTATTTCTCCCTGTCCCAATGGACCAGTGAGTCCATTTTTTAGATTTTGAGTTAAGGCACAAACTCAAAATCTAAAAAATGATTTTCTATAACCTCAGCAAAATAAAATTATGCAAAAAATAGAGCGTATCAGTTTTCCAAAATCATAAACATACTTTGAAAAAAACTGATACGCTCTAAAGCAAAAAAATCATAATATCAAATTTCTATATCCCCACGTTTGGTCATTTTAGATTTCTTTCTAGTATTCTTTTCTACACTCTCTTTTGATGCTATCTCTTCATCCGTTAATTTGATATGTAAAGCATTTTCATAATTTTTCCTTACTGTTACAGTATCTCGAAGAAGTGATTTTTGTATTGCAGCATTTTTTTCACATTCTTCTTTCTCACTTTTTTTGGAACGATAGAGATCAAACAACTCATTAAGTTTTAGTGATCTTGAGTCAATTCCCTTTTTATCAAAATAAAGTTTTGCAAGCTGATAGGAATCTATCTCATCCTGATGTTTATTATAAAACTCTATATTACTGCCACCTCTTCGATATTCAATATATACAGATTTGTTCTTCTTGTAATTTTGTGCAAATTTGATTTTTTCACGAAGTGCGGCTAATTCATTATTTATATTTTTCAGATTTCTTTCTTCTATATGAGCAGCGCTTCTCACGCCATCCTCAAATATAATAAGATCATCAGAGGTCTGAAGATTGTGTGCCGATAAAAAATTCATTGATTTAACAAGATTGCTTAAATTACTCCTATTAACAGCATTCGCATATGCCTGTGAATTTATTGCTTTTTCAAGTTTGGAAGTTTCTACTATCAGGTTAATGTTCTTGTTTTTATAGAATCTGTTCATTGTTGATTTTATAGGAGCTTTATGATTTTCTTGGTTTGCAACTTCAATCTTTTGACTTGGAGTTATGATATTTTCTTTGCAAAATCTTGAAGTATTTTCATTTCTTAGGACAGGTTCTTCTTTTGAGATTTTTAGACGATGTTCATTGAGATAATTTTCGTCATTTTCTATACGAGCCCTGATAGACTCTTCCGTATATCCTTCTCCAATTCGTTTTCCTCTTGTCCTTCGTTCTTGTCCCAAAATACCGCATTTAAAAGAAATGTGTTTTCCGAGCTTTACATCAACACCTTCCAGCTCCATTTTTTTCAAAAATTCCTCGAAGGAAGCTGCCTCTGAAACAGCCTTATCTATCAGATCTGCCAGGATATCCTTCCATGACGTTCCCTCTTTGCTTTCTTGATACTCCTTGTAATTTTTACCTCTTCTACCGGATCTGGTTTCAATAACAGATAGACCGTTTTCGCGGCATAACTTATCATTAATTCCTTGGATCCGTTCTTTCTCTTTTCCGCATTTATCGTATTGATATTTTCTGTAATTAACAAAATTTACAGAATTAAAGATGATATGATTGTGTATATGCCCTCGGTCAACATGAGTTGCTATAACATATTCATATTTACCTTCGGTAATCTGAGATGCAAATTTTTTTCCGATCTCAAGCGCCTGCTCCGGAGTGATCGGATCGTCCGGTGAAAAAGACTGTATTAAATGATAAGCTACTCTGCTCCCTATATTGGTTCCCTTATTGGCAGTAATACGCATTTCTGCCGCTGCTGTTTCTGCTACGCAGCCAAAAGAATCCACCAGAAGACCACCTTCAGTTTTCTTTGGATTGCATATATAATCAATCGCTTTGGACAGCGTACTTTTTATTGCTTTTATTTTTGTAACTGCCATAATAATCACCCCGCCCTTTGGAATCCATATGAAAAATCCCCGGAGAATAGTGCTCCCCGGGGATTTTGTAAATTAACTACTTTCTACAAGTCTTTTTTGTTACCTTTCCTGGTCTTGTGTTTTATCTTTCTCATGCATATTTGATTTTTTTACTTCATTCAAGTTCTGATTTTTGTATTGGTTAAGCTGAGCAACCACTGACTCCTTTTCATGATCCGACATCATTTCGATTCTTTCGAGTTCTATTTTGGATAATTTTTCAAAAAATCCAGCCATCGCTTCACTGTCCTGCGCTGAAAGCATTTCAAAATATTCAGATCTGGCATCTTTAGGAATAACAATAGGAGCCATATTATTTTTCAGCAGTTCAAAATTTAAAATAAGTCGCCCCGTTCTGCCATTACCATCCTCAAAAGGATGAATCCTCTCATATTGTATATGAGTTTCTGCAAGCTTATGAAAGATATCGCTATACTCTGTATGGTTATAATTATAAACAAAATACATCATCTGCTGCGGTATCTGAGCAGGAGCTGGTGGAACATGCTCTGCACCTCTTATCCGTACCGGCACTGTGCGATATCCGGATATTTCAGAAATGTTTTTATTGATTAGAATTGCCAAATCTTTAATCATTTTTTCTGAAAGATCTTCATCCAAATGATTCAGCACATAATTGATTGCATATTTGTGATTAATAGCCTCATAGATTTCCCTGGGCTTTGCTGATACCTCAAAATCATTATCATTAAACAATATTGCATATGTTTCTGCATATGACAATGTATTGCCCTCTATGGCGTTGGTATGGTATGTGCTTCTGGCAATAAAATCTTCAAAATATTCTTGATTATTAAAAATATAACTTTTTATATTCACCCTGATTGCCTCCTGCATTAAAAAATCAATATAACTATGGCTAATTCTAACATTTTAACCGTTTTCTTTCTACCACAAACTAAACTTTTTATGCAATAATGCATAAATTAAGTAAACCTACAAAACTTCATTGTTATGATTTTCATTACGGATTTCCAGTCTTCCTGCAACTTTCTTACTTCATTCATAGTGGCAATATCATTACTATTTACTTTATGCGCAATCTGATTAATATTTGTTCCTATCTTTTTTAACTCATAATTTACTTCCTGCAGTTCTGCAAAATTTACATTCACTACATAACCATTTAGAGCCATCGCTAACATATATTCTCTCACAGTGGCTGATCCACTTTCCTTAATATGCTGCATAATGAGATCATATTCGTAATCACTCACTCTGAAATTGATCTGTCGATTTCTAAGTCGCCGATCGGCATCATCCTTCATAAAGCATCTCACCTTCTGTCAATGTTTCTTCATCAATAAATATAATTTCCTTATTCATAAACTTCTCCTCCTATTTGTTTTTTTGTTTCAGGAAATCTAAATTGAAATTTAAACTGATATCCGTGCTTTTCAATACCATCCTTCGTGTAAGAAAAGTCAGATATGCCATCCGGAATAATATAGGCATCGTAAGTCTTGCCTGCCTTGCTCTTTAACCCTTTTAACAGGATTTTCTTCCCGGCAAGCAAATCTTTTACCTGTGCATCACTCAGTTTCTTTCCAAGCGCCCTGTTCAGAAACATGCCGCATTTTTGACTGCAGTATGCTCCATGCTTTCCGAATTTAACATCTGCTCCACACTTTGGACATTTTCCCAGAACATCTGCATTCTGTGACGAATAGCCGATCTTTTGTTCGTCCGGAATACTATCGACTGTAAATCTGCTGACATCCTTTGTAAAATCATCAAGAAGATTACGTAAGAACATTTCTTTAGAAATAGATCCTTCGTTTACTTTCTGTAAGCATTCTTCAAATCGCTGCGTTAATGTGGGCGATTTTAGACTTTCCGGAATGACCTTGATATATGCCTTTCCCAGCTCGGTAATGCTGTATTTTCCTTGCTCCCTGATAAGGAATTGTCTTTTAGGGTTTTGAAGCTTCTTGATAATCTCTGCTCTTGTTGCACTTGTACCTATGTTATATTTTTCCATTATTTTTACTATGGTTTCATCATTATATTTTTTTGGTGCAACTGTCTTTTTTTCATGAACTTGGACAAAATCTATTGTGATAATATCTCCCTGTTTCAAATCCGGAAGTATCTGCAGATTTTCTTTTTTCCCTTCATCACCATCTTTGAGCAGTGATTTAAAGCCGAGCTGTTTTATGGTTGTTCCTGTAGATTTAAATTGTTTACCACCAATATCAACCATAATTTTTGTAGCATCATAACGATAATCAGGATAAAAAATCGCTATCAGAGAGTTTACAATAGCATCGAACACCTTACGCTCATCTTCAGATAATTCCTTATACCGGACCTCCATATCTCCATTGATGGTTGGGATCAGCGCGTGATGATCTGTAACCTTCAGATCATTAAAATAACTTTTATCAGCGGAAATATTATCAAGATTAATTTGATCAATCATTTTACCAAAGCTTCCAAAATGGCAGCTTTTTAAATGTTCGATTATCTCATCATATATGTCCATAGATAGATATTGGCTGTCCGTCCTTGGATATGACATAATTTTATATTTTTCATATAAAGCTTGTGCTATTTCTAATGTCTTATCCGGAGAAAAGCTGTATTTACGCCCCATATCCTGCTGTAATTTAGCAAGATTATATAAAAGAGGGGCTTTCACACGCTTTTCCTGCCTTTCGTACAGTATTATCTTACCTTTATCATCACTTCGAGTGAACACTTCATCTGCATCCAGCTTGTCAAAAAACTTAATTTCCTTTTCATCACTGTCAACGAGATTTCCTTTAAAGCCCTTATTGTATGTAACCTCTAAGGTCCAATATGGTCTTGACTTGAAATTTGCAATCTCTTCATCCCGCATGCCAACAAGATTAAGCAACGGTGTCTGGCAGCGCCCATAGGATAAGCTTTGTTTGTACGCTCTTGTAATCGTAAGGAGCCTGGAATAATTCATTCCAAGGAAATAATCTCCTTCAGCTCTTGCCTCTGCCTCTCTGAGAATGCCTTTAAACTCCGGAAGATCATTCTCCTTCAGATGATCCAAAGCATTTTGTATTCCTGCAGTCGTAAGCGATGATGCCCACAGAACTTTCTTGGGTAAACGGCATCCAGCCATCCTGTAAATCCATTCCTGTATCAAATATCCCTCCCGACCAGCATCTCCGGCATTAATCAACATCTCTACATCATCCCTATGTATTAAGTCTTTAATAACTTTGAATTGTTTACTTGTTCCCGGAAGTATTTTAAGACTGTCAGAAAGTGGAAATGATAAAGGCAGGGTGTCAAGACTCCATTTTTTTAATGATTCATCATGCTCTTGCGGTTCTTTTAATCCGATTAAGTGACCAACCGCCCAGGTAACAATATATCTATCTCCCTCTAAATAGCCGTTTCCTTTCTTTATAGCGCCGACCACTTTAGCAATATCTGCTCCTGCGGCTGGTTTTTCTGCTACAACCAGTATTTTACCCATATATCACCCTCCATTTTTTTTTGGCCATTTTCTATTCGCTCAATATGCGACGTCGCATATTTAAGAAAGACAACCATTTACGGCTGCCTTTCTAACTCATAACTATTTTGCAATATAAGAATCCATGTTTTTATATCTGTCATCATGGCTCGGAGCAGCTTTTTCCCCTGAAGATACCATTGTCTTCTTTTCGTTAAGTAGATTAACAACCGATTGCTTACCAGTTGTTTGTTTTGCAAGTGACGATGCCCATTCAATGATCTCCCGCAGTTTTTCCTGATTTTTTGCATCCCAGTCTGCCACCAGCTCTGACTCCACAGATGTTAAATAATCCCGCCATTCCCGCGTTTCCGGGTCATTGCCCTCATTATTCCAAAGCTGCGACAACTCCTCCTTTCTCTCATAAGAGATCTCCGAACCCGACAGCTGCCACATCATCTCATCCTTCATTTTCTCTATTACTTCCGGCTGCGCTCCGCTGATCGTATATGTCACAGTATCAAGATTCTTTTGCCCTTCCGCGATACCGCAATCTCTAAATCTCACAAAATCCATTTTTACCATGTTAAAATCGTTTTCTTCCATGCCGCAGTTATCAAAATAGGTATTCTTCATTTCCGCTCCCGAAAAATCAACCCCGTTCAGCTCCGATGATATCATTCTGACATTCTCAAAATAAGTTTTTCTAAAATCAGCGTCTTTCAAAATGGCATCTTTCATATAAACATTATAAAAAGATGCCCCATTGAAATTGATCCCCATATCCAAATCAATAAATCTGCAATTATAGAACTTGCTCCCCGCAAAATTCATACCTGCTAATGGATAAGGAAAATCAACGCTGCGGAAGATACAGTTGTTAAAATCTGGCTTTTCAATTCCCATAGCAGGCAGTTCGAAGTCAACCATTTTCTGAGAGATCACCTTCTTGCCGTCCTCCAGCGGAACCGTCATTCCGTAAAAATCCGCATACCCTGATTCCTTCACCTCCCCCTCAGGTGGTCGGTATCCGTCTTTTGCATGTCCATATAACTTACCTGTTTCCGCATTGCTGTACTCACTTTCTTCTACAATAACCTGCTTATGATTCTTAATAGCCTCATTTAATTTGTTTCGGCTGTCAATCCAGGACAATTCTTTTGTATCTCTCAGCAGATTCCTGATTTCAACGTATCCAAGACCGTTCTGTAAGCCAATCCTGCAGATATCCATTTCAGAAGGTTTCATATCCGGTTGAGCATATAACGCAACCTGTTCTATGGTCAACCCATCTTTAAAGCCAAATCTGATTTCTTCCATCTGCGCAGCCGAAAGATTTCTATCTGCAAGCAGATCATATTGAACTGGAAATAACTCATCCTCTGCCGCTCTTAGTAAAACCTGTGCCTGCTCCGGAGCATAAATGTCATTAGCATTTATATGATATTCATTTCCCTGCTGATCCCTGATCACATATTCCATTTGTTCATATGCTTCTGCATGATTCTCATGCTCCAAGGACATCACATTGGGACGATATTTTTCCACGTTCTGAATTGTACCTATGATATGCTCTACATTTTCTACATATATGGGCTGTTCCGGATTATATAACTTATTGGTTTTCAAAGGAATATAACAATCAATCTGATCACCAACCTTATATTCCTTTAATAAGTTAAGTTCCGGCTTCTCCAGTCTGCTCATATAATCCTCTACAAAATCCGAAATCATCTGTGCATCCATCGTTGGAAAGTGAATACCAAATGCATCTCCCCTTAGATCCAGTGGCTCTCTACCATCATTGAAATATATGGTGCAGCGGTTATCCTCATTGTTTTTACTTACACTGATGGAGTATTCGCTTCCTTGCACTGCTGCTTCTGGATCTTTTCTGATCTGTTCTGTAGCCTTTTCACCCAGTTTTTCAATCAGTTCTCCAACAGATACATCCGCTGGATTAAGTCCAATCTCCGATGAAGAAATTGTGACTATTTTCTGATTTTCCATTTTAATAGCATACTGGATATCAATTCCTTCAATCTGAAGATCCTGCCTAGTTTGTGATTCTGTTGCATCAAAAATTTCATTTTTTCCTGTTTCTATAGCTTCCTGTTCACTGTTGAACTGATTGCAAATATCCTGAAATTTTTGAATATCCTGATCAACTTGATCAGGTGTTATATACCACTTTTTTACAGATGGATTATATCTGGCTCCTGCAGCTTTTAAATCAGATATCACTTTTTTAAATTCACTTTTCTTTAGTGCCGGAATTTCCAAATAGGTGTTAGAAATATCTCTGCCAGTAGCAACATCAAATTTATGGTAATCCACATACTTACTGGTCTGCACGTCCAACTGTCCAATGTTACAGATTTTAAATTGAAAATCCGCAACTCTGGCTGCATTATAGGAATTCAGACGCCTCAAGATTTCCTCCACCGATGCTCCATAAAGGACAGTTGGTTTGTTGGTGTTTGCATAAGCAAAGCCTTTGAATTGATTTTCCATGTGATGAATCCTCCTTTTTTCGTAATTAGCTATAAAAAGCAGATGCGAACCCTATTTGTTCGTATCTGCTTTTAGTTTGTAATATATATGTGTGATTCAGTTAGGATGCACTACTAACCAAACATCCTTTGCATATACCATCGTTGCAAGTTCTTGTACGTTTTTATTGCTAGACGTAATAGTATCATTTTGTTCACCATTTTCAATGATCAATACACCCGTATTTGCATCATAAGACTTATTACAAGATGTTTCCGTCCCCCATCCTCCTTCAGGATAGTTTGTCCGATTATCTGATCCTACACGTGCTTTGGCACTTGAACTTATTAGAAAATTATCAATCGTTAAATTCTGCCAATCATTGTAATATTGAGTTATATCATATGTCCCGGCTCCACAGCCTAAATAAATAGCTGTACCGGAATCACGTTCTCCATCGCTGTAACCAGCTTTGTATTTATCATCTGCAAGCGTTGTGATATTACTGGTTATCTCGGCAAAGGTGGCATCTGTAGCTGTTGTAACTCCTAATCCTGTAAGGGTATTTGCAAAATTTTCTTTTACTTCGATAACAGAGGAAACTAGCTCTGTATACTTTGTATCTTCTTCTGCTTTGTTTAAATCAATCTGATCAGCCAAAGCGGTAATATCGCTACTATAAATGGCAACTTCCGAGTTCTCGTCCTTTGCATCATATACAATATTACCATGTGACTTTAAGCCATTTCTCCAAGACGTTGCATCTCCATTTGCTAAAGCTGTTCCCGCAAGCAGCACTGAACATATTGCTGCTGCAACACATACTGATAAAATATAACCTTTAAACTTTTTCATGCGAACTTCTCCTTAAACAATCTTATTTACAGGCTTCTTCTACTTCTGCGATTAAAGCATCCATAGCGGTTTTGTCTGCTTCGATTTTATTTGCTATGACTTCAAGATCGCTGCTATAGATGGCAATATCAGAATGTTCGTTGTTCGCATCGTATATGATATTGCCATGCGATTTTATAGATACCATCGAAGCACTTCCATCTAATTTTATTTTGGAAAATACTGACAAACATATCAAAACTATGGCAACTACAGATAAAACTTGCTTGATAATCTTTTTCAAATCTCTGCCCTCACTTTCAATAATTGCTAATGTGTACGCTCGTTGAGCCATCATCTTCCGTTTCGTAAGTAATATAGAAATCCGTATTCTTACGGTATTGCTGCCATTTGTACTTAGATGCATCCGCAGGCTGAACGCTGTCTGATGTAAGACAGGTGCCAATAAATAAGCTGTTTTCGGTGGGTGACAGGGAAAATCCATTACCGGATGCATCATTGGCATAGGCAATATATGTAGTCCTTCCATCTATACCATCCTTGCCATCTGCTCCATTCTGCCCATCTACTCCATCTCGTCCGTCTGCTCCATTCTGCCCATCTACTCCATCTCGTCCATCTGCTCCATTCTGCCCATCTACTCCATCTCGTCCGTCTGCTCCATTCTGCC
>CAYTIH010000047.1:0-800 GCA_964437825.1 uncultured Clostridium sp. | reverse complement strand
CATCTACTCCATCTCGTCCGTCTGCTCCATATGGTCCCTCAGATATCATTTCTTTATATATGGCTTCAATTTCTTCTTCTGAAACTCCCAAAGAAGACGAAAAAGCTTCCAGTTCCTCAGGACTCATCTGCTGCACTGCAGCTATTATTGTATCCGGATCTATATAATTATCTTTAATACTGGCTGTGATTGATATACGCATATTTTGTTCTTCCAGACTGGTAACCTGATTCTGTAAACTGTCAAGCAGTTCATCATATTCCGGAGAGAAGGTACTGTTTCCTGAAGCTTCATCAATTTGACTGATAATTGTATTCCAGATCATCTCTGTAATTCCTGTTGAAAGCATCTCAAGCTCATCATCTGTCAGCCGATCCGCACCGCTTACATGTTCCAATATTGCCTTTCTGATATTGTTTTTAATTGCTTCTGTATGCTCTCCGGTAATTATGGATACATCAGAATTCATAACCGTTTCATAATTATCAACAGCCTCATCAACTACTCTGCCGCATTCCTCTTCCGGCAGATCCCCCAACTGCATAGTCAGGTAATTAATCACATTATCAGCCAACAATTGCTCTACCTGAGTATATTCTTGCTGCTCAACTGTTTCATTTGTTATATTCATGTCCATAACTCTGGTTATTATAAAAACAATCACAAGTATGATGGCCACAGTTAATCCTACTATTACCGGTTTCTGCGGCTTATTAAATAGTGTTTTTGTCTTTTTCAAGGTTCTACCTCCTGTTATGAAGTGACTTTTGTCAAGAGGTAAATTTATATTTCACAAACTT
>CAYTIH010000046.1:0-20495 GCA_964437825.1 uncultured Clostridium sp. | reverse complement strand
TGTACCGGCTCCTGTGGAGCATAAGCAGGTATACGGAGTTACCTTTGAGCAGGGAAGAAATGAACTGAAAATCGACAGGGATTTTCTGGGAAATGTCGTAACGGAGAACCGGGAGATTCCTGACAGCGCCAAAATCGATCTGATTATCGCGCTGATCACATTAAAATATACGCAGTCCAATTCTGTATGCTATGCCAAGGGCGGTCAGGCAATCGGGATCGGCGCCGGACAGCAGTCCAGAATTCATTGCACCAGACTTGCGGGCAGCAAAGCGGATAATTGGTTCCTGCGTCAAAGTCCCAAGGTCATGGACTTACAGTTCGTGGACACGATCGGAAGGGCCGATAGAGACAATTCCATTGATTTGTATATCGGTGATGAGTATGAGGATCTGCTTGCGGAGGGAACTTGGCAGAAGTTCTTTCGGGTAAAGCCTGAAGTATTTACCAAGGAGGAAAAACGTGCATGGCTCAGTCAGATGTCCGAGGTAGCACTTGGCTCGGATGCATTCTTTCCGTTTGGTGATAATATTGAAAGAGCGCATAAGAGCGGCGTAAAGTATGTAGCGCAGCCGGGCGGTTCTATCCGGGACGATAACGTCATTGAGACCTGTAATAAATATCAGATGGCAATGTGCTTTACCGGAATCCGTTTATTTCATCATTAAGGAAGAAGTGAATGCAAAAGGATGCAGAAAACAAAATTATTCAGTCTGATCGGAAAGCTGCTGTCTCATAATTTCAGAACCTTATTTTTGTTTGAGCTTTTTTATAAGCTGTTTGCTTATGGTCTTTTGACACCGCTTTTGATCTGGCTGATGGAAGTCTCGATCCGTTTATCGGGACTTTATTACCTGTCGGTGGCGACGGTTAAGAAATGGATGGCCTCGCCCTATACATTGCTGATTCTGTTACTTGTTATAATTCTGTTGTGCTGTTATGTGCTGATTGATATGACAGCAGTAATTATTTGTGTGGATTGTGCGAAAAGAAAGGAATACGTTTCCTGCTACACACTGTTATGGGAAAGCTTAAAATGTGTGGGGCGTATGTTTCACTGGAAGAATATGGCCATGCTGATTTACCTGCTGAGTCTGATTCCGCTTTTATGTCTTCCGTTTCTGACAGGCTATACGACCAGTGTTCAGATGCCGATGTTTATCGGGAATGCGGTGCAGGGATTTTTTCAAAAATATTGGTTCATGATTGTGTTTTTGATTTTGCTGTTAGCGGTCATATTCCGATATATCTATGCTGTTTTCTATTATGTTCTGGAAAAAAAGAATTTTTTAAAAGCATGTGAGAGAAGCCATTATCTGATTTATCATGTGTATTTTAAGGATTTGCTGAAGTTGTTTCTATGGCAGATTACCTGCTATCTGGTATATTCCTTGATCATCGCTTTGGCAATTCTGGTGATTATCGGCATTTCATCCCTGTTTCAGGAGATGGAATTTATCCATGCCGTGATGATTTCGATTATTCAGGGTATGATGGGAGCCGTGCACGTACTGTTCTCCTGTTTGGTCGTGCCGATTTCCACGTTGTTTCTCTGCCTGTTGTTTTATCAGAATAAAGAAGCGATCGGAGAGCCGATTGAAGAAAACAAATACAAAGCGCAGCTGGAGGGCATAAGCAGAAAAAAAAGAAATCTGATTATGCTGGCAGCGGTTCTGGTGCTTATAATCCTGAATATCAATAATATCCATCACTTAGCGGATGGCACGCTCAGTCATTCCATGGAAATTGCGTATGTTACGGAGGTTACCGCGCATAGGGGAGATTCGGCGGAGCATCCGGAGAATACCATGGTAGCTTTTGAATCGGCCATTGATAGCGGAACGGACTGGATTGAACTGGATGTTCAGCAGACTGCGGACGGTCAGATCATAGTGATGCATGATTCTAATCTCCTTCGAACCACAGGTGTTGACCGGAATATATGGGAAGTGACCTATGATGAGATCAAGGATCTGGATGCAGGAAGCTATATGGGAGAGGAGTTTTCGGATGTTCGGATCAGTACTCTGCCGGAGGTGCTGGAAGCATGTCGGGGCAGGGTGAAACTGAATATTGAATTGAAGCCCAACGGTCATGAAACGGATTTGGCCAGACAGGTTGTGGACATAATCAACGAATATGATTTTGCCGAGGACTGCGTTCTCGCCAGTATGTCCTACGGTACGCTTGTGGATGTCAAGGAGTATGACAGCAATATCTATACTGTATTGGTAATGGGTACGGCTTATGGATATTTTGCGGATTTAAATTATGTGGATGCTTTCAGTATTAAGAATACCTACATTACTCAGGCCATTGTGCAGAGCATCCATCTGCAGGGCAAAAAAGTATATGCGTGGACTGTAAATTCCGAAAAAACAATGGAACGTATGGTTGGTATGGGAGTGGACAACTTGATCACGGATCAGCCGCTTCGGGCAAGGAAGAAGGTTTTCGAGATGGAGAACAGTACGATTATAAACCAGTATATCCATATGCTGACTTCACTTTTTGATTGGAATTGATTATAGAAAATAGAAATACAGCGCATGCGAAGGCTGCCGGTCATTGATCGGAACTCAGCTGCCGGTATGCCTGAGAATGGAGTAAATCGGTGTAAAACGGAGGGAGAAGGATATGGCGCGTTATATCAGGGAGGAAATGATAAATAAGCCGCAGGAATTTGTTGATTTTATTATGCAAGACTTTCTCACAAAG
Organism: uncultured Clostridium sp.; assembly: GCA_964437825.1. Lineage (GTDB taxonomy): Bacteria > Bacillota > Clostridia > Lachnospirales > Lachnospiraceae > JBJFCE01. The sequence goes on along the minus strand of CAYTIH010000046.1, from coordinate 17,778 downwards.
CATAATTTTTCGCCCGCTGCACTGAAGGGAGAACAGATTTATCAGGATGGAATCGGAATGGTTTCCATACCACGTTTCTTTAAGTATTATTATGTGAATGGAGTGATTCATTTGGAAGCGTGGACCAGAACTGCCTGGCTGCCCGGAGTTTATGGCAGGAAGGAAAATGATCTGCGCGGATACGTTGGTTCCATTCCAAAGCAGGCATACAGGAATGATATTGAGGAATTGCTCAGAGTGTTGAAGCAGCCGCTGCCGAGTGATAATCTATATATGAATTCCTATTACGGCCAGCCCGGAGCGAATCAAAACGGCTATTACGGCCAGCCCGGGATGAATCAAAACGGCTATTATGACCAGCCCGGAGCGAATCAAAACGGCTATTACGGCCAGCCCGGGATGAATCAAAACGGCTATTACGACCAGCCCGGAGCGAATCAAAACGGATATTACGGCCAGCCCGGGATGAATCAAAACGGATATTATGACCAGCCGGGACTGAATCAAAACAGCTATTATAATCAGGGTAATAATAACTTCAATCCGAATCCGTATCAGCAGAATAAATCAATTGTAGTAAAAGGCGTTGATACCAAGAATTTGGTAACCGTTGGCTTTGTGTTTTCACTTCTGGCAATTCCGATAGGTCTTTTGAATTTGTATTTGGGTTTTGTTTTTGCACTTGTCGGTACTTCATACAGTTATAAAGGCCTCAGCTCCACGAAAAGGAAGATGGCGAATATGGGGTTTATCATCGGAATTGTAGATCTGATTGTTATAATTTTAGGCTTTATCACTTTATTTTTACCGAAATAAGCATTATGGGAGCATAGATACTTGCGGGAGCTATTCCATGGTATTAGGATAAAATGCAAACGGGGCAGCATGAAGAAAATGACAGTGCTGCCCTGTTTGTATTTGCGCGGGTATTATATGTTATCATCATTGCGGATGGTTTAGAGCGTTTCCCGGAAGAATTGTTCCAGAGCGGTAATGCAGGCATCCTCATCAGAGCCTTCCGCAGAAACGGTAACTTCATCGCCGCATTTGACGCCAAGCGCCATGAGAGCCATCAGCTTGGTGAGCTCAGCGGATTTCGTTCCTTTGGTCAGTGTGGTCTTGGAAGCAAATTCTTTTGCTTTTTTCACTAAAAGTCCGGCGGGTCTTGCATGGATACCGATTTCATCCGTAATAATATACTTAAATGATTTCATGGTGATTTTCCTTTCTGATCTGGTTTGCGGCTAATGAATAGTTACATTTTGTGCAAAAAAAGAAATATTATACACAGATAAAAGGTGGCTCTGTAAATGGACGCAATCTGTATTGGAGAAATGTTAATTGATTTTACGCAGGGAGATGGGGAGCGCACATATGTGGCAAATCCGGGCGGTGCGCCTGGCAATGTGGCGATCAGCATGAGCAGAAACGGGCTGGAGCCGGGTGCGGATCTGTTTCTGGATCAATCAGACGTGAAAGCTTCCGATCTGGACAACCGCGCTGCACGTAAGAGAGGAAATAGAGGCATTTTTATAATGTTTAGGAGCAGGAGTTTAGGAAGGCGTTAACAGCTTGGTGCAAAGATCTGCCATGAACTCCACACTTTCCTTCATTCCGCCGTGAAACCAGCCGGTCAGAATGGCATAGAACGCGCTTTCCGTTGCCAGCAGACGGTAATGCTCCTGCACAGAAGTGGGCGGAAATACGGTTTCCAAGGAAAATACGGTATGGGATTTGGAATGATTAAATAAATTGGCATTCAGGAGCAGATGAAAGATGCGTGCGTTTTCCTGAACATAACGGAACGCTTCATAAAACCAGTCGTGAAGACTTCTTGTTTCCTTGATTTGTTTCAGCGAGTCCGTTATGACAGATATTACATTATCTGTTAATTCCGCTACGATATCCTCCTTGGTGGAATAATTTCTGTAAAAAGCAGAGCGGGATACGCCGGAACGCCGGACCAATTCCGTAATCGTGATCTTTTCGAAGGGTTTTTCATTCATCAGATATACCAGCGCAGTGCAGAGGCACTCCCTAGTCAGCTTATTGGATTCTTCATTGGACATTCTGAGAATATCTCTTTTTTCAAGTTCTGTTTTGACGTCTGTCATGGTCATCCCTCGTTTTGAAGTAAATATATATTTTCTGATTGTTTCGGCGTTATAAAAAAATGAAAAATGTTTATTCCGATGCTTAATCGGTTGCACTTATTATGAAATGATGTTACATTTGTAACGCCAAATCAAATGAATTGATGAGATAAATGTAACATGCGGCATGTTCGATGTCAATGCGCGCAGGCGTTACATCCGGTCATCAATGCGGAAAGTACGTATACGGGAGAAAATGTATGATCAAGGTTAATCTTTTTGCGCTTGGTATGATGGCGGCGCTTATTTCTTTCCTCGGTTTTATCGTAGAAAATGTGTGGCTGGCGATGACGAAAGGATATATTAATAACCGCAATATGAATATGCCGTTTCTGCTTGGATATGGATGCTTGGTAATCGCAATGTATCTGCTGATCGGAACGCCGGGAGATATGCATTGGCCCTTTGGAAGAAGCTTACATATGGCGAAAGCGGAGAAATGTTTTTGGTATTTTATGATATCCATGATGGTTGTTTCCGTTTCGGAACTGATACTTGGAAATCTTGTGGAAAAGCTTTGCGGTTTTGAGTATTGGAATTATTTATGGCTGCCGCTCCACCTGACGAAGTATACCTCCCTTCCGACGAGCATGGCGTTTGCAGCTATGATTACTTTTTTTATGGAGAACTGCTTTTATCCCATGCTCGCATGGATTATGAAGATGGACGCTGACCGGATGCGCATAATCAGCATTGTGCTCATGATCATTATGACAGCGGATCTCTTTGTGAGCTTTTATGATATGTATAAGAAAAAGGATTTTCATATGAAATGGAGAATTGTATTGAACGGGAAAAAGCCGGAGCTTGAAATATTAAAATAATTCAGCTCCTTTGAGCTTCATAGCTCCTCATAAGGTTTCGCATTTAGTTTCGCTTTACAGCCAAGATGCTTTGCAATTCTGTTCAAAAACCATTTTTGAATGTACCTTCCTGATTTTTCAGATTGCCGAATTTGTTTCTCTGACAAATATTCCGGGCCCTACCATTTTTGCGTCTGTTTTATTTCCCAGAAGTCCAATGCCGAACATATCCCCACGAATGAAAGTCCCTCCATATTTGCAGCCTGACTTTTTGGGTAAAGTCTTTAGAAAGCTTTCACAGCACCGACTTTGGGAAACCTCCTGAAACCCGCCTTGAATTAGGAAGGACAGCCGGGCAGCGGACTGGGCTTTCGGTGACAGACTTTCTAAAAATTCAAGCATAATTCCGGGAACATTTTCCACATAAAGCGGCAGAGCAAATAAGATATCTGTAGTGCTTTGAAAAGCGTATGAAAAATTTTGAGTGTGGCTGCTTTTGCAGACAGATCATGGATTGCGCTTTTTGCGATTTCAGCAGCGGTGAAATAGTCCATTTTCCAGTACCTCCCTGCAGATATCATATTTCAGATATCTGAAATATGCAAGCGGCACAAAGCTATGACTTGACTTGTAAAATGAATTACCTCTTGTGATATACCCCAAGGGGGTATATAATAGGAAAAGAAGAGAGGTAATAGATTGCAACATAAGCTCGATAGCCTATGTCCGGTTAAAAACAAATAGCTTGCAAAAGTTGCTCAGAAATGGAGATTACTATGAATGAAGAAACGAAATGCTGCTGTCAAAAAACAAAGGAGCGGTCCGAGACGGAATACAGGGATTTGATTCATCGTTTAAACCGGATTGAGGGACAGATCAGGGGCATCCGGGGAATGGTGGAAAAGGATGCGTATTGTACTGATATTCTGGTACAGGTTGCGGCTGTAAATGCGGCGCTGAACAGCTTTAATAAGGTACTGTTATCAAACCATATCAAGACCTGTGTAATCAGAGATATCCGGGAAGGCAATGAGGAAACTGTGGATGAGCTGTTGGCTACACTGCAGAAGCTGATGAAATAGCGAAAGAACAAAAGAACAAAAGAACAAAAGAACAAAAGAGCAGCCTGCAATCCCGCGGGCAATAGAAAAACAGAAAAGGAGCTTTTAAGGCTTTTCGGAGATGGAAAACAATAAAAAGGAGACAAGAGGAAAATAATGGAACGATATACGGTTACCGGGATGAGCTGCGCTGCATGCAGCGCCAGAGTAGAGAAGGCAGTTTCAAAGGTTCCCGGCGTTATGTCCTGTTCGGTCAGCCTGCTGACAAATTCCATGGGAGTGGAGGGCAGTGCATTACCGCAGGAGATTATCAAGGCAGTGGAGAAAGCGGGTTATGGAGCTTCTCTTAAAAAGCAAAGGTCCAAAGGCGGCGGTTCGGGAGCAGGAAGCGCAAGCTCTGCTGAAGCGGGAGCCTTGGGCAGGGGCAGCGCGGCCGAGGAAGATCTTTTGAAGGACAGGGAAACTCCAATCTTAAAGAAGCGTCTGATCTATTCCCTGATTTTTCTGATTATATTAATGTACTTTTCCATGGGACATATGATGTGGGGGTGGCCGCTGCCATCCTATTTTACGGACAATCATGTAGCTATGGGACTGGTGCAGCTGTTATTAACAGCAGCCATTATGGTCATCAATCAGAAATTTTTTATCAGCGGATTTAAAAGCCTGCTGCACCGTGCGCCCAATATGGATACGCTGGTAGCGCTGGGCGCAGCCGCAGCATTTGTATATAGTACTTATGCATTGTTTGCCATGACGGATGCGCAGGTGAAGGGCGATATGGACGGCGTCATGGCCTATATGCATGAATTTTATTTTGAGTCTGCAGCCATGATTTTGGCACTGATTACCGTCGGGAAAATGCTGGAGGCCAGATCCAAAGGAAGAACAACGGATGCGCTAAAGAGTCTGATGAAGCTGGCGCCTAAGACGGCAACGATTATCCGCGGCGGCGTAGAAACGGAGGTTTCTATTGAGGAAGTAAATCAAGGAGATATCTTTGTCGTTCGCCCCGGCGAGAATATTCCGGTGGATGGCATCGTTTTGGAAGGAAGCAGCGCAGTTAATGAAGCGGCGCTGACCGGCGAGAGTATTCCGGTGGATAAAGCGCAGGGAGATCATGTTTCTGCGGCGACCAACAATCAATCAGGCTTTCTCAAATGCCGTGCAGAGCGTGTAGGAGAGGATACCACTTTATCGCAGATCATCCAGATGGTAAGTGATGCGGCGGCAACGAAAGCGCCGATTGCGAAGGTGGCGGATCGGGTATCGGGCGTTTTTGTACCGGCGGTTATCACAATTGCGGTGATTACGATTTTGGTCTGGCTGTTTGCAGGAGAGGGGATTGGGTTTGCGCTGGCAAGGGGAATTTCCGTACTGGTCATCAGCTGTCCGTGTGCGCTTGGTCTTGCAACTCCTGTGGCGATTATGGTCGGAAACGGTGTGGGAGCCAAGAACGGAATTATGTTTAAAACAGCGGTATCCCTCGAAGAAACCGGCAAGATACAGATCGTTGCCTTGGATAAGACCGGAACCATTACCTCCGGAGAACCGAAGGTTACCGATCTGGTACCGGATACGGGAATTACGGAAACAGAGCTGCTGCGGCTTGCCTATGCCTTGGAGCAAAAAAGCGAACATCCGCTGGCCCGTGCGGTTATTTCCTATGCGGAGAACCTGGATATCCAGCCGGCAGAGGTCACTGATTTTACTGCGCTTCCCGGAAACGGACTTTCGGCAGTTTTGGAAGGAAAGGATCTTGTAGGAGGCAATTATAACTTCTTAAGTACAAAGGTACAGATATCGGGTACGATGAAAACACAGTCCGAGCGCCTCTCTGAGGAGGGTAAGACCCCGTTATTTTTTGCAAGGGACGGAAAACCGGCAGGAATCATTGCTGTGGCGGATGTGATTAAGGAGGAAGCGCCTAAGGCGGTCGAAGAACTTCAAAATATGGGAATACATGTAGTTATGTTAACCGGAGACAACGAACGCACAGCAAGGGCGATCGGAAGGCAGGCGGGCGTCAATGAAATTATCGCCGGCGTGCTTCCGGACGGAAAAGAAAATGTAATCCGCGCATTAAAAGAGAAGGGCAAGGTTGCCATGGTCGGCGACGGCATTAATGATGCGCCGGCGTTAACCAGGGCGGATATCGGTATCGCAATCGGAGCAGGTACGGATATTGCCATAGATGCAGCGGATGTGGTATTAATGAAGAGTAAGCTGAGTGATGTTTCGGCTGCCATACGCTTAAGCCGTGCCACGCTAAAGAATATTCATGAGAATCTGTTCTGGGCATTTTTCTATAATATCATAGGGATTCCGCTTGCTGCCGGAATCTGGATTCCTCTGTTTGGATGGCAGTTAAATCCCATGTTCGGCGCTGCGGCCATGAGCTTGTCCAGCTTCTGCGTGGTGACCAATGCGCTGAGGTTAAATCTCTGCGCCATTCATGACGCTTCAAGGGACAGGAAGGTGAAGGCGTCCAAAGCGGCCGGCAGGCAGGAAACGGAAAGTGCAAACGTGTATGATAAAAATAACAAGCTGGAAAACGGAGCAGATCATGAGAAAACGGAGGAAAGAAACATGCAAAAAACAATGAAAATCGAAGGTATGATGTGCGGACACTGTGAAGCGTCCGTGAAAAAGAGTCTGGAAGCGCTGCCGCAGGTAGCGCAGGCGGATGTCAGCCATGAAAAAGGCACTGCCGTCGTAACACTGAATGAGGCTCTCAGCGATGAAATCCTGAAACAGGCGGTAGAGGAACAGGATTATAAGGTGATTTCCATTCAGTAAGCGGATGTTGTGCGGATAGGAAAGAGATCATAAACAGAGGCAGAATTTGAAACCGGCCCTGGTAAGCTGTATTTTTCGCTCGGGCTAAGGGCGGTTTTCAATTCTGCCTTTTTCGCTTGGCTTTTGTTTTGTGCCGCTATGTGCAAAGTACGATTATTTCAGGAAACCTTCTATAATTTTCTGCTCCGCCTCTGCTTCGGTCATGCCGAGCGTGCAGAGCTTGATAATCTGTTCCCCTGCAATTTTGCCGATGGCAGCCTCATGGATCAGGGAGGCATCGATATGTCCGGCATGAAGTTCGGGAGCCGCATTTACGACACCGTTTCCGACCAAAATAGCATCGCATTCGGAATGTCCCACGCAGCGGCAGTTGCCTTTGATGACAGAATGGTATTCCTGATAGGAATTGCCTTTGGCCACCGATCTGGAAATCAGATCGACACCGGAATCCTCGCCGTCAAGGGAAACCGAAAAGTCCGATTTTGCGGTTTCATCGGCATCCGTCAGCAGTCTTTCATGTATAATCAGTTTAGCGCCGGCCGCAAGCTTTGCGGACGTTACCCGGTTCGTGTCGGTTACGCCGCCGATCTGCATGGTATCCATTTCCATATAGGAGTTTTCATCCATGGAAATATCGGTCACGGGATCAATGCGTTTTGCGCCGCTTCCCTTACCGGTGCCGATATGTTTTTCCCGATATACAACCCTTGCATTTTTTCCGATAAAGAAACGGTGGATTCCGTTGTGCCTTGCTTCCTCTTCACCGTCGCTGTGAACGCCGCATCCGGCGACAATGATGACGTCCGCGCCGTCTTCAACCAGAAAGTCATTATACACCAGATCGCTGACACCGCTGTGTGTAACGCAGGCGGGAATATATACGGTTTCCTGTCTGGCGCCTGCGCTGATATGGATGTTGATGCCGGGCTGATCCTTTTTGGGTTCGATTTTGATATACTCGGAGGATTGTCTTGCGGCGCAGCCGCCGTCCTCACGGATGTTATAAGCGCCCTGAAAACCGTCCTTCCAGTCGGAAACAAGTGAAAGAAGTTTACTTGTAACAGAATTCATGTCAGCGTACCTCCTTTGACGATTTGTTGATGGGACAGAAGGATTGTTTTTCACAGGATAAAAGCGCAGGTAAAATATCCTCGCGTTTCCCGCAGGTACGGATTCTTCCGTCGGCTACAACCGCAATATAATCGGCGATTTCCATGATCCGTTCCTGATGTGAAATAATAATCAGGGAGCGGCTTGAGTCAGCCTTCAGCTGTTCAAAGGCTTCAATCAAATTGGAAAAGCTCCACAAATCAATTCCGGCCTCCGGTTCGTCAAACACCAGAACCTGAGCGTTTTTCCGGCAAAGAACAGTTGCGATTTCGATGCGCTTACTCTCTCCACCCGAAAGACTGGCATCCACATTACGATCCATATATTCCTGAGCACACAGCCCGACCGAGCTGAGCATGTTACACAGCTCGTCCTCCTTCAGCGTGCTTTCGGCTGACATTTCCAAAAGATCTCTGACAGACAGCCCCTTGAAACGGACCGGCTGCTGAAATGCATACGCAATTCCGTTTCTGGCGCGTGTGGTAATGTCCCAGTCAGTGATATTCTCATTTCCTAAATAAATACTGCCAATGCTCGGTTTATAAAGCCCGGCAATCATTTTGGCAAGAGAGGTTTTACCTCCGCCATTGGGACCGGTAATGACAGTCAGTTTTCCTTCCGGTATCGACAAGTCAATCCCTTTCAGGATTTCTTCGCCCTCCGGGGTATTCCAATGTATTCCCTTGAGTTCCAGCATAATAGTCTCCTTTACGCAGCCCGTAATAGTTTCAGTATTCTTATTTTACTTCAATTTCTATATTTTACAAGTATACATATTTCATTGATGGAAATCACACAATATAGGATGATTATTTTGAAATTCGGAAGGGAGTAAGCTATGAATTCTATTCGGACCCGGAGCGCGTGCTTCCCCATTTTGAAACGCTGAGGGGTGAAATCAAAACGGATGTATTGATTATCGGAGGAGGAATTGCCGGTATTCTGTGCGCTTATTTTTTGCAAAAAGAAGGAGTGGATTATTCCGGGCATATGCCGGAATGCTATGTGGCAGCAGGCTTTCACAAGTGGGGAATGACCGGCGCCATGACGGCGGCGGGCATTTTGACCGATATGATTTTGGGAAAAGAAAATCCCTATGCGGAAGTGTTCAGCCCGTCAAGGCATATGATGAAGCAACAGCTGTTTTTGAACGGCTGCGAGGCGTTGGTCAATCTGCTCACCATATCGAAGAAGCGGTGCCCGCACCTCGGCTGTGCCTTAAAATGGAACCCGCAGGAGCATTCGTGGGACTGTCCCTGCCATGGTTCCGGATTCGCGCAGGACGGAACCGTACTTGACAATCCGGCGAACGGGAATCTGAAGAAACACTAAATATGAAATTACCGCTTTACAAATTTTTTAGAAAGATATTAGCACTCACCTGTTGACAGTGCTAACAACCGGTGGTATTGTTACATTGTTGATAGAACAGTGGAGTTCCAAAAGGGAGGTGCAGAGTGTATCATGAATATTTCAAAATTTACGCAAAAATCAATACAGGCAGTGGAGCGTTGTGAGAAGCTTGCCTATGAATACGGAAATCAGGAAATTGAGCAGGAGCATCTGCTTTACAGTCTGCTTACGATTGAGGACAGCCTGATATTAAAATTAATTGAAAAAATGGAAATACAGTCCGAGCATTTTTTGAACCGTGCAAAAGCAGCCGTGGAAAAACGGGTGAAGGTTCAGGGCGGCCAGGTTTATGTGGGACAGGATTTGAATCAGGTGCTGGTATCTGCAGAGGATGAGGCAAAGGCCATGGGGGATGAATATGTTTCCGTGGAGCATTTGTTCCTGTGTATGATCCGCCGTCCGAACAAGGAAATCGCTCAGATTTTCAAAGAATACGGCATCAATAAGGAACGCTTTTTGCAGGCGCTGTCCACGGTGCGGGGCAATCAGCGGGTGACCAGTGATAATCCGGAAGCTACTTATGATACGCTGAATAAGTATGGACAGGATCTGGTGGAGAAGGCAAGGAGCCAGAAGCTGGACCCGGTAATCGGCAGGGATCATGAAATTCGGAATATTATCCGCATCCTTTCCAGAAAGACCAAGAATAACCCGGTACTGATCGGGGAACCGGGTGTCGGTAAAACGGCCGTTGTCGAGGGATTGGCGCAGCGTATTGTCCGCGGGGATGTACCGCAGGGCTTAAAGGAGAAAAAGATTTTTGCACTGGATATGGGCGCACTGGTAGCGGGCGCCAAGTATCGCGGCGAATTTGAGGAACGTCTGAAGGCAGTGCTTGACGAGGTCAAAAAGAGCGAGGGACAGATCATTCTGTTTATTGATGAGTTGCATACGATTGTCGGCGCCGGAAAGACGGACGGAGCGCTGGATGCCGGAAATATGTTAAAGCCGATGCTGGCAAGGGGAGAACTTCATTGTATCGGTGCGACGACTTTGAATGAATACCGCCAGTATATCGAGAAGGATGCGGCGCTGGAGCGCCGGTTCCAGCCGGTTATGGTGGATGAGCCCACTGTGGAAGATACGATTTCCATTCTGAGAGGCTTAAAGGAACGTTATGAGGTCTATCACGGCGTAAAGATTATGGACAATGCCCTGGTCAGCGCCGCAACGCTTTCGCACCGTTATATTACGGACCGTTTCCTTCCGGATAAGGCGATTGATCTGGTGGATGAAGCCTGTGCGCTGATCAAGACGGAGCTTGATTCCATGCCGACCGAGCTTGACGAACTGCAGCGTAAGGTCATGCAGATGGAAATCGAAGAAGCGGCGCTGAAAAAAGAGAATGACCGAATCAGTCAAGAAAGACTGGCAGCGCTTCAAAAGGAGCTTGCAGATTTCAAAGAAGAATTTAATAACAGAAAGGCTCAGTGGGATAATGAGAAGGCCTCCGTAGAACGTCTGTCCAAGCTGCGCGAACAAATTGACGCAGTGAACAGCGAGATTCAGATTGCGCAAAGAGAGGGAAATCTGGAGAAAGCAGCGGAGCTCAGCTACGGCAGGATGCCCGCACTCCGCAAGCAGCTGGAGCAGGAAGAGGAAGCAGTGAAGAATAAAGATTTATCCCTGGTACACGAAAGTGTATCCGAGGATGAAATTGCAAAGATTATCAGCCGCTGGACCGGAATCCCGATTACCAAGCTGACGGAAAGCGAGCGGAATAAAACGCTTCACCTGGATGAAGAACTGCATAAGCGGGTGGTCGGTCAGGATGAGGCTGTCACCAAGGTAACGGAGGCCATTATCCGTTCCAAAGCGGGCATCAAGGATCCGTCCAAGCCGATCGGTTCCTTCCTGTTCCTTGGCCCTACCGGTGTCGGTAAAACGGAGCTTGCCAAGTCTCTGGCAGCCGCACTGTTTGATGATGAGTCCAATATGGTCAGACTGGATATGAGTGAATATATGGAGAAATACTCCGTCTCCAGGCTGATCGGAGCGCCTCCCGGATATGTCGGATATGAGGAAGGCGGACAATTGACCGAAGCAGTCAGGAGAAAACCCTATTCCGTGGTTCTGTTCGATGAAATCGAAAAAGCGCACCCGGATGTATTTAATGTGCTGCTGCAGGTGCTCGATGACGGCCGTATTACGGATTCTCAGGGAAGAACCGTGGATTTTAAGAATACCATTATCATACTGACCTCGAATATCGGCGCACAGGATCTGTTGGAGGGCATACAGCCGGACGGCAGCATCAGCGAGGATGCGCAGGCAAGTGTATTAGAGCAGCTCAGGGCAAGCTTCAGACCGGAGTTTTTGAATCGTTTGGATGAGATGATTCTGTTTAAGCCGTTAAGCAGGGAAAATATCGGAGGTATTGTTGATCTGATCATTCGGGATCTGAACAGGCGTCTTGCTGACCGGGAGCTGTCCGTAGAGTTGTCGCCGGATGCGAAGGCGTATATCATAGAGAATGGTTATGAGCCAACCTATGGCGCAAGGCCGCTGAAGCGGTTTATTCAGAAGTATGTGGAAACCTTGTCTGCAAAGCTGATTTTATCAGACGGCGTATCAGGCGGGGATGCCATTTTGATCACATTGCAAGGCGGCGAGCTTGCGGCAGTCAAAAAGTAAGCGCGGCTTTAGAAAATATTTAGAATCATTTAGCATGTGGTTTATTGAATTTTCACCGCTCTGTTTTACAATAAGGTAAACTTATCGGTAAAACAAAGCGGTGATTATTTTTCAGCCGGAAACAGGATGGTGTATGATATGAGAAGAAAATTTGAGCAGTTTATGCAGGGAAGATACGGGATGGATTCCTTTGGAAAAGCATTATTCTGGGCGACCATGATCTGTCTTGTGATTTCCTTATTCAGCAGGAGAAATATTTTTTATACGTTGGCGCTGCTTTTGTTAATTTATTCTTATTTCCGGATGTTTTCCAGAAACTACGGAAAACGATATGCAGAAAATCAGAAGTATCTGCAATTGACTGCAAAGGTCAGAACAAAATTTGCAGGACTGAAAAGAAATATGAGGCAGAGAAAGACGCATCATATCTATAAATGTCCGAACTGTAAACAGAAAATCCGGATTCCGAAAGGAAAGGGGAAAATCATAGTTACATGTCCCAAATGCCATACGGAGTTTGTAAAACGAAGCTTATAATCCGGTCCCGCAGGTCAAAAAACGATTAACGAAATCATCAGAAATCCGAAAGGAAAAACAGCATGTTCGGATATATAGTTGTGAACAAACCGGAAATGAAATTCCGGGAATTTGCCGAATACCAATCCTATTATTGCGGTTTATGCAGATCACTGAAAAAAAACTACGGTCATATCGGGCAGATGACATTGAGTTATGATATGACTTTTCTCGCCCTGCTGTTAACGGGGTTGTACGAACCGGAGACTGCCTGCACGACTGCAAGGTGCATTGCGCATCCTTTTGAGAAGCATCAGGCGCGTACGAATGAATTTACCGAGTATGCGGCGGACGTCAACATGCTTCTTACTTATTATAAATGCAAGGACGATTGGATGGATGAAAGAAAAGTCGGAAGATTTTTCTTTTCAAAGATGCTGCAGAGGGGAAATCGCCGGATTGCGAAGAAATATCCGAAGAAAGCGCAGATCATTTATGATAATCTGGAGAAAATACATCAGTGTGAAAAGGCAAATGATCTGTCAATAGACAGAGTATCCGGCTATTTTGGAAGGATCATGGCAGAACTGTTTGTCTACAGGGAAGACGAATGGGCGCAGAGTCTTAGAAAAATCGGCTTCTATCTCGGCAAATTCATTTATCTGATGGATGCTTATGACGATATGGAACAGGATTTGAAGAAAGGGAATTATAATCCTTTTTTGGAAATGTACCAAAAGGATACCTTTGAGGAGGATGCCGCACAAATTCTGACTATGATGATGGCGGAATGCGCCAGAGAATTCGAAACACTCCCGATTTTACAGAATATTGATATCCTGCGCAATATTTTGTATGCCGGTGTATGGGGAAAATATGAGATGACACATCAGAAACGCATGGAGAAAAAAGCAGAGGGAGAACAGGAATGAGCGATCCGTACAGTGTGTTGGGAGTTTCACGCAGCGCCAGCGATGATGAGATAAAAAAGGCATATCGGAGTCTGAGCCGGAAATATCATCCCGATGCCAATATCAATAACCCGAATAAGGCGCAGGCTGAGGAGAAATTTAAGCAGATTCAGCAGGCTTATAAGCAGATCATGAATGAGCGGGAGCGGGGGACGTCGGGGCAGTCCTATGGTTATGGAGGCTCAGCTGCGGGCTATGGAAACGCTTCCGATTATGAGGAGTATGATCCCTTCGGAGGCTTCGGAGGCTTTGGCGGCTATGGTGCAAACCGTGCAAGGCAGGACGAGGATACTGACGAGGATGCCCTTCATTTGCGTGCGGCATGGAATTATATCCGGGGAGGGCATTATCAGGAAGCCTTGAATGTACTTTCCACGATTTCGGACAGAAATGCGAAATGGTATTATTACAGTGCCATTGCCAACTCCGGCGCGGGAAATAATGTGCAGGCGCTTGCACATGCGAAAAAAGCAGCCGAAATGGAGCCGGGAAATGCGGATTACCGGCAGCTGGTGCAGCAGCTGCAGTCCGGCGGCACGTGGTATCGGAATAAGCGGGGACCGTATATGGGGATGCCCGGAATGAACGGAAATATCTGTAACAAGCTGTGCATTTCCTATCTGTTATGCTCCTGCTGCTGCTCCGGCGGAGGATTTTGCTGCGGCTCGCCGTATGGGGGATATTACGGAATGTAATAAATAATCGGAATAAAATTTGATATAATAGACCGCATGAACTTACTGAATCTTGAAAAAATAACAAAAGCATATTAAAGAAATATACTCTGTATGGTTGTTGGAATCGGTAATACCGATACAGGCGTAGATCCAGGTTTTATGGACATCAAGTCCACAGCAATTGAATTTTAAGATTTTGAAAGACAAGTAACTACCTCCTGAAATTATAGTTATAAAACTGATAGTGACTGGTCATCCGGCGAGATCGAGTCGACTTCGGAAGAAATAAGTTTACGGGCTATTGTTATACATCGCCGCAGGCGTATGTATAGAAGTGCGCCGTTACGGACTTTGATGTCCATTTTTCTGCCTTTATTTATCTGATGTTCATGCCTATATTATTTCAAAATAGAAGGCGAATTTGGGTCGACAATCTTTACAACAATTTGACGCCTATTTTCTCATCCAAATATAATACTGCCAACCATCATCCGGGTTATCAGAAATTCTCACATAATTAGCTTTTAACTCTTGTAGAAAAGCATTCGCGTAGTTTTCATATTCCCATGTCTGGATGTTTTCATTAAAGACTACAAGTTTTGGCATATTATATAACAAGTCATCTATTGTGTCCTGCTCATACCAGTCCATATACCAAGGAAGCATATACACAGCTCTGTTTACAGGGTATCTATTCTTGAAGCAAAGGTAGAGTGAATCATCACAATATACATCAATCAGAATCTTCTCTCCCTCTTCAGTAGTATCTATTATATAATTATCTATGTCGGAAACTGCAACTTGCTCATACAACAAATTATTAGCAACAGAATTTACATATGTGCTGAATAAAATAATTCCTGAGACACCTATAACAGAATAATAAATCCTGTTGCTTTTTATCGAAAATTCTGAAAACGTAACCATTATAAAAACAGCAACATACCATGCGGCTAATCCATGAAAACCAAATCCTCTAGTGGCCGAACAGCACAAGACATTGAACAGCAAAAACGCTTCCGTATATCTCTTTCTTACTGCCATTCCTATTATCACAACTACCGCTGCAACGCTCACAAATAACTGTAGAATAACAACATTTGTAGCTTGCGCAATGATAATGGAATTGAAATTATTCGCTATTACGTTGAAGAAGTTTTTGTACGCGTCAATAAATGGCTGTGCAATATTTTCACCCAACCCACCAGTGTATTGGGAATATACTTCACGATTGAAAGAATAAAACTGGTCAAAGGCTCTTCTTAATGAATGATTCACTTTAAAATAAACAACAGCGCAAATAAATGGAATCAAAACAGACACAAACAGTCGATAGTATCTTTGTGTCATTCTCTTTACAGTCGTTCTATTTTTGACAAAATGCACAATTTCCAAAAAAAGCACAACGATAAATACCCATATGAGAGCATAGGCACTGACAAAAGCTGCCCCAAAGCTGCCCCATATGCAGCAGGAAATAATCGCGCTCCTCCCCCATCCCAATTTTTTATCTCTATAATACCCCATAAATTCAAGCAATAATGCTACAAAAAGAAATCCTTGCAGCCCATCGGATAATACCTGATATCCTTGTGGTGAAATAATTGATGATATAAATACTGTTTCTAATATAGCAAGAAAAAACATCCTCAATTTGCCAATTTGTCCCGAATGCCTATAATATAATAGCCCCCAAGCAATAGCTTCAAGCAAATAGTAGGACAAGCGAAACTGCTGTATGGAACCTGCGCCAAAAAGCGCAAACATTCCGCACAAATAATACATAACAGGCGTATGCTGCGTGACATAATCCCGATATAATACACCTCCGTTTGCAATTATCATTCCTCCGCGCAAATTATCATTTTCATCCGTAAATGATCCGGAAACTGCAAAAGAAAATAAAAGTAAAAATACAACAGCCGCACACAACATGGACATAAACATTTTATCCTGCCAAATCTTTTTTGCGTGAAAAGCTATAATTCCCCTGAGCATCACTGCGATTAGACAAATAAAAATGAGCAATGAAAAACAAATCCACCATAAATCCTTATCCCCGCCATAAACAGCGATGCATAAATCACCTTCTGTCTTTTCTTCGCCAACGTACAATTCGGCTTCTTCTATCTGGGAATCATCTGATCGGTAAAATGCCAATGAAGTTGCGTTGCTCACTTTAACTGGAGCAATAATCAACTTATATTTTTCCCCTTTATTCACACTATAATTTTTCCCAAACGCATAAAGATGAAATTGATTGTCTATAATAAGACTTGCATTAAAATCCTTTTCAATAATTGTTTTATCCGTGCTATCTTCAATGATTGAAATTTTCCAAATTGAATTATTATCTCGTCCAAAAGTTCCTATTTTAATTGAAATTCCATGAAATATTTCATATGGCATAACAAATTCCTGAGATATTATTTGATCGTTACTCGTAATATTCACATATGAATCTGCTTCCGAATTAAGTGTTGTATATTCAAGATATGTAAGTTTTGTACTGGATATTTGATAACCTAATATTGCCACTATAAAAAGAACTATAAACAATATGGATATAGTCATCAGCCGCTTTTTACTTTGTTTTGTTACAGGATTCTTCATATTTGTTCAATTCCTTCCTAATCAGTTTTAATGTTTTAGAGATGTAAATTGAGACAATGCAGTGGGTTTGGATATTATTCATTCCCGATCTGGTTTCTTAAATACAAATAACTTGCTTGCAACGTAATTAAGTATAATCACCAGTGTATTAGAAAACAGTTTCATCATAAGCTCATTCCAATCCAAAATATCTACTGTAATTAACATAATTATTAAGTCAGCAACGCCACTTGCCGCCCGGCAAATAAAGAATGAACCTAATTCATTGATCAATAATTTTCTTTCCCATGATTTGCTTTCAAATACCCACACTTTATTTGTAAGAAATGCAAATATAACTGCCAGCAACCATGCCACCACTGTGCTAAATCCGGTAGATAAATTTATCCATCGAGCACATAGAAAATAAACAATAAGATTGACAGCTGTAGTACACACCAAAAAACAAATATGCAATGATGCTCTTGCATTTTGTAAACTTTTTTCTCATACGGCATCTATTTCCTTCTTCAGTTTGTAAAAATCCCTTACTGCTTTTCGCCCAATCCTGCATATCTTTTTTATATTAATAGAATTTACCCCTCCCTGCCGGGGCTTGAACGAAATCTCTATAAATTTTACCTTTTCTTTGTGATAGACAAAGTAGGTGGTAAACATGATATTAGGGATATTGAAATCCTCCGGAAGCATGTCAATGTATTTTTTGACAAGTTCTGTCTTCATCAACCGAAATGGAGCATTTGCATCCGGCACTTTGATGCCAAATATAACTCGAAGCAGAAGACAGACTGTATTCTCAACAAACTTCCGGCCCTTTCCATCTCCTCTGGAAATCCTGTTTCCAATAACAGCGTCATACTGCAAACGCATTTCCCAGAATTGCTCGAATTCTGCTGGATCGGTTTGTCCATCGGAATCTGTTTGAAAGATATAATCCGCTCCATTCTCAATAGCATATCGGTATCCATAAAGCACCGTCTGGCCATGCCCGCCGTTATCCTTTGTCAATGGAACGAATTGCGGCCTTG
>CAYTIH010000045.1:0-20776 GCA_964437825.1 uncultured Clostridium sp. | reverse complement strand
ATTCGATCCAGGATTGCATCTGCCAAAGGAGAAGCATCTCCGCCGAGCTGCTCATGTAATGGCAAAGTCGTTTTCGGATCTTTGGGTATATGCTCTTTAAAATGAAACAATTTATCTGATGCGCCCAGAGATCTTCTATCTTATTCAAAGTTTCTTCTATTTCCTGATAGTTTCCATAAAACAACATATCTATATCAACACTGGTTCTTTGTGCATCGCGTGGAAGATAAAACTGCGTTGCAGCTCCCCCTTTTAGAACAATCCTCTCTCCCAATATCTTTTGTATCTGAAGGAATAACTCCAAATCCCATAAAAACAGCTCCATTCTTGCCATGTTTTTAAAGCCATATTCTTCCATTCTCTCAGCAAATGTATCTCTTGCAAAATCCTTTTCTTCATGAAATAACTTTTGGTAATTCCATTTTATTCATCCTTTCCGAGTATTTCAACAAATTTTAATGCATGCTTTGTAATAAACTTTGATTCGGCGATAAACCGAATATCATATTGTATACTTCTTTTTGCTGAAACAGAAATCATTATCTTCTTATCTATATTACCTAAGCGAACCAAATTCTCATAAATTCTCACCAATTCTTGCAATGCAAGCGGATATTCGTTCCGCGTTACAGCATAATAAAGATCAACAAATGCCTTCTCTATTGTTGCAAGTCCATTTTCACTATTATCGAAATTTTCAGTTTGATACAACAATACGGTTGATTCTTCTATTCCTGCATATACATTATTTTCATAAATATCTTTCAAATTAACCGGTTCTATTACCTTATAGCTATTCTCATTTAATACCTCAGATATTTCTACTTTTGACTCTTTTCTGACGAATACAATATTCGGATACTGTTCTGGTACATGCTGCATATATTTATGCAAAATATCTAATCCTGATATATAATAATCAAACCCTGTTTCATCCAATATATCTCTAATTTTTTCAGCAGAACCTAATAGCGAAATGCTTTTTTTCCCTTTCCATTCATTAAAGGCATATACTCCATTGCGAATGCGACGTAAATACCCCCCATCAACTAATTTGGACATATTCCAATAAAGGGACGATTTCTTCATTTCAGGAAATATTTTTTGAACTTCGTCAACATAAAAAATAGACTGATCGCCTAATAATTCGACCATTTTTTGATACTTTACTTCTAATGCCTTTTCCATATCATACCTCCCATTCTTGAGGACAGCATAACATACGTAATTATACATTTCAATAAAATATATGCAAATTTAATCTTTGCTTTTATTTCTTTGAAAATCAGTAAAGCAAAACTTTTTTTGCTCCTTATCGGAATTTTTAAAAAAACATATGCAAATTTAATCTTTACATGTATTTTTTTGCTTTTTTCAAGTTATTGGATAGCTGCCATCCGCATACACTGATACCATCTCTGCCCTCCAAATTTGCTTTCTATAACCAGCAGTTCCAAAAATTTTTTGAGCAAGTCCAAACGCTGTTATTGACAATGGAGAAAATTCCTAATCTCTATTGCATTCATTCGATCTCTCCCTTACTTGCTATATGGTTCTATTCTATCTTGTTTATGTTTGAGAAAGTTTTAAGAAATGTTTGAGAAATGTTAATTCCGTCGCCGAGGAATCCACTGCGGCATAGCGTTCCCGGATTCCGGAGGCTTTAGAAATGAAGACAAAAGCGCCAGCCGCAGGAATGAAACGGCTGGCGCTGAAATGCTGTTTATGTCCTAAATCAGGAATTTATACTTATTTGCGCATCTATCCAGAATGTCCCTAATTTTTAAAGCTGTGGATCGGCGCCGGAATCCTTCCTCCGCGATTTACAAAAGCGTCACAGGAAAACCGGTTGACCGGCATAATCGGCGCATATCCAAGAAGTCCGCCAAATTCCACCTGCTCGCCCACGCCCTTTCCGATCACCGGAATCAGTCTGACTGCTGTGGTCTTCTGATTTACCATACCGATTGCAAGCTCATCGGCAATGATGCCGGAAATGGTCGTTGCCTTAGTATCTCCCGGAATGGCGATCATATCAAGTCCAACGGAGCAGACGCATGTCATGGCCTCCAGCTTCTCAAGCGTCAGCGCACCTGCCGTAACGGCATCAATCATACCCTGATCCTCGCTGACCGGTATGAATGCACCGCTCAGTCCGCCTACATAGGATGATGCCATAACGCCGCCCTTCTTCACCTGATCGTTTAACAGCGCAAGTGCAGCGGTTGTTCCCGGCGCTCCTGCATGCTCCAAACCGATTTCACAAAGAATATCGGCAACGCTGTCGCCGATCGCCGGCGTCGGAGCCAGGGACAGATCCACAATTCCAAACGGGATATTCAAAAGTCTGGAAGCCTCTTTTGCGACCAGCTGCCCGACTCTTGTTACCTTAAACGCAGTCTTTTTTATCGTCTCACACAGAACTTCAAAATTCTCACCGCGCACTTTCTCAAGTGCGGTTTTGACAACCCCGGGACCGCTGACTCCGACATTGATCACGGCATCCGCTTCGGTGACGCCGTGGAATGCTCCGGCCATGAAAGGATTGTCATCGGGTGCATTGCAGAACACCACAAGCTTTGCACAGCCGAGGGAATCCTGCTCCTTTGTCCGCTCTGCCGTTTCTTTAATAATCTCTCCCATAAGCTTTACGGCGTCCATATTGATGCCTGTCTTGGTGGAGCCCAGGTTCACGGAACTGCACACCAATTCGGTCTCGAAAAGTGCCTGCGGAATAGAACGGATCAAGAGCTCATCCGCTTTTGTCATTCCCTTTGCAACCAGCGCGGAATAACCGCCAAGGAAGTTCACTCCGACTGCTTCCCTTGCCTTATCCAGTGTTTTTGCAATTGTAACAAAATCCTCCGGCGTTTTGCAGGCAGCGCCGCCCACTAAAGCAATCGGCGTCACGGAGATTCGTTTATTTACAATGGGAATTCCAAACTCATCCTCTATATACTGTCCGGTCTTTACCAAGTCCTTTGCAACGGTCGTAATCTTATTGTAAATTTTTTCATTCAGACGATCCAAATCGGAATCAATACAGTCAAGGAGACTGATTCCAAGCGTAATCGTACGCACATCCAGATTCTCTTTTTCTATCATTTTATTGGTTTCTGCAACTTCAAATATATTAATCATGAGCGTTTTCCTTCCGGTATCATTCTTATTTCGGCAGATGACATATATGTCAGATTCTATGCATCTGTGCAAAGATATCCTCTCTCTGACACTTAATGATAACTCCGATGTCTTCTCCAAGCTCTGCCAAGTCCTTATTCACATCCTGAAAATGCTTTGCCGCATGACTCATGTCTACAATCATCATCATATTAAAATAATCCTGCACAATGGTCTGGGAAATATCCAGAATATTGATCTGATTCTCCGCAAGATAGGTACAAACCTTAGCAATGATCCCAACCGTATCTTTTCCCACTACTGTAATGATTGATTTTTTCATCGTCTTCTCCTCACTTATCCGTTTCGTTTATGTTTCTCATCAAAGCTCAATCAGCTCCGAGCATTCACTTCTTTTTGCGACCATAATTTTAAAATCATCCGCTTTGTATGGCGTGTCGGAATTTGTAACCTCCAGCCGCACCGTTTCGTAAGCAAGCTCCGGGATATTATTTTCCTTACTCAAATGCCCCAGCATAACCGCCTTTATATTGTCATGTAAAACCGATGATAACAGCTGCCCGGCCGCTTCATTGCACAAATGTCCCCGATTTCCCAGAATCCGCATTTTCAGATGATACGGGTAAGGACCTACCTCCAGCATGCGGACGTCGTGATTGGCCTCCATAAAAAGCGCATCCATACCTTTTAAATTTTCAACAATAGAATCATCATAGGTTCCGAGATCCGTAATCACCGCCGCTTTTTTTCCGTCACAGGAAAATTTATATGCCACCGGCTCCGCCGCATCATGAGAAACCCGCATGGAATTTACCGTAATGTCTTTGAGTACGAATTTTTTCTGCGCCGTTACCACATGAAACAGTTCTTCGTCAATCGTTCTAAGTCCGTCCATCTGACGGATCGCTTCTATGGTTCCCTTCGTTGCATAAATAGGAATCCCGTATTTTCTGGCGAGCACTCCAAGTCCGTTTACATGATCGTTATGCTCATGCGTAATCAGTATCCCGTCCAGTTCCTTCATCTGTATTCCGAGGGATTCCACCCCCTGCGCTGTTTTTTTTCCGCTGATTCCGGCATCCACAAGCAAATGCGTCACATCAGAACCCACATAAATGCAATTGCCGCTGCTTCCGCTGGCAATGCTGCATATTCTCATAATCTTTCTCCCGGTTCATATTATATCTGTAAAAAGTAATCTATTTCTCCCAGTAAATCTCTATCTGATCCCCATTCTTTAAAAACTCCACATAGCTTGCCTTTGCTCCGTTTAGCAAAGTAACGACGCTGCTTCCCTGAGGCTTTGACAGATCAAATTCAATATAATCAAAAATATCCACAAAGATATAATCCTTTTTGCCGGACATTGTAACGGGCCTGCCGTTTGCAATTACGGTGATGGATTCATATCCGGCGGCGCCGTCACTGCCCGCTTTGTTTGCGGTTCCCTTTGCGTCCAAAGCTCCTTCATTTTGATTCAAAGCTTCGGTATTGCCGTCCGCTTCCTGATGAACGGCATCTGAGCTTTCCTCCGAAACCGGGGTTTCATTGCCCGCAAAACCATCTTCTCCTGCTTTCACATCTTCTCCGGCTTCCTCATCATCTTCGTTTCTCAAGTATTGCTCCCAGTTATCCTCCACAGCCTTCCAGCTCACGGAGAAATTCTCATAAATCCTCGTATCATTCCGTGCAGGCATGTTATTGACCTGAACGGTCAGACGTCCGTCCACGGACAAATCCATAAATTTCAGCAGCTGCTCCACGGTATAATAGTTCGTAATCTCAATCTGATCCGACTGCGCTATTTCATAATATTCGGATTTCAGCTCCCCATTGACCATGGCATATTTCGGAAGCTCCACTTTCGCGCCGTTCGCAATCACTGTAATCGTGGTATGATATTCGGAAAGCTCCCCAATCGTACTGCGCGCCGCATCTCCCTGTGTGGATTCTTTTACTTCGATAACGTCATTTGCATGCACCGGCGTCGTAATATCGGCTTCCACACTGTTTACACGAATTTCCGCTGCTTCGCCAAGACTTCCCCTGATCGTCTTTTCCTTCCCGTTCACCGTGAATTTCAGCTCAGTTCCTCTCTTAGGGAACAATGCCGAATTCGGGAAATTTGCCTGTAGTGCCGCATCCACAACGGCAAGCCTGGCATTATCATATAATTTCACCCTTTGGTGATTGAACGTAACATAGATAAAATTATTGCTCTGTGCATAAAAAGAAAGACAGATTCCGATCGGCGTAACCAAAAGAGAATCCTTTTTGATCTCGGGCTGCAGAAATTGAATTTTCTGCATAACCTCCTCGCCGCGAAGCGCCACACGCTCTTTCACAATTCCCATTTCCTCGGAGAGCGCTTCCTCATAGCCCTGAATTTTACCGCCGCCTCCGACAACAAATACGGCGCTGACAGGCTTGCCCCCGTTTAATTCCTTAATTTTATCAGATACCTGCTTTGCCATGGATTTCACAAGCGGTCCTGTGATCTCCAGCACTTCCTCCCTGCTGATCGTCTGTGATAACCCCATGATATCCTTGTAGGAAACCTGCTCCGAGGTACTGATCCCCCTCTTGATCTGCTCCGCAGTTGTAAAATCCACAAGACAGTGGCCGGCAATGAGCTCGGTCAATCCGTCCCCTGCCGCAGGAATCATGCCATAGGCAATGATACTGCCCTCCTTGGTAATGGAAATATCGGAGGTTCCCGCTCCCACATCCACAAGTGCAATATTCAGCATCCGGTACATCGGCGGTATTGCAACCTGAATCGCCGCAATAGGCTCCAGCGTCAGATTGACAACGGTCAGCCCCGCCATTTCCACAGCCTTATACAAGCCGTCCACAACATCATCCGGCAAAAAAGTGGCAATCATATCCGCAGATATTTTCTTTGCCTTATGGTCCTCCAGATTTCCTATCGGATAATCATTCATATAATATCGGATTACCGTATATCCCACACAGTAAAACCGAAGCTCGCTCTGACTGTTTTCCTCATTAAACTGCTGATAAGCTTTTTCAATTCCCAAAGTTTCCAGACCGTAAATATCCTCTTTTGTAATATTACGATCCTCAGTAAACTCAATATCCGCATGCACATTGACCGTCTTTAAAACACGTCCCGCAGCTGCAATACAAACCTCCTTAAGCGTGATTCCGAGCTGTTGCTCCAGCTCATCCTTCACCTCAGAAATAGTTGCACTGACCTGTCCGATATCATGAATTTGTCCGTCCAGCATGGCCCTTGTCCGATGTTCCCTGACCGCCTGCCCAAGCACCATAAACTGTTCTCCGGCCTGATAGCCCACGGAACCCACAATACTTCTGGTTCCGATATCTAGACCAAATACAACCTGTGCCGGATACTTACCTGTTTCCATCCCGGATTCCTCCTAACGCCGCATCGATCTGCCCATATGCATGGGCAAGTGTTTTACTGTTATCAATTACCACGCTGCAATGCTTCCGGAATTCATCTTCCGGCAGCTGTCTTGCCATAATGGCATCTATTTTTTTGTCCTCATAGCCTCTGGAAGCCTTCAGGCGCCTCCTTCTGACTTCCTGATCCGCATAAATATACCAAAGCTCATCGCAAATCAGGTCATAGCGGTCTTCAATCAGCAGCGCCGCTTCAATAAAGAAAAAAGAAATAACACCCTTTTCCTTCTCCTTTCGGATTTCCTCCAAAATATACTGCTTCACCGCCGGATGGACGATTTCGTTGACACGCGTTAACAGCTCCTGATCAGCGAAAATCCGCTCCGCCATTTTCGCTTTCAGAATCTGTCCGTCCGAGCCGCAGATATCATCTCCAAGGAGCAAAAGCAGCTTTTCATAGCATAACCCGCCTTTCTGCTCCACCTGATGCGCCGCCTGATCCGCCAGAATCATCCGGCAGGAATAACGCTCCTTTATGTAACGCAGCAGCTCCGTTTTACCGGAGCCGACTCCGCCTGTAATTCCTATAATTTTCATGCTTTTCATCCAATTCAGCTATTTTGCATCATACCAATTGCTGCCCGTATGCAGATCAACGGCCAGGTCCACTAAAAGATCCGCTGCATGTTCCATTTCTCCTGAGAGAATTTCCTTCACCCTCTCCTGCTCCGACGGCTCGGTTTCGATCAGAAGCTCATCGTGAATCTGCAAGATCAGGCGCGATTTAAGGCCTTCCGCTTTGAGTCTGTCAAACACATGGATCATGGCTATTTTCATAATATCGGCGGCCGTTCCCTGAATCGGTGCGTTCATAGCCACCCGCTCTCCAAACTGTCTCTGCATATAATTAGAAGATTTCAGCTCCGGAATCGGGCGTCTCCTTCCGTACATGGTTATGCTGTATCCTTTTTCCTTTGCATCTGCCACAGCCTGATCCAGATAACGCTTCACCCCCGGATATGTCGCAAAATACTGTTCAATATATTCAGACGCTTCTTTTCTGCTGATACTTAAATCCTGACTGAGTCCGAATGAACTAATGCCATAAACAATTCCGAAATTTACTGCCTTCGCATTTCTTCTTTGCAGATCCGTGACTTCTTCAAACGGAGTATGAAATACCTTGGAGGCTGTAATTCTATGAATATCCTGATCCTGCTGATATGCCTCGATCAGCTCCTGGTCATCCGCCATATGCGCCAGGATACGGAGCTCTATTTGGGAATAGTCCGCATCCATAAACAAAAATCCATCCTTTGGGACGAAAATCTTACGAATCAGCCTGCCAAGCTCCATTCTCATCGGAATATTCTGCAAATTCGGTTCCGTGGAGCTGATTCTCCCCGTCGCCGTAATGGTTTGGTTAAAAGTCGTATGAATCCGGTTTTCCGCTCCCACGTAAACAGCCAATCCGTCCGCATAAGTGGACTTTAATTTGGCAAGCCCCCGGTATTCCAGAATATCTTTTACAAAAGGAACATCCACAGCCAGCTTTTCGAGTACATCCGCAGCCGTAGAATATCCTGTTTTCGTCTTTTTTCCACCCGGCAGCTTCATCTGATCAAATAAAATCTCGCCTAACTGCTTGGGTGAATTAATGTTAAATTTCATGCCGGCCTGCTCATAAATCGACTGCTCCAATACCGTAATGCGTTTTGCCAGCGTATTGCCGTACGCCTTTAGTTCCTCCGGCTTAATCCTGATTCCCGCCTGCTCCATATCATAAAGGACATAGGATAACGGCATTTCCGTCTCTGTGAACAGCTGCTCCATTTCGGTCTGCTTTAATTTTTCTTTCAACACCGGATAAGCCAGGGCAGCGGCTGTAACCTCATTCATCAAATAAGAGATATATTCTTCCTTTTTTTGGGTCAGTACTTCTCTTTCGCTTAATTTACCGAACAGCTCCCGATAACTCTGCATACTCATGCCGCAGTGTTCGGAGGCAATATCCTCCGGCGCATAATCATTTTTAAGCGGGTTTAGCAGATATGCGGCAATGACGGTATCAAAAAAATGCCGTCCGATTTCCGCTGCCGTTCTGTTTTCTTCCGGCTTTAACACAGAATATAATTTCTTGCAGTTATGGGAAACAAGCATCCCCGTACCGTCTTTTTCATACAGCGATGAGAACTTCTCCCGGATCCCTTCCATTCCTACAAGACCATCCGAGTCCACAAGCCATATATCCTCTCCATTGACGGAGAATAGTAAGATCAATCGCTCCTTTTTCTCGGAAAAATCAAAAGAGATCTGACCGTCGGCTCCGTTTTGCAGCATGGAATCATCGGCCGGCAGATATACATGTGATATGGCCGTTACGCTGCCTTTGCAGGCCTTGACGGCATCCTGCAGTTCTTTCATGCTCTCTATGAGATGAAGCCGCTGCTGTACGCCGTTTTCTTCCTTCTGGCTCTGCGCAAACCTAGAAAGGAAATTCTTAAACTCCAGCTTTTTAAAGCAGGCATACGCTTCCTTGGTAAACAAATTTCCGAGCTTTGCATTTTCGAAAGAATACTCAAACTCTGCTTTTGTATTGATCGTTGCCAAAACCTTGCTTAAATCAGCAAGCTCTTTATTTTGAATCAGGCTTTCCCTGACGCTCTTTTTCTCAATTTCATCCACATGGGCATAGATATTGTCAAGAGAGCCAAAGCGCACCATCAAATCAGCCGCAGTCTTTTGTCCCACTTTGGGAACGCCCGGAATATTATCCGCCGTATCTCCCATCAGTGCCTTTAAATCAATAAAGCCGACAGGGTCTACCTGATACACACACTCCACATCGGCGGCATAATAATCCTCAACCTCCGTCCGGTTTCCCTTCGTTTTGGGAATGCGGATCTTAATATGGTCGGAAGCAATCTGTAATAAATCCCGGTCCCCGGATACCAGGGATACCTCCATCCCCTCCGCTTCCGCTTTTTTCGCAATCGTTCCAAGCAGATCATCCGCCTCAAGGCCCGCCTTTTCGATCAGACAGACTCCCATGGACTGTAAAACCTCTTTGATCACCGGAACCTGCTCCCGCAGTTCCTCCGGCATCGGTTTTCTTGTCCCCTTATAAGCCTCATAAATTTCATGCCGGAAGGTTTTGGCATGTACGTCAAAGGCCACAGTCAAATAATCCGGCTTTTCTTCCTCCAAAATATGCAGCATAATATTGAGAAAGCCGTACACTGCATTGGTATGAAGTCCCTCGGAATTAGTCAGATTCGGCACTCCATAAAATGCACGGTTTAATATACTATGTCCGTCAATCAAAACAATTTTACTCATATGAGAATCCCTACAATATAATACCGGCTGTAAAACACCCTATCAAGCAGTGTTCCCGATGCCGCTTTATATTACCCTATCCATTAATACAAAACAAACGCGGCTAATACCGCAGTCACAAATACCGATGCAATTTCAAGCGACAGCATCATACGGTTAAAAAATTTCTTGCGCCTGATCCGGCGTAGTGTATATTCCAGCTTTTCCTTCAGTTCTCTGTTTAAATCAAACGTACTTCCATCCTCCAGGCGGCGCATACCCTCCGTAACCAAATACTGAATCGCCAGTTCCTCCCTGCAGGAATCACATCTTCTGATATGTTCCACAAAGTCTTCCGTATCTCTCTCGTCCAGTTCGTTTTTCAGAAATGCTGCAATCTTATGCTGAATTTCGACACATACCATCATAATCTGTCACCTTTAAACTGTTCAATCATCAGTTTTACACATTCTATACTATTTTACACTAAATACAGTAAAATGAAAAGAAGGATACACAAAAAAGATAGTCCGGCAAAATTCCCGGACTATCCTGATACGAATTACTGTTTTTTACTCTACTCGACCTTTAAGAGGCTCACGGTTCCTTCCATCTGTCCTGCCTTATCTTCAAGTATCTCAACCGTCTTTCTTAATTCCTCGGCAAATTCCTTTTGTTTTTTGGCATTTGCATCCACCTGGACGGAATTGGCGCTGTTTTCCTGTGATACTGCTGAAATGTTCATAATGGCATTTACGGCTTCCTTCTTGGTATGTTCAATCAGCTCCATGCCCTCTGTAATTTTGGAAAGATTCTCAACCATCATGGTTACACGATCATTCACCTTGTGGAAAGCATCCAGCGTATTATCCAAAGAGCCGCTCTGGGAAGCAACGATATCTCCTGCTTTATGTACCGCATCCACCGTCTGGGCTGTCTGATTCTGAA
Source organism: uncultured Clostridium sp. (assembly GCA_964437825.1). Lineage (GTDB taxonomy): Bacteria > Bacillota > Clostridia > Lachnospirales > Lachnospiraceae > JBJFCE01. Next base: position 9,979 of record CAYTIH010000045.1, on the reverse strand, counting down.
TCTCTTCCACAATGCCTCCGATCTGCTTCGCAGCCTTTAAGGACTGATCCGCAAGATTACGAATCTCTTCCGCCACAACGGAAAAGCCCCTGCCTGCATCTCCCGCTCTTGCCGCTTCAATGGAAGCATTGAGTGAAAGAAGATTTGTCTGAAAAGCAATTTCGTTAATCATATTAGCAAAATTTCCGATGGCCTTGGTCTGTTCACTCAGTGAAACAATATCCTTCTGAATCGCGCCTGTAATATCTTCCGTCGCTTTGGATTTGACATTCAGATCCTCTATGACCTCCATGCCCTCCGAAATCGTATTGTTTGCATCTTCGGAGATTCTGGTAATCTCATCCGTATATTCATATACCGTACGAATCTGATCGGACAACGTATTTACCTGAACAACGCACTCCTGCGCATCGTCCGCCTGTACGGTAACGCCATTCTCAATTTCCCCAATCGCAGTTGAAATTTCATTACAGGATTCAATCAGTCTGTTTGTATTATCTCCGACAAGTTCGGAAGCATTCTTCACCGTTTCCATGACTTCTTTGACCTCAGCAATCAGCTTTCTGACGCCGCTGATCATATTGGCAATACTACCGGCAATTTGTCCGAATTCATCTTTTCGTTTTATTTCCAAGGATACCGTAAAATCTCCCTTGGAGGCACTGTCAAGCGGTCCTGTAATATCCGCGACGCCCCTGCTTAAGGATCTTGATAAAAATACACACATAATAACCGCTATTATGAATGCTACAAGTACCATCAAAAATGTGATGGCCTGAATTGTTTTGGTAGAACCTAAAAAGTGGCTGGTCGGTACAAGCGTTATCAGCATAGCTCCCGTACTTCCTATTTTGGAATATACAAAGACATATGATTTTCCCTGCCATGTAATCTCACTGTATCCATCCGTTGTCTCGGAGGCTGCTGCTTTCTGATATGCACTTAACTCATGAAATACCGGAAGCTCCTGAGCCGCGGCAGCTTCCCCGGAATCGCTTCCGCAATATACCGTTTCATTTCCATCCGATGTAATAAACGCAGTATAGCTGCCATCCCCATTGTTCAGTTCTGAAAGCGCCTCATAAATGACAGATCTGTCAATATCCACAATCAGAATGACATTGGTTTTCATATTCACCTTACGCCATAAGCTGATGGCATATTCGGAACTGACAAACGTATCCTCTTTTTCCGCAACCGATGCTTCCAAAAAGGCGTGCTCCCCAAGATATCCGTACTTCTCTGAGGCTTGTGTAATGATATTGCCTTCCTCAGATTCAACAAATCTGTCATAAAAATTATCCGTCAGCTTAGCCGGGGTCGTTGTCAGTCCGCTCGCAACATCACTGATCAGATAGATATGATACACAAATTCCGATATTGCCTTTATATTTTGAATCTTTGATTCAATCTCACCTTTTGCCGTTTTCTGTTCCTGTGTCAGCGAATTGATATCCAGATTCTGATTCAAATAATAAGCAGCCATCTCGTCCATGCTCAGAATTTCAATCATCTGATCATCAATCTGCTGCAATCCCAGTTCAAGGTAACTTCCCTTTGCCGATACCGTTTCTTTCAGAGATGTTTTTACCTCGGCGCTGATCATCTTTTTTGCCGCCAAATAAGAAACCGTTCCCAAAAGCAGGATCATGACAATCAAGATCATAAAAGATGCAATCATTCTGGTAATCAGACTGTCAAAGGTGAGTTTTCTGACGGTTCGGGAAGGCCGTTTCTCTTTTGGTTCTTTAAACTCTTTTTGCTGTTCTGCTCCGTTCCCTTCTCCGAAGGCGCCTCCCTGCTCCGTGAACGCTTCTGCTGCTTCTCCTTGCTCCGGAAACGCTTCTTCTGCATTCCCATTCTCCGTCAACGCTTCAGCGCCATTGTCTTCTTGATGAAGTTCTTCTCTCCCGGCGGTATCATCTTCGTTTACATGTCTTTTGAATATCAAGCCTTTCTTCTCTTTTGCCATACTTTTTCTCCCCAAACCATATAATTCAACCCCATTCGTTCCACATAGATATCACTATTATTATAAGCTTTTTCGGCGCATAAATAAAGCATTTCTTTTCGGCGTCTTCCGCTCTGCCGCAGTGCGATCATATTTTTGATTCATAGGAATTTCCTATGAATCAAAAAAACCTTACAAATCCTAAGATTCATAAGGTTCCCAGTGCCGGCAGTGGGACTTGAACCCACACGGTGCTGCCACCAACAGATTTTGAGTCTGCCTCGTCTGCCATTCCGACATGCCGGCATATATGATTATCCTGCGCTGCCAGCTATGATAAATTGATATTACTCTCATTCATCATCAGCGACTTTTTTACTTTACCACAGAACAGGAAAATTGGCAAGCCATTTCCCGTTCTGTACCATACAATTTTTTCTGCTCTGCACCAAACAAATGATTCCAAAATAATATCCAGATCAATCGAAAATTAATATCCAGATCAATCAAAATCCAGCTTGTTATAAAAATCCAGACCGTCAAAGGTCGCAAAATAATCCTTCGGCGTCTCAGCACGTCGGATCAGCTGCACACTTCCGTCCTCTTTTAATAAGAGTTCTGCGGATTTCAATTTCCCGTTATAGTTGTATCCCATGGAAAATCCATGCGCTCCGGTATCATGAATGACTAGATAATCCCCCATATCCACTTTCGGAAGCAATCTGTCAATTGCAAATTTATCATTGTTTTCACACAAAGAACCGGTTACATCATATTTATGATCGCAGGGACTTTCTTCTTTTCCCAAAACGGTAATATGATGATAAGCGCCATACATGGCAGGTCTCATCAAATTTACAGCACAGGCATCCACACCGATATATTCCTTATGGGTGTGTTTTTCATGAATCGCAGTTGTTACCAACGCGCCGTACGGTCCCATCATAAAGCGTCCCATTTCGGTATAAATCGCTATATCACCCATACCTGCAGGCACCATAACTTCTTCAAATACCTGACGAACGCCTTCCCCGATCGCACGAATATCATTCGGTTCCTGATCCGGTCTGTAGGGGATGCCGACGCCACCTGAAAGATTAATAAATTGAATATCGGCTCCGGTTTCCTTCTCCAGCTTAACGGCTTCCTCAAACAGGATCCTTGCAAGCATAGGATAATATTCATTGGTTACCGTATTGCTGGCAAGAAATGCATGGATTCCGAAGTTTTTCACGCCCTTGCTCTTCAAAATCCGAAAGCCCTCATACATCTGCTCCGTAGTAAAACCGTATTTTGCATCGCCGGGGTTGTCCATGATCCCGTTGCTCATCTTGAACAGTCCGCCCGGATTGTAGCGGCAGCTGATCGTTTCCGGCAATTTTCCGATCGCATTTTCCAGAAACTCAATATGAGTAATGTCATCAAGATTTATGGTTGCACCGATTTTAGCTGCATACTGATATTCCTTTGCAGGCGTATCGTTTGATGAGAACATAATATCCTCCCCTGAAGCTCCCATCGCTTTGCTGAGCATCAGTTCTGTGAGAGAGGAACAGTCAAATCCGCAGCCGTATTCTCTTAAAATCTGAATCAAGTATGGATTCGGTGTCGCTTTTACCGCAAAGTATTCCTTAAAACCTTTATTCCATGCAAATGCCTCTTTCACCGCTTTGGCATTTTCACGGATTCCCTTTTCGTCATAAATATGAAACGGTGTAGGATAAGTTTTTGTGATCTCGTCGATCATACTTTTTGTGACAAATGGTGTTTTTTTCATAGGTTTCCTTTCCATACAGTATGATTTTTGTCCTGCCATGCCAATTTTCATGCTATGCAGTCTCAAGCATTCTTATGTTATACGTTTTCAATCTGCCAGTCAATGGGCCTGATGCCATTCTGAGATAAAAAATCATTTGTTTTGCTAAACGGTCTGCTTCCGAAAAATCCCCGATAAGCGGATAACGGACTCGGATGCGGCGCCTCCAGAATCAAATGCTTGGGATTATTCAGCATTCCTTTTTTGCGCTGCGCCGGGCTTCCCCACAGGATAAAAACGATGGGTCTGTCCTGCTCATTCAAAATCCGGATTGCGGCATCGGTAAATTCCTCCCATCCGATTCCTCTATGGGAATTGGCCTGATGCGCCCGAACCGTCAGAACCGTATTTAACATCAGCACTCCCTGCTTCGCCCATTTTACCAGATAACCGTTATTAGGAATATAACAGCCCAGATCATCCTGAAGCTCCTTATAAATATTCTCAAGCGACGGCGGAATCTCCACATCGGGCTTCACGGAAAAGCACAGTCCATGCGCCTGTCCGTGCTTATGATAAGGGTCCTGACCCAATATCACCACTTTTACCTCATGAAGCGGCGTCAAATGAAATGCATTAAAAATATCATCCGCAGGCGGAAATACCAGATGGGTACTATACTCCTGCACAACCTTCTGATGCAGTTCTTTATAATATGGCTTTCGAAACTCCGGCTTTAGCGGCTCCAGCCAATCATTTGTAATCGGCGGCATATTTTATCCTCACATTCCGTATATTATATCAGCAAATCAAGAATCTCTTGAAGCTACACAAATTTCGCAATCTCCAATACAAATTCTATAATCTCACTGAAATTCCTTTTTCCTTCAGATATTTTTTTACCTCACAGATTTCCAGTTCTTTAAAATGGAACAGAGAAGCAGCCAATACCGCATCTGCCTTTCCGTCTACGACTGCATCATAAAAATGCGAAAGCTGTCCGGCACCGCCGGAGGCAATTACCGGTATGGACACGCTTTCGGAAATTGCTCTGGTAAGCTCAATATCATAGCCTGCCTTTGTACCGTCACAATCCATGCTGGTAAGCAGAATTTCTCCGGCACCCAGCTTTTCAGCCTGAACCGCCCACTCAACAGCGTCAATTCCCATATCCACCCGGCCGCCGTTCTTATAAATGTTCCAGCCCAAACCGTCGCTTCTGCGTTTTGCATCAATGGCAACTACCACACACTGGGAACCGAATTTTTCTGCGGCATCGTGAATCAAGCGCGGATTCATAATCGCAGCACTGTTCACGGAAATCTTATCGGCTCCTTCTCTTAAAATTGCTCTGAAGTCCTCCACGGTTCGGATTCCTCCTCCCACCGTAAAAGGAATAAATACCTTCTCGGCCACCTTACGCACCATGTCCACGACAGTGGATCTATGATCGCTGGATGCTGTAATATCCAAAAAAACAAGCTCGTCGGCTCCCGCCCGATCATATGCCTCAGCAACAGCAACAGGATCGCCGGCATCAATCAGGTTTACAAAATTAACGCCCTTTACCACTCTGCCCTGATTCACATCCAGACAGGGAATAATTCTCTTTGTATGCATTATGCTTCCTCCCTGCCGATTTTCACAAAATTTTTAAGAATCCGAAGTCCCACATCGGAGCTTTTCTCCGGATGGAACTGACACGCGAATACATTTTCCTTCTCTACAGCTGCATGAATATAGGTTCCATACTCTGTCGCTGCCGTCACGATACTTTCATCCGCCGCCTTTAAATAATAAGAATGAACGAAATAAACATAAGCATTTTCACTGATTCCTTCAAACAGTCTGCCTTTATTCGGAAATGTAAGCGAATTCCAGCCAATATGCGGAATCTTTAACCCCGGTCGATCCGGTATTCTGCAGATTTTCCCCTTCAATATTCCAAGACCTTCCACGCCTTCACTCTCATCGCTTCGTTCAAACAAAAGCTGAAGTCCCAGACAAATTCCCAGAAAAGGCGTTCCTTTCCCGGTTACTTCTTTTATAACATCCACCAAGCCATACTGATGAAGCTTGGTCATCGCATCTCCAAAAGCGCCCACTCCCGGCAATATCACCTTTTCCGCACTCCGAATCACCTGCGGATCTCCGGTAATACACACTTCTTCAGACAGAAATTGAAGCGCCTTTTCCACACTCTTAATATTACCTGCATCATAGTCAATAATCGCTATCATGATCTTTTAGTCCTTTTAAATCAAGCATTTTTAGATATTCTCTTATGTTTTCAACATTTACTACTGTTATTTAATTACATTTTTGTACGTTATGTTACATTTCATTACACATTATAATTTGCAAATATTTAGTATGCTAAATTTCATACTGCTGTTATAGCCCAAGCAAACCTACAAATCTTCCGATTTAAAAGTATTATATCCCTCATAATAGTAACTAGCATCAATACCCTTCACGTATACTTCTCTATCGTTTATTTGATCTGTCAAAGCTTTTCTAAGCAAAAGCAAAAATTTATGAATTTTTGCAAGCCCGGCAAATTTTCCAGCCTCAGCTTCTTCAACAATATTGGACTCGTATAATATTCGTTATTTCCGGACACCCTCATGCTCTTTCTATGACTGCATATATTTGCTTATTGAACAACCACACTGCCGTTTTCTACGGTTCCCGAATATAAGAGCTCCTCATTCGTTTCTCCCAAAGCATTTTCTCCCTCTATGTTATCCGTATTTTCCTGCCCGCCGTCATTCATGAACGCATCAGAATTTCCGTCTTCATTCGTAAAGTCCGGATATTCGTCCGTATTTCCGTCGCCGTTTATATTTTCTCCAAAATCTGCATTCTCGCCTTGATCCGCAGAAATTTCAGGACTAACAGTATCCTCTGGCTGAGGGATTTCCTCTTCCTCGGGAAGCATATCTTCTCTTGAATCAGAAGAATTCACTTCCTGCTCCCTTGCAGGCTGTAACTGCTCCATTTCCGGTATTGTGAATTCGGATCCGTTTAACAGATAATACAATTCCCTATTGTAATCCAGACTATCCATCAGTGCAATCTCTACAGCGCGATTTTCGGAAATTCCCAAATTCGTTTCTAAAAGACTCAAAATCTCCTCATAGGTACTCTGCATTTCTTCAAGTGCCCCGATTCCCTGAGCATATTCCAAATTTTTCTGATAAAAAGCAACTGCAGAGAACAGTTCATTGACCGCTTCTTTTTCCTGCGCCAGACTCATATTCAGATTATATGCATCCAGTTTATTCTCCAAAATCAGGATCATTACACTTCTTTCATACAACATCTGATCGCTTTCATTTAAATTTTCATTTTCAAGCAGCATATAAACAGTCTCATACTCCCCTTGATAATATGCTTTTCTCGCATTTTTGCGATCCCGATAAGAAGGTAATATCATAGAGCAAATAATAACAATTCCCATTAAGGTCATACAAATTGCAAAAATCATAATTACTTGCTTTTTAGGAAGCTTCTTTCCGGCCGTTTTATCCGTCTCTTTCTTCTCACCTGATTTTTCCTTGGGCTTTTTCTCCTTCTTTGCGGTTTTGGCCTTCTTATTCTTCTTTTTGGTATTTTCGGAGTCTTCCTGCTCTCCTTCTGCAGTTTCTTCTACCTTTTTATTCTTATTTTTCCCTTTATCCTTACCCTTCTTCTGTTTCTTTTTATTTCCGATCTCTTCCTTTCCGATTTCCTCCAGAATGGATCTGTTTTCATCGGAAATTGCAATCTCATCAGTCTCAGCTTCCTCTTCCGGTACTTCTTCAAACAAACGGCTAATAATACGGCTGATCAAGCCTTTTTTCTTACTTTTATCTTCTTTCTCCTGAAGTAAGGCATCAAATTCATTTTCAAAACCGGTAGCGCTTTCATTATCCTCCGGCAGACTTGTCCCAAATCCTAAATTATCAAAAATTCCGGAGCCTAGTCCGAAATTATCCGAAGATCCTGTCTCTGCCCCCGTCCCAAAGTCACTTGGTATTTCTGCCTCCGGACCATGTCCGAACTCATCCGGCGTTTCTGCCCCTGAGCCAAATCCGAACTCATCCGGCATTTCTGACTGAGAACCGAGTCCAAGCTCATCCGACATCCCCATTTCAGGGACAAAGCCGATATCTCCCGGTACTTCTGACTCCGATTTCATTTCCGCATGATTTCCGGTATCCGCATCTGCTTGCGAGGATTCTTCATGATTTTTTTCTGTTTTTCCTGCTTTTGCTTTTTCTGCTTTTAGTCTTGCCTTTTCCTGCTTCGCCTTTTCCTTTTCCGCTTTGGCTTTTTCTTTCGCTTCCTGCTTTTCGCGCTTCTTTCTTGCCTTTTTTTCCCGCTTACTCTCTACCGGTCCCAGCAGTTCATCCAATTCACTGTTAATCTGCTGATCGTCTGTATGATCGGCCTGCACTTCATGCATAACTTCCGTTTCATCTGAAAGCACAGGGCTTTCGCTATTCCGGGACTGACTGATCTGTTCTTCCTGTTCATCAGCAAAAATGTCGAATAAATCATCCATACCGTCCATATTGCCGGTTTCCGAATTGTCTTCGGCAGCCGTCTGTTCCGAATCCGCATTTTCTAATAAAGCGAGCATATCATCAACTGAATTCAAATCAGCATCCGAATTTTCTCCTGCAGGAACAGTATCATTCATTTCATTCGCAAAAGAGTCCGATGGGTCCATATGATCCATGAAGGAAGAATCCGGATCCATTCCTTCCGTTAAGAACGTATCCGTATCCATTCCCTCCATCAAATAGGGTTCATCACTATGTATCTCTGTTTTCTCCGTATCATTCAATTTTGCATCCTCCTTCACAGAATTCAGCAAACTATCCAGATAATCTTCATTTGAACTCATGTCATCCTCCTACATGCGGCATTTTTTCATTCGATCATGATGCGCTTCCAAAACAGGAACAGCAAAAAATTAGACCGGCATTAACCGGTCTAATCAGAATTCTTTACAACACAAGTTTGTCAATCTCTCTTACTAGATTTCCAATTTCCGGCTTTGAAAGCTGGGCATCCGCACCGAGCGCCTCGCCCTTTCTTCTCATCTCATCATTGACAAGGGATGAAAATATAATAACCGGAATCTCCTTCGTTTCATCATCCTCTTTTATCAGCCTGGTTAATCTATGACCATCCATGATAGGCATCTCAATATCGGTTATCACACACTGAACATGATCCTTAAGCTGACCTTTTTCTTTACAATCACAGATAATATTCCATGCTTCCTGTCCGTTTTCCGTATGAATCAGATTCACATAACCGGCCTTCTTGAGAGAATCGCAAATCAGCTTATTCAACAGTGCCGAATCCTCGGCAATCAGAATCGGAATATCATTTCTCTTTCTCTCACCCATTGCTTCAATTTCAGTTACTTTAAGTCCAACCTCAGGATTAATATCCGTAACAATTTTTTCAAAGTCAAGGATAATGATCAGCTTACCATTTTGTTTGATGATACCGGTTGATACGCCATCATCCGCCCCGTTAATCGTAGCATTAGGCTTAATGATATCTCTCCAAGATACTCTGTGAATTCCGACAACCGAATCAACATGAAATGCAATATCCAGTTTGTTAAAATTCGTAATAATAAACAGTCCGCCGGACTCAGCTTCTCCACGCTGAAGACAATTTTTCAGATCAATTGCTGTAATCATAGTATCACGCGGCATAAAAATACCTTCGATACTGGGATGCGCATTCGGTACCGGAGTTACTTCCTGATAAGGTATAATCTCTCTAATCTTTGCGACATTTATACCATAAGAATTTCCCCCCAGCATAAACTCCAAAACTTCCAGTTCGTTTGTACCATTTTCCAATAGAATCTTTGTATCCATATGTTATACCTCACCATCAGACGTTTTTATCTGTTAATATTGTTATTATAGCATATTTCATTTGCAAAAAAAACGAAGATTTGTATATTTTTTATAATTTTGTTAATCTTTTTTCCCAATTTCCGGAAACCCATTTCATTATATTACAAAATAGCACTTTCTGAAGCAAAAATTTAGTGCAATCCACGCGGAGCGTTTTTATAGTATAAGAAATCAACATACCTTTACACAGCAAGGTGTTTTCTAATAAAAATAAAAAAGCCTTCAGTTACCTGAAAGCTCATAAATCAATCGGATTTCTTCTTATTATAAGATACATTCTGTAGACTTCATTCAAAAAGTACTTTTCTGTACCCTCAAAACCGAACACTGAAACTCCTT
>CAYTIH010000044.1:0-21215 GCA_964437825.1 uncultured Clostridium sp. | reverse complement strand
CAGACCATGATTTGTTTGCCCTTTAATAAATCCAATCCTCATCACCTCCGAAAACGGGCGTGAAAAAGCGCCTGCTTTCAGACGCTTTCAAAATCGTGTTAGCAACAGCAATTTTATCATCAAATCTAATTGTTTCACCATTAATATGATATTTTTGTAACATTTTCAACTGTTCCATTTGAATCCAAAAAGCAAGCGTTAAATCCTCAGTAACTTTTAAGAATGGAGTTGACTCATAATCAGGTGTAACTATACAATAACCACTGATTGCCTTTTGCAAAATATACAAGGAAAAACCAATTTATATCCTAAATCCATCTTTTTATAAAAAATGAGATAAAAAAGATGCAAAAAAATATATCTTCTGAATTGTTAGCAAGCTTTGGACGGCAACTAACAGGAGAAGATATATCATCAAAACATGAAGAAGGGATACCCTTCAACTGACTTAAGTATAGCAAAGGAAGTGATGCCTGCCAAGAGGGAAATGAAAAAATTATCCACCTGAAATAAAGAAGTAATAGAAACATGGCTATCAGATGTGGATAACTTTCAAAATTTCGCAAAAAACTCCGGATAACGTAAATTTAGAGGAACAAGACAGGATATAATGAAACTTACCTTCCAAAGCTGTAACAAAAAAAGGGAAAACCCTAATAAAATCAAGGTTTCCCACATTTACAAATAGTGCGGAAGATGGGACTTGAACCCACACGACTGCAATAGCCACAAGATCCTTAGTCTTGCTCGTCTGCCAATTCCGACACTTCCGCAAAAAAAAGATCTCTCGACCTTTTTCATGCAGGAAAAGGGACTTGAACCCTCACTGTATTGCTACAACAGGCACCTGAAGCCTGCGCGTCTGCCAATTCCGCCATTCCTGCGCACAAATATTATACTAACCTATTTCAGTGCACTTGTCAACTGAATTTTTCAAAATTTGTAGGATTATATTTTTCAAAATTTGTAGGATTATATTTTTCTATTTTCTGATCCAGGCGTACTTTCGTACTTTAACGCAGCAAGGTATTTCCTATGATAAAAAAATACAGGCAGGACGATGTCCTGCCTGTAATACGCCTATCAAAATGTTTTGTTTAGAAAAAGCTGTTATAATTTATACCGCTCTGCAGCGCACTGTAGCTGCCGCTGCTCGTATAGGTATTTCCGGAGTTTAACGCTGCATTTGCATAAGAGCCGATGGAGGAAGCATAGCCGCCCACATTGCCTGCATATGAATTAGCGCCGTTGAACAATGTCTTAACCTTAGACATATCCGCGCTGTCAAAAGCTTCTTCATCCAAGGTTAACTTACTGTCCGTACCTACTGTAATACCAACCTTGCTCAGCTGGCTGGAAAATACTTGGGTCAGATTTTTCATACTGCCGGCCGCTCTGACTGCACTTGAACTGCCGGAAGCTGCCGCAGAAGAAACCAGACTGTTATATTCCTTAACGAAATCTTTCACAGCACTCTTAATGCTTTCCGTATCATATCCTTTTGTCGTAGTCTTTGTCCCGTCTTCTCCGGTTGTTGTAATATCCTTCTGCGTAAACAGGGATTTGCTTCCGGTTGCAGACAGCTTGGATGCTGCATTATAAAGACCGGCTGCATCATTTTTCAGTTCAGACGCATCCGTAATTGTCCTATACGTATCAGTACTGCTTTTACTCACGGAACTATAGCTATCATTCTCGCCTGATTTTTTAGCATAATAAGCCTTCATCAGTTTATAATAGGTTCCGCTCTTAATGTTATTATAATCTGTCAGACTGATATTGGACAACAGATTCGCAGAACTTCCCTGTCCGCTTGATGATAAGCTGGAAAACAGAAAGCTGTAATCATTTTTCAAACCCGTATAAATAGACATATCCTCACTCCTTTGACCTTAAGGCGGCATCCGTGCCTTGATTCACAATTTCCACAAAATGATGTTTTTGTTCAGCCTCCGATATTCGCTGAAAGCAAACATATTTTATGTTATAATTATAGCCCTAATTCCGGTATTTTTCAATGGGTAATCATACTTTTATGTAAAAAAATATTTCGTCCATGGCGACGGTCACCGCCTCCGCTATTTCCGAATATAGGAGATCCGCTCATCCCATCAGTCCGGTACCGTCAAAAGGAGGTATAAAGCTTTCCTTTGCAGTCCTGCCTTCCTGAATAAAACCGTTTTCTATCCCCAACAGCAGCGCCTCGTCCACAACACTTTCGTATTCCCGTTTTGTAAGCGTTCTGTTTAGCTTAGGTACATGCTCTGCCACATAAGGAAGCGGTGTATATTGATTCATAATGCTGTAATAAATCCGGTTCTGATAGGTATCAAACAGCCTTTTGAGCACTGCCTTTGCTTCCTTTTTGTGTCCCGGCAGCACCAGATGGCGCACAATCACGCCCCGCTGCATGATCCCTCTGTCATCCAAAACGGCTTCCCCCGTCTGCCGATACATTTCGGCAATTGCCTCCGCCGCGACTTGGGGATAATCGGATACCCCGGAATAAGATAGCGAAAGCTCCGGGGAAAGATATTTGTCATCCGGCAGATAAATGTCCACAAGCCCTTCAAGACTTCTTAATGTCTGCACATCCTCATATCCGCCGCAGTTATAAACCACCGGTATCGTAAGCCCTTTCCCTTTGGCAATGAGAAGCGCCTCCTTGATGGAAGGTACGAAATGCGTGGGTGTAACCAGATTAATATTATTCGCATTCTGCTCTTGCAATTCCAAGAAAATTTCGACGAGCCTGTCAATACTGATCTCCATGCCTGCCCCCTGCGCCGATATCTGTCTGTTTTGGCAGAACACGCATCGCAGATTACAGCCGCTGAAAAACACGGCCCCTGATCCTTCTTCACCGGAAATGCAGCTTTCCTCCCAAAAATGAAGCGCTGCTCTGGCAATCCTCAACTGATCCGTCATACCGCAATACCCCTTGGTTTTGGTTCTGTCGGCGTGACACTTTCTGGGGCACAGCGTACAATCTTCATATATTAGTTTCATTATCATACCCCTGCAGCAGGCATCTGGACTGGATCGTAAGAAGCTTCCAAATAATGCGTACCATGAATTTTTTTTCGGACGCATCCATTTCCTTATAAGCCTCCACCATATTACGGATGCTGTTTTTCCGGTCCTTCTCCATGGCAATCAGATCCTGCGCCATGGAAGCATATAACAGGTCAAACAGATTTTCTACAAAACGATGGATCTGATCCTCCGGCAGGCTGAGTATCCACTCATTTAACGCATGATCCATCATTCTCCTTCCCTTATACAGGCTGTCGGAACGCACAAAGTCCCCTTTTTCAATCACCCATGTATAAGGGTCATGCTGCAAAATACCGGATGCCGTACTTTTGACTACAACATATTTTTCCTGATTTTGAAGCACCATACCGATAATGGAGGACTGAGGAATCACCTTGCGAATCCTGCCTTTGATTTGCTCATAGCGCCCGGTTTGCAGAATCTCCGGCCTAAAACCGGGACCGTCAAAGGAGTAAACCCTGCGGATCCTATCAGCCACATTCTGCTGACATTTCAGCGCCGCATACACAGCAATATTTCCTCCCTTAGAGTGTCCTCCTACGGAAAACGGACCCGTAATACGGTCCGCCACCTGTGTCACATAAACGACGCTGTACTCCTGGGACGGAATGGGATTTGTAAACGCCATACAAAAATCCTCTTTCCATCCCACGATCGTCTCATCCGTTCCCCGAAAAGCAATAAACTGTTCCCCGCCCTCAAGCGTAATCAGCATGGCCGAAAACTGCGTTTCAATCTGCTCATCCACAATATTCACATAATCATTGATCTCCATATTCCGAAAGCGCACGGACTTACACATCAAATCAAATAACCGCCTGTTATTTTCGGCATAGCGTTCATCCGCAAACAGCTGCTCCCTGTCCGGATGCTCTGACAAATCAGTCAGCGTAACAGCTGCTGTATTTTCTTTGAGCGCAGGCACCATGCCGTCCACCTTCAGATAGGAAAACTGGGATAAAATCAAGCTGTCCACTTCACCAAAGGGACGCTGTTTAAAGTTGAAGCTGCCAAATTGTTTCAAATAACCGAATACATTATTCATAAATCTGGAATTCTTTTCCTTCTTTCACAAATACGGGTATGATATCAATAGGTGCGTCTGCAGTAACTCTCTGGCCGCCCTCATATACTTTCTTTGTAGCGGCTTCGGTCCATGTAACGCCTGCCGGAAGATAAACCTCCCTTGCAGAAACTCCCGGCTCCATGACAGGCGCAACCAAAAGATCCGGTCCGAACATGTAGGCATCCTCCGTCTCCCACGCCTTGGGATCATCCTGAAAATCGTAGAATAACGGACGCATTACGGGGGCGCCGGTCTCATGCGCCTGCTTCATACACTCCCTGATATAGGGACGAAGCTTTTCTCTGATAAAAAGATATTTTTTCAGGATCTCATAATTGTCCTCACCAAAGCTCCAAACCTCGTTATCCTGGCCCGAAGTCAGCTGACGGACGCCGTTTATAAATTCTTCCTCTCTCTCATACCACGGAGAACGCTCCCCGTGCATACGAAATACAGGGCAAAAGCATCCCCATGCAAACCATCTGACCAAAAGCTCGCAGAATGCAGGATCTTCAATATTGCCGCCCATAAATCCGCCGATATCCGAGCACCACCACGGAATTCCGGCAAGGGCCATATTAAGTCCCGCCTGGAGCTGCTCTTTCATTGACCGGAAAGAAGAATAAATATCACCGGACCAGGTTAATGCACCGTATTTCTGGCTTCCTGCCCATGCACAGCGCACCAGACTCAGGATTTCCGTCTCTCCCTCTTTTCTTAAACCGTCATAAAAGCCCTTAATGTAGCCTACCGGATAGACATTGGAGCACTGAAGTGCGGAGCCTGCAAAGTAACGGTAATTATCAAAATCATAGGGGCCGTATTCCGGTTCCGCTTCATCCAGCCAGAATACACGGATTCCTTTTTGGTAATAGTTTTCCCTGCATTTCTCCCATACAAACTTCTGCGCGTCCGGATTCGTTGCATCATAGAACACGGTATTTCCCATCCAGGTCATATGATTCTGGTTCCCTCTGTCGGCGGTTACCAGATATCCCCTGTCGGCCATTTCTCCGAAATTCTCACTGCGCTCATCAATGGTCGGCCATACGGACACAACGGTCTCAATGCCAAGCTCCTTTAATTCCTTTACCATTGCGTCAGGGTCCGGCCAGTCACGCGGCTCAAATTTAAAATCTCCCTGTCTGGTCCAATGGAAGAAATCAACCACAATCGCATCCATGGGGAGCCCTCTTTTCTTGTGCTCTCTGGCAACGGCAAGCAGCTCATCCTGCGTACGATAACGAAGCTTACACTGCCAGTATCCGAGCCCATACTCCGGCATCATCGGAGTTCTGCCGGCTGCCGCACTATATTGTTCCTCAATTTCAGCGATACTATCCCCCGCCGTAATCAAGTAATCCATCTTCTTCGTACTGTCAGCGTGCCACTCGGTCCTGTTGGCGCCAAAAGCTGCCGTTCCGATCGCAGGATTGTTCCAAAAGAACCCATAACCCCTGCTGGATACCATAAAGGGAACACTGGACTGTCCGTTTCTGTGAGCCAGCTCCAGAATCGCGCCCTTTTTATTCAGATTTTTCTCCTGATATTGACCCATACCGTAGATTTTCTCATCGTCAAAGGCTTCAAAGCGGGCCGTCAACGCAAAATCAGAGCTTCCCGGAATCGGCTTTAACTCCCTTGCATCGATTCGCAGGGACACACAATAACGGTTCAGTCTGTTTCTGTTTCTCCAGTACTCAGCCGTTAATAGCTCGCCTTTTTGATTATAGAAGCTGATCCAGCCTTCATGACTGACCTTTGCCGTGATCTTGCCGTTTGTGATACTCGCCTGTGTTGCCTTCATATGGTACTTTGCCCATTCCTCGGACTGATACCACGGATCGGTCACATCAATTTCCTCAAATGTAATCTCCGCCGCGCACTCCTTTACTTTTTCCGTCAGCGCCCAGTCTCTTTCATCCATCTGAGGCTCCTTTGTCATTCTCACACGTAAGGAATTGATGCCCCACGGCTCGATCCATACCTGACTTGTCCCCTCCAGAATCATTAATCTGTTTCCCTGCTTCTCAAGTCTCATAAGCTCCGTCTCCTTTTTATCAATATAATTATACAGATAATTGCGAAACTCCTTCCCGGTTATTGAAATTGACAAATTGTGCAATGTTTTGATGAGTTTCGTAATTGTCTAACTATAGCCATATTTTAACACAACTATGCGTATTTCATTTTCTAAAATTTCGCCGTCAAATGTCCGATGTTCTTAATAAATACCGACACGGTTCCGTCCGGATTCGTGATAAATTCCACACTTCCCGGGTCCTTATACTGTTCCATCGGAATCTTGATCTCAATTCCGGTATCCGTCATCAGACATTGTTTTTCATATTTTCGTATGGTTGTCTCCGCCCGGGGCTTTACAACCTCCTTTACCAAATTATATTTTTCCATCTTTTCCTCAAAGACGTCAATTAATGTCGGTGTTTCCTCAAAAATTTTCTGTGCAATCTCCTCCACCTGAAAGCTCCCCTGCTCATCCAGCGTTTCGTTAATGATGCTCTTCGCTTTCATATGCTCCTCATACTGTCTGCTTTCGTCAAAGTTTTCCTTCTGAATACTCTCGACGGCCTTTGTAACAATGGCCAGCTTGGATTTATGGGACAGATGGGAGGAACATTTTAAAAATAAATAAGAAAAATAATTTTCTTTTTCTCCGTCAATTTCATACTTTTTTTCGACCAGACGGATCGTATAGTCGTCCAAATTAATGACCGCCGCCTCGGAAATGCGCTGGGACTGGTTCGGCAGAATGGATTTGTATTTGATGATTTCGTTATGATTTCCGTCTTCATTCGTCATCGTTCTATGAGTATAGAATTCCTTATAATTCATTTTTAACAACGCCAGATATTCGTTTTCCTGACACTTAAAACGAACCACGAATAAATCCGCCGAAGGAATATCCACATTGGCGGCCATAATGTCATAAAGTCTTTCTGCCAGAGACTTACTGATCTCTACAAACCGTTCATCCTGATACTCCGTCAGCATCTGATAGACCTCCGACTGATCCCGATAGAATTCGCACTCCTTACAGTCATCTCCTCCGGCAGCCTTTGCAATATGCTCCTTTAAAAATTCCGCCAGATCGGATTCAAATTCTACCATCTGATCCGACAGCACCGGTATCCCCACCATATTATCCATAATATGTACTATCACTTTTCTGATATAGATTTCTTCTTTTATAATCATTGTACTTTACCAATTCCTGTTCGTAATATAAATTACCGTGACTGCAAGCATGGTATTGTGCCCGCTGCGCCGGCTCCGTCCGATTCTACTGATAGTAGAGCAGCAAAAGTTCCACGACTTTGCTGTAGCTGGCCACGCCCTCCGATACGCCATTGATCGTCAAATTCGCCTCAAGGAAATCATCGGATAAGGCAGAAACCATATTCGTATCCAAAAAAGAAATTTTCTCGACCCTCTCCCATGCCTGACTAGTCAAAAAACGATTATCCAGCCTTACCTGATCCGTGATCGGGGTCAGCTCATCATACCGCTCCCACTGTCCCGCTGCCATCAGAGCCTCCTGTAAGTCCTCCTCCACATAATAAAGCACCCCCAGATAACCGCTATAGGCAAATAAGTCATCTCCGCTCTCCACACATGCCAAATAAGCCAGGAAATTGGCCTCATCCTCATAAATATATCCTCTTAAATGGGATAATTCATGACACATCGTGGTTGGAATATTCATGATATACATCATATCATTATAATTTGCTTCCATAGAAAAAGGAAAATAGTATCCGCACATATATTGCTGGCTGTAAAACCAGGAAGCCCAAAGCGGTTTGGGTCTTGGATAATAACCGGATAGTCTCGGAAACTGATCCGAGATTCCCCTCATCGCGCTGATTGCCTGCGCCGCCATATCGCCCGAATAAAGGATATCTCCTGACGCATCCCGTTCCATATCCTCTGAGAGGGCATTACAGTTCTGCACGATATACTCACGCAGCCAAACCAGTTTTTCCAGCGATTCAGTCCCTGCATCATAATCCGCCCTCTGTTCTCCCGCTGCCCGGTTTGCGGTCAGCTGATCTTCGATCGGGCTGCAGTGATACAATATTACACAGTTTAATGTCATAATCAAACATACAAACGTAATCAGGCACAAAGCTACTTTCAGCCAGCCCAAAATCACTTTCCCGGCTTTTTTCTTCCTTTGCCAAATCCCTATTGGAATCAGAATGAAATCAATGATCAGATATAAAACCGCAAGATATAACAGCCATTCTCCGACAGAGAACCTGAAAAGTCCCATGAATCTCCCATAGGTCGAAACCCAGACCGGAAAAATATGTACCACATAGAAATCACAGAAGGAGGCGCTGCAACATGCAAGCAGATTCAGGAAAATAATCCCTGTCCAGATTCCTGCCAGCCATATTACATATGTTTTTATATGTTTCCCTGTACGTTTTTCCATAATTACCTGCTTTTTCTGCCGTTTTTCCGTAAGTTTCTTCTAATCTGCACGATTCGTGTTACTTACTTTTCTGAATCTGCAAAATCAGGATTCTGTCACCCTTAACATGATAAGCAATCCGCCCTGCACTGCCATTGTCCAGAGAAAAACGGAACACAGAAAACAGGGCATCCTTCGAAGAATTTTCATCCAGATTCCCGGCATGCTCTGCCATTGTGAGCTCCTTTAACGCTTCCTCCAGGCTGATTCTATCGTCATACATAAAGCTGCGCGCCACGCTGCTTAATGCCCCATCCTTAAAATCGAGAGAAGGAAACGCCTGCTGCCAAGCTTCCTTGATCGCATTCTTTCTGCTTTCCGTAAACTGAAGCATACCGCTGCCTGCCTCATCATTCTTATCTTTCAGCAGCTCCAGCTCTGCCTGTTTTGCATAAAACGCTTCTTCGTATTCCTTCTGCTTTTTCAGACATTCCTCCATTTTGGCTCTGGTCTCGGCAAGCATTTGGGAGATCTCCTCCGTGTCTTCTTCCGAAGCCTGCTTCGTTACCAGATAATCCTCCTTTTCCTCCAGAGATTGATATTCGCTTTTCTGCGTTGCTGCCAGATTCCGGCTCATCTCCATCGCCTGCTCCATATGTACGCACTCTGCTTTACATTCCGCACTTTGGTCCATAGCTTCTCTGACTTTCCGTTCCTCATCCAGATATTGCTCTTTTGCTTCCCCTGACAAAAAGCCGGGTAATGTCATAAACGCCGGGGAAAATTTTTCTCCATAGGCACGAACACAGACGGAAACAGTATGCGCCAGAAGCTCCCTGGTCATTTTATTTTTCAGAACGGTTTTCCTGAAATCCTCCGGCTGATCCTTCTTATTTTTGTCTGCAACAGCCTCGGCCTTACGCAGAGTTGTCATGCAGGAGGGTACTCCTTCCACTGCTTCGGCGGCTTTGGAAACAATCGCTGCTGAAAGCTTTTCCCGATTCATCTGAGACGCGCCGGAAATGCCGAGTTCTTCCGCTTTCTGACATAAATTCGCTTTCAAAATCATTTGAAGCTCCTGCGCACTCTTTCCTTTGAGTGCTTCCTTTGCAAGCGCTACCTGCATATCCATAGTGACAACAACCGGCTCTGAAATGTCTCCCGCGCCAAGCAGATTCGTTACTTTCCCCGCCAAATGCATCGAAGTTTGTTTTACTTTTTGTGCTGCGATTTTGGCAAAGCCTGCCACGGACACCTGCTCAAGAAGTGCAATTTCATATCTCAGCTGTTCCTCATTCATCCGCTCCATTCCGTCAAATATTGTTACCATTGAATTTCTTCCTTTCTGAATCAAATTTGAAACAAAGTTTTCAAATCAAAGTTATTAAATCATACTACATTTTTCTCATATTTCCGATAATCACTGATAAGACAGATTACATGAACCCGAATTCCCTCCGCCAGATATTCCATACTCTTTAAGGAGCCCTGCTCTTTAAAATACGGCGGCAGATTGGAAGCCGATGGGAAATCAGCATATCGCATTCCACATACCTTCCTGACAGCTTTTGTTCTATCATTGCAGGGAGTGCGGGCAGACAGCTCTCTCACAGCATCCCGAACCTCCGGCACCTTGCCCGGCCCAATATAAAAAGGTTTACCTGGTGTCCGTTACGCCTGAAACGGAGCGCAAGCGTGTCTGTGTTGTTTCTATCATTTGTGCAATTTCAACAAAATCCGATGAGTTTCACAATTGCCTAATATACTTTATCTAAGCATTTGCTCCTTTTTTACCCTACTTCTATATGTTCTCATTGTACCAAAAAACTATGTGTATGTATAGAAAAAAGACATCCGATTTGGGTTCATATAGCCGTCCTTTCTTGCTCTTACTTTCAATCTGTTATATAATATCCTCAGCATCAGTTCCGGGAGGAGTGCGGTCTAGCCGTATTGTCAGTGTCTAGGTTCAAACACACAGATTATCCCGTAGAACACTTGACAGCTGATGCCGTTCAAATAAAATAGCGTAATTCAAAATCCGAGGGAATACTTATTTAAGAGAAAATCCGACATTGAGTCTTCAAAGCAGAGGTATGAACCTATAAAAATCCAATATGAAATGCAGCGAACCGGACAAAACACGCTTTGAGATTTTCGCTGGTGATCGCGGCAGCTGCTGCCCGCGCAAAACAAACAAAAAAGCTCGTAAATACGAGCTTTAAAAAGCTTGTATTTATGAGCATTTTGCAGTCGGAGTGACGTGATTCGAACACGCGGCCTCTACCTCCCTAAGATAGCGCTCTAGCCAAACTGAGCCACACCCCGATCTTATGAAACGATTGTGAACCGGCATCCGCCGCAACTCACGAATGCTATTATAAGAGAGGCCTACATAAATGTCAAGTTTTTTTTATCTCCCATTTCGCGTTCCTCAAGCGACGCCGGAAACGGATTCTCCTGTGCAAGTCTGTAATTGAAATTTACTACGGTAAATCCCCGTTCGGCAAGACTGCATCCGTAGTCCTGCCATAACTTGGCAAAAAAGCAAACAAAAAATCGATTTCTTTTCCGTTATCTATAGGATATAATGAGTGCAAGCGAGAAGAATGTGCTTGCACATTCGGCGAACGACGAATTGGATCATGAATCGCAGATTCATGATATAATGTCTTTCATGTGACTTTGGATACCGGCAGCGCCAAACGGAGGACCTTATGCATAAACCCTTGAAATACATAACGATTTTTTTTCTGATCCCGATACTCATCTGCACCGCGGCACTGCCGTTCCCGTTTTCCGCAGACGCCGCACCCGGCGATGTGATCGTGGTACTTGACCCCGGACATGGCGGCTCTAGTGACGGCGCTTTTTATTACGGGCTGAAAGAAAAGGATCTAAACCTGTGCGTGGCTCAGCTGACCGGCCTGTATCTGTCCCAATTTGAGGGAATTACCGTTTATCTGACCAGAACCGCTGACGTGGATGTCTCTCTGGCTGACAGGGCAAAATTTGCAGATACCGTAAATGCCGACTTTTTTTACAGTATCCACTTCAACGCCTCCGATCAGCACAATATGTTCGGAAGCGAGGTCTGGGTCTCCGCTTTCGGGGAAAATTATGTCAAGGGCTACCAGTTTGCCAAAATTCTTCTGACAAATTTCAGCGATCATATCGGGCTTTACAGCCGCGGCTGCAAAACCCGGTTAAATTCCAAGGGCAGTGACTATTATGGCGTAATACGGATGACCTCCGGTCTTTATGACATTCCGAGCTGTATCATCGAGCATTGCCACATTGACAACGCCGATGATGTGCAGAACTTTATGACCTCCGAAACATTACAGCAGATGGCATATCAGGACGCAATTTCCATTGCCCAGTATTTCGGACTTTCTTCGAAATCTCTGGGGCTTGATTTCAGCGGATATTCCAAGGTCTCCTGTATCCCGCCGGTCTGCTTTGCACCGGATACCACTGCGCCGGACTTTGCGGTCGCTTCCCTGACTTCTTCGAGCAAAACATCCAAAACGGCAACCGTCATGTTAAACGGTATTGACTTAGACAGCAGCATCAAGTATTATTCCTACTCGCTCAATCACGGCTTAACCTGGTCCACGCTGTTTCCTTATGCAGGCGGCCCCGCAACGGTTACCGTACCGCTCAATACAATCGACGACACCATCCTGTTTCGGGTTTATAACCAGTATGATTTGTTTACGACCAGTAATCCGATTGATCCGTTTTGATTTTCATAAGGGATACACCTGCATGTTTTGCCCTGCAGATTTTTCTATGCCGTCTCCTCAAACTGTGAATTATACAAATCCGCATAGAAGCCGCCTCTTGCAAGAAGTTCTTCATGCCTGCCCTGTTCTACAATATCTCCGTCTTTCATGACCAGTATGAGATCCGCATCTTTGATTGTGGAGAGTCTGTGCGCGATGATAAAGCTGGTCCTGCCCTTCATCAGGTTATCCATAGCCTTCTGAATATTGATCTCGGTTCTCGTATCCACGGAGGAGGTTGCCTCATCCAGAATTAAAATCCTGTTATCCGCCAGAATTGCCCTTGCAATGGTCAGGAGCTGTTTTTGTCCCTGGGATACATTGCTGGCATCCTCATTCAGCTCCATCTGATATCCGCCCGGCAGTGTCTGTATGAAATGATGAGCATGCGCCGCTTTGGCCGCCGCAATCACTTCTTCATCCGTTGCATCCAATCTGCCGTACCTGATATTCTCCATAATAGTGCCTTTAAACAGCCAGGTATCCTGAAGCACCATGCCAAACAAATCCCGCAGCTCCCGTCTGTTAAAATCCTTGATGTTATGGCCATCTATCAGAATTGCTCCTGTGTTCACATCATAGAACCGCATCAGCAGCTTTACCATAGTGGTTTTTCCTGCTCCGGTAGGACCGACAATGGCAATTTTTTGTCCCGGCTGCACATCCGCGCTGAAATCATGAATAATGATTTGCTCCGGTTTATAGCCGAACTGCACATGATCAAAATCCACCTTTCCCTCAAGCTGCACCTTACCGTCCACTCTGGTTAATTTCACGGGATTCTCGACAACCTGTTCCTCCTCTTCTTCGTTCAGGAACTGGAAGACACGCTCGGAAGCCGCTGCCATGGACTGCACCTGATTAATCACCTGCGCGATCTGCTGAATCGGCTGGGTAAAATTCTTGACATACTGAATGAATGCCTGAATATCACCGATAGTAATCATATTGCGGATCGCCAGCATACCCCCTGTCAGCGCAACCGCAGCATATCCGAGATTTCCCACGAACATCATAATCGGCTGCATTAACCCGGATAGGAACTGGGACTTCCATGCAGAATCATACAGCACCTCATTGGTTTTATTAAATTCTTCAATTGTTTCTTCTTCCTTATTAAAGGCCTTAATAACCATGTGACCGCCGTAGGTTTCCTCCACCTGGCCATTGATATGACCGAGGTATTCCTGCTGCGTTTTAAAATACTTCTGTGATTTTTTGACTACAAAACCGACCAGTCCCGCCGAAATCGGCAGAATCACTAACGCAATCAGCGTCATAAGCGGGGAAATACTGAGCATCATAACCAGTACGCCGATCAGAGTTGCAACAGAAGTTATGATCATCGTAATACTCTGATTTAATCCCTGTCCGAGAGTATCCACATCATTGGTAATTCTCGAGAGCACCTCTCCATAGGTTCTGCTCTCAAAATAGCTCATGGGCATGCGGTTAATTTTTTCGGAAATTTCCTTTCTCAGCTGATAGCACAGCTTCTGGGTTACCCCGCTCATAATCCAGCCTTGGATAAAATTGAAAACCGCGCTCAAACCATATAAGCACAGCGTAAATAACAAAATCTTTCCGATATAGGTAAAATCAATTCCGCCGAGTCCCTGAATTTTGTTCATCAGGCCTTCTGACAACGCGGTTGTTGCCTTACCCATAATCTTAGGTCCCATAACGCTGAATACAGTGGAAGCTGCCGCAATGATCATAACTACTACGATTGCAATTTTATATTTTCCCACATATGCCAGAAGCTTTGTGATGGACCCTTTAAAATTCTTCGTTTTCTCACCGGGCATCATACCTCTTCCTCCTGGGCCGGGCATAGGACGACCTGTCGTCTGCTTTTCTGCTTCGCTCATGATGTCCTCCTTTCCAGTTCCTTCTCGGATAACTGCGATCTGGCAATCTGGCTGTATACCTCACAGGCAGAAAGAAGCTCCTCATGAGTTCCTTTTCCTGCAATTCTGCCTTCATCCAATACCAGAATCTGATCCGCGTGCAGAATCGTGCTGATTCTCTGTGCAACAATAATTACCGTAGAATCCTTTACGTTTTCCATCAAAGCTTTCCGAAGCGCCGCATCCGTTTTCAGATCAAGCGCAGAAAAGCTGTCGTCAAAAATAAATACCTTCGGCTTTTTGGCAATCGCACGCGCAATCGACAGCCGCTGCTTCTGACCGCCGGATACATTGCTTCCTCCCTGTGAGATTCTGCTTTCATAGCGATCCTTTTTTTCTTCAATAAAATCACTGGCCTGCGCAATCTTTGCCGCCTGTGCAATTTCTTCATCCGTTGCGGCATGATTGCCGAATCTCAGATTCGTTGCAATGGTACCGGAGAAAAGAACGCCCTTTTGGGGCACATAACCAAGCTCATCCCGAAGCTCCTTCATTGATATTTCGCGAATATCCGTACCGTCCAGCCGTATCGCGCCGTCCGTAACATCATATAATCTCGGAATCAGATTCACCAGTGTGGATTTTCCGCAGCCGGTGCTCCCGATAATGGCCGTAACTTCCCCCGGCCTTGCCGTAAAGTTAATATCATTCAAAACGTCCTCATCCGCACCCGGATACCTGAAATTCACATGATCAAATTCCAAAACGCCGTCATGAGCGGAAAGCTTCTTTGGCTGCTCCGGATCATGAATGGAGGAATTCGTCCGAATGACCTCGTCAATACGCTCCGCAGCGACAGCCGCCCTCGGCAGCATAATGGACATCATGGTCAGCATCAAAAATGACATAACAATCTGCATCGCATAAGTAATAAATGCCGTCATGGCGCCTACCTGCAAAACACCGTCATCGATTCTGTGTGCGGATACCCAAACGATCACGACAGTCAGACAATACATAATAAACATCATTCCGGGCATCATTAAGGTCATGACACGATTGGTAAACAGCATTGTCTTTGTAAGCGCTCTGTTAGCGTCATCGAACCGTTCTTCTTCTTTTTTCTCCCGTCCGAAAGCGCGGATCACGGAAAGACCTGTCAGAATTTCTCTTGAAACCAGATTCACTCCGTCCACCAGCTTTTGCATCAGCTTGAATTTCGGCATGACAATCGCTACCAGAGTCCCTATAAACCCAAGAATGACCAGAAGCGCCAGCACAATGATATATCCCATACCCGCGCCTGTCTGGATCACCTTAATCACGCCTCCGATCCCAAGAATCGGCGCATACGCAATCATGCGCAGCAGCATCGTGGATACCATCTGAATCTGCTGAACATCATTGGTGCTTCTGGTAATCAGGGAAGCCGTTGAAAAACGATCCATTTCCGCATTGGAAAAGCCAACTACATTATGAAAAACCTTTCCTCTCAGATCGCGTCCGATTCCTGCGCCGACTCTGGAGGCAAAGAATCCTACCAAAACGGTAACAACGCCCATGAGAAGTGCAAGTCCCACCATTTTGAGTCCTTCCAGCCACAGATAACCGGTCTGTATCTGATTCATATTCAGTCCGGCCCCACGATCACATTGCACTGCATATGCAATCGCCATGGATTTGACGAGTGTGCTTCCCATCGCATCCGTCATGTCCGACATAGAGGAACGCATCTGAACGATGTCCTCAAGGCCAATGCTTCCCATTTCCAGCATTTCGGCAAACATAGGACGTACATCCACATAGATCGTGCTGATCACATGACCGCTATCGTCCGTCTCTTCTGCCGTCACGGTTTCAAAAGAAATTCCCAGCATCTGCTCCAGACGATCCAGGGTAAGCGCCTCCGCGGCTTCTTCCTCCAAACCAAGCTGCTGCGCCGCTTGTGACAGAAACAGACTGCTTTCTACAGCGCTCATCTGATAATTGAAAAGCACCGCCTCCGTAAACACTTCGTCCAGTTCATCCTTCTTTGACTCTTTTTTTACATTCAGGCGACGGATATCCCCTTCCTGCGTATAGCTTTCCTGCCACAGGGAAGCTTCTTCCTGTGTCATAAAGATCTGTGCCAGCTCATATTCCTGCTCCGTCACAGCCTCCGGCAGAATATGTTCCACACCATAATTCTGGATACCGACGTCAATCATATCCGATGTGTACTGGGGAATCGATAAATCGCACCATGCCTGCACGAATAACAGAGCAATAATGATCAGGTCGGCCTTCCAATATTTCAGAAGGTTCTTAAAAATCTTACTCATGTTCCGCTTCCTTTCTTTTGATTTCTTCCCTTCCCACTTCATAAATTTGATTCAGACAGTGAATCAGCATTTTCAGGTCCTCGGAATCAATATGTGAAAATATTACATCCGCAAATGTCTTCATTCCCTCATGACCTTCCTTCAGTACTTCTTCTCCCCGTGCTGTCAGCTCCACAAATACGTTTCTCCTGTCATGCACATCCACCGATCTTTGCAAAAGTCCCTGCTCCTCCAGTTCTCTCAGTGTTCTAGATACTCCTGCCATGGATGAGTCGATATACTTTGCCACCTGCTGCACCTTGACGCCCTCCTGCATGTTATGCAAGCAATGAATTGCCTGAAGCGTTACAAACTGACCATGGGAGATCCCGGGCAAAAACACCTTCATATTCAGTTTATGAAATTGACCAAATGCCTGCAATAATTCCATATAATCCTGATTCATGACATTGACCTCATAATAATTAACAACGTTATCTATTTACATTGTCAACGAATGCTATACTACTCCTGTTATATAGGAAAAGCAATAAAAAAAATATAAAGTTTTTTATAACAAAAAAATAAAAGAACGAAGTCATGTCTTTTCCTTGACATGACTTCGTTCGGAATAGTTACCTATGCTTTTGATGATTATATATTTCTGATCCTATTTTCCGGGCGCATAATGAAACGTAACAGAAATGGTCTCCACATGTCCCAAGGTCTCAGGATCTAACAGATTGGGCGTTGCATAGTTTAAGCTGCCGTCAACGGTTCGCGCCTGTTCCGGTACGCTTGTTACCCAGCCGTTATACAGATTGACCCTGGTACAAACAGCGTCATCACTGGCCGTATACGGTTTTCCCTTTAACTGATACTTTTCTCCGTTAATCAGAATTTCCGTAATACTGATTACATATCCGGGGAACAAAGTCTCTCCGTTTCCGATCGCCAATGCGGAAAAAGCAGTACTGTCCGCATATCCGGCTGCGGTTCCGGTAAAATCAAGACTGACAGTATAGGTTCCCTCTCCGGTAATCTCTACATCCGTGGCAACCACTCCTTCTGTCTTGGAAGCAGGATCATATTCATCACCGACACTGTAAATAATGGACCAGTCACTACTGTTATACATAATCCACGCCATTGCAATATCGTCTGAAAGGCCCGTATCCTCAGACGCTCCTGCAATAGCCTCATCCATGGCACTTTGCGCTGCCTGCGCAATTTCATCATGCGTCATTTCATTTTGTGCTTCCAGACTATGCGCCAGATACATATCCGCAATTTCATCATCAATCATACGAAGCTCATCTCTGTGAAACAGACTGCTGCAATCCCACAGCATCGGGCAATACCCGTACAAATCACAGTTATTGACAAAATTTTCCAGATAATCTACAGTATTCTCTTTTACACTGCCGTCACCGTTAAGCGCAACTGCATACTCTCCAAATACGACGCCATATCCCTGATCCGTAAATTTCGTCATCATGGCAAGCAGCTTATTTTGTTCCTCATAATCTCCCGCCGTGCCCCAATTTGAAAGGCTGGTATTGATACAGTAGCCGTCCGGATTGTAATAATGAACGGATACCAGCAGCTTATGGTCCGCCGTATCTCCTGGCATCACAAAACGGTCGTCACAGGTACTTGCTATATCCGTATTATAGCCGGCAATCAGTAAAAAGCGGTTTTCGTTATTTCCGCCTGTGGCGCGAATCGTATCCACAAACGTCTGATTGATCAGATTTGTCATTTCATAGCATTCATCCTGAGAAAGCGTACCGGAATCCGATGCAATATCGGTATCATTCAATCGATTTCCAAGCTCCTCATTCGCAGATTCAAAGATCAGGTGATCGGAATAATCCCGAAAATGCTCTGCAATCTGTGTCCACATGGAAACATACATTTCCATTGCCTGTGTTCTGGTTTCCTGTGTGGCAGAACCGAACATTCCCCACCAGCCGCCGTCCCAATGATCGTTGACAACAACATACATATCTTCGTTGAATGCATAATTTACGATTTCTTCCACACGATTCAAGTAATCTTCTCCAATGGTATAATCACCTGATTCAAAATCCATGGCGTTGGTCCACGCCACCGGAATACGCAGAGAATTAAAGCCCGCTTCCTTCATGGCCGTAATGATCTCCTGTGTGGTGACAGGCTGCCCCCATGCAGTCTCATAGGCAGAAACCTCCGCCCCCACTCCGAAAGATGCACGTCCGTACGCTTCCATGGTATTTCCGAGATTGATCCCATTTCCCATCAAATCAGCAACCTCAATTGCCGTCAGATGCTCCGGATTTTCTGAGGTCTGCTCATTCTCGTCATCCGCATTGTCCTGTGCCTCCTCCGAATCGGCGCTATCCGCTTCCTGCTCCGTATCCGCATCCGGCTGCTCCTGTGTACCGATATTCCCCTGAGCCTCTGTCTGCTGTGTATCTTTACCTTCATCACTGCTTCCACAGGCGCTAAGCATTCCAGCCGCCATGGTAAGCACGGTCAGCATACTGATGAACTTTCGCCAAAATTGTTTCATTTTCATTCCGATTTTCTCCTCCCATTATTGCATTGAACTCAGCATCCCTATCATAACAAAGCAATCGCCTTTCAGAATACCGCAATTTTTAGAGTATCTATATGTTTCTTTTAGTCTAAGGACACAGAACGGACCGCACAGCGTCATCCTTGGTCTTGCTCAGATCTTTTAACGCTCGCCATTCAGCGTCTGTTCAATGGCATCAAGCTCCTCCTGCGTAAATTCCAGATGATCCACAATCTTTACATTATCGGCAATCTGCTCCTTCCTGCTTGCCCCAATCAACACCGTGGTTACCTTATTTTCCCGCAGCACCCAGCAAAGCGCCATCTGTGCCAGACTCTGGCCCCTGGAAAGAGCAATTTCATTCAGCTTCCTAATCGTGGAAAGCTTCTCCGGCGTTATACTTGCAGTTGGCAAGAAATGATTTCTGGCTGCACGGCTGTCTTCGGGAATTCCGTTTAAATAACGATCCGTCAGCATTCCCTGTGCAAGCGGACTGAAGCAGATTACACCACTGCCGCATTCGGCGGCGGCCTCCAGCAGGCCGTCCTTTTCCACCCAGCGGTCAAACATATTGTAATTTGGCTGTGTGATCAAAATCGGCGTCTTGTTTTCTTTTAAAATCGCAGCAGCCTTCTTGAAATCCCTTGTACGATAATTGGAAATTCCAACATAAAGTGCCTTTCCCTGTTTCACAATATCGGAAAGCGCACCCATGGTTTCTTCAAGAGGAGTCTCAGGGTCCGGTCTGTGATGATAAAAAATATCCACATAATCCAGCTTCATTCTTTTCAGGCTCTGATCCAGACTTGCCATCAGATATTTTCTGGAGCCATGATCCCCATAGGGTCCCGGCCACATGTCGTACCCGGCCTTTGTCGAAATAATCATCTCATCCCGATAGGGTCTAAGATCGCTTTCCATGATGCGTCCGAAGTTTTCCTCCGCAGATCCGTAAGCCGGTCCGTAATTATTGGCCAGATCAAAATGTGTAATGCCTTGATCAAACGCTTCGAACAACATGTCCTTCATATTCTCAAGACGGTCCACCGAGCCGAAATTGTGCCATAGCCCAAGAGCAACTCTGGGCAGTAATATCCCGCTCTTTCCGCAGCGCAGATATTTCATATGATCGTACCGTTTTTCATTTGCCTGATACATGATTTTTCCTCCTTGCTTACGCTTATATTATGAGTTCCATCCACGGTGTTTCCCACTGATATTCTTCCATGATCACATGTCCGTCCCGAAACTTTACGCCATCCGCCTTAAGCAGCCTGATCTGCTGATTTTCGCCGCCAAACGCAAACGCCTTCGAAACCCTTCCGTCCTTCGTAACTACCCTGTAGCACGGAATATGCTCCGGATCCGGATTCGCATGCAGCGCATAACCGACTACTCTTGCCCATCCGCGGTTCCCTGCAAGCGCTGCTACCTGCCCATAGGTTGCTACAGTCCCTTTGGGGATCTGTCTGACTACATCATAGATTTTTTCAAACGTGTTTTTTGCAGTTTGATTTTTTGCCATAGTTTCCTTCTTTTCCCTTCAAATAATCCGAGCCGCCCATTCCTTTTCCTTAAATCCTACCAGAACAAAGTCATCTCCGATTAATAGAGGACGCTTAACCAGCATTCCGTCAGAGGAAAGCAGCTTTATCTGTTCCTCCTGCGGCAGATCGGGAAGCTTGTCCTTTAATTCCAGTTCCCGGTAAAGCATCCCGCCGGTATTAAAGAATCGTTTCAGCGGCAGTCCGCTTGCTGCATGCCACTGCATGAGTTCCTGTTTGGTAGGATTCTCTGTTTTTATATTTCTGTCCTCGAAAGCAACTCCCTGCTCGGTTAACCACTTTTTTGCTTTCATGCAGGTCGAACATTTGGGATATTCTACAAATATAAGCTTCTTACGTTTTCTCCGCTCCTCTTTCATAATAGATCTGACTGTTTCTTTTATTATATATGACAGCGCTGCGATTCGCAAATATTTCGAAAAGCTTTCCATGATCCTCTTTCGCACATCCTTGATCGGGCATAAATTCAGGCAAAAAGAGCATTTTTATCATCCGCCGGGGATTGCAATATGCCAAAAAAACAAATATAATATACTTTAGATTAGGCTGGAGGGCTTAGATTGAAAAATAAGCTCGATAGCTTATTTTTCA
>CAYTIH010000043.1:0-21269 GCA_964437825.1 uncultured Clostridium sp. | reverse complement strand
TCTACACTTTTTTCATTTACTTTTCATTGAATCCCCAAAGCCGTTATGCTACAATGAATAAAATTACGAAAGCTACATATTCGCGAACATAAACAGGGAGGTTATTATGACAGCAAAAGAATGTATTACCGGACGCAGAAGCATCCGCAAATTTAAACCGGATTCTGTCATCCATGATATCCTGAATGGTATTATAGAAACCGCTTCCTTCGCACCCAGCTGGAAAAACACCCAGATTACCCGCTATATTGCGGTAGAGGATCCGGAGTTAAAAAGCCGTATTGCAGCGCAGGCTACGGCAGCGCATCCGAATAATGCCAATATTATTAACAGTGCGCCGGTCCTTATGGTAATCACCATAATCAAGAACCGAAGCGGCTTTGAGCGTGACGGCTCCTTCTCCACCGCTAAGGGCGATCATTGGCAGATGTTTGACGCCGGTATTGCCAGCGAGGCTTTTTGTCTCGCCGCTTACGAACAGGGACTTGGCAGTGTGATTATGGGAATCTTTGATGAGTCGGTCATCGAAGATCTGTTGGCAATTCCCGATACTCAGGAAGTAGCCGCCTTAATTGCAGTCGGCTATCCCGATGAAGCACCCGCAGCACCCAAAAGAAAAACGGTGGAGGATCTGATTTCTTATCGTTAATCACAGGCGAAGAGTTTTTACTCTTCGCTTTTTTGCGGGAATCAGGATTATTATTTTGGCAATGATGTTAATCAGAATAAATATAGGCAAATGCGAAACTTACCGGATGTTGTTGAAATTGCACAAGTTTTAGTGAGTTTCGCAATTGCCTAAGATTAGAAAATACTGAAAGGAGAAAAACATAACATGAGACATTTAATGAGTCCCCTCGATTTCTCCGTTGAGGAATTGGACAAACTGTTTGATTTGGCAGGGGATATCGAGAAAAGCCCGGACAAATACGCACATGCCTGTACGCGTAAAAAGCTTGCCACTTGTTTCTATGAACCCAGCACAAGGACAAGACTGAGCTTTGAATCCGCAATGTTAAACTTAGGCGGGCAGGTCATCGGCTTTTCGGATGCAAACTCCTCTTCCGCCGCGAAAGGGGAAAGCGTTGCGGATACCATCCGCGTCATTTCCTGTTTTGCGGATATCTGCGCCATAAGGCATCCCAAGGAGGGCGCACCCATGGTTGCTGCAAGCCACTCCTCCATTCCCGTAATCAATGCCGGGGACGGCGGTCATCAGCATCCGACCCAGACCTTAACGGACCTTTTGACGATCCGCTCCTTAAAGGGCCGGCTTGGTCACTTTACCATCGGTCTGTGCGGTGATCTGAAATTCGGGCGAACGGTTCACTCCCTGATCAATGCGCTTGTCAGATATGAGGGTATCCGCTTCATTTTTATCTCTCCGGAAGAGCTTCGCATTCCCGACTATATTATCGAAATGCTGCAGGAAAAAGGAATTTCCTTTCAGGAGGTGATCAGCCTTGATCAGGTCATGCCGGATCTGGATCTGCTTTACATGACCCGCGTACAAAAGGAACGCTTCTTTAATGAAGAAGACTATATCCGCTTAAAGGATTTCTATATTCTCGACGAGGCCAAAATGGAAAACGCAAAACCCGATATGCTGATCCTTCACCCGCTTCCGAGAGTCAATGAGATTTCGGTTGACGTGGACAATGATCCGCGGGCAGTGTACTTTAAGCAGGTGCAGTACGGCGTCTATGTCCGAATGGCGCTGATTTTGACCCTGCTGGAGATCCGGGTATCATAATCTGTGCAGCTATGGAATCATGAGAAAATGAGTGTAAAAAATTAGGGAATGGAGATTGACATGTTAAACGTTGGAAAAATTGAAGAAGGATTTGTATTGGATCATATCAAAGCCGGAAAGAGTCTTTCTATTTATCATCATTTAGGACTTGATAAGCTGGACTGTACGGTTGCTATTATTAAAAACGCCAAAAGCAACAAGATGGGGAAAAAAGACATATTAAAGGTGGAATGTGATATTCATATGCTGGATATGGATGTTCTGGCAGTCATCGATCATAATATTACCGTCAATGTAATTAAAAACGGAGAAATCGTGGTCAAGAAGGACCTCCAGCTGCCAAGGGAAATCAAAAATGTTTTTCACTGCAAGAATCCCAGATGCATCACCTCCATTGAACAGGGGCTGCCTCATATCTTCGTTCTTGCCGATGAAGAGAAGGAAATTTACCGCTGCAAATATTGTGAAGAAAAACAGGGCGAGCGCATGTAAGCGCCCGCCTTATTATTTGCATGTTTTGTCCGGTCTAGGAGAGTAATATCCTGTCATTATCCAGTTTTTTACCGACATTCACACGGAACTGCTCCAGCAGATCATCCGTTGTCATTCCGGCTTTTTCCTCGTCCCTGATATCCAGTACAATACGTCCCGAATCCATCATCAAAATACGATTTCCAAGCTCCAGGGCCTGCTGCATATTGTGTGTAACCATCAAACAGGTAATCTTACGCTGCGCAACAATTTCCTTTGTAAGCTTTAATACCTTTTCCGCCGTGGCAGGATCAAGCGCTGCCGTGTGCTCATCCAAAAGAAGAATCTTCGGCGTAACCATGGTTGCCATAAGCAGGGTCAATGCCTGACGCTGTCCTCCGGATAACAGCCCGACCGGCTGCTTCATCCGATCCTCCAAGCCCATTTCCAAAAGAGACAGCTGCTCACGGAATTTCTTTTTATCCGCACTGGAAATACGGCTGAAATACGCATATCTGCTCGTTCCGGCGCGCAGATAGGCAAGCGCCATGTTTTCTTCAATTGTCATATGGGGCGCAGTACCCAGCAGAGGATCCTGAAACAGATGTCCGATGACCTTGCTGCGGACATGCTCTCTTGCAAAGGTAATATCCTTTCCGCCCAGAATAATATTCCCTTCATCCACCAGAAAAGCCCCTGTAATCGCGTTGAACATGGTGGACTTTCCCGCACCGTTACTGCCGATGATCGTTGCGAAATCCCCGTCCGCCAGATGAAGGCTTACCTGATCAAGCGCCTTTTTCTCATTTACTGTTCCGGGATTGAAGGTCTTACTGATATTGTTGAGCTTAAGCATCTTTCTTACCTCCCATTCCCTTCTCCGCCTGCTTTTGAAGCTTCGACTGCTGTCTCATTCTGGCAAATCTCGATTTCCAGAAAACAGCCTTTCCTTTCAGATAGGGCGTTGCAATCGCTGCCGCTACGATCAGCGCGGATACCAGTTTCAAACATTCCGCAGGCACATGCAGACGGATTGCCACCGCAACAATGAAACGATACAGACAGCTTCCGATAACCACTCCGACCACCCGTCTGAAAATACCGCCCTTTCCGACCAGTGTTTCTCCGATAATCAGGCTGGCCAATGCGATTGTCACCATTCCCGTACCGATATTGATATCGCAGGAGTTCTGATACTGTGCCAGAAGGCAGCCTGCCAGTCCGGTTAAGGAGTTCGCTACGCATAAGCCGACCGTAATCGTAAACGCAGGATTGATGCTGGAGGCCTTTACCATCGAGGAATTATCGCCCGTAGCCCGGATGGACAGTCCCAGCCTGGTATTCAAAAACCACGCCAGAACAAGCGCCACAAGAGCCACTACAATCAGTACCACGATGACCTTATACCAGTCCCCGCCGATTGTTTTTTTGGCAAAACGGAAAATCGTATCGCAATTAAAAATATTGACAACCGACGAAAACTTCATCACCATGATATTGATTGTATAAAGCCCGGTATTCACAATGATACCGGCCAAAATGGATTCAACGCCCATTCTGGTCTGTAAAAAAGCGGTCACAAAGCCTGCAAGCGCTCCTGCTCCCATAGCTGCAAGCAGCGCCAAAAACGGATGTCCCGATAAGGTAACCATCGCACCGACCGCGCATCCGAGCGTATAGCAGCCGTCCGTAGTCAGATCCGCGATATTCAATATAGAAAAAGAAATAAACAGCGCCAGTGCCACCAATGCATAAATGCATCCTGTCTCAAGGGCACTGCGAAAAATCGAAACGGTAAAAATTGTGGATAATGATGACATAAAAACCTCTCTGAATCACTTTCGTAATTTACTCAAATTCCTCTGCTGTTTTGATTTCAACCAGCTGAGTGCACATATCCGCAAATACACTGTAATCGATAGAAAGCGCCTCAGCAACCTCAATATTCACGGTTGCAATACCGCTGTTCATCGTTCTGACCGGAGTGACTGCAGGATCTGCACCGTTTACCAGAATTTCAACGGCCATATCGGCTGTTTCGGTTCCGAGCTGAACATAATCCACGCCATATCCGCAGAACGCTCCGTTTAATGCAAAGCTGTCGGCGCCTGCATAATGAGGGATTCCGGCATCCGTAAACTTCTCGTAAATAGCAAGCTCCGCAGTCATGACCGTATTGTCGCTCGGTGTAAATACGGCATCCACCTTCTCGGCAACCAGAGCATCCGCCGCAAGGCTTACTTCCTCGTTGGTGGTTCCTGTTTTTTCGATATATGCAATCCCCTTAGCATCCAGATATGCCTTTGCATCTGCAATTGCCTGTGTGGAGGAATCCTGGCCTTTATCATATAAGAATCCCACATAATCGATATCCGGATTTGCCGCAAACATCAGTTCAAAAATTGCATTTGTATCCAGTGCATCGGAGGTTCCCGTAATATTGGAACCGGGGGCATCCGCAGAGGCTACAAGGCCTGCGCCCAAAGGATCGGATACTGCGGCAAACACCACAGGAATCTGATTATCTTCAGTAGCATTCTGCATAATACATGCCGTCGGTGTTGCAATCGGAATAATCACATCCACTTCATCGGCAACAAGCTGAGTGGCAATCTGATTTAATGTTGTAGAATCTGCCTGACCGTTAAAGGTATAATCCGCGTAATCAAAGGTAACGCCAAGCTCTGCACCCTTTGCATCAAGCTCTGCTTCAATCGCCTTTTCAATCTGATTCAAAGAAGCATCATCGACATACTGCACAATACCCACCTTATAAACGGTACCTTCTGCATCAGCGCCGTCATCCCCGGTATGATCCGCTGTACTTTCGCTGCGATCCTCTGCGGATGTCTGGGATGAATCACTGTCGCTGTCACTGCCTGCGCAGCCTGCAAGACTCATAGCAATCATAGCTGCCGCTGTTAAAAGTGCTGTCAGTTTTTTCAGTTTCATAATTTTTTCCTCCTCTTTCTTCGTGGCCCTCTACCTTATGCTCCGGATTTCTTCCCTATTCCTAAATCCATACACATAAAAAAATCCCATCCTCGCATATAACGATACAAGGACAGGTTCTATTCCTGCGGTGCCACCCTGTTTGCCGTCCTATCGGACGGCCGCTCATCGGAAACCATCATTTCCTTTCTCTGTAATGGGAGAACCCATGCCTGGCTACTATTGTCTTCACCGGGCCGCCTCAGCGGTCCACAGATCAGTTCCGCTTATCATCCTTTTCCACCATCCGGACTCTCTGAACATGCGCTAACTGTTTTTCTCCGCTTCATTGGTTTTCTATATAGTAACTCGCAATTTATTTATTTGTCAATACCCATTTTCGCTGATCCGCTTTTTCCGGAAGGAATCAGTCAAACTCCCATAAATCCTCCGGCTCAATGGTAGAAAGCATTTCCTTCGATACGTCCTTAAAGCCGACAACTCTGGTCGCATGATTGGAGATGGCGTGTTCCAGAAAGTTACGAACCTCCCGCGCATTTGCAAAATTTTCCGGCTTATGCTCTACACGCTCCCGCAGCATCTCCATCGCCTTCTTTTGGGCTGCTTCGGATAAGCGATACTCCTGTTTTTGGCACATACTCTTTAAAATCTCAAACAATTCCTGCGCAGTATAATCCTCAAAACAAATAAAATTACTGAATCTGGACTTTAAACCGGGATTGGAGCTTAGGAATTCCTCCATCAAATCCGTATATCCTGCAACAATTACCACAAACTCGCTCCTGTGATCCTCCATCGCCTTCAACAGCGTATCCACTGCCTCCTGACCGAAGTCGCCTTCGCCCTTATTCACAGTCAGCGTATATGCCTCATCCACAAACAGAATTCCTCCGAGCGCTTCCTCTACGACCTCCTGTACCTTAGCAGCAGTCTGTCCGATATATCCCTTCACGAGTCCCGAACGATCCACCTCGACCAACTGTCCCTTCGGCAGAATCCCGATATATTTGTATATTTCGCCTAGCATTCTGGCAACTGTAGTCTTACCTGTCCCCGGATTTCCCGAAAAAACCATATGCTTGGACACATCGGAGCATTTCATCCCCATCGCCATACGCATTTTCTGAACCTTGAGCAGATTGATCAGACTGTTTACCTGATGCTTCACCTGCGTTAAGCCTGTGAGCCCGTTAAATTCCTCCATCAGCTTTTCCAGCTTCTGCGCTTTTTCCTCTTCGCTTTCCTCATCCTCAAGCCTTTGTTCTATGGGTCTGATTATTTTCTGATCCCCTGCATAATAAACAGCGTATTCCTTTAAAAAATTCTCCAGTCTGTCCACATAGGAGGTATATTTTGACATGGTCACCTGATCCGCTTCCTGAGTATGGACCGCCAGCATGGTCTGTCCGAACAGCTTGTACGTATCAAGCATTATCTGCGCTTTCTGATTTTTGTACGGATCCGGCAAAATCTTGCGGCCCGCATCGGCCAAAACCGCATATTTAATAGAATTGGGGATGACCTCCCCGAAATGATCATCCACATTTTCCCTGTACTTCATTGCCTTCAGATTTTTTACATCCGCTTTGATTCCCAGATATTCCTGAATCATCCGGAGTTCCTCTTCATCCATGCTTCCGTCTGCATCGGCCAGATAAACAGCAAATTTCAGCAGTTCAAAATGAAAGCTTTCTTTCAGGGACATACTCCCGGCGCCCACATTTCCCACATTGGCGTCCGTCATAACCTTACAGATGTCATCCACGGTTTCTATCATTTCTTTCAGATTCAGCTGTTTCATTTTTGATTCTTCCTATCCTTTTATGACTAGTCATTCTTTCTTCCGATCCGATTCACGGCAAAGCTTTTCATTTCTTCCACGCCTTGCTTAAACTTCTCAGACGCCATTCCCGGATTTCTGCGCATAAGATTACGCACCCAGCCGTTTTTAAGGCTTTGTATGCGCTTATGCTTTTCCAGCTGATCCGTATAAGCACTTTCCACATCTCCGACTTCCCTGCGCAGCTCCTCCGGCAGCGATGCGTTACGCGACTTAAGCCCTGCAAGCGTTTCTTCTATTCCTTTTTGTAAGGCTTCCATCTTCTGCCCAAAGTGCTCTTTTCGCTGCTCGTTTTCTTCTCCAGCAAGCGCTATCACCACATCCAGACGCCTCTTTAAATGCGCCATTTCTTCCCTTGCTTTTTCCATCTTCACAAGGATCGCTCTTAAATCCATAGCGGCCTTGAATGACATCGCAAAGTCCGCAGCTGCAGCAACGCCAATCACAATTGCCAAAATATTAACAACCGTTATGGGCAGCGACAATACAAAATTTTCAATCGGCTTATGTATCACCCTCGTCATAAAAATCGTAAAAAATCCCCACGCCAGAGATGATGACAAACAAATATGCCCCTGAAACTGGAACTTCTGGTTTGAATAATCCCAATAACGCACCTGAAACAGCGCCTCCATGACAACGCCGGTCACATACTCAAGCGCCGTCGCACCGACAAGTCCCGCGAAATAGGTCGCCACTATGTTATCCTGAAAGGGTGCGGAAACCACCAGCATCATAATAGCACCGCTTCCATAGATCGGCAAAAAAGGGCCATACATGAAGCCTCTGTTCACCAGATGCTTTTTCTTCATGGACACATAGGAGCTTTCAAAGCACCAGCCGAAAAAACAATATAGAAAGAAAAAGAAAAACCACTGTGCTACGGTATAATGATACATTGCCCTTCCCCTTTTCAGTATTTTCTGTCAGTCCGGTTTGCTTCTTTGCATCAGGCTCCAAAATTGATAATTTCGTTATCCGGCTTCTTTGCAGGTTCCACGGAAACGGCATAAAGTACCGGCCCCTCTCCCTGATAATCCGAAAAATATTCTTTTTTGACAACAGCGCTTACCCTAACCCACTGCTGTTCCTTTAACTCATCCGCATGATCGTACTTGCAGGCATAACCGATAAACGCCATATCTTCTGTACAGCAGGTCATCGCCATACGCCCCGGTATGAAATATCCTCTCGGAAATTTCTTTGGCCGCATTACCATGGCCGTAAAAATGACAGTCTTTCCCACATAACGATCCAAATTGTCCATACTGTCAATATACCAGATTCCATATTCCGTATTTCCCAGCTCCAGCGTATCCTGTTTCAGATCATACGGCAAATCCTCCTCAAACAGCTGGTTGATTTCCCCGTTTTTATCTTCAAAAACAATTTCGGTTTTCGGATTGACTGCCTTCACATTTCTCTTATAGCTGCCCAAATCATTGATTCCGTCGCAGCGGTTAAAAATAATCAGCTCCGACTTTCTGACCATCTCTGCAACCAGTGATTTCATATTATTGTAATACATGGGAAAGGTTGCGGCATTGATAATCGTAATCTGCTGTTCCACAGTCCAGTGAAAAGGCATTTTCATATCCTTGCAGTTCCACATACCATTATATTCGATAATAATACGCTCCGGATTTACCTTTTTTTCCACCTCTAACAGATGGGAGGGATTAAAATCCGCTTCGTCTTCAATGACCTCCGCCACGGTCTTACTTTTCTTTAATAACTGCGGATCATACGCTGCTTCACCCTCTTCGCACAAAAGCAGTAAAGTCGTTCCCTTCGTCTTAAAATACGGCTGCGCCAATGTAAAAGATATAAATTCTGTTTTTCCGCTCTCTAAAAATCCGTTGATGATATAAACCGGTTTCATAGTTTTCTCCATTCCGAAGTGCTTTGTACTGAGTCAAGAGAATTTGCGGTACTTCGTCACAAATTCCCGTTTAAAAATACGGCAGGATATTTCTATTCTGCCGCTTTCCTTTTTATTTTGAAAACAAAGCCTTCAGATTATCCTCTTTCAGCTTAGAACCGATGACACAGAATTTACCTGTAACATCAGCCCTTCCGTCTCTGACATTACTCTCCTGCGGAACATAATCAAAGTAAACCCACGGTCCTTCCTCAGATGCAACCATTCCCTTTGCCCGAAGAACAATTCCATATTTTTCCGTATCATCAAGCGCCCTTAAAATATTTGAGATCTCCTCTTTGGAATACTTTGCAGGCGTCTCCATTCCCCAGCTGGTAAATACCTCATCCGCATGATGGTGATGATGATGTCCGTCATGATCATGATCACAGCACTCTCCGTCATGGTGATGATGCTCATGCTCGTCATCCTCATCATGGCAGCATTCTCCGTCATGATGGTGGTGATGCTCATGCTCGTCATCCTCATCATGGCAGCATTCTCCGTCATGGTGGTGGTGATGCTCATGCTCCGCCATGATCTCATGTAACAGCTCGTCCTTGAAATCACTGCTGTCTTCCATGGCATTCATAATATCCTCACCCTTTATTTCATTCCATGGCGTTGTAATAATGACAGCCTTTTCATTATGCTCACGAATCAGTGCAATTGCCTCCTTGATCTTCGCCGTATCCATGTTACCGGTTCTGCTAAGAACGATGGTTCCGGCATGTTCAATCTGATTGATAAAGAATTCACCGAAATTCTTGATATACATTTTACACTTTGCAGCATCCACCACTGCAACGGCACTATTTAATACAACATTTTCTCCCATATCCACATTTTCTACCGCACGGATCACATCGGACAGCTTGCCGACTCCGGACGGCTCAATCAAAATACGCTCCGGCGCATATGTTTTTAAGACCTCTTTTAAGGAGGTTCCGAAATCTCCTACCAGGGAACAACAGATACATCCGGAATTCATTTCCTTAATCTCAATACCTGCCTCCTTTAAAAAGCCTCCGTCAATACCAATCTCGCCAAATTCATTTTCGATCAGTACCACCTTTTCATCTGCAAGGGCTTCCTTCAAAAGCTTCTTTATAAGAGTTGTCTTTCCTGCTCCCAGGAACCCTGAAAAAACATCAATTTTCGTCATGTCTGTCTCCTGCCTTTCTAACGGAATATCAGACCATGAATTTAATTGCTACCATTCAGCCTGACAGCTTCCTTGGTAACAGCCAAATTCATGATCTGATTCACCGTTTCCCTATATGCATCTTATTTTTCTTTTGCGCTTATTTTGTCTTACTCGCAAGAAAAACAAATGCCGCTCCGCGTCGCTTGTTTTTCTTTTGCGCTTATTATATCATACTTTATAAATTAAATCCACCTGAATTTCCTCACCGGCGTAATCAGTACTCACCGGCGTAATCAGTCCGCCTCCATATTTTTGTATATTTTTACGGTACATGCAGTAAAGCATACAGAACATAGTATCAATATACCGGTAATCACATAACTGTATTGTATTCTGACAGAACCAACCGCCAGAGGCGACAAAGACAGGATATCCGCAAAATTAGTCGTATGGTTGATCGGGGCAATGAGCTTGATCTTCATCTCCCGTATGATTCCCAACAAAAGGTAAGGAGATACAAAAAAAGTCAGAGAAAGCACAGTTCCGGTTAACAC
Organism: uncultured Clostridium sp.; assembly: GCA_964437825.1. Lineage (GTDB taxonomy): Bacteria > Bacillota > Clostridia > Lachnospirales > Lachnospiraceae > JBJFCE01. The sequence goes on along the minus strand of CAYTIH010000043.1, from coordinate 10,631 downwards.
ATTGGTTGCCAGCACAGATGCCAAAATTGTCAGACTGACGGTGAAAAAGACATCTGCAGTATACAGCCAAATTGCATCCCCAATTGCACCGCCGACAGTTTTAAAATAATCCAGATACTGATAAAGAAAAGGCTCTGACAGCTGAACACTGCATTTAAGTCCCTCTCCTCCAAAAAATAAAAGCGTTACCAAAACATGCATCAGAATTACAAACAAGGAAAGTACAAGTCCTGTCAGGTAAGCAGCCGTAATCTTCGCTATACAGCATTTTCCCCTGCCATATCTGGCAGTAAACAAAAGTGCATTCATTTTAAACGTATGTTCCTCGGAAAAAATGGGCGAAATGGCAACAATTACAAGCAAATTCAGTACATACATACTCATGATCATACTTTGAAGCATACCGCTCCAAGGAGCGGAATACCCGAATATCAGCGGCATTGCAGCTTCGGAAAATCGATCTCCAATCTTAATTAACTGCTCCTCATCAAATTGAGCTTCCATGGACTGCATTTCGCCATCAACATATATTTCGATAGAGTCATAAGGCAGAAAAAATTGTTTCAAAAAACGTTCCTGATAAGAGGACGAAGCGCTCTGATCAAAATCCGTCTGCACTGCTGTTTCTCTTTCCAACAGCTCATAATACATCTTTCTTACAGTCTCATCCGTCAAAACTCCCTTATATTGATCTGTCATTTCTTTCTCCAGACTGATCGCAGATCGTCCGTTTTGAATCGTACCATCCTCTGCGACAATATGTAACTGCCGGCCAAAGGGATCGACCTTGCTGATATAAACAAAAATGCAATAACCAAGTGCAAACAACAGGCAGATATAAAATGACTTTTTATGGAGCAACTTATGTAACTCTAAAGAAATCAATGCGATCATATATATCCTCCCTGATGTTAAGTAATACTCATGTTCCCTGCAAAAGAAACAAAGCCGCCTGCCATGTGATTAATTTGAAAGCTCACTTGAATTTCCGTTCTTCGCACCGCTACTCATCACTGAGTTTATTCGTGATAAAAAATCATTTCTGAATCTGCTTGCCAAAATACTGCTGCATCCGCATGAACAGTAACAAAGGCAATGGCATCTGCACGCAACATATGCCTCAACTGAATTGGCTAAATAATCAGTTTTCTTTTTCATCTTCTTCATTTCAAACACCATTTCCTCTCAAAAACCGGATCCTGCGCCCATATGCAGGCAGTACACAACCACAGACCTACCGAATGAAAAGTCCTTAATTCTTTCTTTTTTAATCCTCAAACTTTTCAAAATGATATAAATATAGATCCTCCAGATTCGCTTTTACCTGACGTGCACCCTCCATAGGCTTCCCGTCAAAAAACAAACGCAGTCTGCAGCCATCCTCATGATTGGTCTGACTGATGATTCTGAATGTATTGTAATATCGGTCAGCCTCTTGATATGGAACATCGCACTCCCAGATCTGTCCGTCTAATTCCTGCAACAGGCTGTCCGGTGTTCCGTGTCTCACAATCTCGCCCTGCTTTATAAATAAAAGCTCCGTCGCGGTATATTCAATATCAGACACAATATGAGTGGAAAGAATCACCGTTCTGCCATGTGCAATTTTGTGAACCAGATTTCGGAACTTCACTCGCTCCTGCGGGTCTACGCCAACGGTTGGTTCATCAAGAATCAGCAGCTTTGGATCATTTAGGATTGACTGCGCAATTCCCAAACGCTGCCGCATTCCTCCGGAAAGATACTTGATTTCCTTATCCTTTACATCTGCGAGGTCTACCTGTGTCAGCACTTCCATAATTCTTTGCGATGCTTCCTTTTTGGAAAATCCCTTGATTGTTGCCATATAAAACAAGAACTTATAGCAGGTGAAATCAGGATAATAACCGAAATTCTGGGGCAAATATCCGAGGATATTACGATAATCCTGACCGGCTTTTCCGATATCCACACCGTCAAATAAAATTCTCCCCTCAGAAGGCTTCAGAAGATTGCATAGCAGCCGCATCATCGTTGTTTTTCCACAGCCGTTTGCTCCTAAAAGTCCGTAGATTCCCTCGTAAAAAGTAAAATTGATATTTTTAAGCGCTCTCAGCTCCCCATAATTCTTTGATAAATTTTCCAGCCGCAGCTCCATAACTGATACCCCCTTTTAACTTCAATATCATTCTCTGGCTTTATTTTGATAGATCATAGCGGCACACAGCACAACTATAGCAGAAACGAATACCAAAATTCCGGTAATCACATAACTGTATTGTATGCTGATATTCCCCACCTTCACATCAGGAAATGACAGAACCTTTGCGAAATCGGCCATCTGATTGATTGGTGCAATGAAACTGATCCGCTCCGAAACCGACAATATTTTCAGAATCACAGGCGCCGCAAAAAAGGCCAAAGCCATTACCAGCGCATTCAATACATTTTTGGCCAGAGCTGAAGCCATAACGGACAGACTAACAGTAAAAAGTATTCCTGCAATATTCAGCAGTATTGCATCAATCATAGCCGTGCCTATTGTTTTAAAATAACTATAATCCCGATATAAAAACGGCTCCGCCAATTGAATACTGCACTTAAGCCCATCTGTTCCAAAAAGCATCAGCGTTCCCAGAACAAACAACAGTATAATACTTAAAGAAAGCACAATTCCCATGATGTACGCTGCGATCACCTTTGCCAGATAACATTTTCTTCTGCCGAACCTGGAGGTAAAGAGAAGCTGATTCATCATCATGGTGTGCTCCTCGGCAAACACAGGAGCAATCGCTACGATTACCAGAAGATTTAATACAAAAATGCAGATCACAATACTCTGAAGCGTGCCGCTCCACTGGACAGAATAATAAAAGATCAGCGGCATGGCACTATCCGGAAATACATCCTCTATTTTACGAAGCTGCTCTTCTCCATAGAAATAATCATATACCTCATAATTACCGCTATGCATTGTATCATATATCAGAAAATAATAACCCAGAAGACGGTTTACACAAGTCACTTCTATTTGAATTGCAGGATCGGTAATTTGCTGCATTGCTTTAAGCTGCTCATCATTCCACCGCTCAGCATTCAAAATCTGTTCCACTGTCTCATTCGTCAAAACGCCTTGATACCGGTCGGCAATTTCTTTCTCCTGCATGACCGCATTACGACCATGCAAAAGAGTACCATCCTCCGCCACTGTATAAAGCCGCGCACAAAAAGGATTCACCCATTCCAGATATACAGCAAGGCAAAAAAGAAGCATCAGAATCAGACTGATCCAAAACGACTTTTTTCGCACCAACTTATACAATTCCAATCTGATCAGTGTAACCATAAACCTTCCTCCATAAAACAAGTACTATGAACCTTTATATGGATATGATACAATCATTCCTGCTTATCATATTTTATGTCAAATAACGGAGCATGATCTTTCGCTTTTCTTCATCGGGAAATCCTGTCATAACATAGGGTTTCTTCCCGTATTTTCGGTCCATGCGTTCTGTCACGATAATATCAATACTCCTTAGATTCCTCCTGTTCGGAACCATCCTTGGAATATGCCAGATTAGGAAATCGGAATCCACAGAGCCGCTCAGAAACGCAAGTCTTTGACTTTCCAAACGGATACTGCATCCGAAATCTCTTAAATTGATAAGTCCGCTGCACAAATCCGTTGTCAGAACATCCGATATGCAGACGCCCTCATATCCCTGTGCAGAAAAAAATTGCAAAGTTTCCTTTATTGCAAGAGCTGCTAGATTTTCATCGGAAAAATCAAATAAGATGACCGGTTTTGTAATCCGAACCCGCTTTCCTTTGCGGCTTGTCCTTACTGCCTTTGTATCAATCAACGCCCTTTTGATTGACTTCGGATCAACGATACCGCGAATTGCATAATCACATACCCTGGCAGTCACCGCCGGTGCAGCGTAACTGTTATAGCAATCCGTAACAGTTGCCAAATCTCTATACTGAAACAATTTCTTTGTGCCCCGATACAATACACAATCTGAAGGATGCCTCCTGTTTTCAAATGATAACGCCTTAACACCAATTACATCGGAAAACGCTGCCGGAAAAGTCAGCAAATTCCTGTTGGAATAAGCCGCGACAATAATTCCATGATTCCTTATCAGTTCATGAACTTTTTCCTGTAACAAACCGGCATCCTTCACATTGGTCGTTCCCAGACTCAAACTCATAATTTCCATATGGTTTGCCCTGCACCAATCCAATGCGGCTGTCAGAGTATGTATATTTCCCCTTAATGAGCTTTCTTCCAACACTTGAATAAAATACAACTCACAAGGACTGCGAAGCTCACTTAGGAATATCGCCGCACAAACAGACACATGAGTAATTGTATTGCAAACAGTCTGATCAGGTACGACTTTTCCGTCAGTAACAGTATAAACTCCTGCTATGCTCGCATAAGGATTATTGCAGCACTGTTGTATAAAATCCAAATTGATCTGATCGTCTATGAAAGCTACTCGCATATGATCCTCATGATTTATTCTGCCTGTTTATATTGATAGCTTCGGGCAGCGCAAATGGTAATAAGAACGGAGCATACTATCAATACACCGCTCATAAAATAACTATATTGTATCCGGCAATTGCCAACCGATATGTCCGGAAGAGACAAGACCTTTGCAAAATCAATTAAGCAAAGCAGTGAGTGATGCTGTATTAGCATTTGACGACATTCTATTGCTTATCTCATTAGATATTCCCCCCTGAAATAAATTACACGCACAACTGCATGAGCACGCACACACGCACGCATATGCCTGAACCGAATTCTCTCTGAAACTTCTTTTTTTCTTCATTTTCTTCATGACTGTTCCTCCTTTTTACTATAAAACACTTTTTGCTTCAAAAATCTCACATGACTTCATATACGGCTTGTATTTCATTTTCCGAATCCGCCCATCCTATCCGTTCTGAACGATATGACTATCAATATAATTAATAATATCACGAAAACTGTTCCTTGCTTCCAGGGAATCTATCAGTTCCTCTGTTACAGGAAATTTCATTTTTTCACTTGCAAGCAATAAGATATAGACAAGATCGTTCGGAGTCAGCATATATTTCAAGCTGAAGATACTATCCTCCAAATCATGAATTTCTATGTCCTTGACTGACTTCACAATCTGCAAGAATTGTTCACCGACATCCATATCAAGCACCTCCCTGCAAAATCTCACAATTTCCCGTCAGCTCGTCCTCCATTTTTTGAAACGCTTCGTTTGCCGACGACTCCGTGTAGGAATTGAATACCGTGAAATTACTGTCCGGAGTGAGCCCATAATCCATATGCTCCATTACAAATTCGCTGTCTAAGGGCAGGAGCTCCAGCCTGTTTTGATAATCATCATCACAAATAACCATGGAATTTGAAATATTAAAGTAATTTGCCTCGCAGTTTAATCGGTAACGGCTAAATAAGGATAATTCCTTAAAATATTCCTCCGTGTAGGAATTATGACAGGTGCATATGATTCCGATATCGCCGGATACCGCATCCTGCATAATACACGGCACATCCCCCATACCGTTAAGAATGTTATTATTGTATTTCATAATCGCTTCCGGCACGCCGATGATCAGCAGATCCGGCTTTTCCTCTTTTACAATCTTGCGGAGGAATCTGTTGAACATCAGTCTCTTTCGCTTTCCGCCGATATCTTCAAACAAAAATTCCGGAACCGGATGGCACCCAAACAGCCTGCTGTATTCCTGCGTTCCGATCTGCGAAACCCTATAGTCCTTATTCAAAAAGAACCTTCGCAGTCCCATTTCAACATTTCCCTGATCCTGCTCGTTTCCCAATGTAAAAACGCAGATAACAGGAACGTCAATATGAATTAATGTCTCCGCACCGCTATCGGTAAGCGTCTCCCATTCTTCGGAGCTGCCTTGGTTCTCCTTCGAAAGCCCAAGGCGTTCTCTGAGTGTACGTGAATACATGACCGGAATTTTATTCTCTCCCGCAATTTTGATATATTCATCATAGCTTTCATCCCGAAACAGGAATCTGCTGTCATCCAGATATAATAATTCGCAGCCCTCTATCGCTTTTCGAAAATCCGCGCGTAACACAATTCCCGTTTTACTGCCCCCGTCAAGCGCTGCCAGATCCTTCCCGTCCATTGCCGCTTGCGCCGGCGCCAGAATAGGAATTACACTTTGACTTTGCAGCAAATCGTAATGTCTTACAAAGGCGGCGTTGCTTTTCTGTACCGGAAACAACGCAATCTTATTCATTGAAAAAATCCTCCTCAAAATCATACCCAAACTCACTTAGCAGACACACTGATTTCATTGTTTCCAACGATGCTTGTTTGCAGCTTTCACAATAGGATAACTTCTTTTCCTTTGACAATTTCTTCTGATCATCCGCCGCCACAGCGCACAAACCGCAGTGAACGAAATTCCAGCACTTGATACATTCGTCTTTGGTTAATGCACCCACATTTAAGATTTGATTGACCCTATCCACATCATATCCGAAATCAATATGTCCCAGCTTCATGATGTCCGATTTTTCACTGACTCTCTCACACGGGAAAATATTTCCGTCTATATCCACCATCGGCCTTCTTGCTCCGGGGATGCAAGGTCCGCCCGGATGCGCGCATGCAGCGCAGATCGGCATTTTTCCAAGATTGTCATAAAATTTCTGAATTTCAACAAAATCCTTGGAAAACAGTCTTGATATTTTTTTCTTGCTGTAAAAACCCAACGCCGCCATCAAAATTTTTAAGGTCTGATACTTATATGTAATATAATACCGGTCATCATAGCTGACTTCCTCCTTGATATTCCATACGCTGACAGTGGACTTGGACAAATTATTATCCTCAATCACCTCATTGGCAGAGAAGAATCGGTCGATACACTTATAATCATTCTCCGGCGGCACCACGGTATTGAAGCTGATCTTCGAAAAGAACTGCGGATAATGTTCCTTTACATATCTTAAATTCTCCATGATCTTGTCAAAGGAGCCTTCTCCGTTTGCAAACACGCGGTTTTGATCATGAATTTCCTTTGGTCCGTCGAGGCTGATCAGTACAGAAACATCATTTTCGATAAAAAACCGGATGATTTCGTCATTGAGCAGAGTTCCATTCGTCGTAATGGAATAATTCACCTTTCTGCCGCTATACTTTTCCTTCACATATGAGACAGCCTTCTTGATATTCTGAAACTCTAACAGCGGCTCTCCTCCGTAGAAACCGATATTGAGGTTCTCTAACGCATCTGACCGTTTCATTGCGAAATCTATGCTCTTTTGAATCGTCTCTAAGCTCATTCTCCCGCTATTATGGGTTCTCTGATTATATTTTCCCGAATACGCACAATAATCACAGCGCAGATTGCAATTCTGAGTCAGCTGCAGTGTTATTTTCTGAATCCGATGCTCCAGATGATATTGCAAAGCCGTTGTATCCGGATGAACAATTTCCTTTAAGGTGTTTTCCCTGCATACGCCGTACGCCTGATATTTTTGAATCAAATGCTGTACGTGTTCATCTTCCTTTCCCCTCTCCAGATCAAGAAATGTCTGATATTCTTCCTCCTCCACCCGTATTATGGTATTAGAGCTTCTGTCATACACATAACAGCCAAACGGTGTCCTAAAGGTTTTTATCACAATCTGCATCCTGACATCCATTCCTTTCCCTTTTCTCAAGGCACGAAATGCTAGGAAACATCGTCTTCTTTACTCTGCTCCCTCATAAGCAATTTCCTGATATCAATTCCCTTGTCGATTAACTCCTGATAACTTCCGGACTCTATGATTTCTCCGTTTTCCATCACAAAAATCCTGTCCATTTCCTTTAATATATCCATCTGATGCGTTACAACGAAAATAAAATCATAGCGCTTTGTATGACGTATGTATTCATTCAATACATGCTCGGCTTTCACATCAAAATTTGCAGTGGCCTCATCCAGAACAAGGATTTTGCATTTCCTGCCGAGGCTCCTTGCCAGAGCGATCTTCTGTCTTTCTCCCCCTGACAGCTTGGAACCGTTATATCCGACATTGGTATTCATGCCATCCGGAAGCCCGGCCATATACTCCTTCAATGTAGTTACTTCTATATATTGCTGTATTTCTTCCTCCGACATTTCCTTATCAATATCAATATTATTCCGGATCGTATCATTCAACAGATAAATATGCTGGTTCATCACTGCGAATAAATCCCGATACTCTTCCAGCTCGAATTGTTTCGTATTCGTATCATTCAGCAAAATTCTTCCATGATCGGGATCATAAAACCTGAGAAGAAGGTTTAATATGGAGGACTTTCCGCAGCCGTTTAATCCTATAAAGGCTATTTTTTCACCCTGATAAACGGTAAAGCTGATTTTTCTAAGAAGGGGTTTTTCCTCTGTATATCCAAAATCCACTTTGTCAAAGACGATTTTTTGAATCGGTCCGATCTCGGAAAGCTTTTGTTTTCCCTGCACAGCAATATCCTCAGTTTCATTTTGAAAATACTCCATGTACCGTTCAAAGGAAGGAATACTGCTTGATAAGCTTCCGATCACTTCTGAAATCAGCTCCATAGGCTGAATGATCAGTGCAGAATACGAAATAAACGCATATAAGCCCCCGATAGTAAGGCTGCCCTTCATAATAAAGAAAGCACCCAGCAGAATCAGTCCATAATTCAGCAGAAAATTGATACAGGATACGGCACAGGTATTTGCCTGCTCCAAGTAATTGATTTTGCTGTTTTGCTTTACGACCCTTTTTTGAAGAAGTTCAAATTCCCGATATTTTCTTTTTTTCAGATTCCACAGCTTTACCATTTCTATCCCGTTTAAAGCTTCATTAAACCACATGGAAAATGTTTCATTTGCCTTTAACAATGTTTTAAAATAGGTTCTTCTTCGAACGGAAAACAAATGAGAAATGATCAAACTAACCGGGATAATGCAAATCGTAACCAGCATCATTTTCAGGTTGATGATTGCCAGACCTATCATACCTCCTATAATTTTGAACAGGCTGACAACGGATTGTATGATACTTGCATTTGTTACTTGGGATATATAATTGATATCAGAAAATGTATTACTAATTACTTTATAAAAGCTGTTGTCCCTGAAATAGGATATTTTTAAATCCAACGAATGTCTGAAGGCTTGCTCCAGCAAGTGATAGGGTATGGTTCTGTTAATATATTCATACTGGGTAAACTGTAAAAACTGAATGATCTGCTCTGCGAAAAACAAACCGGCTATGATTACGATATCATGCAGAATCTTAGAAAAATCCCTGTTCAAAATTCCTTCGTCAAAAAGCTTCTGCCCGTATAACGGAGTTATAATACCAATGATTGTGATAAAAATAATACTAGTGAGAATGACCAGAATTCTAAGCTTAAACTCCTTTAACTGATCAAACATAAACCGAAGTACTTCTTTTTTCAAGCACTACCTCACAGCCTGAGCTTCTTTCCTCTTTTGATTTATTGAACTACGATATCTAGTGAACTACAAATACATATTATCACAAACGATATTGATGCGCAAGTCATTTGTCAGCGCAGCATTTGTCAGCATTTGTCAGCGCAGCTTACTATACTCCTCCAAAACCAAATTCACCGGCATACATACCGTAGTAGTATCGTCTCCTCCCGTAATGATTCCGATGAGCTCCCCACTGTCATTAAAAGCGCCGCCGCCGCTCATTCCCGGCTTTGCCATACAGTCGTTAAATATCATAAAGGAACCGAATTCACCCACAAAAACCCATTTATTCTCTACCGTTCCGCAATAAACATCCTCTGCCGGTCCGTCAGTCGATCCTACCTGAATCACGCCATCGCCCGCCCTGAGGCTGTCAAAATTATCACTTTCCAAAGCATGGTATCGCAGCTTTGTCACAAAATCATAGCCGATTGCGGATACCGGAACGGACACATACCCCAGATCATAGCTCTCCGACAATCCCAGAACCGTTCCCTCCGCCGTCATTTGGGTTCCGTCCGAAAAGCCAAAGGTGACCTGTACGGTCCCGCTTTCTCCCAGTAAATGCTTTACCGAAGCAAGTATTACCTCCTCATCGGTCATTTCTATTACGACTCCGCTTCCAAGCAGATTTCCGGACACAATCTGCACCACACTCCCGGACAGCTTCTTTTTTGCTTCCTGTGCATCCGAAGGGATTGCGCCCCTATGTCTCAACAGCCGTAACTCCAGCATGTTTTGATATTCTTCATCAATCTGCGTGGCACAGATCAGGCTTCGCCCATCGTTTTCCGGCCACATCCAATTGGCAATATGCGACAGATCGGCGCCGCCATATTCCGTATCGTCCGTTCTTTCAACGTCATGTTCTTCTGTGCCTAAAAAAAATACCGATGTCCAGAAGAGAACACCGGCTAAAAGCAGCAGTATCACTGCCGCAGATAATCTATTTATTCTTTTCATTTTATCCGTCAGTTTTTCTATCTATTATAAAATGCTGTCACCAGCATGGTCATATGCGCTATAAAAATATATCCGTAATCAATAAGAGTAAGCAGGACGATAAGCCGGGTTATGTCGTTGAATGATCATCTATCTAGGACTGCTGTTGCCAACAGCCTCAAGCGACCTACCTG
>CAYTIH010000042.1:0-21541 GCA_964437825.1 uncultured Clostridium sp. | reverse complement strand
AAGCCTGTCAAGGCTTTGAGGGGATTTTTATGTGGTTAAGCTGTCAAACTCCCGACTCAAAACTTATCGCAATTTGTTGAAAAAAAAACACGAATATGATACTATCTAATACATAGTTGTCACTTAGATAGACTGACGGAAGTTTGATTTTTGTCCGCGGATTCGAAAACGAAACTGCGGATTGGAACCATATATTTTGGAGGATAATCACATGGCACAGCTATGGGGCGGCAGATTTACAAAAGAAACGGATGATTTGGTATATCAGTTTAATGCATCGGTCGGCTTTGACCAAAGATTTCTGAAAGAGGATATTGAGGGCAGCATAGCCCATGTTGTGATGCTGTGCAAGCAGGGAATTTTGAGCGGCGCCGAAAAGGATGCGATCGTCAAAGGACTCAGCGATATCAGAAATGACGTAGAAAGCGGTGCTCTTGAGATTACGGGAGAATATGAGGATGTGCACAGCTTTGTCGAAGCAAAGCTGATTGAGCGTATTGGGGATGCCGGTAAGAAGATGCATACGGGCAGAAGCAGAAACGATCAGGTAGCGCTTGATATGCGGCTGTATATCAGAAAAGAGATTGCCGAGGTCGACCAGCTCTTAAAGGAGCTGCTGGAAGTGATTTTGAAAACCATGCGTGAGAATCTTGACACTTATATGCCGGGATTTACACATTTGCAGAAAGCCCAGCCCGTCACGCTGGCGCATCATTTCGGGGCATATTTTGAAATGTTCAGAAGAGATCGTGACCGGATGCATGATATTTATAAAAGGATGAATTATTGCCCGCTCGGGGCCGGTGCGCTTGCCGGGACGACATATCCGCTTGACAGGAATTATACGGCATCCCTTCTTGGTTTTGAGGGGCCGACTCTAAACAGTATGGATTCGGTGTCGGACAGGGATTATGTGATCGAGTTTTTATCGGCGGCATCTACGGTCATGATGCATTTGAGCCGTTTTTCCGAGGAAATTATCATTTGGAATACCAACGAATACCGTTTCGTTGAAATTGATGATGCTTATTCCACGGGAAGCAGTATTATGCCGCAGAAAAAAAATCCGGATATTGCGGAGCTGGTAAGAGGAAAAACCGGACGTGTGTACGGGGCGCTGATCTGTATTCTGACAACTATGAAGGGAATTCCGCTTGCTTATAATAAAGACATGCAGGAGGATAAAGAGCTTACCTTTGATGCAATTGATACGGTAAAGGGCTGTATCCGGCTGTTTACGGGGATGCTTGATACTTTGAAATTCAGAAAAGAGGTTATGGCAAAGAGTGCCATGCGCGGTTTTACCAATGCCACCGACGCTGCGGATTATCTGGTAGGAAAGGGAGTACCGTTCAGGGATGCCCATACCGTAATCGGCAGACTGGTATTATATTGCATCGATAAAGACAAAGCGATTGAGGAGCTTTCGCTGCAGGAACTGAAAGAGATCAGCCCTGTATTTGAAGAAGATTTGTATGATGCGATTAGTTTGAAGACCTGCGTGGAAAAGCGGCTGACGATCGGTGCGCCGGGAACGGAAGCGATGAAGCAGGTGATTGCGATGGAGGAGGAGTACCTGAAAGGGGAAGGAATTCCTGCAATTGCAATTCCGGACAGCGCTATTTAATATTTATTTCAATGAGGAGTATTTTGAAAGGAGTACATGGAGAAAAATGAGCGAAAAATTGAAAGTCGGTATTTTGGGCGGAACGGGAATGGTCGGACAGAGATTTATCTCTTTGCTTGAAAATCATCCCTGGTTCGAAGTGACCACAATTGCTGCAAGCGAGAGATCTGCCGGAAAGACCTATGAGGATGCTGTGGGCGGTCGCTGGAAAATGGACACTCCCATGCCGGAAGCCGTAAAGAAAATTGTTGTTATGAATGTGAACGAGGTGGAGAAGGTTGCCGGCGAGGTTGATTTCGTTTTTTCCGCAGTCGATATGACCAAGGACGAAATCAAGGCCATTGAGGAAGCATATGCAAAAACCGAGACCCCTGTCGTATCCAATAACAGTGCGCATAGATGGACCCCGGATGTTCCCATGGTTGTACCCGAAATCAATCCGGAACATATGAAGGTAATTGAATTTCAGAAAAAGCGTCTGGGCACTGCCAGAGGCTTTATCGCAGTGAAACCGAACTGCTCCATCCAGAGCTATGCACCTGTGTTAACCGCATGGAAGGAATTCGAGCCTTATGAAGTGGTGGCAACAACTTATCAGGCAATTTCCGGTGCGGGCAAAACCTTTAAGGACTGGCCTGAAATGGAAGGGAATATCATTCCGTATATCGGCGGTGAGGAAGAAAAGAGCGAGAAAGAACCTTTGCGTATTTGGGGTGAAATCAAGGACGGCGTGATCGTTCCGGCTGCTTCCCCCGTGATTACCTGTCAGTGTATCCGTGTGCCCGTATTGAACGGACATACCGCAGCCGTATTTGTGAAGTTTCATAAGAAGCCGGCCAAAGAGCAGCTGATTGAAAAGCTGGTGAGCTTTCGCGGAGAACCGCAGAGACTGCAGCTTCCGAGTGCACCGAAGCAGTTTATTCAGTATCTGGAAGAAGATAACCGTCCGCAGGTTTCTTTGGATGTCAATTTTGAAAACGGCATGGGAATTTCCGTTGGCCGTTTGAGAGAAGATACTGTTTATGATTGGAAATTTGTAGGACTGTCCCATAATACGGTCCGCGGCGCAGCTGGCGGTGCAGTATTATGTGCGGAGCTTTTAAAGGCACAGGGATATCTCGTACGGAAATAAATTAAGATACGTTTGGAGTTTTAGGAGGTGGGTATTCATGGAAGAACTTCGTTACCAAGTGGATTTGCTGACGGCAATGAACCAAAAGCTTTCAAAAAGTGAAAAAATGTATCGTATGGTATGCGACATGTCATCCTGTGCCTACCTCTATTATTCTTATGAAAATGATCAGGTGGAAATTTTGGGGAATTGGTCCTTATTTTTCCCTTTTGAAATTCAGAAAATGGACGAAATCGGACGGATCTGCGATTATGTGGAGGAAGCGGATGCAGGACGTTTACTGCATGTGATTCAGTCAGATGTGATGCTTGAATCACAGCACCACTGTGAATGTAAGATCCGTGGAAAAAAACAATGGTTTGAATGCGAGCTGAGCGTAAGCTTAAATGAGCAGGGAGAACCTTTGGATAAGGCGATTAAATTCAGAGACATTACCAGGTTTAAGCTGCAAAATGACGAGCTGTCCTATCTGGCATACTATGATACCCTGACCGGTCTTTATAATCGTAACCATTTTGTCGGAAAGCTGTCAGAGTGGATCAGACAGGCGGAACAGGAAAATTCCGTGGTCTCGGTTCTGTTTATTGATATTGATGATTTCAGAAAGATCAATGACGGAATGGGGCTCATTGTCGGGGATGAGCTTGTTCAGGTCTTCGGACAATATCTTGGCGAGTTTATGAGCGATCACATTATTGTTTCGCATATTAACAGCGATATTTATTGTATGGCAATCTATGATCCGTGCGGCAACAGAAGCGTGGAACGGATTAATCAGGAAATCCGGCAGCGCCTTGAAAAGCCGTTCATCTTAACCGGAAAAAAAGAACTGCACATATCCGTCGGCATCGGTGTGGCGGAATATCCGGAGAGTGCCAAGGACGCGCTGGAGCTTATTAATAATGCCGAAATTGTCATGTTTAAGGCTAAAGCTGCCGGCAAAAACGGAATTCAATATTTTGACGCGCCTATTATCAACGACTTTTTACATACCATTCAAATTGAAAATAAATTGAAAGACGCTGTGTTATACAATCAGTTTACCTTGTATTTCCAGCCACAGTTTTATATAGAAAGCGGCAAGCTCAGAGGGGTTGAGGCGCTGATCCGCTGGAAGGATGAAAACGGCAAGATGATCAGTCCGGGTGAATTCATTCCGATTGCGGAGAAAAACGGCAGTATCGTGACAATCGGTTCCTGGGTCATCGGAGAAGCGCTGCGTATTTATGCATCCTGGCGGGATAAGTATGACGTAAATCTTATTATGTCCATTAATATTTCAGCAATCCAGTATAAGAGAACGGATTTTGTTTCCAATATGATCGGATTGTTAGAGAAATACCATGTAAATCCGAATGAAATCGAACTGGAAATTACGGAAAGTATATTGATCGAGGATTTTAGCGAGGTTGTAACTAAAATGAAAATGCTCAGAGATTACGGAATACGGGTATCTCTGGATGACTTCGGAACCGGATATTCCTCGCTGTCTTACCTGAAGGAACTTCCGATTGATACTTTAAAGATAGACAAGAGTTTTATTGACACCGTAATTACGGATGATTCTACAAGGATTATAACCGAATCCATTGTTTCCATGGTGAAAAAGCTGGGATTTGAGACAGTTGCGGAGGGTGTGGAAACGGAGGAACAATATGAATATCTCAAAAATATTCATTGTGATAACATTCAGGGATTTTATCTCGGAAAGCCCATGCCCAAAGAGGAAATAGAGGAAATATTAATTCGTCAGCTTTAAATATAAAGAGAGGTACGGTTTCGTATGGATTTCTCCGGAAAGAACAGAATGCTTCGGTATATCGTCAGCAGCTATGAAAAAAAAGGAAGCGGACTGCTTATTCTGTATGGCGAAGCAGGTCTGGGAAAGACAAGTCTGCTAATTGAGATTTTGAGCAAATATGAGTATGCATTTTATTATCAGGCCGTGCCGGCATCCGAACGTCAGCAGGCGGCTTTTTTGTGTAAAGCCATGTTTCCGGAACGGGAGTTTCCGGCGCGTAATTTGTCCTATGAGGAAATTTTCAGGACCTATGCTTTTGAAACGAAGCAGAAACGGATTTTGATGTTTGATGAATTCGAACACATGATCAGAGGCGGCGACCAGTTCATGGAGCAGATTACCAGACTGATGAATCAGGATTATACGGAACAGGAGTTTCTGGTAGTTCTTTGCAGCTCATCGCTTGGATTTATTGCAAATTCCATGGGGCGCAGGCTTGGAAAAGCAGCCGCTTGGATTCAGGGACTGCTGAAAATGAAGGAATATTCCTATTCCGATATCCGCAGTCTGTGTTCAAAGGAAAGTCCGCAAGTAACCTTTTACCGATATGCAATCATGGGAGGCCGTCCGGCCGCGATTATGAATAGCCTTTCCTGTCATACATTAAAGGAGATGATCCTGCGGATGTATCTTGACAGGGAAGGTATTTTCTATGATTACGGAATCCGGTATATTTCCGACAACCTGAGAGAGCCAAATGTGTATGCAACGATTCTCTATATGATTGCTCAGGGGCATTATAAGTTGAATGATTTGTATCATGAGACCGGATTTTCAAGGGCGAAGATCAGCGTATATCTGAAAAATCTGATTGAACTTGATCTGGTGGAAAAAGTGTATTCCTACGGCGCCTCGCCGCGGGATGATTCCCAGAAGGGCATTTACAGAATTTCAAATCCGATCATCCATTTCTGGTATCGCTTCGTCTATGCATATAGAAACCGGTTGGAATTTATGGATCCGGAGCAGTTTTATCATTCCTTTATTGAAGCAGAATTGGATGCTTATCTGGAATTTTACTACGGCAGAATCATCTCGCAGCTTTTATGTGAGAACCGTATTCGGGGAATTGTGCCTGTCAGGAAATGTGAAGAATGGGTAGGAAAATCGGGAAATATTCCGATTATTGCATTTGCAAAACAGGAACCCGAACCGAAACATACAACGGCCGGAGCTGACAGTATGCTGATAGCTTTTACGAAGCATGCAGGGGGGCCCGTAACGGCGCAGGATTTGGAAAGGTATTGCTTTTATATCCGTAAAACCGGGTTTTCCTGCAGGAATATGCTCATTTTCAGTGAAAAGAAAGCGGATCCGTCATGGGATGTGAAAGCGGGGCGGATGAATGTGAGAATATTATCCGTATTTGGGAATATAGTGGAATAATGTGATGGGAAAAAGATTATTTATTGCCGAAAAGCCCAGTGTGGCAAAAGAATTTGCCAAGGCGCTCAAGGTGCAGGGGCAAAACAGGGACGGCTATATTGAGTCACAGGATATGATTGTGACCTGGTGCATAGGACATTTGGTTACGATGAGCTATCCGGATGCATATGATGAAAAACTGAAACGCTGGAGTCTTGATACGATTCCGTTTATTCCGGACGTTTTTAAGTACCAGGTTATTGAAAACGTTGCCAAGCAGTACCGGATCGTAAGCGGTCTTTTGACCCGGGAGGACGTATCCACGATTTATGTCTGCACGGACTCGGGGCGTGAGGGAGAATATATTTACCGCTTGGTTGAAAATCAGGCGCATGTGGCGGGAAAAGAGCGAAAACGCGTCTGGATTGACTCCCAGACGGAAGAAGAGATCCTGCGCGGGATCAGAGAAGCGAAGGATTTGTCAGAGTACGATAATCTTTGTTCGGCTGCTTATCTGCGGGCGAAGGAAGATTACCTGATGGGAATTAATTTTTCCAGAGTTCTGACCTTAAAATACGGCAATCAGCTTAAAAATTATTTAAAATCTGACAATGGTGTCATATCTGTAGGGCGGGTTATGACCTGTGTTCTTGGTATGGTGGTCAAAAGAGAGCGTGAAATCAGAAGCTTTGTAAAGACGCCCTTTTACCGCGTGCTTGCTTCCTTTTTGCTAGGCGGAAAGACATTTGAGGGAGAATGGCGTGTTACCAAGGAATCTGCCTACGAGGATTCGCCCCTGCTCTATAAAGAGAACGGGTTTAAGGAAAAAAAGGATGCTGAGCAGCTGATCAGCCGGGTGTCCGTATGTGAAAAACCTGTGGTCGAGAAAATTGAGCGTAAGAAGGAAAATAAAAATCCGCCGCTTTTGTATAATCTGGCAGAGCTGCAAAATGACTGCTCCAAATTGTTTAAGATAAGTCCCGATGAAACCCTTGCCTATATCCAGGAAATGTATGAAAAGAAGCTTTTGACTTATCCGAGAACGGATGCGAGAGTGCTTTCCAGTGCCGTTGCAAAGGAAATTGATAAAAATATCAGAGGACTTGTTTCTTATGGAAAGATTTCCTACGCGCTGCAGGAAGGCCGTACGGGAAATTACGCAAAGGATATTTTGGAAAGCGGAAGCTATAGGACGATTGCCAAAACCAGATATGTCAATGACAAGCAGATCACAGATCACTACGCCATTATTCCGACCGGTCAGGGGCTTTCGGCATTGTCCTCGTTAAATCCGACCGCATCGAAGATTTATGAGATTGTGGTACGGCGCTTTTTAAGCATTTTTTATCCTGCCGCAGTGTATGAAAAGGTAGCGCTTATCGTTAGGACTGACAGAGAGTGCTTTTTTTCTAATTTCAAGGTACTGATGCAGGAGGGATATCTTGCGGTTTCCAAATTCTCCTTTGCCAAAAAAGAGGAGAAAAAGGAAGGCGGACAGGGCGCAGATCAAAACAGTACAAAAGACAGAGAAAGCGAATCCGAATCAGAGTTGTCCGGCGGGGAAGGCACGGAAGAAGACATGAAGTGCGACGCACAGTTTTTGCAGGTGCTGTCCGCTTTGAAAAAAGGCGATGCGATAGAAAAGAAGGATTATTCTGTAAAGGAGGGTGAAACCTCACCGCCGAAACGATATAATTCCGGTTCCATGATTTTAACGATGGAAAATGCAGGGCAGTTTATTGAGGATGATGATCTGAGGGCACAGATTAAGGGAAGCGGGATCGGAACCAGCGCAACCCGTGCCGAAATCCTGAAAAAGCTTTTTCACATCAAATATTTAAATCTGAATAAAAAAACGCAGATCATTACGCCGACCCTGCTTGGAGAAATGGTGTATGATGTTGTGGACAGCTCCATGAAGTCTTTGCTGGACCCTGCGCTTACGGCAAGCTGGGAAAAGGGATTAACGGGGGTTGCGGACGGCAGTATTACGGAAAGAGAATATATGGATAAGCTGTCGGGATTTGTGACCAGAAGAACGGATTATGTAAAGACGCTGAAGAATCAAGGATATCTGTATCAGAAGTTTGACGAAGCAGCGGAATTTTACAAAAAGCAGGACGGAAAATAAAAGAAAAAACAGAAAGGGCATGATATCAAAATGGAATCTGCAAAAATTGAACATCTGTATGACTTAAGCGAAACAATCGCATCCGAAATTTTTCAGGGAAAGACATATCCATGGGAGATACTTGCGGATATAAAGGAATTTGTGATCCGGCTTGGCAGCACACTTCCCAAAGAGCTTTATGAAGAACGTGCGGAGCATGTCTGGGTTGCAAAGTCTGCAAAGGTATTTGACAGCGCCTATCTTGGCGCTCCGTGTATTATTGATGAACGGGCCGAGGTCAGGCAGTGTGCATTTATCAGAGGAAGCGCCATTGTGGGAAAGGAAGCTGTGGTAGGTAACTCTACGGAGCTGAAAAATGTGATTCTATTTAATAAGGTTCAGGTGCCCCACTATAATTATGTCGGCGACAGCATTTTAGGCTATAAGGCACATATGGGTGCGGGTTCCATTACCTCCAACGTGAAAAGTGACAAGACTCCGGTCGTGGTTAAGGATCAGGGAAAACGGGAACAGATTGAGACCGGACTTAAAAAATTCGGCGCCATGCTGGGCGATTATGTAGAGGTTGGCTGCAACTCCGTTCTAAACCCCGGGACGGTTATCGGCAGGAACACCAATATTTATCCGCTTTCCAGAGTCAGAGGCGTTATTCCCGAGGGACATATTTTTAAGGATTTGTCCGAGATTGTACCGAAGCATGAATGAAGGCTGAATTCGTGGATTGCATCTGCAGAAAGAAATACGGATAAACTTGATAATGCAGAAATACGGCGAAACATGAAAAAATACTGGATTTTTTCACTATTTTATGAGAAGATAATAATAGCGGTTTGTGCAGATGTGAAAAGTATCTGTTACCAAGTATAATTACATAAATCGAAAGGAGATTTCACATGATTTATTCAAAGGAAGTTGAAGAAATGTGTACAGTAGCACAGGGTGTTCATCATGGCTGTGCTCCTATCCCAGAAGAAGCTAAATGGGTTCAGGCAAAAAAAGTGGAAGACATTTCCGGTTTATCACATGGTGTTGGCTGGTGTGCTCCTCAGCAGGGCGCCTGCAAGCTGACCCTGAACGTAAAGGAGGGTATTATCCAGGAAGCGCTGATTGAGACGATCGGATGCTCGGGTATGACTCATTCCGCAGCTATGGCTGCCGAAATTCTTCCGGGATTAACCGTTATGGAAGCATTAAATACAGACCTTGTATGCGATGCAATTAATACCGCTATGAGAGAATTGTTCCTTCAGATCGTTTATGGACGTACTCAGAGCGCATTTTCTGAGGAAGGGCTTGCAATTGGCGCAGGACTTGAAGATCTTGGAAAAGGTCTCAGAAGCCAGGTGGGTACTATGTACGGTACCTTAAAGAAAGGTCCTCGTTATCTGGAAATGGCAGAAGGATATGTAACCGGAATTGCTCTGGATAAAGATGATCAGATTATCGGTTACAAATTCGTAAGTCTTGGAAAAATGACTGACTTCATTAAAAAGGGTGATGATCCTAATACTGCTTATGAAAAAGCATGCGGACAGTATGGCCGTGTAGATGATGCAGTGAAAATCATTGACCCGCGTAAAGAATAAATAGGAGGAGGACAAATCGATGGCATTATTCGAATCATATGAAAGAAGAATTGACAAGATCAATTCCGTTTTAAATAGTTATGGTATTTCTTCTATTGAAGAAGCCGAGAAAATTACGAAAGATGCTGGTCTTGATGTATATGAGCAGGTAAAGAAAATTCAGCCGATCTGTTTCGAAAATGCATGCTGGGCATACACTGTCGGCGCAGCAATCGCAATCAAGAAGGACTGCAGAAAAGCTGCTGATGCAGCGGCTGCAATCGGTGAAGGACTTCAGGCATTCTGTATTCCCGGCTCTGTAGCTGACACTCGTAAGGTAGGAATCGGACATGGCAATCTTGGCAAAATGCTGCTCGAAGAGGATACTGACTGCTTCTGTTTCCTGGCAGGACATGAGTCCTTCGCAGCTGCAGAAGGTGCAATCGGTATCGCAGAAAAAGCAAATAAGGTTCGCCAGAAACCGCTTCGTGTTATCTTAAACGGACTTGGAAAGGACGCTGCAAAGATCATTTCCAGAATCAACGGCTTTACCTTTGTTGAAACAGAGTATGATCCTTATACAAATGAAGTAAAGGAAATCGAAAGAATTGCATATTCCGATGGCCTTCGTTCCAAGGTTAACTGTTATGGGGCAAATTCCGTTCCGGAGGGCGTCGCTATCATGTGGAAGGAAAATGTAGAGGTTTCCATTACCGGTAACTCCACAAACCCGACCAGATTCCAGCATCCGGTAGCAGGTACATACAAGAAGGAAAGAATTGAAGCAGGAAAGAAATACTTCTCCGTAGCTTCCGGCGGAGGTACGGGCCGTACCCTTCATCCGGATAATATGGCTGCAGGTCCTGCATCATATGGTTTCACGGATACCCTTGGACGTATGCATTCCGATGCACAGTTCGCAGGCTCTTCTTCCGTTCCGGCTCATGTTGAAATGATGGGTCTCATTGGTATGGGCAATAATCCGATGGTCGGTGCGACAGTTGCAGTTGCCGTTTCCGTTGAGGAAGCTGCTAAGGCTGGAAAGTTTTAAATATGATTGACAAAATAAAAAAGGATTCTCGATATGTGAGCGCATGGGTAATTCGTTTTTGATTGTTTTGTAATCGTTTGTTATGGTGTTAGAAATTTTGAAGCTTTAGAAATGAGGTATTCATTATGGGACATGTATATACAAATGACAAATGTACTGGGTGTAATAAGTGTGTTCGGGAGTGTCCGGTTCTTTTATCAAATGTTGCAACTACGGCTGGTAAAGTAACTGTTGATCCTGAGAACTGTATTTCCTGCGGCGCCTGCTTTGACGCATGTACCCATGGAGCAAGAGATTATTGGGATGATACGGATAGCTTTTTTGAGGCGCTGAGATCGGGCAAAAAGGTTTCTGTTATTGTGGCGCCTGCTTTTTTGGCAAATTATCCGAAGGAATATAAAAAGGTTCTTGGCTATTTGAAACAGGCCGGTGTAAATCATATTTACAGTGTATCTTTCGGCGCGGACATTACGACATGGGGATATTTGAAGTATATTACGGAGCATCAGTTTCTGGGAGGAATTTCCCAGCCGTGTCCTGCGGTTGTAACATACATAGAGAAATATATACCGGAATTGATTCCCAGACTGGTACCGATTCACAGCCCTATGATGTGTATGGCTGTTTATGTCAGAAAATACCTTGGTATTCAGGATGAGCTTGCATTTATCAGTCCGTGTATTGCAAAGAAAATGGAAATCATGGATGAGAACTGCGGCGGTTATGTAAAATACAACGTAACCTTTCAGAAGCTGATGAAATGTATTGACGGAAAGTTCGAACGCTCTCCGGAATACATGGACGAGCTGGAATACGGATTGGGCTCCCTGTATCCGATGCCGGGCGGGTTACGGGAAAATGTGGAGCATTTCCTCGGAAAGGAACAGGTGGTACGGCAGGTAGAAGGCGAACAGGAGGCTTATCATTTCCTGCGTGATTATTTGCATAGAATTCACAACGGAAAAGAACTGCCGTTCATGGTTGATATTTTAAATTGCGGCAGAGGCTGTATCTACGGAACGGCTACACAGCCGGAACGCAATACGGACGATGTGATCCTTACATTAAGCAAGATGCGTAATATGAATAAAAAGGATCTTCACAGAGCCGGACTTTTCGGCAGAAAAAATAAAAGCCCTTGGACCTCGGAGGCAACACCGGCTGAGCGCCTTGCAAACCTGATGGAAGCATTTAAAGCGTTGGATGTCAATGATTTCATACGTAAATATACGGATCATAGAATTGTGATTTCAGAACCTGATGCGCGGGAACTGAATCAGATCTATGAAAGTATGTATAAATATGACGAAAGCAGCCGGAATATTAACTGCGGAGCATGCGGTTACAATTCCTGTCTGGATATGGCAAGAGCAATTCACAACGGAGTCAACACCAAGGACAATTGTATCCATTATGTGAAGGATGTTGTAGAGGAAGAAAAGGCAACGCTGTCTAAGCTTCGTGAAGAAGAACAGCAGGCACAGGAAATTCATAACCGGCAGCTGGAAGAAGTTGTGGATCAGTTTGAAAAATTAAGAGAAGCCGTAATAGAACTCAATAAAGCAAATGAGGCTTCTGCAAGCGAGGCTACCGATATGGCGCATGGTATTTCGAATATCACAACGGAATGCTATAAGCTGAATGAATCCATGACTGAGATTTCCAATCTGATTGAGATTTATAAGACGACTAATAGCGATATTTCCGCGATTGCGGGACAGACCAATCTGTTGTCACTGAATGCTTCCATTGAAGCAGCCAGAGCAGGCGAACAGGGCAGGGGCTTTGCGGTAGTTGCGGATGAAATCAGGAATCTGTCTGATTCTACCAATGAGCTGATCGTTGCAAATACAAAGCAGTCGGATGAGACAATTCCGAAGATTAATGCGAGCGTCAATGCAATCAAGAGCCTAATTGGTCATATGGATGCAATGAACGAGCGAGTTGCTACGATTGCGGCCAATACAGAGGAGATTTCGGCACAGACCACAACGGTTCAGGGAATGGCAGACGAACTGAAAAGAGCGGTTGAGGAATTATAATTTGTTTTGGAAACGGCACAAGAGATATGGTATCCCTTGTACTGATTTATAAAATGAAAGCATAAAATATACCCGCAGGATTTTTTATCCTGCGGGTATATTTTTGCGAATTATTCCTGAATTTCAAAATCAGGGGAACTGTCCTGACCTTCGCCGGCCGGGGCGTCAGCGCCGGTATCGTTTGCACCGGAATCTTCCAAATCGGATTGAAAAGTGATTTCGGCGCCCATGAGTACCTGACCGATATAACCTATAAACTCAAAGGACTTCGCGTAATAAGTGGAGGCCGTGTTCAAAATGTCCTGATCTAACGGCTCGTTTCCAAAGGCTGCATGATAATAGGAAACGGCCTTTGTCATATATTCGTTTGCTTTCTCCGATAAGCGGGCAATCGTACTGTAGTCCTCCGGAACTTCAATGGAAGCTAACTTTGCAAATTCTTCCGACATAGAATCATAATAGGATAGAAGTTCGCTTACGGCGTCGTCTGAGGAAGGGTTAATGCTATTGATGTCTGTGTCCAATTCCCGAATGGCTGAGGTAAAGTCAGCGATATCGGATTGAAAGGTTTCCAGAGCTTCGTCCTTTTTTCCGCAGCCGGCGGTTAGAGATGCCAAGAAAATCAGACAGAGCATGAGGGATAGCGTTTTTGATTTGAAAATGGATTTTCCGGTATCCATAGAATATAAATTCATACTTAGATCTCCTGTTCATAGCATAAGCTTTACGAAAATTTTCCATAAATTTCCTTATTTGTATTTATCTGGATATTTCCGCTTTTGGTTCCTAAAATGTTACTTATAAAATCTATCATATCGGACAGATAAATTCAATGTTTTGTATGAAAAATGACCAAAATTACTATATTTTGTCATTTCCAATTGCAGTTATGTATAATTTATGATAGTATTTTTTAGAAAGAATTAATAGACATTTTATAAATAGGTATTTTTTGATACCTAAATCCATGTAAGAAAGAGAGGAATAGTTATGTTTTGTAATCAATGTGGAACACAGCTTCCTGAGAATGCGGAGATCTGCCCTAATTGCGGAGTATCCATTACTTCTTCGAGCAAGTCCGCGCAGCAGAATCAAACGGTATTAAATAACCAGCCTGCGCAGCAGGGTCAGCCGGCGTTTAACGGCCAGCCGATGCAGCAGGGCCAGCCGGCGTTTAACGGCCAGCCGATGCAGCAGGGTCAGCCGATGTATAATGCCCGGCCGGGGTACGGAGCGCCTGTTCAAAATAGCAATCCGCTTGCATTTATTACGGCAAAGCATCCGGGTGAGACGTTTCCTTTTAAAGGGCTGTTTTCCGTTAAGAATTTGATCAGTAAGATTACAACGATTGATCTGATTGGTGTCATTAGTGCTTTGGTAGCCTTTATCTGTGTATTTTTGCCTCTTTTGTCGGCGTCCGGAGAAAGTATCAGCTTGATTTCGAAGGATATGAGGGAGGCCGGTTTTAAGATCGGCTGGCTGATACTGGTTGTTTCCGTAGCAATGATGGTACTTTACATATTGCGTATGGAGGTACTGGCATTTCTGCTGTCAGTAATTAATCTGCTTTTGTTTGTAAGCGTATGGACATTTTGCGGCGTATTTAAAACACTTGCAGGCTTTTTTACCGGAATCAATTATGGAGTTGGATTTTATTTCTATCTTCTGGCAACAGTTGCCGCTGTAGCAGCGCCTTTTATCTGGATCAAGGTAAAGAAGGACTGATTGCGGAGGATCCCAGGGGGGAGAAGAAATATGTTTTGTAACAGACATTAGGGGCCGGGTGGCTGGCAGGACGGCCGTATGCCCTAACTGCGGAGCACCTTATGGTGTAACGGCTAATAACGATACGGCATAAAAATTGAAAGATTACGGGAACTCAAGTTCCGTTTGATATGAAGGAGGAAATATGAAATCAGCATTTTTTCAGTACAAGGCACCTAGAATTAATCTAATTGGATTACTTGTATCAGTCATCGGTATTGTTGCAACCTGCCTTGCCAAGGTATCTGCAACAGTATCAAATTATACTTACAGTGAAAGTATTATCAGCGCTTATGGCTATTATATTGCAGCATTATTCCTTGCAACTATAATTATTTTCTTTGTCAGAATGGACCATTCCGCGTTGATTGTTTCTGTAATCAATGCCGTGTTCATTCTTGCTAAAATCGTTCAGGAGTTATCTACGGATCTAGGCGTAGATGTTACAGTTTCTGTAAACTTTTTCTATTGGCTTGCACTGATTTGCGCAATCTTAGATATTGTAGCTGTATTTGTAACACCGATCATTTTTGGTAAGAAGAATTCATAACCTGCCTTATCATTTTAATCTTGTTACAAACATAATTGATTCTTTGTCGGAATCCGGGAAAATTTCCCGGATTCTTTTTTATAGGAAATACCGATTACAAATCCCATGGGATTTCACAATCCCATGGGATTGTGAAATACGGCTTATTGCATATGCACAACAAAAATGATATGATTTTAATATTGAGGTTTTTTAGAATGTACCAGTATGAAAGGCAGGATATCAGCATTGAATAAACAGGAGTTTCGGGAATTGTGCCGAAATCGGATTCTTTTTCTGGATGGAGCAACCGGTTCCAATTTAATGAAGGCCGGTATGCCGGCAGGGGTCTGTCCGGAGCAATGGATCTTGAAGCATGCAGATATTATGTTAAAGCTGCAGCAGGATTATGTTGACGCCGGCAGCGATATTCTATATGCACCGACCTTTACGACGAACCGTTTAAAATTACGTGAATATGATCTTGAGGAGAAACAGGAGGAGATGATCCGCGGTCTGGTTGCGATTTCCAAAAAAGCAGCTGCAGGTAAAGCATTGGTGGCGGGTGATCTGACGATGACCGGCGTGCAGCTTTCACCGATAGGTCCTCTTGATTTTGAGGAACTGATTGATATCTATAAAGAGCAGATTACGTGTATGGTGAATGAGGGCGTCGATCTTTTGGTTGTGGAAACCATGATGAGTGCGCAGGAGACAAGGGCCGCATTGATTGCCGCAAAGGAGGTCTGCGATCTTCCGGTATTGGCGACGCTGACCTTTGAGCAGGACGGAAGGACTCTTTATGGAACGGACGCGCGCACTGCGGTCATTACTCTGCAGAGTCTCGGCGCGGATGCGGTCGGCGCCAACTGCTCCACAGGACCGGACAGAATGGTTTCGCTGATCCGGGATATGTATGAGGCTGCAACTGTCCCCATTATTGCAAAGCCCAATGCGGGAATGCCGTGCCTGTTGCCGGACGGTTCAACGGGGTATTCCATGGAGGCGGAGGAGTTTTCCGTAGAAATTCAGAAGCTGGTTGATGCAGGAGCCTCCGTCATTGGCGGCTGCTGCGGAACAACGCCGGAATTTATTAAAAAAAGCCATGATGTGCTGGCGGATTGTAAGCCGGTCATCAAAGAGAAAAGCAGCAGTAAAATCCATTACCTGACCTCCGAACGAAAGACACTTTCCTTTACCACGGACAGTCCGTTCATGGTAATAGGGGAAAGGATTAATCCTACGGGCAAGAAGAAACTTCAGGCAGAGCTAAAGGAGGGCTCCCTTGCCATGGTATCAAGCTTTGCTTCGGATCAGACGGAAATGGGAGCTTCCATTCTGGATGTGAATATGGGTATGTCCGGAATTGATGAAAAAGAGATGATGCTGAAGGCGCTGGAAGAAGTTACCACGGTTTCCAATCTTCCGGTTTCCATAGATTCCTCCCATGTGGACGTGATAGAGGCAGCGCTTCGCAGATACCCGGGCAGAGCTTTGATTAATTCTATTTCCATGGAATCGGAGAAATGCGAACCGCTTTTGAAACTGGCGGCCAAGTATGGCGCGATGTTCATATTGCTTCCGTTATCGGATGAAGGACTTCCGGCCACACTTGCGGATAAGATTCATATTATAGAAACGATTATGAAAAGGGCTGAAGGCTATGGGCTTTTGAAAGAGGATCTGGTAGTGGACGGTCTGGTCATGACGGTCGGAGCAAGCCCCGAGGCGGCCGCTGACACGCTGAAAACCTTTGCTTATTGTAAGGAACATGGGATTGCAACTACCTGCGGATTATCCAATATTTCGTTTGGATTACCGGAACGGAGTTATGTAAACGCGTCGTTTCTGACAATGGCAATTCAGCAGGGACTGACAATGGCAATTGCCAATCCTTCCCAAAGGCTGTTAATGAGCAGCGCATTGGCGGCGGATTTGCTAATGAATAAAGAAAATGCCGATATCCGTTACATTGAATATACAAGTGCCATGAAGGAAAAGGATGAAAAGGAAGCGGCTGTCAAAGCACAAAAGCTGATGCAGGATGCCTTGCGTTCTCAAAACGGACAGGGCGCAGGAGCCGGACAGAAAGCGGCGGATCCTTTGCCTGCTTTGCCAAAACAGACGGGGGCGGTATCCGCTGAAGGAGCAGCGGACGCGGCAGCCGGGATTTTGGGAGAATTGAAAGAGATTTATGATTTCGTTTTAAAGGGACGCAGAACCGAAATCGTGGACAGAACCAGAACGCTTGTAGAGAGCGGCTTTCAGGCAGCCGATATTTTAAATAAGGCGTTGATGCCCGCCATTGATGAGGTCGGTATCCTGTTTGATAAAGGAAAATACTTTCTTCCGCAGCTGATTAACAGTGCGGAGGCTATGAAGAATTCCATAGCGGTTCTGGAGCCGTATCTGGCCGCGGACAGAACCGGTGAGCAGCTTCCCACGATTGTGATTGCAACCGTTAAGGGCGATATTCATGATATCGGCAAGAATCTGGTTGCGCTGATGTTAAAAAATCATGGCTTTCGTGTGATAGATCTTGGTAAAGATGTGGAAAAAGAAATCATTATTGAAACGGCCAGAAAGGAGCATGCTGCAGTGATTGCGTTATCGGCGCTGATGACAACTACCATGCTGCAGATGAAGGAAGTTGTGGAGCTGGCCAAGCAGGAAAAGCTGGATTGTAAAATCATCATCGGAGGCGCGGTTATTACTAATGATTATGCGCAGGAAATCGGTGCGGATGGGTATTCCAGAGATGCCGCGGAAGCAGTCGTGCTCGTCAAGAGACTGCTTAACATTACGTAGGCTATTACGCAGGCTTTATCGCAGATTGGCTTTGGGAATGGAAAGTAATTCTGTTATTACCGTAAAAGAAGGGATTGGTGAACGATATGATAGGTGCGGATGCAATGGTAAAATGTCTTGAGGCGGAGGGTGTTACCACCGTTTTCGGATATCCCGGTGTGGCGATTTGTCCGTTTTACAATAGTATTCTGGAGTCCGATATTCGGACAATCTTAATCAGAACGGAGCAGAATGCGGCGCATAGCGCAAGCGGTATGGCAAGAGTGACGGGGGGCGTGGGCGTATGTGCAGTTACCAGCGGTCCCGGTGCAACGAATCTGATTACCGGCGTGGCGACGGCATTTGCAGACAGTATACCGCTTGTATGTATTACGGGGCAGGTAAACAGTTCTTTGCTGGGAAGCGATGTGTTTCAGGAGGCTGATATTACAGGAGCCGTGGAATCCTTTGTAAAATACAGTTATCTGGTCAAGGACGTGGAGGATATTCCGAGAACTTTTAAAGAAGCGTTTCATATTGCATCCACGGGCAGAAAAGGCCCTGTACTGATTGATGTTCCGATTGATATTCAAAACGATGTGATCTCTAAATTTAAATATCCCGAAACGGTATCTCTTAGAACCTATAAGCCGACTGTAAAGGGAAATATGGTGCAGATCAAGAAGGTGGTTAAGGAGCTGGAAAAGGCGGAGCGTCCCATTATCTGTGCCGGCGGCGGTGTTCTGCTGAGTGATGCGCAGGACAAACTGCGCGAATTTTCGGAAAAATTCCGTATTCCGGTTGTTTCCACCATGATGGGCATCGGTGTTATGCCGACGGAGCATCCGCTGTATTATGGAATGGTCGGAAATAATGGAAAGCCCTATGCCAATCGTGCCATGAATGAGTCGGATTTGTTGATTATGGTTGGCGCCAGGGTTGCGGACCGTGCTGTGAACCAGCCGGATTTGATTACCAGAAATAAAGTATTGGTACATATCGATGTGGATCCTGCGGAAATCGGTAAAAATGCGGGACCGACAATACCGATCGTCGGGGATGCAAAGCATATTTTTGAGGATTTGCTGGAACAGGAAGTTACTGCTCAGGGTGATTCATGGATCAATACTTTGAATGAATACAGGGCGCAGATGGAGCCGAAACGCACGGAGCATCCGGGTTATGTGGACCCTGCCGAGTTTATCAGAATGTTGTCCAAAGCGATGGAAGAGGATGCTGTTTATGTTGCGGATGTCGGACAGAATCAGATTTGGTCCTGTGCATATCATATCGTAAAGAAAGGGCAGTTTTTGACCTCCGGCGGTATGGGAACCATGGGATATTCCATTCCGGCAGCCATTGGCGCGAAGCTGGCAAAGCCTGAAAAGCAGGTCATTGCGGTATGCGGCGATGGTTCTTTCCAGATGTCTATGATGGAGCTTGCCACCATGAAACAGCATCATGTGCCGGTAAAAATTATCGTGATGAAGAACAATTATCTGGGAATGGTACGTGAATACCAGCATTATACATACAAGGATCAGTATTCGGCTGTGGATCTGTCGGGAAGCCCGGATATCAGTAAGCTTGCGTCTGCTTATGATATGGAATGTATTGTTCTGAAAGATATGGAACATGCAGAGGAAGCAATTCGGAAATTCCTTCAGGCAAAGGATGCTGTTTTGATGGAATGCTATATTGATCCCATGGATCTGGTAAAATAGGAGGCTGTTATGAGAAAAATTTATTCTGTATTAGTGGAAAACAGATCCGGCGTATTGTGTAAGGTGGCAGGCCTGTTTTCCAGAAGATGCTTCAATATCGATTCCCTTGCAGTAGGGGAAACGGATGATCCGGCAGTATCCTGTATGACAATTGTAAGCTCCGGAGACAAACGTACAATAGAGCAAATTGAAAAGCAGTTGAACAAAAAGCTGGATGTCATTAAAGTAAAGACCTTTGATGAAACACAGAGCATCAGCAGGGAATTGATGCTTATTAAGGTAAAATATAATAGGAATAACCGAAGAGATATTATGGAGAACTGCGAAATTTTGAAGGCGCAGATTGTGGATATGTCCAAAACCATGATGACGATTCAGATTTGTGATGTGCCGGAAAAGGTTCAGCTATTGATTCAAACGCTGCAATCGATCAGTATTGTGGAAGTGGCAAGAACCGGGACGCTTGCGCTTCCGAAATGTAAGGATTCCGAGAAATAAGATTACGAGAGTAATTTGAAACGGCGATCGGACATCGAAAATTTACGAAAAGAAAGATAGCGCTTCGTTGACAAAAGGAGTATATATTGCTACTATATAATATATAGCACGCAGATTCGATATTTTGACAGATTATGGATATCTGATCGAGTGTGTTAAGGTACGCAGATGGGAGTAAGATTGAAAAAGAAATTTTTCAATCTCAAGTTTGTGCCTGCGCACTGCTTGACAGCGAACTTGTAATGCGCAAAGAGCGGTGCAGAAATGGGGAGAAACATGCAAAAAAGAGTATTTCAATTACTGGTTGATAATACATCCGGCGTTTTGAGCCGGATTTCCGGACTTTTTTCCAGACGTGGTTATAACATAGAAAGCATTACTGCCGGCGTTACGGCGGATCCCAAGATTACCCGTATTACGATTGTGGCAACCGGTGATGAGGAAATTCTGCATCAGATAGAGAAACAGGTTGCAAAGCTGGTGGATGTACGGGATATCAGAGAGCTGAAGCCGAAGGAAAGCGTTTATCGGGAGCTTGCGCTCGTCAAGGTAAGAACGAATGCCGAACAACGCCAGAGCGTAATCGCAATTGCAGATATTTTCCGGGCCAAAATCGTGGATGTCAGTCCGGAAAGCTTAATGATCGAAATTACCGGAGATCAGTCCAAAATCGACGCTTTTCTCGGTATTCTGGCTGATCATGAGATTATGGAGCTTGCGCGAACCGGTATTGCCGGTCTCGGACGCGGAACGGACGGCGTGGTCTGGATTGATGGCTGAAAGAAGGCCGTTGTTTACATAGGTTGTGAGAACACGTTAATAAAAGAAATATTTTCCATTCGAAGGATACGATACATGAGTTCAAATGAAGAATGATTTCTTTTGTTATAAATTAAATTTAAAGAAATCCAAACAGGAGGAAACAAAAATGGCAAAGATTTTTTACCAGGAAGATTGTAATTTAAGCTTATTGGAAGGCAAGACAATTGCAGTCATCGGCTATGGCAGTCAGGGACATGCTCATGCTTTAAATGCAAAGGAGTCAGGATGCCATGTCATTATCGGTCTATATGAAGGTTCCAAATCCTGGGCGAAAGCAGAGGCACAGGGATTTGAAGTATATACAGCTGCAGAAGCTGCAAAGAAAGCAGATATTATCATGATTCTGATTAATGATGAATTACAGGCCGCAATGTACAAAAAGGACATTGAGCCGAATTTGGAGCCGGGAAATATGTTAATGTTCGCACATGGCTTCAACATTCATTTCGGTCAGATCGTACCGCCTAAGGATGTCGATGTTACCATGATTGCACCGAAGGGACCGGGACATACGGTTAGAAGTGAGTATCAGGCAGGTAAAGGCGTACCTTGTCTGGTTGCCGTACATCAGGATGCTACAGGAAAAGCGCAGGATATCGCTCTTGCTTATGCACTTGCCATCGGCGGTGCGCGTGCAGGCGTACTGGAAACCACATTCAGAACCGAGACAGAGACGGATCTTTTCGGAGAGCAGGCAGTGCTC
>CAYTIH010000041.1:0-22620 GCA_964437825.1 uncultured Clostridium sp. | reverse complement strand
TTGAACCTTCCTCTCTGCATCGTGGACAATGCCTGCTCCGGTGGAATCCATCTTATTCTTTCTATCTAATTCAAAAACAATTATTTTTGCTGGTTAAGAAAAGCCCTGCATATCTTTATACGCAGGGCCATTCCAAACCTTTTTATTATCTAAATAGAGCGTTTTCTTTCTGCAAAATCCATTTTACAGACTTATATCCGCCTTTTGTGCAAAGTCAGCTTTTTTCCCGATAAATTCCGACTGTTTTTCCTTTGGAAGAATGTTGAATACTTCCTCACCGACAATATCATCCAACTGCATTTTGACAAAACCATACCTTCCGGCGTCAACCACTAAAATATCTTCATTTTCTATTTCGTACAGTTCCGCAAACGCATCAATCACTTTGCGGCACTTTTCCCGTTCTTCCTCTGTAATATATACCTGCTTCTCCATATTGCTGTACCTCATTCTCTCTAAAATTTTACTATGATTTAGTCAATAAGGGCTATCTACATACACCGGATATTTTCTTTGCTTATTTTCCCATTTTTCACTTTACTCACAATTAAGACCGGGAATCACAGCATTTTCAGTCTTGCTGCCTGTACCGGATGATACATGTCTTCCTGATTTTTTCTTTGCGCTCTCCGTTTGTCTTTTTCCTGAGTCAGTCTTTTTACTCATTGCATGCGTTTCAAGTTTTTTCATTTTTACTTTCCTTACGTAATCATCCGACTTTTTCATTTTTCTCTCCGCTGCCCGTTTCTCCGCTTCACATTTTCCCCTGCTCATACAATTTCCCGACTTTTTCATTTGCTTTATACTGTAATTTGTACTGTACTCTGAACTGTAACCCTTGAAATGCCTAACGCCCGCTATATGGCAGTTAGCGTTTCCTATTATCTATTCCTTTATTGTAAATTTTTTCCCTTGCTTCGTAAAGCAGAAAAGTACGCTGCACCGCTCTCCTGCAAAAGGTATGCTGCGCCCTCTCGTTTTCAATGTTCCGGCAAAAAGCTGGAAGGCTTTGTGATCAGGCCGCCCTGCCAGCCGGCCTTTCTCCCGCAAACGCAGTCATGCAGTCCCGTAGAAAATAACGAATCGGAAACCATATTCATTTCTCATACATGAAAAAAGCAGTAAATCCGTCACAAATTTACTGCCCATTACCGCTTCACGCAAAAAGCCGTTATTCAATTGTCCCCCTATGGCGATGGGATTCGAGCGCTTCCTTCTAAGTTAATAATTCTTCTTTTTTACCCCATCCAGATAGATCTTTGTCTCCGCCACAACGACACCGTTTAACGCAAGCAGCGCAATCAGATTCGGAATTGCCATCAGGCCGTTAAAGATATCCGCAATCGTCCATACTGCCTTGACCGTCATGTAAGGCCCGACAAATACACACAGAATGTAAACCCATCGATAGGCTTTTACAATCTTTTGCTTATGTCCGGTCAGATATTCCAGACAGCGCTCACTATAATAATCCCAGCCCAGAATCGTGGTAAACGCAAAGAATACCAGACACGCCATCAAAATAAAGGATGCGACCTTGGAAGAAAACGGGAGTCCCAGCTGGAAAGCCTTCGTTGTAACTGCGACGCCGTCCAATCCCATATCATAGGCGCCTGTAATCACGATCGTAAGTCCCGTCATGGTGCAAATAATAATGGTATCAATCAGCGTTCCCATCATGGAGATCAGCCCCTGCTTTGCCGGCTGATCGGTTTTGGCTGCTGCGGCAACATAGATAATCGCCATAAAAGGAATAACTACCTGCGCCACGCTTGAAATTCTCTTTAATCCTCCGATCAGAACAAGCGCCACGCACAAGGTCAGCAGAAGTCCGGAAATCACAACGCTCCAGGAATAGCTTCTGCCAAACAGCTCCACCGCCCATGACTGATCCGCATCAAAGAAATTCTGAACCGCACTGGTAATTCCGTTAATCTGTGTAAAAGTACCGATCCCGAACAGGCCTACACCGCTGCGCCGCCATACTCCGCTCTGGCCGCGCACATTATATAAAATAGCACCTGTTCCTGCGGTATGCAATTCCTCTTTTCCACCTTTATATTCAATGCCCGTTGTGATTTTTATTCAATGCCATTGTAATGCTCATGATTCTTTTTATTCAATTTCAACGACATCGATTCGGAAATCTCATCCGCCAGCTTACGCATTTCCTCCTTTTGTACCTTACAGACCTTTCTGTCATAGGTATAAAGCCCGTTAATTTCATCCTCGACATCACTCAGCTGCGTATAGACGCAGCCGCAAAGTCCCTCAGAAATCGCAGGCAGAATCATTTTTCGGTACA
The DNA here is from genome assembly GCA_964437825.1 of uncultured Clostridium sp. Classification (GTDB taxonomy): domain Bacteria; phylum Bacillota; class Clostridia; order Lachnospirales; family Lachnospiraceae; genus JBJFCE01. The sequence continues at coordinate 20,315 of CAYTIH010000041.1, read as the reverse complement.
TCCGGACTATCATCCCGGTCAACTCCTCGCTGCTCTCGCACTTTCCATATCCATAGTGCCGGTAACGATTAAAATAGTGCTCCTCCACCCGCCAAGAATAGCCTCCGCATTCGGACACCAGAAGCGGGCGGGTATTCACCTTCAGTTTCATCGTCTTGAAATAAATATGTTCACTGTCAAAATCACTTTTTTCCTGCGCAAACCAGCCCGAAGCAGAATCCACCAATCTGGTCTGATCCATTTGCTTTACGGTCTCATACATCCGGTCGCTCTCAAACTGCCCCCAGCCCTCATTGAAAATCGTATAGGCAACAATACAGGGATGATTATACAAATGCTTCACCGTATCCCTGACATGTTCCCGAAAAAAGCGTTTCCTCTTACTGCTGCGACTTCCCCAGGTATCCTTTAGATGCTTAACCCCCAAGGTGGGCAGGGCGGTATCTCTCAGAAAAGAATAATGTCCGCTGTTGACCATATCCTGCATTACAAGCATCCCGTGCAGATCACAGTAGTAGTAAAAGCATTCCGGCTCCACCTTAATATGCTTTCTGAGCAAATTAAATCCAAGCTCCTTCATCCGCAGTATGTCCCGCTCATACTCCTTTTCCTCCGCCGGAAGATAGAGTCCGTCGCAATAATAGCCCTGATCCAATACTCCGTGCATGAAAATCGGCTGTCCGTTCAGACACACACGATTTACTCCGCAAATCCTTCGAATCTCAACCGTCCGAAGCGCAAAATACGTCTCCACATGATCCGTACCTGCGGCTATTTCCATCGAGTAAAGCCGCGGATGCTCCGGTGTCCAGAGTGTCGGCCGGTACCTGCTGCCGTCCGCACAAATATGCTCTGTAAGAAGCATTTTTCCCTGCGTCCCATGAATATGCCGTCTGATCTGTTCCCCCTGTTCCAGCGTTACAGTCACATCAAAGCCCGCCGACGGATCAGCGCTCCCCTCCAACGTAACCTCTATCGCAACTCCTTCTAAATCAGGGGTTAGTTTAATATTACTTATGTAAACCTCCGGCACATTCTCAAGCCATACGCTCTGCCAGATTCCGCTGACCGGCGTATACCACATACCGCCGCGAAATTTTCTCTGTTTCCCATATGGATAATTTTTTGAGAGTGTATCCAGTACCCTAACCTCCAGATGATTCTCCTGCTCCCAATGTACTGTATCTGTAATATCAATTGTAAACGGAAGATATCCTCCCTCATGCCGTCCCACGCAAATATCATTGAGCCAGATTTCACCGATCTGATCCACTGCGCCAAAGTGCAGCAAAACCCGTTTTTGTGTAAAAAAATCAGGCAGCATAAAGCTTTTCTCATAAATAAAATGCTCTCCCACCCGCTTATCATATCCGGACAGCATGGACTGCGGCGAAAACGGAACCGTTACGGAATGTCTGTTTAATTTCCACGCTCCGTTCAGGCTCAAATACCCTTCCCGCTTCATCTGAGGGCGCGGATAGTCCTGCCAGACACAGGAGGCCGTCCTCTCTGCTCCTGCACATCCTTCCTTCGCAGACTGTTCTGTTCTCATCCGCGCTGCAAGCTTCTCTCCGGAAACCGTCCACAGCTCATTATGACCCCATCCGAATTTCATTCACATTCCTCCAAGCGGTTATATTATATATTATACGTCAGCTTTGCAGTCGCTGCAATTTTTTTGCTTCCGGAATGTTCATTCAATCATGATTGCTTCGCAATCATGGCAGACTGTAGACAAAGCGGCTCTAGGATGCAAATCCTAGAGCCATTTTTCTTTTCTGTATTCGCAAATCGTTCAAAATAAGTAAAAAAGCTGATTTCACGGCATCTTTTAATCCCCATTCTTGTTTGATTTTTGCCAGTTTCTTTAAATTCATGCACGCAAATGTTAGCCCGACTTTCATTTCCATTCGGGCCTTGCCATACATTTGTGTATAACGCAATCCATGGTTCTCTTTTGCGGTTCCGAAGATTCTTTCTATGGTTTCTTTCCTGAGAGAGTACAACTCTTTCATTCCCAATGTCTGTCTGATATCTTCACATATTTCCATGTATGGTTCCCATATATGTCTGGTAACCGTTTTTACATGGTCTTTGCTTTCGGTACATTGTGCAAGGTAAGGACACGTTGCACAGGTTGCACCGCAACTTTTGTATTCCCTGTATCCATCTCTGTTGGTAGTGCGGTATTCCAACGTCTTATTGTTGGGGCAAATGTAGCAGTCATAGTATTCATCATATGCATACTCGTATTTTTTGAAAAATCCTTCTTTTGTCATAGGACGTTTATAAGGCAGCAATGGTTTAACGCCATCATCTATGAGAAGCTTTGCAATTGCCGGTGTTTTATATCCTGCATCTGCTATCAGTGTTTCTATACCGATATCTTTTATCTTGTCATAAAGACCTTTGAAAGTTCTGCTGTCATGCTGATTTCCCGGGTTAATTGTGTAGCCAAGAATCCAGCCGTTCTTATCACAGGCTGTTTCTACCGCATACGCAAATACAGTTTTATGTTCACCCTTACGGAACCATCCGCTCTCCGGGTCTGTGGTACTGCATTTGATTGTTTTGGTATCCTTAGGAATGTCATCTGTGAATTCCTTTGGGGCTCCCCCTGAAGATGGTGTATTATCATCGTCATCCCTGTTATCATCTTTTTCGTTGAGTGGCTTCTTTCCGTGGGCTTTCCTGTCTTCATTGATTTCTTTCTTCAGGAGTTCTTCATAAAAAAGTGCTTCCTCGTGAGCGATTCGCTTCTGCATCTTTTTGTTGTTTGCACGAGCCTTCACATGTGTTGCATCCACAAAAACTTCGGTCGGATCCACCAGCTTAAATTTATAGCATTCCATGAGGATATGAGAAAAAATCTGTTCGAAAAGGTCTGTATCCTTAAAACGTCTGGCATAGTTCTTTCCGAAGGTTGAAAAGTGAGGAACCTTATCCATCATATCCAACCCGAGAAACCATCGATAGGCAACATTCACTTCGATTTCTTTGCAGGTTTGTCTCATACTTTTGATTCCATACAGATACTGAATAAAAGGGATTTTTATCAGCATAACCGGATCCATACTTGGGCGGCCGTTATCCTGTGAATACTTTTCAACAACAAGGTCATATATAAAGTTCCAATCAATTGCTTTATCAATGATTCTAAGCAGATGATCCTGGGGAACCATGTCATCCATACAAAGGAACTGTACTTGTTCTCTTTTTTTGTCAGCATTCTGAGTCATCATAAGCAGAAGCACCACCTTATTTTTGATACTTCTATTATACCAAAAAAGAGCCAGAAAGTCTGCATAAATGCTGGATTTCTAAGCTCTTTTCGAAGAAAAATCCCGAGCGAATGCTCGGGACTTTGTCTACAGTCTGCGGAAGCCGGGTTACCGGCTTCCTCTTTTTTTATTCGTAATACTGTGCCTGCGTGCTCCAAAGCCGATAATACAGGCCTTCCCTGTCCTGCACAAGCTGCTCGTGGCTTCCTCTCTGGACGGCTCTGCCCCCGTCGATCACCAGAATATCATTGCAGAAACGACAGCTGGAAAGGCGATGGGAAATGTAAACCGCCGTTTTGCTTCCCACAAGCTCGTCAAATTTGGAATATACTTCATATTCTGCTAACGGGTCAAGCGCCGCTGTCGGCTCATCCAAGATCAGGAACGACGTATCATGATAAAGTGCTCTGGCAATCGCAATCTTTTGTGCTTCTCCGCCGGAAATGTTAATCCCTGACGAATCAAAATCCGTATACAGCACTGTTTCCAGTCCTTGCGCAAGCTCCCTCGGACGCTTCGAAAATCCGGCCTTTTCCAGGGCTTCCAGAACCCTTTCTTCATCATACTCGGCGGCCGCGGCAACATTTTCGCCAAGCGGCAGGGATATGATCTGAAAATCCTGAAATACGACACTGAATAAGCCTATATACTCGCCATAATCATATTTTTTGATATTAATGCCGTTTAAGAGAATTTCCCCCTCCGTAGGGTCATACAGACGGCAAAGCAGCTTAATAAAGGTCGTTTTTCCCGAGCCGTTTCTGCCGACGACGGCCAGCCGCTCTCCGATCCGAAAACGAATGGAAAAATCCTTGAACACATACCTGTCGCTCCCCGGATACTTGAAGGAAACATTTCTGAATTCCAGTTCAAACTGATCGTCATTTCTTTTTTCCACCGGAAGCGTTCCCTGGTATTTCCGGTTCGGAATATCCAGAAAGTCAAAATAAGCCTTCAAATGCTTTGCATTCGTTGCAAGCTCCGTTAACGTAAAAATCCACTGACTGAAAAAATTGACAAAAACACTGATGCTTCCGGCATACAGGATGACATTTCCGATGGACAAAAGTCCGTTGATCACCATTATGCCCAGATAAAAATAGACAAAGCAAAGTGCGCCTGCCTGCAAAATCCCCGCTACAAGCTTGACCTCCTCTTCCAGACGGTAATAACCATGTATTTCACGGCAGATTTTTTCATATAACTGTCCCAGATAATGCTCCAGAAGCGGCTGCTGGCGGAACAGGCGGATGTTTTTTCCTGCAGCCTCCCGTTCCAGATAGTTGTCATAATACCAGTAAAACTCCCTGTTTATAGGAATATGTTTTTCGGTTCTTAAAAACATTTCTTTTTTCAGTGTTTTGATGCGTTTCATGCTCGCAAGCACTGCGATCAAAATGAGAAGTACAAATCCGACTCCGCATAATACTGCCTTGACCGGATTTCCCGGTGCAAGCTTGTCGCTCTTTGAAATGATCTGCACCATATAGCAGACGGAGACAAGCACATTAAGTCCATACGAAAGAACCGTTTCAATTCTCCAGAACAGAAAATTAATTCCTCCTCCGTCATTGGTTCTCACCATCTCATCCAAATCCCGTTTGCGGTTCTGGATCTTTTCCGATTCCATATATTCATAGTCCAGCTCCATCATTCTCCGGTTCAGGTAGACATTCGCATCCTCCCAAACATGAGAACCCTTATAAAAAATAATATGAACTACAATGCATTCCATTGTGCGCAGCAGCAGATCCCCTCCTACCAGAATCGCCGCATCCCTGATCAGCACATTCGTGCCTGCATTTCGCTGGATATCATCCACAAGCAGCGCCAAAAACCACAATTTCCAATAAGCCTGAAGCATCACTCCGACTGCCCGAAAAATAAACAGCGCTATGATGAACCGGTTCTGTTCCCTGATCAATCGAATTCCCCTGAAATTGACTTTCAATATCTCCTTCAGAGACATATCATGCTTCTCCATACGCCACACTCCCCTTTGCCTTTTCTTTATAATAATGGCTCTGCAATTCGAACATTTCCGCATAAAGACCGCCTTTTTTCAAAAGCTCCTCATGCGTACCCTCCTCGGCAATCTCACCGCCTGATAACAACAAAATCCGGTCACAGAAACGGGTACTGGAAAGTCTGTGTGAAACAAAAAACGAGGCTTTTCCTTCGGAAAATGCGGCATAGCGCATATAAATATCATTTTCGGAAATCGGATCAAGCGCTGCCGTCGGCTCATCCAAGATCAGCACGCTGCTGTCCCTGTAAAGCGCCCTTGCAAGGATCAGCTTCTGCCTTTCTCCTCCGGAAAAATCCACAGCGTCCTCATTGATATCCTTCTCCATTACGGAATCCAGAGTCTTTGGCAGCTGTAAAATCCGCTCCTTCATGCCTGCCATTTCAAGACACGCCCAGAGCTTATCCTCATCAATTTCACATGCAGGACACATAGCAATGTTTTCCCGAATGCTGATCGGCAGAAAGCTGGTGTCCTGAAAGGCACAGGAAAACCAGCAATAACGTTCTTCCGGCGTGAGCAGCTCCATGTCCTTCCCATTGATGTATATCGTTCCCTGCGTCGGCGTAAGCAATCCGCTGATCAGCTTCATGAGCGTTGTCTTTCCCGCTCCGTTAACGCCTACAACCGCCAGCTTTTCTCCGCTTTTCACTGTCAGATTTAAATCCTTCAGTAAGTCCTCATCACTTTCCGGAAACCGGAACGAAACATGGGAGAGCGTAATCGTTATCTCCTCCCTCTTGACCGGAAGCGCTTCATTCTCCATATCCTTCCCATAGTCCAAAAAAGTATGATATCTGTTATAGTTAATAGTGATTTTGTGCATATCAATCAATTGACCGGTCAGCTCATAAAACGCTCCGGACAGCGAGGCGGACGCCCCTGCATAAAACACCAGATCCGAAATACTGACGTTTGCATTCATCACTCCGTAAATCAGCAGACTATAGACAAATATATTCTGAATCACAATCATAAGGCCTTCCGTAAACAGTATTACGCTGTCATGAAACATTTCTTTACCCTTATACTTCAAACGTATTTTGGCATATTTGGCGATTACCGATAACAGCCAATCCTTCATCTGATACAGTCTGATGTCCTTTGCCATTGCAAAATCACCGGTACAATTGGTAACATAATTTTCTTTCATCCATGCCTGCGAAGCCATGTTTGCCGTTCCCTGATATTTTTTCTCTTCCCCCATCGATATAAGCACCCCTCCCAGTCCTGTAGCTAAAATGATCAGGGCTAATAGCGGGGAGTACCTCCCCATAATCACCGAATATAGTAAAACACTGCCAAAAGAAGAAAGCATTGTATAAAAAACTGTTGCAAACATATTCATAGGCGGAATTTTCCTGCCTTCTCCCCAGTCTCCGTATATGGCAGACATTGCCCGGTCCCTGTACTCTTGAAATTCCTTTTTTCCCAGATTTTCATATTCCACATACAAAAGCTTACGTGCAAACTCCATATTCATTTCATTGCGCAGCAGCACATTGAATTTTTCGATCGCAACCGTAAGCTTTGTATTGATCAGAAGGCCTGAAAGCAGCAGCACTGCGAGGATCAACAGTACCATTCCGAGATATCCTACGCTCTTTCCTGTTTCCAGCGCCGCCAGCACTGCTTTCGGCAGATATACCTGAATTCCTCCGACAAGCATGCTGGTCAGAATAAAGGGAATCCCAATGAGAAACACTGTCTTACTCTTCTGCGAAACATAACGAACCAATCTGAAAAATTCCCTGATGCTGCCGCTTATTTTATATTTTTCCTTCTTTTGCTCCATGACTGCCTCCTCAATTTTGCTATCTATCCTAAGCTGCATTTAATAAAATTTTCTAAACAATCCAGAATATCCTTTGTCCAGTAAACCGCACCGCTATGCTCCCCGCCGGAGATTTCATAATAGGCTGCTTCTTTATCCGCCTCCCTTAACGCTTCAAACAGACTGCGGCTATCCTGTACCGGAACCGTATCGTCGTTCAGACGATGAAACAGCAGAATCGGCGGTATCTCCACAGTTTTCTTAATATATTCTTTCGCAAATACGCACTGCTCAAACGCTCCTTTGTGGCTCTTTTCGGCCGTCAGAGCTTCCGGTGCAGAATACGCAATGATTCCGGAAATCTGATAAGAAGTGCCTGCATACAGTTTCGGTTCAAGCTCACCACAGGCAGCAGTCAGTCCTGTCAGCAGCGCAAGGCATCCGCCGACGGCATTCCCTGCCACAAAAATTTGGTCCGGATTTATATGGAATTCCTTTGCCCTGCGCTTCAGAAAACAAATTGCTTCCTTGATATCCCGTATCTGCGCCGGATAAGGAGCGCTCCTGACCGTTCTAAAGGAAATCAGCGCAACGGCTACGCCCCGTTCCGCAATTCTGGAATAGGCCGGAATTACATTCGTAATCCCTTGTCCATGCCATGCATCCCCCGGTATGAATACCAGAAGCGGATATCCTTCCTCCTCTTCTTCGAGATACCGGTAAGGAAGAATCAGCTGCAAATGGCACTGACGGCCCTTGGACTGCGCATAAACTACCTCAGGCAGATACAGCAGATCGTCATATTCTATTGTTAGCTGTCCCATTGTTTGTTTTTTCATCTTCATCCGTTTCCTATCATATAAAAAAAGATACTCCCTGTCATAGAGAGTATCACAAAAAACGACTGAAAAATTTGTTTTCACATAAACGGCTTGTTTCAAATCACAAACGGCAGCAGCACTTCTGTCGCAAATACACCCGGCTCATTTTTGCGGTTCAGGTAACCACCGTGTCTTTTGACAATCGTATCAATTCTATACAGACCAAAGCCATGCTCCCCGCCTTTTCCGGTTGCATATGTCGTAACCCGCTTTGTTTTAGCTGTCGCGTTCGTAATTGAAATATAAAACTGTTTTTTAAATGTCCCGATATAGATCCTGATAAAACGTTCCTCCCTGTCCGCAATCTTTTCACAGGCTTCAATCGCGTTGTCCATCAAATTTCCGAATACCGCGCAAAACTCCGTATCGGATAAAGGGAGCTTTTCCGGAATTTTCAAAGTTGTATTCAGCTTAATGTTTTTTTCTCTGGCAAGGGAAAGCTTGCTGTTGATGATGGCATCCGCCATCGCATTCCCGGATTTTACCATTTGATCCACATCATTCAAATCCTGATCCATCTGCAAAATATAATCCCGGCATTTTTCTATCTCGCCGTTCTCAATATAGACCTTTAAAGCCTGCATGTGATTACGGTAGTCATGCCGAAAAGCACGCATTTCCTTATAAGAGCTGCGAATTTCCTCATATTGCCGATTGATCAGTCTGTTCTGATATGTTTCCAGCTTTCGTTCAATCATTTTAGGGATCACGGCTGAAACGGTCAGTACATACAAAAGGATCAGCAGTATCACTACGATTACAATTATTTTGGTCACTATGATTTCTCTGCCTTTCCCAATGCTTGCTCAAAATTACAGTTAATGCATTTCTGTATAAAAATGAATAAAGGCCTGGTTAAGCTCACCATATAGCCGACGGCTGACAAGCGCTTCATGCCCGCCTGTTAACAGCACCTTGTCATGAGTAATGGACTCCACATGACAAAGATTCACCAGAATACTTCGATGAGAATATACAAACCATTCGGGAACAAGTGCATCCCTTGCTTCCTTTAAAGACTGGTATACCGCATACTCCTGCTGCAATGTGGTATAAACACAGCGGTGGGCAAAAATCTCCACCTTAAGGATGTCTTTTTGCAGCAGCCTTTGTGTTCCCTGATCCGAATCGAGCAGCAAAAACGGCTCTGTCTGATTCATGCTCTGATACACGCGGTTTAAGCATTCTTCCAGCTTTTCCTCTTTTACAGGCTTTAGAAGATAATGAACCGCCTGCACATCATAGCCTTCGGACATATAATCATCAATCCCCGTTACAAAGATGAGCGGTGTGACATCCCGGCGCTGCCGCAGCTTTTTGGCCAATATGATGCCGCTTTCTCCCGGCATCTGAACATCCAGGAAAAGCACATCAAAAGGATGTCCGGGTTCATAGGAAAACCAGAACTGCTGTGCATTTTCAAATACTTCTATATGAACGGAAACTGCCTTACCCGCAGCCCATTTTTTCACTATTTCTGCAAGCCATGCAGCTTCCTCCTGATGATCTTCACAAACAGCGATCCTCATCATGCCGCCTTTTCCTCCCGGTTACAATTTCCTTTCATTATACTACCCGAAACGCGGTTTTCCAAGCCTAACATTTTCCCCGTCATGAGTTTTTTCATGTTTTATTGAGGCTGTTTTATTGAGGCACATGCTGAATGCTTATTCCGTGCTTTCCTTTGTTTCCTCCTCCGGTCTCCATGCCTTGCCAAACTTCACATCCCGAAACAGTGCGGCAAGTCCGGTGATTTGCTTCAGCCGCAGAATTTCATCCCGGTCCATGCCCAGATGCCTGGATATCCATGCATCGGACCGCCCAAGCTCATGCAGCTCCTTTACGATATTGCTCATCAGGTCCACATTATGGCTTCCCCTCGCACGGTTATGACGAATCGTACTTGCCATTCTCTGATCAATCGGCTTATCGATGACGGAAACAGGCATCAATCCCTGTTCTCTTTCATAGATATCCGGATACTCCAGCATAATCCTGTAACGGTGAAATCCGTCCACAATGATATAAGTATCCTTGGATTTGCTGTAATAGCAGACAATCGGCATTGTATAGCCGTCCTCCCTGATGCTTTCATACAGCAGCTTCATTTCCGGCGGCGCTACCGCATTCGGATTATAGGTGTTTGGCTTTATTTTTTCTATCGGTACAGCGATTACATTGTAAACAGGACTTTTATACTCCATAATCCATCTCCTCTATGCTCTTGTACTTACGGCGGATAACCTCAATGCGGTCATGCTGTTCCCGGCTTAATCCGAATCCCATAAACCTGCAGGTATGGTCATTTTTTAAAATGCAGTAGCACATTCTCTTCCAGCTTGGAATATCCTTGGTCGATTTGATATCATCCGTATCATCGGGGATTTTCCCCACAAAAACAATCCTTGACTTTTTATTTAACGTATAATTAGAAACTCCGTTTCTGCGGATATGATAGCCATGCTCCTCAAGCTCCCGTATGACTTCCTCATCCAGACCCCCGCCGGTTTCATGCCAGAACTCAATGGAGGTATTAAACTTCCTGACATAATTATTACGCAGTCTGGCAGGCAGGGTATCCAGCAGAAACATAGTATAGGATTTCCAGGTATGTCCCTCGGGCAATGTAACATTCCGATACCCCATTGCCTTGGTTCTTCCGTAAATGCTGGCAAAATTGGCGCCCTGAACCCGGCCCACCAGTTTCACCCATATTTCAGGATCGATCACACGATAGAGATTCAGCGCATCCTTGGAATAATCGTTAAACGGAGACGCCACTCTCATCTGCGATACCTTAAGGCCTGCCATATAATAGAGATCATACAAATGGTTGTAGTCATACCCAAATAAACAGTTGGCATGCCAAATATCCTCCGTAGACCAGTCATAAAGCGGCGATGCGCACCAAACATCCTTAAACTGCCTGCTGATCCAGCATTCCCCCTGATATCCGTATTTTATATTCAAAAAGCCGCTGTACCTCTGCAGCGACTCATCCGCCCGCATTCCCAGCAGGCACACGGTTTTCCCATCGCCGTGGGATAATTTATACCAGCGGCCAAACTGCTTCGCAAGATCCTCCTGATGCATCCGGTAATGATAGGTGGTGATCGGGTTATTCTCCAGATTAATTACATAGTCCTTCTTTGGCATCTCCCTGACCCAGGACTCTTTTTTCGTATCGTCCCATGGATACCAGTACATTTCATAGCTGCTGAGCGCTGTCCGCGTCGCCATTGGAAGACATACCCAATAGGGCTCCACTTCCTCTTTGATCCTCTCAAAGGTTCTCTCCACGTATTGTGTTGTTACAGTATACTGTGCCTCAAAGTCCTGATGAAACACGGCAATCTTTTTGTTCGGATAATATTTTTTCCGATAATCCAGTACCAGATTGAGCAGCAAGCCGCTGTCCTTTCCGCCCGAAAAAGAAATATAAATATTATCAAATTCTTCAAAAATGAGCTGCAGACGCTTTTGCAAAGCCTCGTATACATCCTGCTCCAAATATGTTCTTATCATTGGTATTCCCGTTCCCCTATGCACCGTACCTGTGCAAAACCATTTTTTCCATTTTTTAGTAATTCCGTTGATAGTAAATTTAGCATAGAAATCGACAAAATTCAACAAAATATGCCAAATGCAGCATCGGCATCAGTATCAATACAGACTGCCTGCAATGACCCATTATAGAATAGAGATAGGCACGGGAGATTTTGACTCCCGTGCCTGTGGTTATTTCGTGTATTTAATTGTAACTTCATCGACGCCGTCCGTATATTTGTCTTATGCTATGAGTTTGTTTCTATATTCGAATAGGCATTGAATGATAAATCGGTGTTCGGTGTCACTTAGCCGCAAATAGTATTTTCGTTTTCTCATACATACAAGCGTCAGCTTTCCATTTTTATCAAAATACGATCAATCCGATATGGTACACAATGCAGCTTACCAATAGAGCGGCAACCGTATAGAAAGCAGCAATCTTTGCCGTCCATTTTACGGAATGCGCTTCTTTGGCTGTCGCGGCCAGTGCGCTGACACAGGGCATATTAAAGGAGCATGCAAAGATAAATGCCAGACCTTCTGCCTTGGTAAAATGCGCTGCAATCAATGCTGCGATTTCAGAAGACGCCCCGGCTTGCTTTGCATTGAAGGCGGCGCTTACCAAATCTCCGCCGCTGCTGTATAATGTGTTTAACACGCCAAGCAGGGACTCCTTCGATATGGCGGAAGCAATGAATGCCATAAAGGCTTCCCAGCTAAGGCCGAAGAATCCGGTTACCGGCTCGATCACGGTACCGATTCTGTATAAAACAGAATCGTCTGCACTTCCCGTAAAGGAACAGGAGAGCAGAAAGAAGACAATAGATACCAGCGAAATCACCCTGAGTGCTCGAAGGAAGATATCAAGCGTCTTGGAGAAAGTCATATAAAGTACATATCTGATATTCGGTTTATGATATGGAGGCAGTTCCATAATAAGACCGCTTCTTTCTTCCTTTGGCGCCAGCTTTCTGCCAAATACAGCATACACGATCAGCATCATCAGAATCATAAATATCAGAATTCCAACCATTACCAGGAAACCGCCGCCGGTTCCGAACAGCGTAATGGCTATGGTAGGCATAACGGAAAGCGTTGCAGCACATGGCACTGCCCAGCTCATCGCGATTGCGAGAACCCGCTGTCCCCAGTTATCCACAACTCTTGTACCCGTTGCGCCTGCAATCGTGCAGCCGAATCCCATGAAGAAAGGCATAATAGCCTTTCCCTGAAGGCCCACTCCGGACATAAGATGATCGAATACATATGAGATTCTCGCCAGGTAGCCAATTTCTTCCAAAAGAGTGAAGCCAAAGTTAATACCCAGAACGAAGGATGCCATCATAGACGCAAAATAAAGCACGTTCAGGAGTACATCACAAACCAGAGAGATCAGGATCCGGTGCACGCCAATGGCCGCAAAGCCCTCTTTTAACACGCCGGATAATGCGCTGACAACAATTCCTGCGATTCCGCCGATTATGCCTGCAAATATCATGGAAATCAAAAATATAACCAGTATCATACCGACAGCAATCAGCTTACCCCCTATACGAGAGGTTGCGGCCCGGTCGAATCTGCTGTAGATCAGCTTCTCTGATTTTTCTTTTTTATATGTATCAGAAAGCAGATTGTCGATCCAGGCAATTTTCTCGTCAGACGAAGTGAACTTATCCTGACGAATACACAGTTCCCGGTCCAGCGATTCTTCAATCGCCTGATACAGCAGGCCGTAGGATCTCTTATTGATGGCGGTCAAAGGGACAACCTTAATGCCGAGCTTCAGGGAAAGCTTATCCGTGTCGATTGTGATCCCTTTATCCTTTGCAACATCCATCATGTTTAATACAAGGACGGCGGGCTTCTGATTGCCGACATAGTCAGCCAGCATATAGAGGCTTCGCTTCAACTGAGAGGCGTCTGCCATGATCAGCACAAGATCGGCATTTCCGCTGTCAATATAATCCTTAGTGACAGTTTCCTCCGCAGAGCCTGCGGTTAAGGAATAGCTTCCCGGCAGATCGGCAAGCACATAAGTCTGCCCATGATATTGGAAGGTCCCTTCCTTCTGCTCCACGGTCTTGCCGGGCCAGTTGCCCACATGCTGGTGGGAACCGGTCATCATGTTAAATACAGAGGATTTGCCGGAATTAGGCTGCCCGAGGAGCGCGATTACAGGCTCACCGTTTTTCTTCAGAACGGCCTTCGAATCCTGATAGCATTTGCCGCAATTAACACATCCGGAACTACTGCTCATCTCTCACACCTCCTACGCTTATTTTTTCACTTTCGCTTCTTCCCAAGGCGATCATAGTGTCTCTGCTATAGATCAGCAAAGGGAGCTTGCGTTTGTTGCGGAGAATCGTGAGCTTCACTCCGCATCTAAGCCCCATGGCGGAGATGCGGCTTTCAAAATGCTCATTTCCATCCAAGGACTCGATGACATAAGCTTTATTTTCCTGTGCCTCACTGAGTTTCATGCATTTTCCTTCTTTCTTGATGTAATAATAAATAGTTAGTATAAACTAACAACAAATACTATACACTTATTACAGAGAAAAATAAAATCCGTTTTGGTATTTTGAATCCGTTTGACAAGCAATTATATTTCCATCGCTTGATTGTCGACAGCAGTCAGTTTATACTGAGTACAATCAAAGACATGGGATGGGAAATAACTATATGAATCCGATTGACAATCATATCCATTACTCGCCGGACGGCATCAGCGCTGTTGACGCCTATATTCTTTCGCCCGGGATCATACTTTCTTACAATCAGATATATCAGAATACATGGGAAACTTTGGATGAATCCTATGAGGAGTATCAGTCTCTGTCCATCAACATATGTCTGGACGGAAGATGCGATGTAAGTCTTGGGGTGGGAAAATACACGATCGTCACAAAGAACCATGTAGCTATCAGTACACTTCATCCGGACCGGGATTTTTATTATCCGGGAAATCTTTATGAAGGCATTGCCGTAAATTTCGACCTTGGAATTCTGAACGGGAGCACCGATAGCTTCCTGCCGTTTCTGGGGATCAGCATAGCGGCCTTCAAGGATTATTTCTGTCAAAAAACCGGGATTTACTATCAGGATGCCGGGAGCAGGGTGATGGACCTGGCGGATCAGATTTGGATATTGAAATCGGATATGGACATTGGGAAAGCACGTTTTTTACTTGTGAGTTTATTATACGCACTGCTTGAGCTTCCGGCGGATTCCACGGTCAGCACCTTTTTTACCAAAGGGCAGCTCTCCCTCGTGAAGAAGGCCGAGCAGATCATCATGGAGGACTTGTCCGTAAAACGCCCTGCCAAAGAGTTTGCAGAGATGTTTGGTATCAGCGAAAGCAGCTTTAAATTATATTTCAAGAGTGTATTCGGAATGCCTTACATGGAATACTTTCGTCATATCAGGATGAAAAAGGCTGCCGAACTTTTGAAAAACACAACTCTTAAGGTAGCCGAAATATCGCTGGCAGTAGGATATGAGAATCAGGGAAAGTTTGCCAGGGCTTTTCAAGATGAATATGGCGCGGTGCCTTTGGAATTCAGGAGATTATCGAAATAGATGCTTGCGATTGCTTCCTCCGTCTTCCCTCTATCTTCCTGCCAAGCCCGGGCATGGGTATGTTCGGCCTTCTTGCTATGATCAATTAACCGAATTACGGAGCTTTCAGCGATCACTGCAGACAGTCGAGAGATAATAGCCGAAAAACATCAATCCATAACCAAAGGAAGCGCCGCCGGCAAATAACTGTTTTAATAGAGCATAGCCGCCTTATCTTTGCGGTTTCCTGCCGGATACAGTATACCGTCCCAAGTTTTCTGATGTATCTTTTCCGCCATAATACCTATTCCCTTCTCTCCGTCTGCTGCTTTTTGCTTCCCCTGAATCCATACCGGTTTCTTTATTTGAGTTAGTATATTCTAACTCCTTTAATATACAACAATTACTGCAGCAATTCCAGCGCAATGTATCAAACAGCTGCAAAAAACGTGAAATCATATCACGGTAAAACGCGAAAAGTCAGGGCATCCTATTATCAAGATAAAAAAAGAATGCCAACCATAATCTTTCTATTAGTTGACATTCTCGTCTGCGATTTTATACTCCCTGGAAAGACTCACCGTAAACCGGCTCCTGTCACAGAATTCGGCATAAAAGAGAGCTCACAAAACAACATTACGATTCATTTTGCATTTTGATCTGTTCACCCTGGATCAGCGGATATCTTACCAGCTGTGAGCTTTCCAAATTCTCCTTATACATATTGACTCCCGTAATTTGACGGTTTTCATATGTCGTATAATAATAGATTCCCTGAGCCGCGCTGCAGCATGAAGTATAAATCGTAATCTCATAGTTTCCGTCCCCCAGATCACAGCAGCCCCGCTGCTGTTCCACACTTCCCAGAATATGAAAAAACTGGCTGACGCTTTCCGCCTGCGAATCTCCGCAAACCGAATTCATTTTGACAAAAGCAGCCCTGACAAAACGGGACTGTGAGGATAAATCCCCGGGAAGCCCCAATGCGCCCATGCCCAGACTATATGTGCGAAGCGGAAGCTGCGCAGAGAAACAATTGCGGGGCTGCTTCGCAGACAGCTGCATATAATTATTGAGCTGAAACATCTGCTCCTGAAACGGTGGATTGTTGGTCAATACTCCCACAGGATTGTCATAAACCTTCACGCCCTCCTTCACCGCTTCCACCGTAACGGCTTCCCGGCTGTCCGCAATCAGCCAATGAAGCTGCGCAAGCGCCATATTCTCCCGAAAAGGCATATTCATAAGGTTCACTCTCTCAAGCAATACCTTCGCTTCTTTTACCGTGGAGCATTGTCCGAGTATCCAAGGGATGAACTCAAACTGAGCCACATTATCCCTGCCCGGCATCTCTTCCTTGTAATCTGCATTTCCCACAAAATTTAAGCCGGCCATTCCCAGGCCTTTTTCGTTCATGGCGTCGTAATACAACGGATAATTTTCCGCAACATGCGCCATACCAATGATCGCGTAATGATGCTCCATATTTCCCATGCTTCGAAAGCAAAAGGAATAATTACGCGGCGTCACCGTAACTTCCTCGCCATAGGAAGTATCATAATCCAAAGTGCGCCCGAAATAAAAATCCTTTGTTTGATACGCTGCTGCTGTGCACATAATAACATCACCTCGTTAGAATATTATTACCGTTTTTATGTTGTTTAGACAATATCACTTCTTGTAATCACCTTGTCCCATACAAAACGATCCCTTCTCTCCTGCCGGAATCTTCTGGTCATCTCGCCTGTCAGCCTATGCAATAATTCTTGTTTTTTCTCTGATCAGATGTAATAATAACAAAGAAAGCGATATTGAAATTGACTGCCATTTTTGCATTCATATAAGCGCTTGAAACGGAAGGAAGGATCATGAAAAAAGGTCAGATTATAGAAGGAATAGTTACAACAGTGGATTTTCCAAATAAAGGAACCGTACAGACAGAGGAAGGTACAATTGCAGTCAAGGGCGTTCTGCCCGGACAACAGGTTTCTGTCATGGTACAAAAGCTCCGCCGCGGTAAGGCAGAGGGACGCGTTATGTCCGTCTTAAAGCCTGCTGCAAATGAGATTTCCATTCAATGCCCTCACGCGGAGGAATGCGGCGGATGCAGCTATCAGACACTGCCCTATGAGGAGCAGCTGAACTTAAAGGAGCAACAGGTCAAGAAGCTCATGACAGAGGTTTTTGCACGTCAAAAACAGCTTGGCGGACCGGGAGAAGAAATTTTCGAAGGAATCCGAAAAAGTCCGAGACAGTTTTCCTATCGCAATAAAATGGAATTTTCCTTTGGCGATCTGTATAAGGACGGTCCTCTATCCCTTGGCATGCACAGGAAAGGAAGCTTTTATGATATCGTAACTGTCAGTGACTGCCGGATTGCGGACGAGGATTATCGAAAAATCCTCATGACAGTTCTGAAATTTGCAGAGGAAAAAGCCCTCTCCTGCTATCATAAGCTGCGCCATACGGGATATTTACGGCATCTATTGGTGCGAAAGGCAGTAAAGACAAGCGAAATCCTGATTGCCCTGATTACAACGACACAGGAAAACCATGACGCTGAGCTGGCAGAGCTGGTAACGCTTTTGACCGGTCTTTCTCTTAACGGAACAATCGCAGGAATCCTCCATACCAGAAATGATTCCCCGGCTGACGTTGTGCAGAGTGATGAAACCGTAACCTTATATGGGCACGATTATTTTTACGAGGAGCTTTTAGGATTAAAATTCAAAATTTCCGAATTTTCTTTTTTCCAGACTAACAGTCTGGGTGCGGAAGTGCTGTATGAGACGGTAAGGGAATATATCGGAACCCTTGGAGAATGCTGCGGCAAAAAGCAGATTCTCTATGACCTGTACTCCGGAACCGGAACCATTGCCCAGATGATGGCGCCTGTCGCAGAAAAAGTCATTGGCGTGGAAATCGTAAAAGAAGCCGTCGAAGCGGCAAAAGCAAACGCAGAATTAAACGGTCTGAATAACTGCGAGTTCATTGCCGGAGATGTCCTGAAAGTATTGGATCAGATCTCAGAAAAACCAGATTTCATCATATTGGATCCGCCAAGAGACGGCATTCACCCCAAGGCGCTTCCCAAAATAATCCGGTACGATGTGGACAAAATGGTTTATATCAGCTGTAAACCTACCAGTCTGGCCAGAGACCTTATGTTTTTTCTGGACGCAGGATACCGTGTGGAACGGATGTGCTGTGTAGATATGTTTCCGGGGACTGTGCATGTTGAGTGCGTAGTTCTGCTGTCACGAGCGTAAGCGAGATAAGAGCAGATTATGGAGCACCATACAGGGAGACTTAGCGATTGGCGAGCACGAAGTGTGAAGACAGAGCTTAGTCGAGTCGGAGGAGACTATAGTATTGATGTCAAGGGTTGAAGGGAAATTGGTTCGAAAGCCCTTGAAATAAGGCACTTTTCGGCTTCCGGCAGCTTCGAGTAGATGGAGCGGACGAACGCTTCGCGGTAACTTATCTACGGCGGCTCGGCTCAAAAAATGTGAGAGTGGAGTTGCCGAGATAGATGCGGGTAAGTGGAGTTAGTGAGTTAGATGTCAGGGGTGTTGAGTGTTCGAAATAGATGTTATGGAAGAAGGTTGAATTCTATATGAAAGAGAACTTGGTTCATAGTAGTTTAGATTTCATAAAAATACTGGAAAAGTTTACGCTTGAAAGTAAGTTATTAGCTTGCCAAAAGTATTCGTGTAGAATAATGACCTGTTCACAAGTAGATATGGTTAAGGCTTACCAAGAAAATATAATGCCTTGGGAAATTGAAGCGTTCGCAGCATATTCCATAGTTTATGATAGTGATGATGCTGTGGAGAAACTAGATGGTAAAACATTTGCTGACACCATCACACTGATAAGAAATTATTGGCATGATGGCCTTACGTCTGCAGAAGAGAGTGGTGAGTACCCTGAAGCGTTCATGATGATATCAGCTCTACAGCAGTTTCCGGTTCAAGGTGTATTTCTCCAGAAACTATATAGATATCATTACTTTTTTACTTTTCAAAACAATAAATTAGATATGAGAAAAGTGTTTTTTGATAAGATGGGAGTCAATTACGAACGGTTAGAAGAATTTGCTTTTCTAGTATTTCTTGGATTCAGCAAAGAGGCCCAAGATGTGATTCCTCATATTGAATTACAAAATATCTTAACAAGAGTTTTGGCTGACAAAGATGCTTTGCGATTGTTATCTATTGAAAAAGAAGAATATAAGAAACAGTTATTCTCTCTATATGCAGATAATATAATTGACCAATATTATGGATTGAAAATTCAATATCTTTATCCTTTTATATCAGGTCAGAAATTCACTTATGTTCCATCACCATATCTCGTGATAAATGCGGTAACGGAGTCAATGCTAAATCGCATAACGCTTGGTGATAACAAGCTTCGCAGGGCGATAGGTAAAGAAGTAATTGAAAGCTATTTGTATGATATCGTTGCACAGCTTGGTACTGTTACGTGGATTTCTCCAGAAATACCATATAAGAGTGGAAGAGACAAATTGCTGACTTCTGATGTTATTGCAGCAGAAGGTGGAGCGGTTATTTTTTATGATACGAAGGCAATTACACCTAGCTTAAAATTAAGAAAATTTGATGCTGATGAAATAGCCAACGATATAAAAATTTATGCTGAAGATGTAATTCAAATCTATAATCAAGTTAAGAATTATCTGCGAGGATTATTCCAGTTAGATAAATCATATTCACAGGATAACATTTTTGGAATTGTGGTTGTTTTAGAGGATGCTGTTGTTTCTAGAAAGAAAGTCTATGAAAAAGCATACGATATTCTTCAAGAGGCAATGACATTATCAGAAGAAGATAAAGATTATATCTGTAGCCATATCAAAGTTCTGCCACTTAGAGCTATTGAATGTATGATTTTACAAAATACTAGCTTAATGCCAGAGTTGAAAGAACAGCTGGATAAACCGGAAAAATGGTATGATTACACATATACAAATGCAACGACTGCAAATGGATTAATACAATCATATGCTCAATATGAACAAGACATAAAATGTAGAGTTCGCAAACAAGGTTAAAAAATAACCCTCTCAACCATCATGGCTGGGAGGGTTTCGTGCATCTATGCTTATCTGTAAATGTCGACCGATACTCTGGATTTCAATTCCATGGTGAAGTGGTCGGCATAGACGGTGATTTTCTCGATGAGCTTTTTGACCAGAGCTTCATCAAACTCCGTGATGTCGG
>CAYTIH010000040.1:0-23209 GCA_964437825.1 uncultured Clostridium sp. | reverse complement strand
TTAATCTACGGGTTGAACCAGGAAACACAGGATAACATGAAGCAGGTGCTTTCCGCAAGAAGCAGACTGCTGCAGCGCACTAATATTCCTATTGTGATCATAGGCGCCGAAGAGGACTGCGCGGAATTCGAGCAGTTCGCTCCCCACGCGGCGGAGCTTACGCTTGTGAAGCCTTTAACGATAACCACGATTGCGGAGCGGCTTACCAAATTTCTAAACGATAAGAGACAGCGCGAAGAGGAAGAACGCAGACTGGAAGAGGAGAGAAAGCAGGAAGAAAAGCGCAGACTGGAAGAAAAGCGCAGACTGGAAGAAAAGCGCAGACTGGAAGAGAAGAAGAGAAGAAAGCATATTCTTGTAGTCGATGACGATCCGCTTATGCTTAAGATGATTAAAGAACAGCTTCATGAAAACTATGATGTCGCCACTGCAATCAATGGCAAGATTGCGCTGAAATTCCTGGAGAACAAGACGACCGATTTGATTCTCTTAGATTATGAGATGCCTGGAGAGACAGGCCCCGACGTGCTGGAAAAGCTGCATGCAAACGAGGCGACCAGAGAAATTCCGGTAGTATTTCTGACGGGCATCACCGAGAGAAATAAGATTCAGAAAGCGCTGGTGCAAAAACCGCAGGGGTATCTTTTAAAGCCGATCGACCACGAGAAGCTGATGCGTACCATTAAGAAACTGGTTCATTGAGCGCTGTTACGGTAACGGAGCCGGAGGGGATTTGAGATGGAACAGATATTAAACCTGACTGATTTGATCAGTGTGGATATTTTACAGCAGATTCAGGACGCTTTTGCCACGATGACAGGCATGGCGTCGCTCACTACGGACATGCACGGCACGCCTGTGACAAAGCCTTCCAATTTTACGGATTTTTGTATTGATAACGTGCGTAAATCAAAGGATGGAAGGGCGCGTTGTGAGTGGTGCGATAAATTCGGGGCGGAAACCTCCTGGAAAAAACAAGGGCCGGCATGTTATACCTGTCATGCCGGACTTACCGATTATGCGGCGCCGATTCTTGCCGACGGACAGATGATCGGAAGCTTTATCGGCGGGCAGGTGTTGACCGAGCCGCTCAAAAGAGAAAACGTTTTTTCCATTGCCCAGGAGATCAACGTTGACCCGGAACAGCTGTGGAAGGCTTCAAGGAAAGTCAGGATCATCAGCCAGCAGGATATCAACCGCGCCGCTGATTTTCTCTATAAGGTAGCAAATATACTGTCCGAAATGGCGTACAGTAAATATATAGCGATACAGGCAGGCAAGGAGATTGAGAAGGCTAACAATATGAAATCGGATTTCTTGGCCAATATGAGTCATGAGATCAGGACGCCGATGAATGCGGTAATCGGCATGGCCGAGATGGCGCTGCGGGAAGATCTTCCTCCGACTGCGAGGAATTACGTTCATTTGATCAAGTCGTCCAGCAAGGCGCTGCTTACGATCATTAACGATATTCTGGATTTCTCCAAGATTGAGTCTGGTAAAATGGATATCATACCCGACGAATATGAACCAATGTCAATTATCAATGATATTGCAAATATTGTAATGGAACGCCTGAAGGAAAAAGAAGTCGAGCTGATACTGGATATTTCGCCGGATATCCCGCACAGACTTTTAGGAGACAATATCCGCATCAAGCAGGTACTGCTTAATATCGCCAATAACGCCGCCAAGTTTACAAATATCGGGCAGGTGTGCATCAGAATGTACTGTGAGCCGATAAAAGAAAAAGAAATCATGCTGAAGTTCGAGGTAGAGGATACCGGAATCGGAATTAAAAAGAAGGATATAGAAAAGATTTTCAACTCCTTTCAGCAGTTAGACAGCAAGCGCAACAGGAATATAGAGGGAACCGGACTCGGCCTTACCATTTCCCGCCGCCTGCTGCAGCTGATGGGCGGAACCATTAATATCAAAAGCGAATATGAAAAGGGCAGCGTTTTTTCTTTTGAATTACCGCAGACAGTCATTGAAGACAAGCCGAGCTGCAGGGTGAAGCAGCCAGGCTCTATCAGGGTGGCAGGCATGTTTTATAATCAGTATATGAAGCGGCAGGTTGCCGCCGACTGTGAAAAGCTTGGCGTGGATTACGTGGAGACATTATCCTTAGAGGAAGCGGCGCCGGTTGAGGGCAAAGACAATTTTCTTTTTGTGGAGCAGAGAATGTTTACGCCTACGGTAGAGGAGTATGTAAGAAATACGCCCAATATCACGGCAGTGCTTCTGCTTCCGTTCCTCGACAGCTCGACAGAATATGACATACCGAATCTGCTTCTCGTGAGAAAACCGCTTTATGTGTTAAATGAGGCGATGGTTTTCAACAGGGAGGAAGTGTATTTTGCCGATGAGAACGCAGATGAAGTAAGCATCAATTTCATTGCGCCTGAGGCGGAGGTTCTGATTGTAGACGACAACATGATTAATCTTACCGTGGCGGAAGGACTCTTGAAGCCTCTTAAGATGAAGGTTGCTACGGCGACCAGCGGCAAGAAAGCAATCAACATGATTTCCGTTCATCACTATGATCTGATTCTGATGGATCATATGATGCCGGAGTTGGACGGCGTGGAGACGACCCGTATTATCCGCCGGCTTCATCCGGAATATAATGATGTTCCGATCATTGCCCTGACGGCAAACGCGGTGAGCGGTATGAAGGACTTGTTTTTAAAGGAAGGAATGAACGATTTTGTTTCTAAGCCTATCGAATTAAAAACATTGATTGCGAAGGTGGGGCAGTGGCTTCCCGTGGAAAAAATAAAAAAGATCGAGCAGTATACGGTTGCTTCTGTGAAGTCTAATTATGAGGAAGAGATTATCGTCGGCGATCTGGATACGGCGGAGGCTATTAAGCTTTTGGGAAATTCCAAGCTGTTTTGGGTAGTGCTTAAGGATTATTACCGTGTTATCGAGAAGAAATCCGCCCTGATTAAGAAACTGGAGGAAGAAGAGGATTGGGCGGCCTATACGATAGAGGTTCATGCGCTGAAAAGCTCCTCGAAGCAGATCGGAGCGGCAGAGCTTTCGGACAAAGCTGCGGCCATGGAGCGGGCGGGCAACGCAAGAAATTCCAAGCTGATTCATGCGAAAACGGACGATATGCTGAAGCAGTATAGGTCATATCTGCCTGTACTGAAACCGTTCTGTGAGGACGAGCAGGAGAAAGGCTGCGGCGAAGAAATCACGAAAGAAATTCTGGAGTCCTTCTTTGCGGATATGCGCAGTGCATTGGAAGAACTTGACATGGACAGGATGGAAGAAGTCAGCGCCGCGATGGCGAAATATACCTATACGGGAGAGCAGGAAGAAATATTCCGTCATTTTAAAGAGGCGGTAGACAATGTGGATGTGGACACCTGTGAAGAGATTATGAAGGAGTGGGAAAAATTGCTGTAATTGCTGCAATTGCTATAACTGCGGAAACTCAAGAGGATTCACACGTTGACAGATCATGTTGTGAGTGCTATGATTATTTTTATTAAAAGCGAGTATCATGAATGCAGAAGGAATGGCATTTATGATCAAAAATTACATAGTAAACGGATAGAGGTTGCGTGTTTCATAAGTACCGTTCCTGATGTGTCAGGCACAAGGGAGGGGCCGGAAAAGGGGAAGACGCCGAAAGAGGAGAGACCTGATGATCAAATCTTGGGCATGCAGTGAATAACTGTATGACTGTCATCTGAAATCAGATGGGGCGCTATCGGAAATCGAGATGATAAGAAACCGGCGCCTGTATGCTGCCGGTTTCTTTTATGCGATGAATTTGCAATAAAAAGGGCCCATCCGAAAGAAAAGGAGGAGAATATGTCTATTTTTAAAGGAGCAGGTGTTGCTATCGTAACACCATTTCATGAAGACGGTACAGTCAACTATGAGCAGTTCGCAAAGAATATCGAATGGCAGATCGAAAACAAAACGGATGCCATCATTGTGTGCGGAACGACGGGCGAGGCTTCTACGTTAAGCCATGAGGAACATTTGGATGTCATCCGTTACTGCGTAGAGCGCGTAGCAAAGAGAGTTCCGGTCATTGCAGGCACCGGTTCCAACAGTACGGAAACCGCAATTTATCTTTCTGTGGAGGCGGAAAAAGCAGGTGCGGATGGTCTGCTTTTGGTAACGCCATATTATAATAAGGCCACCCAGAAGGGTCTGTATCAGCATTTCGCTCAGACGGCAAAGGCTGTTAAACTGCCCGTGATTTTGTATAATGTACCTTCCAGAACCGGATGCAATATCCAGCCGGAGACGGTGGTTGCACTGGCAAAAGATGTTGAGAATATTGTCGGCATTAAGGAAGCAAGCGGGGACATTTCCCAGGTTGCAAAGCTTGCCTATCTTGCCGGCGGCTGCATTGATATTTATTCCGGCAATGACGATCAGATTACACCGATCCTGTCGCTTGGAGGCGTTGGCGTCATTTCCGTTTTGTCCAATGTAGCGCCGAGGCAGACACATGACATTGTTGCTTCCTATTTGAATGGAGATCCCGAGACATCCACCAGGCTTCAGCTTGAGGCGTTTCCTCTGATTAAGGCATTGTTCAGCGAGGTGAACCCCATTCCCGTGAAAAAAGCAATGAACCTGATGGGACAGAATGCGGGAACACTTCGTCTGCCGCTGACGGAGATGGAAGAAGCAAATGCCGCTAAATTGGAAGCGGAGATGAAGAAATACGGTATCTTATAAAGCCGGAACATACGGAAATATGCAGCATCGAACTGTTTAGAAGGAATAACCGAACGGTTTTCATGAAAGTCATGGCAGAAAATGTGGTTTTCTGCCATGATTTTTTTAAAGCGGCAGATATATATGTTACAATATAAAAAACGAGGAGAAAGCGGATGATGCGCGGAACAGATCGATGCTTATCAGTAAATGAAAAAAGGAAGAGATGGGGCATGCTCATGAAGAAAAAAGATTATATGAGTTGGTCCCCGCTCTTTATAAAATATGATTAGTGCTGTTTTGCACTGCATGGAGCGGAAGGTTTGATACGGACAAAGCTACAGGCCTGATACGGACAAAATGGAAGAAACTATTTTCATTCAGAAGGTTTGATATTATAATGAAATCAATGATTGTGATATGGAATGCGATCATTGATTGTGATGGAATGAGATCATTGAGTCAGTTATGATTTCACATAGAAAGATCTGAAATACAAACAAAGTGGGAGGAAATATAACATGGTTAGAATTATTATGCATGGCTGTAACGGGAAAATGGGACAGGTAATATCCGGTCTGGTGAGAGAGGATTCTGAGGCAGAGATCGTTGCCGGTGTGGATATGTCGGATCACATTACGAATTCCTATCCTGTTTTCAAATCGATCAGAGATTGTAACGTGGAGGCGGACGTCGTGATCGATTTTTCCACAGCGTCTGCCGTGGACGGATTGCTTGATGATTGCGCGGAAAAAAAACTGCCTGTAGTAATATGCACAACAGGTCTTTCCCCGGATCAGCTTGCTCATGTAAAATCAGCCTCCGCAAAGACAGCAATACTGAAATCCGCAAACATGTCATTGGGGATCAATTTACTGATGAAACTGTTAAAAGAAGCGGCTTCCACATTAGCGCCTGCAGGCTTTGACGTTGAAATCGTAGAGAAGCATCACAACCAGAAGGTGGATGCGCCGAGCGGAACGGCACTTGCACTGGCGGATGCGATCAATGAAAAAATGAATCAGGAATATGAATATGTTTATGACAGAAGCCAGGTGAGACAGAAGCGCTCCAATAAAGAAATCGGTATCAGTGCAGTGCGCGGCGGTACGATTGTGGGAGATCATGACGTGATTTTTGCCGGTGCGGATGAAGTAATTACATTTTCACATAGAGCGTATTCCAAGACCGTGTTCGGAAAAGGCGCTGTGCAGGCTGCGAAATTTCTGGCAGGAAAACCCGCAGGAATGTATGATATGAGCGATGTCATCGGTTAAAGGAAAATGCGATTGTTTCACAGAAAAGATTCTTAACAGGGAGAATGGGAATGGATGCAAACGAACTGAAATTTCTGCGCAGTCTGGCAAAGCAGTACCCGACGATTGCGGCAGCATCAACGGAGATTATTAATTTACAGGCAATATTGAATCTGCCCAAGAGTACGGAGCATTTTCTTACGGATATTCATGGAGAATATGAGCAGTTTAATCATGTACTGAAAAACGGATCCGGTTCTGTCAAAAAGAAAATCGATGAGGAATTTGGCAATACCTTAAGCGAACGGGATAAAAAGAGCCTTGCAACGCTGATTTATTATCCGAAGGAAAAGCTGGAGATTGTATTACAGGAAGAAGATAATATAGAGGACTGGTACAAAATCACTCTGCACAGACTGGTACAGATCACGAAGCGTGTGGCATCCAAATATACCAGATCCAAGGTCAGAAAAGCGCTTCCAGGGGATTTTGCCTATATCATTGAAGAACTGATTACCGAAAAAGAGGAAATCCAGGATAAGGAAGCCTATTATAACGAAATTATCCATACTATTATCAGAATCGGCAGTGCGCCTGACTTTATCATTGCTCTGTGCAATCTGGTGCAGCGTCTGGTTATCGATCATCTGCACATTGTCGGGGACATTTTTGACAGAGGGCCGGGACCGCATATCATTCTGGATACACTGCGTCATTATCACAGTGTGGATATTCAATGGGGCAATCATGATATTGTATGGATGGGAGCGGCAGCAGGAAGTCTTGCATGTATTGCAAATGTAGTCAGAATGTCCGCAAGATACGGAAATCTTGATACGCTGGAGGAAGGATACGGGATTAATCTGATTCCGCTTGCGACCTTTGCGCTGGAGCATTATTCCAATGTGAACTGCAATTCTTTTGCTATTAAATATAATACGGATTACAATACTAAGGATTTAAGCCTGGATATGAAAATGCATAAAGCGATCGCCATTATGCAGTTCAAGCTGGAGGGACAGATTATTATGCGCCGTCCGGAATTTGAAATGGAAGATCGGATGCTTCTTCATCGGATCGATTATGAGAAAAAGACCGTTACGGTGGGAGACACGGTCTACGATATGAATGATACCGATTTTCCCACGGTCGATCCCGAGCGTCCTTATGAGCTCACACAGGAGGAAGCGGAGGTTATGGACAGGCTCAGACAGGCCTTTGAGCGCAGCGATAAGCTGCAGTCCCATGTCCGTTTCATGTTCGCGAAGGGCGGATTATATAAAATTCATAACTCGAATCTTTTGTATCATGGATGCGTTCCCATGGACGAAGAAGGTAATTTCAATCATGTCAATGTGTTTGGAAAAAAATATTCGGGAAAAGCATTATATGATGTCCTGGACAGCTATGCCAGAAAGGCCTATTATTCCAAGCAGGACTTGTCGGAAAAAAAGAAGGGGCAGGATATTATCTGGTATATCTGGTCCGGACCGAACTCTCCCGTATTCGGCAAGGATAAAATGACAACCTTTGAGCGGTATTTTGTCAATGACAAAGCGGCGCATGTAGAGACCAAGAACAGCTATTACAGGCTGAATGACAGGGAGGATATCCTAAACCGTATTCTGGAGGAGTTTGGTCTGAGTACGGCAAAGTCCCATATCATCAACGGTCATGTACCTGTGGAGCTTAAAAAGGGAGAGACACCGATCCGCTGCAACGGAAAGCTGTTGATTATTGACGGCGGCTTTTCGAAAGCATATCAGGGCAAAACCGGAATTGCGGGATATACGCTGGTAGCCAACTCCTACGGAATGCGTCTGGTTGCTCATGAGACCTTTGAATCCACGGAAGCGGCAATCAAGAATGAGTCCGATATTTTTTCGGATTCCATTATCGTAGAGTCTTATCCGCATCGAATGCGGGTAGCTGATACGGATATCGGTACGCAGCTAAAAGAAAGTATCAGACAGCTGGAAGAATTGCTCCAGGCATATAGAGAGGGTCTGATTATCGAAAAGGATATGTAGCAGAATGCCGGAGTCTGCCCGGGATTGTGACTGCCTGCACCGTATTTTCAGTGCAGGAATCCATCCTGCGGGAGACTCCGGCAAGCTTACGGATTACGGATTTGCTGTAGTGTTTCCTACATTATTGTTTGTTGTATTTACGTTATTGGTACCGTCCGTAACTGCATCGTCAATACCGTCAGTAACATCATCGATACCGTCTGCGATACCGTTTGTAACATCGTCGACGCCGTCGGTCAGGTCATCCACAACATTGTCGGCATCAGAACCATTATCATTATTGTTATTGGTGGTGTTATTGCCGTTAGTGTTGTTGTCGGCTGCGTTATTGTCGTTACCGTTTGTGACATCATTTACATTATCGTTATTTTCGATTCCGTTATTATCCGTTGTATTTTCTGTCATGTCATTTTCATCCATTGAATTATTGTCCTTGCCACATGCGGTCATCATGGAGAGCATGAGAACACAGAGCATGGCAGGTAACCATTTTTTTGTCTTTTTCATATTTTTTCCCTCCGATTTTGATTTTGGATTTATCATCCTTTGTACTTGATTATTGTGAACAGTTTTTATAAAATTATTCTATAGCGCTTCCGACAGATGCGCACGGATTTACAGTGGAAATTGCCGCTTCGTGGCGTATAATTCCCAAGCCAACAAGTTGGCTTGCGGGAAACGCTTTCATCAGCGTTTTCCTAAATTATTTAATTTGATTGAAATTTTTTCGAAAAATAGGATATCTGACTACTGTTGGGAAAGTGATCAGTGCAGCATATGTAAGGGAGAGATTTCATGCAGTTTAGACCCTGTATAGATATTCATAACGGAAAAGTAAAGCAGATTGTCGGCAGCAGCCTCAGGGATCTGGGAGATCAGGCAGAGGAGAATTTCGTAGCAGATCATGGGGCTGATTATTTTGCCGGAATTTATAGGGAATACGGAATTGAAGGAGCACATATCATTCTGCTCAACGGGAAGGATAGTCCTTATTATGAGGCAACGCGCCGGCAGGCGCTTTTGGCGCTTGGGACGTATCCGGGACATATGCAGATCGGCGGCGGCGTAACTGCGGAAAATGCGGAGGAATATTTAAAAGCCGGAGCAGACAAGGTGATCGTGACATCCTATGTGTTCCGGGACGGGCAGCTGTGCCTGGAAAATCTGGAAAGGCTGGTGTCGGCAGTAGGAAAAGAGCATGTGGTATTAGACCTGAGCTGCCGCAAAAAGGGCGAAAGCTATTATATTGTTACGGACAGGTGGCAGAAATTTACGGACATGACGATTGCGGCAGAGAATCTCGATTTCCTTATGGATTATGCCGGTGAGTTTTTGATTCATGCCGTGGATGTGGAAGGAAAAAGCGGCGGAATTGAGGAGGAACTGGTCAGGCTTCTTGGAAGCTGGAACCGGATTCCGGTTACTTACGCGGGCGGTGTTCACAGCTTTGATGACCTTGAACTGTTAAACCGTCTTGGGGATAATCAGATTCATGTGAGCATCGGAAGCGCACTGGATTTGTATGGCGGCAGCATGGAATTGACAAAGGTGATGCAGTATATTAACAGAATGAACCGAAGAAGTGAAAGTAAATGAAAAAGGAGCCGTCACACTGATTACTTAGTGCGACGGCTCCTTTTTCTTGTTTCAGTAAGCCTAACGTATTACCCATGCGGGTCATTTAATCCGTTTAAAAATATTGCTAATTCCAAATAATCTATCTAAAGAACATTAAGAACAGGCACATCGAAAACTGAGATTAAAATGTCTGGTTATAAGTGGTTCTTATAACTTAGTAACGTTTACTGCCTGAGGTCCTTTTTCACCATTTACTACATCATATTCAACAGAAGCGCCTTCCTCAAGAGACTTGAAACCTTCCATGTTGAGCCCTGTGTAGTGTACGAATACATCATTTCCCTGCTCGTCAGAGATGAATCCGTAACCCTTCTGGTTGTTAAACCACTTAACTGTACCTTTGTTCATTGTAGATACCTCCAAAAAAAATAATGAGTTAGTAAGTTGCTCTTCGCAACATCTACAGCATAGCACTAGAATTTGGAAAAGTAAAGGAAATTCATGTAAAATTTTCAGTATTTTTCATACAAGTTTTATGACCAAATCAAAAGCAATTTTGAGAAAATACTTTTCATATCCGAATTTTCTGATAGAATGAGGTTGTCAGGAGGTTATCGAATGGATGTTGATAACAGAAGAACGAAGCTGGAAGAATTATTGAAAAGCAGCAGGGAGCCATTGACTGGAACCGAGCTTGCTTTTTTAATTGTAGAAACAACACAGTCACGCTTGCGCTGCTTGAGATTGCTTTGATGCATTTTGTGCTGCCTGCCGTACTGTCCTTTGGAATTTCGGAGTTTATGTGTAAAAAGAAGCGGATCAAGCCGGGCAATATGAAGTTTGAAGTGTAGGATTTGTAACTTTGGAACATCTATGGTAAAATAAATTCCATATTTTACCAGGAGGTGAGCCAAAATGGCAGAACAGGAAAAGAAATTGACCGGCTATAAGGTCAGTATTCTATCCCATGAAACAGAAGACACGGTAAAAGAATTTACAGTGACGAAAAAGCAGATTAAGCTTGGATTGGCAGCAGGCGGATTGTTACTTACAGCATTACTTGTTTGGGCAGTTTTCATGACGGTGTTGTTTTCTGACCGGAATCAAACTGTGCAGACGGTCAGTACCAGTTTGTCGGAGGCGGAAAGCTACACATCCGAATTAGAGCAGCAGATAGAAGAATTGACGGAGAAGAATACAATCCTCAGCGCTACGGTGAATCGTAAGGTGGAGGAAGAAGAAAGCAGGATGGCGCAGGAGGCCGAGTTATATGAGCCTGCCGGAATTCCTGTCAATGGTACGGTACTCTATACGGAAGAAACAACGGAGGAAGGACAGCCTTATATTGAATTTACCGCCGATCTTGGCGCCGAGGTGGTGGCGGCAGGAAGCGGAACGGTGATTTTATCCGCAGAAGACCCGGAATGGGGATATCGTATTGAAATTGACCATGGAAACGGTTATATTTCTACATACCATGTACGGGAAAATCCCAAGGTGGTAGAAGGCGCCGAAATACGTAAGGGTGATATTCTGTTTCCGATTACAAAATCGGAGCGCACGATAATCTATCAAATCATACAGGACGGAACTTATATAGATCCTATGGGTATCATGGAAATATACGGTTAGCGCGGGGAACACGGAAAAAGAATTAGATAATGGTTGGGTTGAAAGTACAGTCCTTCGCCGTAAGGCGGAGGACTTGTTTCTAACAACGAGGAGTGAAAAACAGGTTTTTTTTGTAATGGAGGTATCTTGTGACAGCTTACTGGAGTGAGGAACGAGGACGATATGGAACCGGGGAAAGCTATGAATATTTTCCAAAGTATGAGGATGGCGTTCAGACCTTTGAAAGCGAGGATGGTTTATGGACTTGCACAAACCTGGAGAGCGGCGTAGAAATCCTGCGTTATAACGGAAATGAAGTACATCTTGTCATCCCCTCTGAAATTAAGGGGGAAAGGGTTATTTCGTTGGAGAGTACCTTTGATGGTTTCACAGAATTAAAAAGCGTAGTTGTACCGGAGGGCGTAACCTCGATTGGAACGGCATTTCATGGATGTGAACAATTAGAGGAGGCTTTGGAGTATGCCTATATCCCCGGCTCAGTCAAAGATTTGACGGAAGCCTTTGGCGATTGTATCAATTTAAAAGAGGCGGTAATGGAGCATGGTGTTATGAGCATCGGGGACTATGCATTTTTCCATTGCACATCCCTGAAAGAATTGGCGATACCGGAAAGTGTTACGGAATTTGGCACGAAAGCAGTAGGAATTATGGAAATCAGGGAATATACTTCACCTGAAAAATCAGCGTTTCGCATCAAAGGGTATCAAACCGTTTCGGGCTTTCAAATCAAGGGAAAGTCCGGCTCCAAGGCAGAGGAATATGCGAGAGAAAACGGAATTGCATTTGTGCAAATTTAGGCAGGGAGACGAGATATGAAGAATTTTCAAAATTACAAACCGGAAAAATATGGGAAAGCTGACTATCAGGAAATTGAGGATGGGATTTATAAAACCAAAATCAGATCCGCATTGGGCAACGGGTATTTAGACGTTTACGTTACTTCTCTTTCGTTTGAAATGGAGCCGGAGCGGTCCGGCGAGGAAGCTGCTTCTCCGGGCAACCTTACGCAGGTCCCCATGGAAGGCATCCTGGATAAATTTAATCTGTTTGTCACAGATTTCTATGAACAATTAAACAGAACAAGTGAAACCGTTTGTTATCAGGAGTTTGGTTCATTTAATTTAGAAGATATACAAAAATTGAGAACACTGATTGGAAAAAGCTTTTATGCGGAATGAGCCTTTGGCACAGCAAAGTCTTCTTTTTACTTTTGGGTTCACTTTTGAGTTTCCGTTTTGTGATCCTCGAGACGTTTGAAAATCAGTTCATACCCGTCGCTGCCGTAATTTAAAGAACGGT
This sequence comes from uncultured Clostridium sp., assembly GCA_964437825.1. GTDB lineage: Bacteria > Bacillota > Clostridia > Lachnospirales > Lachnospiraceae > JBJFCE01. The sequence continues at coordinate 10,722 of CAYTIH010000040.1, read as the reverse complement.
TGACACGGCTGATGGTTGCGGTGGAAGCTCCGGTTTTCTCCGCGATATCCAGATAGGTTCTTTTGGCTCTCAGCATGGTTGCTACCTCAAAACGCTGCGATAGCGATAAAAGCTCATTAACAGTGCAGAGATCCTCAAAAAAATTATAGCATTCTTCCTTATTTTGCAGCTCCAAAATAGCGTCAAACAGATGGTCGACCGGGGGAGTTTTAATCTTTTTGTTCATGCGTATCCTCCATTTACAAGCGATTTATCACTGTAAAATTTTACATAGATACATTTTAGCATATTAAAGTTTTAAAGTAAATACGTTCTTGGATTTCTGTAAGCTTTCTGTGTTGGATTTCTGTGAGATACGGAGGCGTGAGTTTCTGTGTGAATCGGTCGTGCGGGTTTGAAGGATTTGCTGAATTGGTTATTTACAAGTAGTATTTAATACTATATAATGACATACAGAGGCAGGGTGCTTATTATGACAATAAATACGGAAGACTTATTAAACAGCATATTGGATAGTCTGGACCGCGTAGAACATATCGATTCCGAGGACATTCCCAATATTGATTTGTATATGGATCAGGTTACGACTTTTATGGATCATAGGCTGAAAAACACGACCAGAAATCCGGCAGAGGATAAGATCCTGACGAAGACAATGATCAACAATTATGCGAAAAACGATTTGCTGCCGCCTCCGGTAAAGAAGAAATATTCCAGAGATCATATTATCATGCTGATCTTTATTTATTATTTTAAAGGAATTCTCAGCATCAATGATATTCAGGCCCTGCTGGGACCGCTTGCGACCAGATATTTTCAAGGGGATGGCAGGCTGAATCTGAAGCATATCTACGATGAAGTGTTCAGTATGGAAGACGGACATATTCAGGAACTGAAGGAAAATATTCGTCATGAATACGAAAAGTCAAGAGAACTGTTTCAGGATGAGGAGGAAAAGGACAGGGATTTCCTGCAGATATTTTCGTTTGTGAGCCTGCTTAGCTATGATGTATATGTCAAGAAGCTGCTGGTGGAGAAGCTGATTGATGCGTATACGCAGAAGGAAACCGATAAGGAAGCGGAAAAGGCCGCCAAGGCAAAGCAGGAGAAAAGTAAGGAAAAAGCGGAGAAGTCGAAGGCAGGAGGAGAGCAGGGAAAAGCGGAGAAGCCCAAGGCAGGAGGAGAATCGGGAAAAGCGGAGAAGCCGAAAGCAGGAGAAGAATCGGGAAAAGCGTAAAAGAAGCATAGCCTTTAAGCTGCCGGGCCGTGAAACGGTTCAGTCATTAGTCATTATGATAACGAAAAAAAGATCCGGAACAGATGGATTTCTGAACCGGATCTTTTCTTGTTTGGAGGGACAAGCGGGCTGATAGACCGAAATTTTGTCTGCCAATCCGCATGCCGACTAACACCAAAAAATATTACTCACTCAAACTTCCCGCACCAGGCAGATATGCTGCGCGCTCACCGCCGATATATTTTAACCGTGTCCGGGCACATACGACATGGGCGCTGCCGATCTCGGTGATGGAAGTACGTACCGGAACGGCAACGGCATCCAGATGCATACCGATCAGCGTATCCCCAATATCAATTCCCGCCTGGGCTTTCAGAAATTCTACGGCAACCGGAGCTTTCATATGATGATATGCCGCGGTTGCAAAGGAGCCGCCCGCCTTGAGCTGCGGAACTACGTTTACCATGGGAAGATGGCGGGCGAGCGCTGTCTCTCTTTCTATGATTAAGGCACGGTTCAGGTGTTCACAGCATTGCGCTGCAAGGGCAACCCCCTGTTTTGATACGATATCATTAAGGGTTGTGAAGATGGCTTCTCCGATTTCGGCACTGGAATACGAACCGATCTGATGATGTGCGACTTCGCTGGAGGAACAGCCTACAACCAGAATGTCTCCGGGCTGCAGATGAGCTGCCTGTAAAAGCTCTGTTGCAATCTGCCTTGTCTGCGTTATGATCTGAGTCATATCCTGATTTTTTTCTGCCGAGATACCTGCTCCCATGGTTTTTGCTCCTTGTTTCTTTATTTTATGCCGATTTTCTGCTTCGGGGTTATCCGTTTCCGATATTGCTTTGCGGCGTGCATATATCATATCGTATTTTATACTGAAATTCAAATGCTATTTAAGCGCTGTTCTCACGGTGCTGTTCCACCGGAACTATTGAATTGCCGCCTCAGCATATCGGGTAGTAACAAGCGCTTCATAGGGAACACGCTCTGGCAGTTCTCCGGAAGCTTCCAGAATGTTTTCAAGCAAAGTGAAGGCTTCCTGGCTGAAAATCAGATCTGTTTTCCAGGTATCCTGATCGTGATAACGCGCTACAATCGTTGCCAGCGTTTCAAGATCCGTCTCGGCAAATTGGGGCGCTATGACCTTAGCAATTTCGTTTGCATCATGGGAGTTTACATAATCCATTCCTTTTTGCAATGCATTTGTAAAAGCCTGGATGATGTCCTGATGCTCATCCATGTAGCTGGATTTTGCAAAATATGCGGTGTAGGGTACATATCCGGAAGCTTCGCCAAGAGAAGCCACGATATAACCGTCGCCTTTTTGCTCCAGACTTGTGGCGAAGGGTTCAAACTCAACACTGAATTCGCCCTGCCCGCCCGAAAATGCAGCCGCGGTGGACCCAAAATCAATACTCTGGTCAATATTCACATCCGAGGGTGCAATTCCGTTTTTCTCAAGAATGTATTCAAAGACCATTTCCGGCATGCCGCCTGCACGGCCGCCAAGAACATCCCTTCCGATCAGCATATCCCAGGTAAAATCATCAATCGGCTCTCTGGATACCAGAAAGTTACCGGCACGCTGTGTCAGCTGCGCAAAGTTAATAATGGAATCATTGGCGCCTTCCAGATAGGTGTAGATGCTGGCTTCCGAGCCTGCGAAACCGATGTCTGCTTCGCCTGACAGAACGGCCGCCATAACCTTATCGGCGCCGTATCCGGTTACCAGATCAAGGTCGATGCCTTCCTCTGCAAAATATCCGTTTTCAATCGCTACATACATGGGCGCATAGAAAATGGAATGCGCCACTTCGTTCAAAGTCACTTTCGTAAGTCCGGAGTCATCATCCTTGGTACTGCTTCCGCATCCGGATAAACAGGAAATCAGGAGCGTCAGAATCAGGCATATGCCGGTTATTTTTTTTCGCATAAGTCTCCTGAGCGGTTAAAACCGCTTCCGAAATTTCTTACTCTTATTATATAAAGGCAGGGGGAAAGTGGTGCATAAGTTATTAGAACAGTGCAACGTGCGCTTCAAATTGCAAGGCGAACGGTGCGTTTAAAATTGTATGAGTTGCAAAATAACAACTGCCCGGATATAATGTAACAGAATTTGCAAAAAATAAATACAATCTGTGAAAATATGTCAATATGCGGCGAAACGAGCATGTGCCTGCATAGGGGCATTTAGAAAGAGGCATGGATATGTGGATGCTGCTGGTGCTGGTTTACGGGATTTTAAAGGGATGCCGGGAAGTGGTCAAGAAAAAATCACTGCAAAAAAATACGGTCCTTGAGGTATTGTTTTTATATACATTATTGTCATTTCTCATGGTAACGCCGGATCTGCCGAGAGCCGGGGGCCTGAGCGCAGTGCAGCTTTGCTTTGTTGCTGTGAAATCCTTTGTTATCTTTGTTGCATGGATTTGCAGCTTTAAGGCCATCGAGCATCTGCCCATCAGCTGCTACGGTATTTTGGATTTGTCGCGGGTTTTGTTTGCTACGCTCCTTGGAGTGATTGTTCTGGATGAAAAGCTCACGATATTTCAGGGAATCGGCCTGATTCTGGTATGCGCAGGACTGCTATTATTGAAGTATCGGAAAAAAGGACAGGAGCAGGAAGAAAAGGTGGTTGTCATTTATGTGGTCATGGCGCTGGTTTCGTGCGTGCTGAACGCGGTTTCGGGCCTGATGGACAAGCTGCTTATGAAGGATATGACAAGCGCCCAGCTGCAATTCTGGTATATGCTTTTTCTGGTACTTATGTATGCGGTTTATATTGTTGTATCCAGAACAAAAATCCGATTTCAAAGTCTGTTTTCCAATTATTGGATCTGGCTGCTCAGTTTTATGTTCGTGGCAGCGGACAGAGCGCTGTTTATCGCAAACGGGATGGAAGACAGCAGGATTACCGTGATGACACTGATCAAACAGAGCGGGTGTATCGTGACTATATTGGCGGGAAAATTGATTTTTCATGAAAAGAATATCGGATATAAGCTGTTTTGTGCAGGAGTCATTATTGCGGGGATTGTCGTTGCAGTTCTTTGAATCCGAATGGAAAGTCAGGTTTACATCGAAAGAATCCGAATGGAAACCCACACAGACAACAGGATGAAATAATAGTAAAATTCGGCTTAAAATTGCGTGAAATTTGTCGGCTCGGCATAGACACCTTCTTCAAAAACGTGTATAATAAAAACACTTACTGCTACAGGAAAGAGGAGGATTTTTAAATGGGTATTATTTCAAGATTTAAGGACATTATGGCAGCTAATTTCAATGCACTTTTGGACAAATGTGAGGATCCGGAGAAAATGATTGATCAGTATCTTCGTAATCTGGAAAATGATTTTGCAAAGGTAAAGGCGGAAACTGCTTCCATTATGGCAGAAGAAAAGGCCGCAAAGCGTAAGCTGGAGGAAAATGAATCCGAGATCGCCAAAATGGGCGAATATGCAAAGAAGGCCGTAGCCGGTGGAAACGATGATGAAGCGCGTCAGTTCCTTGCAAAGAAGAAGGAGCTTAGTGAAAGACACGTGGTTTTGGAACAGCAGTATTCACTGGCAGCCGATAATGCCCGGAAGATGCGGGAAATGCATGATAAGCTGGAAAGCGACATTTCTTCTTTAAAATCCAGAAAAGAAATGATCAAAGCAAAAATGAAGGTAGCCGAGACTCAGCAGAAGCTCAATAAGATGGGCAGCGGACTTGAAAGTGCCGGCAGCAATATGGCAGCGTTTGAGCGTATGGAGGAAAAGGCTGAAAAGATGCTTGATGAGGCCGATGCAATGTATGAACTGAACCAGAGCAGTGATGAAAACAGCATCGAGAATCTGACAAAGAAGTATGATTCCAGCAGCAGACTGTCCGATGTTGATGATGAGCTTGCTGCGCTGAAGGCTGAAATGGGAATGTAAGGAGCTGCCGTTGATTGTATGGCAGTGAAGCAAATAAGGGAAAAGGTACATAAATATGGGTTTATTTTCAAAACAGTTTTCCAATGTTGTTGAATGGAAGGAAGTGAATGAAGAAGTTCTATTCTGGAAATGGAATAATTCGGAGATCAAAAAAGGCTCCGTATTAATCATCCGCCCGGGGCAGGATGCAATCTTTTTGTATAACGGAAGGGTGGAAGGAATTTTTACCGATGAGGGACAGTTTGATATTGAGTCCCAGATCATTCCGTTTCTATCCACATTAAAAGGCTTCAAATTTGGCTTTAATTCGGGACTCAGGGCCGAGGTATTATTTATCAATACCAAGGAAGTGCTGTGCAGATGGGGAACCAAGAATGCGATTAATCTTCCCGCAGCAGGTCTTCCGGGAGGCATGCCGGTTCGAGCCTTTGGTACATTTAACTGCAAGATTGCAGATACGATGACCGTCATTGATAAGCTGGCAGGCATTAAGCAGACATATGCGGTTTCCGATGTGAAGGAGCGTATAATTGCAAGTCTGGATCAGCTGCTAATGTCTTGGATTGCAAAAGAAGGACATGATATGTTCAACCTTCAGGCCGATGCCAGAAGCATTGCGAAGGGGATTGAATCCGATCTGGATATGAGTATGCGAAAGATCGGTATCGCCATTACCGATTTTACGATCGAAAGTTTTTCCTATCCTGAGGAAGTCAAGAAGATGCAGGAGAAGGCTGCGGCGCAGTCCATGGTAGGGGATGTCAATAAATACCAGCAGCTTGCGGCAGCTAACGCAATGGAAAAAGGCGGTAACGGCGGCGCCAATATTGCCGGTCAGATGGTCGGCATGCAGATGGGCATGGCTATGGGACAGCAGATTGTGAATCAGATGAATGCAAATCAGAGCGGTGCAGGTCAAATGAATCAGGCGGGAGCTTCCCGGGCGTCCATTCCCGGCGAGTGTCCGAAATTCTGTCCGAACTGCGGAACTGCAACAACAGGAATGAAATTCTGTGGGAACTGCGGCCATCAGTTGTTCCGGTAATGATCTTAAGAGTGAAAAGGCTGCCTTGTTAAGGGGCAGTCTTTTTTTAAAGAGGTAAGTATGGGCATATATGATACGTTGAATGAAAGACAGCAGGAGGGCGTTTATCAGACGGAGGGACCGGTACTGCTGTTAGCCGGAGCGGGTTCGGGCAAAACCAGAGTGTTGACCCACCGGATTGTATATTTAATAGAAGAAAAAAATGTGGACCCATGGAATATCATGGCGATTACATTTACCAATAAAGCAGCCGGAGAAATGAGAGAACGTGTGGATCAGCTGGTCGGCTATGGATCGGAGAGTATCTGGGTAGCTACCTTCCATTCCACCTGTGCTCGGATTCTGCGCCGTTATATTGACCGACTCGGGTATGATAATAATTTCACAATCTATGATACGGACGATTCCAAGAGCGTTATGAAGGAAATCTGCAAGAATCTGCAGATTGATACCAAGATGCTGAAGGAGCGGACCATTTTATCAGCCATTTCCGGCGCAAAGAATGAAAATATTTCTGCTACGGAATATGCGCTTAACACAATGGGGGATTATCAAAAACAGAGGATCAGCAAGGCATATCTGGAATATCAGAGCACACTGCAAAAGAATAATGCACTTGATTTTGATGATCTGCTGATGAAAACCGTGGAGCTTTTTAAGACCTGTCCCGATGTATTGCAGGCGTACCAAAAGCGATTCCGCTATATTATGGTGGATGAGTATCAGGATACCAATACGGTACAGTTCGAACTGATCAGACTGCTTGCACAGTCCCATCACAATCTGTGCGTGGTGGGTGATGATGACCAGTCCATCTATAAATTCCGAGGGGCCAACATTCGGAATATTCTTGACTTTGAAAAGGTGTTTCCGGAGGCAGTGGTGATCAAACTGGAGCAGAATTACCGTTCTACCCGGAATATTCTGGATGCGGCTAATGCAGTCATCCGTAATAATGTAGGCCGAAAGGATAAAAGGCTTTGGACACAGCAGGAGAGGGGAAGCCTGCTGCATTTCAGACCGTTTGATACCGCTTATGAGGAGGCGGAATTTATCGCTGATGATATCAAACGCAAACGAAGAAATGGCGACGCCGATTACAATGAGTGTGCGGTGCTTTACAGAACAAACGCACAGTCCCGTTTGCTGGAAGAACGTTTTGTAGTGGAAGGAATCCCCTACAATCTGGTGGGTGGTGTCAATTTCTATGCAAGAAGGGAAATTAAGGATCTGCTGAGTTATCTGAAAACCATTGATAACGGCAGGGATGATCTGGCAGTGAAAAGAATCATCAATATTCCCAAGCGAGGAATCGGAGCAACTACCATTCAAAAGGTTCAGGATTATGCGGATCAGCACGAAATCAGCTTTTATGATGCGCTTTGCGACGCCGGTCAAATCGGATCGCTTGGAAAAAGTGCAGCCAAGCTAACCCCCTTTGTTACTATGATTCAGGTATTTCGCAGTAAACTGAATGTCTACAGTCTGGAGGACTTAATGCGGGATATTCTCGATACGACGGGATATATTCAGCAGCTGGAGGCCTCCGATGAAGAAGATGCAAAGGATCGACTGGGAAATATCGATGAATTCATCAGTAAAATCGTTGCCTATGAGGAGTCCCATGAGGAACCGTCTCTGAGCAATTTCCTGGAGGAGGTTGCGCTGGTTGCCGATATTGACGGCGTTTCGGAGGATGACAATAAGGTACTGTTAATGACACTGCACAGTGCCAAGGGATTGGAGTTCGAGCATGTCTATCTGGCCGGCATGGAGGACGGTATTTTTCCAAGCTATATGTCCATTTGCTCCGATGATGCGATGGATGTAGAGGAAGAACGGCGTCTTGCCTATGTGGGAATTACCAGGGCAAAAAAGGATCTGACGCTGTCCTGTGCAAAACAGAGAATGATCAGGGGTGAGACGCAATATAATGATGTCAGCTGCTTTGTAAAAGAAATACCTGTGGAACTGCTTGATAACAGGCCGTTAAATAATAGAAGACAGTTTGATGATGACTATGGATTTGGCGTAACCTCCGATTCCGGCGGTATGTCCGGGCTCTCTTTTGTAGAGAGATATCAGGCCATGCAGGCAGGACAGAAGCAGATTGGAAATCAGCAGACTGGAAAAAATCAGCCCGGACGTTATGATAACAGCGGATTTTCTGCAGGGGGCAGATACGGTACGGGAACAAGTACCGCAGGAAGGACAGCCTATGGGACGCCGGGAAGTACTTACAAGAGCGATACCATGTTTGAACTGAAAAAGCCCGCAAGCCGCGCAGGCGGGGACAGCAGATTGAAGCAGCTGTACGGTGTCGGCTTAGGAAATGCCGCTGCCAAACCGGTGTTTCAAGGAGAAAAAACGGCACTTTCCGGAGTCCCGGGAATAACCAAGGGCGAATCGCTTTTTGAAGGAGCACTTACTTATTCGGAAGGAGACAGAGTCAACCATATTAAGTATGGAGAGGGTACCGTTCTGAAAATAGAGAAGGAGCCAAAGGACTATAAAGTGACGGTTACCTTCGACGGAGCGGGTACGAAAATTATGTATGCCGGATTTGCAAAATTGAAGAAACTGTAGCTCCGGGGAACGAGTTGCATTATTTTTTATAAAAAAAGAATGGTAAAACAGACACTCCGGTGTTATACTATGGGTAACAAAATTGAAATCGTGAAGGAAGTCACAGAAAGAGGGTAATCATATGAGCAAGGACAAAATTGAAGATTTGATAAATACCATTAAGACAGCGGAATTTTTGAATAGAAAAGAGCCCGAACCGGAACCGGAAAGCAAAAAATGCAATGTCGTACTATGGATATTGGTAATTGTTGGAGCTGTTGCTGCCATTGCCGGAATCGCATATGCAGTATACCGTTATTTCACTCCGGATTATCTGGAGGACTTTGAGGACGACTTCGATGATGAATTCGAAGAGGATGATGCGGAGGATGACTCCGAGGATACGGATTCTGCAGATACAGACGCAGAATAAGGAATCACTGATGCTTGCGAATCATGACCGGAAGCGTAGGTTAGCTGGGATAGCCGGGTTAGTTAAGTTAGCTGGGTAGGTTAGCTTGGTTAGTTAAGTTAGCTTGGATAGCTAGCTAGGTTAGAGATGAAGGATAAGCGGGATATGAATCTGTCCCGCTTTTATTCTGCTTCGTCAAATTCCTGTGCATTGCCGATATCCGTAATAGAAGCGCCGATGCTTCTTTTCCATTCTGTATTGAAAATCCGGTTTTGATGAGAACATGTCCACCGCTCAGAGCTATTATCCGTACAACTTCCCATAAAAAAACTGCTCTTGAAATGCAATATCTCCCAATATTTTGTCATCGGGAATCTCTCTCCCGTCTAATGAAACGATCCATTTATCCTCTACATCATTAAAATGGTGAAATGCTGCACCATCTGCAGCCATAATCCTTTCCACATAGCCATAGTTGACAGGATATACCATATCGGGGTGTCTTGGATGATGAGTGCCCAATGGTCTATCAATTCTCCCGGCAGCCGTTTTCCGGATAATGCTGCTGTAATCTGCTTCCGTGCTGGCGGACGGAAAGGTATCGAAAGCACCAAATGATGCATTACCTCATTTGGTGCTTATCTTATAAATTCCGTCCCTGATATTGTATTGTTACCACATAAACGGTTTTGAGTGGTTCGTCAATGCGGAAAATGGCGATATAGTTGTCAATTAGTACTTGTCGGTAACCCTTTCTGTAGCGGCATTGCTACCGATTGCTGTAATCGGCGGTTTTTTCACAGGTGTCTATAATTTCCTCATATCGAACGATTGTGATCAGACCGTCTTTTTCTGCTTGTAAAATAGCCTCATAAGCATCAGGAATAAATTCTACATCTGACATATTTACCGATTCGGCACTTGCAGCAACATCAGGAATCTGAACTTCAAAACCCGAATCGATGATAGCTTTCACACTATAAATGCATCCGGATACGCCTTTGTATGTGCTTATAAGGGCGTTTGGATAATACTCTTCCAACCTCTGACGGTCATCTTTATTAAACCCATATGATCCCCATTTTTTTCACTTGCCATCGTATGAAAAGCCTGTTTCCCTACAATATTTTTCTATCGCATTACTCAAATAGACAAGTACATTTTCTATCTTCTTAGAAAAGTAAATCAGCGGAATACCATGATTAGAAACATGCGGCTTTCATTGCACAATTCCTTTTACCTGTGTGATGCATGATAATACATATTTCCCTCCGATATCTAAATCACAGCCTCAACCCTGTGTTATTCAAATCACGAACTCAACTCCCTATTTTCCTTCCACCCATGACATCATTACAACTGTCTCCACATGGCACGATTGTTCGATATTGATGTCAAAAGCCCGAAAATTTAAAGTCCTAGTTCTAGGAAATAAATCTACGGTTTTTTGGCCTCAAAATACCGATTTTCCATCCGCTCGACCTTATTACTGCCGGAAACGATACTTGCCTTTACCATGTCCGGTCACAGG